>JBAVQB010000044.1:0-21677 GCA_049693615.1 Candidatus Acidiferrales bacterium | reverse complement strand
AGTGTACGGTGCCATGACATCCTTTACAGTCGTTGCCAGGACATCCTTTACACCGCGGTTAAAGTTTTCGGCCAGGGGGGTCGGAGACCATGCCGTGGAAAAGGATGGACGTGGACGAACAGCGGATGCAGTTTGTGATTCGAGCGATCAGCGGAAAGGAGCGCATGACGGCGCTCTGCCGTGAGTTTGGGATTTCGCGGCCCACGGGTTATCTCTGGCGACGGCGCTACCGGCAGGCCGACAGCTTAACGCAAGTATCGGAGCGCAGCCGTCGGCCGCACCGCAGCCCGCAGCGCACCACGGCCGGCAAAGAGCAGCGGGTGGTGATCTTGCGCCAGCAGACCGGTTGGGGCGCGAAAAAGTTGCGGGTGCTGTTGCACGAAGAAGAGATTCCGCTGGCGGTGCGGACCATCCACCGGATCCTGGAGCGTCACGGCTTGGTCCGCGAAGACGCGCATGGTCCGGCACCGGGCCGCTTCGAGCGCTCGGAGCCGAACGAGTTGTGGCAGATGGACAGCAAGGGAAAATATCCGTTGGCGGATGGCGCGTGTCATCCGCTGTCGATCGTGGACGATCACAGCCGCTACGCGGTGGGGCTCTATGCGCTGCCGGAGTTGAGCGGCGCGAAAGCTTTTCCGTTTTTGGTGCAGACCTTCCGGCGTTATGGAGTGCCGCAGTCCATGCTGATGGACCGGGGCACGTTGTGGTGGTCGGCCTGGAACGGCTGGGGATTGACGCGGCTCTCGGTACGGCTGATCGAGCAAGGCATCCAGCTGTTGTACGGTCGCGTGCGTCACCCGCAGACCCAGGGGAAGGTGGAACGATTTCATCGCACGCTGGGCGAGGCGCTGCGGCACCGCGGCGTGCCGCAGCAGTTCAGTGAGTGGGCCGCGGCACTGGAGGAATTTCGCTCGAGTTACAACGAGCGACGACCGCACGAAGCGCTGGAGATGAAGCGTCCCGCCGAGCGCTACCAGCGGAGTCCGCGAAGCTACCAAGAACGGGTGAAAGAGTGGGAGTATCCGGCGGGCAGCGAGGTGCAGCGTTTAAACTCGCAAGGAATGCTCAGCGACGAACGGCATCGCTGGTTCGTGTGTGGCGCACTGGCAAACCAACGCGTGCGGGTCGAGCGCTTCGACAGAAAATTGCTGGTGAGCTACCGGCACATGTACGTTCGCGAGATCGATCTGAAGCGCCGCGCAGCGCGGGCACTGGTGGTGGCGCGCGGCGCCGCGGAGAACGCTGCGGTCGCCCTACGGGCTCCCTCCGCGTCCTCCGCGGAAAAAAAGAGCACAACAGGCGGCGAAAAAGTGTAAAGGATGTCCTGGCACCCGCTGTAAACCATGTCGTGGCACTTTACACTTCAGGCGGGCGTGTTTTCTTTTCTCGGTTGCAGCCCCGCCGCAGGTCGCCACGGCGCCCACGCTCCGCACCTCGCTTTCACTAACAGCACAGTCGCCGCCCCATACATCAAGGCGTCAACAACAATTGACTTCGGTTCAGCGGCGTCGCCCGAACCTTAGCTAAACGAATTCCCAGCACTCCGTCGGACACAATCGCCCGGCACGACGCCGGGTCCACCTCCGCCGGCAACTCACAAATACAAAAAAGGTGCTCTGCCGTGCATCCGCTCTTCTCACCACGCACCAGAGTTTGCTCGCGCGCCGCGTGCACGCACATCGCGGCCAGCGAATCCGCATCAATGGGCGGCGGCCCGCGCAACGGATCGAGCGAATGCGCGATGCGCGGCATATTCACATGCCCGTCGGAACCGTGACGCGCAAAAATCAGCATCCAGTTAGGTTCCACGCCCAAAGAAATGTGCGCGCTCCGATACCCGGGCACCGACGCCAACGCGTTCACGAAATCTCCGGTTTCCGCCACATCCACTTCCATCTGCCCCAGCAACTCACGCTCCGCATCCAGCCAGTCTTCCAGTTCGTTGCCCGCGGAATCTTTTCCGCGCACGCTGAATTTCTCATAGGCCAGACGCGCCACTCCGTCATAAGCCGACAGCAGGCAGTCCGTAAGGTCGCACAAAGACACCTGCTCTCTCAACGACTCGCCGAGCGGCACTCCTTTAGCATGCTTCTGCGTGGGAACCGCGCGTCCCGGTATCACCGCTGGCTTCATGACCATTCCTCCTTCCTCTCGGTGTCGATTGGCTCGGTAACTCCACTTCCGCGACGGTTGTGAAGTTGCTTCCCGATTTCGCTATCGGAAATTCCTCTCCGGAACGGCGCCGCGCGGTGCAGCCGGCGATTTCTCGGTAACGTCCTTTAGCCGTCTGGAATCATCTGCCGCCGGGCTACCCGCGCGATCACCCGCCCGCGGCCGCGGCAATTTCTTCGCCTCCGACGCGCCTTTGAACACCAGTCCCCGTCTTTCTTCCGGACCCGTCCGCTGATCAAGCCCAGCCATAAACCGGTGCGCCACAGACTGCGGCATAAAGGCGTAAAGTGAAGGCGCCGCCAGATGCTGCACCAGCGCGGCCTTTTCGTTCAACAGCGCTGTCATTTCAGATTGCAATGTATGCGAATTCAACGCTCGATCTCCGAGCGTTCGCACCCCATGTTGCACAACCGGCAGCCACAAACATGCGTCCGATAGAGCAATCGCCACCAGCAACGTAGAAGAACGGTTCACCACGCTGTCGGTCAGATCGTATCCACGTCCGTCGGACAGAATCTCACCGGCCAGAACGATGTCGAACCGCGCCGCGCGCAACGACGACTCCGCTTCCGCGATTGTTTCCACCGATTGGACCGCGCAACCTTCGCGCTCAAGTTGTTTAAGGGTGAAGGAAGTTGACGCTGAGGTATGACCGGCTACAAGAATGCGGCCTGCGGTCGTGCACGGCATGATTTCCCCTTCTGACGAGGGAACGGGCGATCCATGGCGACGCGTCCGCTATTCTGCAAGTCTCCTGTCTGCGAGGCCTTTGCAAAATGCAAACGTATCGGAACGTCTGCAGCGCGCGTCAGATGGCGCCGCCGGCGCATGCCTCGTTGTACGAGATATGTAGGTTCTACAACTTTGCATCTTGCCGGTGCCGCCGCGGTGTTCTTTCACTCGAACACGCGCTCCGTCAGCGACCGCAGGCGGCACTGGACCAGATGCGTCAACCATTCCATCCATTCCCATATTTCTAATCGGGAATTCGGCGAGGAGACATTAGAGATATTTCCTGGTAACTTCCCTTCCAGCTCGACCTTAATCAATATAGGAGCGCAGAGATTATGTTTCAATTCGCAACAGTACGGCATTTTCCTTGCGGCGCTCACTTAACTGCAAGATTCAAAAGAGGAAACCGCCTCTCCCAGATCGGCGACAATCCAACAAATTATTTCTTCCGCCCCTGCGGCTAAGAGAACGTGCGCACGTTTAATCATGTTCAACATTAGACGCCGTTCGTAGCTGTTTATTAATTAATAAACTTATCCGTAAAACGCCCCGAATGGCCGGGTAATCACCACAAAAAGCCTCTCTGTCGACGCTCAAAGCGTCCCGCCATACACAAATGTCTTGACACGCTATTAACGTGAGAGTAACGTATGCCCCGGAATGGGGATCCTGGGCTCGCCTTCCGTTTTGCCACAACTCTTTGTTTCTCGCTGCTACAGGTTTGAGTGTGTGCTCATGCGACGAACCTTCAAGTTCAAATGCAACCCAGGCGGAAACATCTAACCGTGGCCCGCAAACTACGAGAACTAGGTAGTCCGTCTTCAAAACCACGCTCGCAGACCATCGACCATGACTCCGTTCCCGCGGGCCTTTCCAGCTTTCGATCCAAACACCCGCTCGAAGCCGCTTCCCGCCCATTGGCCACCCTGGCGGAAACATTTGACGAGTTTCTGTTCGAGCTGGATGCCGACGGCAAATTCCTCGGCGTGTGGAGCTCCAGCCCCGCCCTCACCAGCGCTCGGCGCGGAGAATTTCTAGGCCGCCATGCCATCGAAGTGCTCGGAGAAGAAGTGTTCCGGCCCTTTAGCCCGGTATTTCACCGGGTAATCGACACGCACCAGGGCGACGGCTTCGAATTCCGCGTCGAATCGAAAGATGGCGAACGTTGGTTCTACGCGCGTGTTTTGCCCGTGGCCCGTCGCAATGACCGTCCGCCCTCGGTCTCTTTGCTCACCCACGACATCACCGCACAAAAGCAAACCGAAGAGAAATTACGCAAGAGCGAAGCCCTGCTGGCGCAGGCCGAACAACTCGTCAACATGGGAAGTTGGGAAATCGATCCGCAACTTAAAACTGTGCTTTGCTCCGATAACCTGTATCGAATGTTCGGTTTCGATTTCCAGGGGCGCGAGATCGAAATGCAGGACCTCGGCCGCAATGTGCACCCGGAAGATCTCCACGAGGCGCGCCGCCGTCTCGAACGCACCTTCGCCCAAGGCATACCCTTCGAGCACGATTTTCGCTACAACTTGCCGGGTGGTCGCGGGCAACGCGAGCTTCATGCCCGTGGGTTTCCATTGTTCAACGCAGAAGGGCGTGTGCTCCGCGTTGTTGGAGTCACCGAAGATGTCACCGACCGCCTGCAGGTTGAGGAGGGCTTTCGGCGCGTCTCGGATCGCCTGCGCACCTTGCGTGACGAAGAACAGCGCCGCGTGGCCCGCGACTTGCACGAAACCGTCTCGCAGGAAATGGCCGCGCTGAAAATGGCCCTCGCGCGCGTGGGCGATGCGCTGCCGAAACGCAACAAAGTTGGAAACAGATTCCTTCAATCCGCCCGCGAATTCGCCGAGCAAGTGATTCAGCAAGTTCGGACGGTGTCCTACGTCCTGCATCCTCTATTGCTCGACGAAGCAGGCTTGGCGGCGGCCTTGCGCAGCTTCGCAAACGGCTTTGCGGAACGTAGCGGCATCCCGGTGAAGCTTAAAGTCAAGCGCGGTTTCGGAACTTTACCCAAAGAAATGGATATTGCGCTGTTCCGCGTGGTGCAGGAGGCCCTCACCAACATCCATCGCCATTCCAAAAGCCCTGTGGCCAAAATTATCCTCGAACGCACGGGCGACAAAGTGCGCGTCACCGTGCAGGATCGCGGAGTAGGCATGCCGCCCGCGTCTGCCGCCACCGGTTGGAATCCGCCCATGGGTATAGGCATCGCGGGAATGCGCGAGCGCGTCAATCAGCTCGGAGGCGTTCTCAATATACAGAGTGAACCGGGACGCGGAACTACCGTCAGCGTCGAACTGCCGCTTTCAGACCGCCGGCGACTCGGCGGCCAAACGCAGGACGAAACTTTCCGCGCCGGGAAAACGTCAATCCCGCCAAAGCCGGACCCGAATCGCGGCTGATCGAGCAAAAGATTTTTGCGAGGAAACGAGGCCCAGACCATGTCAAGCGAAGCGGCTGCCGCAGCGGCCAGAGAAGCGCCAGTACCGCCCAGACCAGTTGCGCCCAGAGAAGCGCCCGCTCCGCCCAGACCGCAGATTTCCCGAGCGTACCGCGTTCTGGTAGTTGACGACCATTCCGTCGTGCGCCGCGGAATTCGCTCGCTGCTCGAGTCTCAACCCGGCGTGGAAGTTTGCGGCGAAGCGGCTACCGGTGTGGAGGCGCTGCACAAGGTCGCCACCGACCACCCCGACCTGATGGTTCTCGACCTCACCATGCCGGAAAAAAACGGGCTGGAAGTCACGCGCGTGGCCCGCCAGCAATCGCCCACCACCGACGTGCTGATTCTCACCATGCACTTTTCCGAGGAGATAGCCAAAGAAGTGCTGCGCTGCGGCGCGCGCGGCTACCTTTTAAAGTCCGACGCGGACCACGAACTGCTTACCGCCGTGCGCCATATCCAGCAGCACAAACCTTTTTTCACCAGTAAGCTGGCCATGAGCATGGCGGAAAGTTTTGTGCGTGACCCGGGCCCCAGAGATTCAGCCGCCGCCGAGCTGCCCCTGTCGCAGCGCGAACTGGAAGTGGTGCAGCTTCTCGCCAGCGGAAAAAGCAACAAGGAAGCCGCCGCGATGATCGGCGTTTCCACGCGAACGGTGGAGAGCCACCGCAATCACATCATGCGCAAAATGGAGTTTCGCAGCTTCAGCGACCTGATCCGCTTCGCCATACGCGCCAACCTGGTCCAGCCTTAAAAAAATCGTTATGCGTCGGGGAACGGATCTTTGAAGTGCGTGTTGGGCTCCAGAATTATTCGGCTGCGGGCGTAATCCAATATCACTGTAAACCTGCGAAGCACTTCTGTGCCGATCATTCGCTTCTGATCGGGATTTTCAGAACAGCACGAGTCTATGGGGCCTTCCAGGCGAAACGAACCAAGTTGCAAATACAAAGCGCGGCCCACGACTCCTTCGCCAGGCTGTCCCAAGCCGACGCCCGTTTGCACTTTTCTTACTGGGCCGGTCGTCTTCGCGATGCTTGGTTCGTCTACCGCGTCGCTGGAGCCGCTATCAACCAGAAATTCTCCGCTCTCCGGCTTTACTCCCGAAACAACGACCGTGCCGTCGATATAGGGCCAGGGTCCGCGAAATTTGACCGGAAAACTTTCTCCCGGGCCGGAATAGGTAAATGTGGAAGGGTCGGCGATAGTCATCTTCGCGGCGGCGTAATCGATGGTAATCGCAAAGCGTTTGATAAAGTCATATCCGACAAATCCATCCTGGTGCGGTTTCAGCCCGCTTAAGTTCGTCACCTTCAGACGATGGCCAGAGGAAGTCAGGCCTGCAAGTTCCAGCGTGACTGAATCGAGATATTCCACCGGCACTTCTCCCGAGCCCGCGCCGTGAACCGTTCCGCTTCCCGATGGTTTCAGTCCCAACCGCTTGGCGACCGCTGTATCGAGGTAGGTCGATCCAGATCCAGTGTCAAACGTGAAGTCGAGCGGCTCGTCACTGCCCGCAATTTTCACCTTCAAAAAAATTGTATTCTGCCGCAATTCGAATGGAATCACGGCCCGCTGCTCAGCGGATGAAAACTGATAAATCTCGGTCTTACTCTGCCCGGTGGCGCCCTCCGTCGCCGACTGATGATACGGCGAAGGACTGGCCGCCAACAGAACAGCTATCACCAACGCAAGCCATTCAGTTTTCATCAGATCCTCTCAACACCGTCAGCCTCTCAAGATACTGACGACAGCGGAAGGCTAGCACCTTTTGACGCGCTTCTTGGCATGGATAGTAGCCATATGTCATATTCATTCTGTGAATATCCGGCAAATGGACTTGAACCTGCTCGCGGGATTCGAAGCTTTAATCATCGAACGAAGCGTGAGCGGCGCAGCCCGACGTATGCGGTTGAGCCAACCGGCCATGAGTAATCTGCTCGCGCGCCTGAGAAAAACTTTTGACGATCCTTTGTTTGAGCGAACCAATCGGCGTATGACCCCCACCGCGCGTGCGCGCCAACTTGCCGCTCCCATCGGCGACGCGTTGAACATAATTCGCAAAGCGGTCGACGAGAAGCCCTCTTTCAATCCCGCGACCGCCGACATGCGCTTTAGTATTGCCACTACCGACTATGCGGAAGTCGTCCTTCTTCCCGGAATGCTCCGCGCTCTGAGGCGTGCGGCCCCTAAAGTTACCCTGCAAATCAAAAGATTGAACGGACTTTTCGACTTGCCCTCCTCGGAGCTGGATGTTTGCGACTTTGCTCTGGGATTTTTTCCGTTGCCGCTGCCTCCCGGCGCCGGAATCAACGGAACCGCGCTGTTCCGTGAACGTTTTGTCGGCGTGATCAGCAAACGATGTCGCGGCGTGGGCGCGCGGTTCGGTCTCCGTCAGTTTCTTTCGCTGGAACATATACGCGTGAATTACAGCGCGGAGGGCCCTGGATTGGTTGGCGATGCGGTACAGAAAATGAATCGCCGCAGGAAAGTAGGACTGGTGGTGCCGCATCTGGTGACGGTTCCCTTCCTGGCGGCGCAATCGGAAATGTTGGGCATCGTACCGTCGGGACTGGCACGAACTTTGAGGCGCGCTCTGGGCTTCCGAACAGTGGAACTTCCGGTGGAGTTGCCGCCGCTTACGATGTCTCTTGCGTGGCACGAGCGGCACCAACATGACGCGGCGCACCGCTGGTTCCGCGAGTTTGTGACGTCAGTAGTTCGGGGCTGATGGAGCGGTCCGCGCCTGAGGACTCGCCTGTTTGGAATCGCGGGCAATCATCGCGGGAATAAGCTCCCTGTCGTGGCTGGCGCCGGCGTTGGAGCGATTGGCGCTGCGGGAACGGGACTGAGGAACTTGCGGAGTTCCAGCCATTGCAGCATCGCGAATAGCATTACCTGCGCGGCCAGAAGAGCCAGCGACAACATCCAAAGGTGCGCATCCGCGTACCAATCCGCAATGGTAAGCGACGACACGTTACCCGGGATCAGCGCGGCAGAAAAGGGCGCAAAGTTTGGACGAACAACCGCATGGGCCACGCCGAGAATCACGCCGATACAGGTATAAAACACAATTAGAAACAAAACGGCGGCAATCAGCGGACGACGCGACCGCCGCAAACCCATCCATTGTAAGTAAAGCAAATCTCGCGCGACCCACAGTCCCGTAAATGCGATGTTCAAGATGGCCAGCCCCCAGATCCACTCTTCGGGCCCCGGCTTCCGGTAAGTCTGGATCAGTTCAAGGACTGCAATTCCCACAACGATCACTCCTGCCAACAAATAGGGAGCAGGCCAGAACGCGGCCCACAAACTTGCCGCGCTCTCTCCCATGGTTCTGATTCTGCGCCGCACGCGCTCGCGGTTGCGCAACAAGACGAGGCCGAGCAGGACAAAAATCCAGAACGAGCCGCCGAGCAGGCCTCGTTCCATATTCAGAGGCGGAAGCGGCTTATAGGAAATAAGTTGGCCGTCATAGATGATCGGATCTCCGTGCGAAAATTTCCAATTGAAGAAGCCGATCATCAGAAATTCCAAAAACATCGCGAAGCCAAATGCCTGCGCCGGCGAATACAGTTCGTAAACGGCGGGATCGCGTTTCAAGTTGCGTACAATCGCGAGGAAAAACCACGCCGCAAAAAGGAAATAAACAATCATCAGAACCACGAAGTGAGAAACGGTAAAACCGAAGAAAATATCTTTCACTCCCGGCCCCGCGTTCGATTCGATGATGGCGACGGCGGCAAACGGATTGAGCTGATGAAACGTCCAATTGGACGCGCCGCCGGAAAAATCCCCCGAAGTGAACGCGACTAATATCAAGAAGGGCAGAATCGCTATGGCGGAAACGCCCCGGCCCAACGCCATCGAGATTAAAAGCGCGAGAACATGGAAGGCGATGCAGCCCGCGAACAGAATCAAGTACGCTTCGACGACGAGCTTAATGTGGACCTGGCCCTGAAATACTCCCACCAGCGCGATGGGCATCAAGCATAGGGTGACGAAATACATCAGTACCGGCGAGCCGAAAAGTTTTCCTACACCAAGCTCAAACGAAGTAAGACGCGTCACGCGCTGGTAGTCGAAAGTGTTCAGTTCTTTTTCTCGATGAACGGAGAGCAACTCGTAAATTCCGCCGCCAACCAGCAGCACCACTATTTGCAACTGGAAAACGAACTTGAACATTCCAAGCGATTGTTCAGCGGGAGCCAGCATGGGCCCACTTCCGTAGGAATACCAAACGGTCAGCGAAATGGCGGCGCAAATTACGGCGGCGGCGATGGCGCGACCGGGACGCAGCTGGATGCGCGCATTGCGCAAAAATTCCGGATTGGAGATGAAGGCGTTCACATTACTTCTCCACTAGAGATTCGGGAGCACTGGCGTTCGAGCGTCTCCATCATTTCTTGGACTCCGCACACGGGCCCGGTCACATTACTTCTCCGCTGGAAATTCGGGAGTAGAGGCGCTCGAGGGTCTCCACTACTTCCTGGACTTCGCACACCGGCGCGCCGCTGGCTACCAGGTCTTTGATCAACTCAGCGAGCTCCGGATCGCCGCCATCGAGTGCGAAATTTGCGCTGGCTGGCTCCGACACGATGCCGGTGACGCCTTTTCGTCCCGCGAGCCAGAGCGCGAGACCGAAACCGGGCTGTGCCAGGCGGACGCGATAGCGGCGGACGCTGGTGCCTTCGCGCATCACGTCTTCCAGCGTGCCGATGCGCAGCAGCTTGCCTTTCTCCATGATGGCGATGTGCGTGCAGATTTCTTCCAGGTCGGAAAGAATGTGCGAGGTGATGAAAATAGTTTTCCCGGCGGAGTGCAGATCTTTCAGCAGGATTTTTAGCTCCACGCGGGCTTTGGGATCCAGGCCGGCGGCGGGCTCGTCGAGGACCAGCAGCGGAGGGTTGTGAATGATGGCGCGTCCGATGCCCAGGCGCTGCTTCATGCCGCGCGAGAGGCCGTGGATGTAGGCGTCGCGCTTGGTTTCCAGATTCATCAGGCGGAGGACTTCGTCCACGCGCGGAGCGATAGTGTGCGGCTCCATTTTGTAAGCGCGGGCGAAGTAGTCGAGATACTCCCAGACTTTCAGGTCGTCATAGAGCGAGAAAAAATCCGCGAGGTAGCCGATGTTGCGCTGGGCTTCTTCGGGCTGGAGCTGGACGTCAATTCCCTTCACGGTGACGCGTCCCGAAGTGGGAACGCTGAGGCCGCAAACCATTTTCAGAGTGGTGGTTTTTCCGGCGCCGTTGGGCCCGATCAGGCCGAAGAGTTCTCCGTCGGCGATATTGAGGTCGAGGCGGTCGGCGGCGACGAGTTCCCCTCCCTTCTGCGAAGGGAGGTCGTACTGCTTGGTCACTTGTTCGAGCTTGATCATGAATTGGGGGCCATGTTGCGCCAGCCCGCGAGAAGTGTCAATGGCGGGCGTGCTGAGATTAGGAACGGTTCTGTTCGCCTAACTTGCAAGTTTCGAGAGAACTTTTTAAGGCGGCGGCGTTGTATCAACTGGACGGGATTTTGTGTTGTAAATGACAAAAACTCAAAAATCTTAATGTGTGTTCTGGTGTCGGGTAGAATTTTTTCTGCCGTTTGTTTTGAGTGAGTTAGGATGAATTCTGCTGGTAGTGCACTGTCGGGTAGAAGTGGGCGCCCACTGGGGCGTTTTGAAGCGACAACTGGCTCGTTTTGGTGAGCGATTTGGCCGGGCGGGTGAGGGCATGACTCCGCTTTGCGGGTGGACGCGCGGCGAGGCGGCTGGCGACGTCGCGCGATGGTCCGTTCCATTTTGGGAAATGCCACCACGTAGCCTCCTTTGGCGCTGCCATCAACCTCACCGCGAGCAGGCGCGGCTTCGCGCTGGCCCCTTTGTCGGGGCACAAAAATATTATTAGATTATTTTGTGGATGAAGCTTTGATAGCACGGTTTTCGCTCGGTTTCAAGGAGCGGTGTGCTGTGTACACGAAATATTTTGGTGAGGCGGTTCCGTTTTAGGAACGCGGTGGAGAGTGCTTTAATCGACCTGCCTGATGAACGCTGGATCTACGTAAATACAGTGGAAGGTTCCGGCGCTGTCCTTGAACGCAAGCTCTGCCCTCCCTGCTTCGTCATATTCGCGTAGGAGGATTGGTATCCCGACGGCCTGGTTTATGGCTTGCTGGTCTTCCGGAGGCAAGCCGTCTAGGAGTCCCGGCGGAAGTTCGATGAGCACTACCATATCGCCGGGCTTTGGTGGCATGCTTTGAGGGTTCGTCACGCCTGCCGAATATACTTCACCCAACACCTCGGTAAGCTGATCGGAACTAGTGTCCGACAGGTCGGATGGCCAATGTTTTTGGAGCAATTCGAGCTGAGAGTCCCTCAAAAAGTCATCACCACTCATGAGCGCGATTCGGCATCGGACCGCGTAATCCTTCGCCAGTTTAATTTCACCTTGTTCGTTCGCGACGATCGCTAGTCCATACAGTGAACGAGAGTTTTCTGGATTGAAGGTGAGGGACTGTTGATAATAACGTTTCACCAGTTCCGGTTTGCCGAGGAAGTCGGACATGACGGCGCCATGGTGACAGAGGGTGAGGACCCAACGGTTTTCGTGCTCGCTAATAGCCAATTCAATGGCGTCATCTAACAGTCTCAGAGCTTTGTCGCCGTCTTCGAGCGACAACTTGCCACTCGCGGAGATTGCATCTCTAAAGCGATGCCACGGCTGATAGGTATTGGCGTCTGGCATCAGTTCTGTCATTCTTGTCCTGGTCTTCTACCCCCTGTTGTTTAACCTGCCGCTTAATCTTGTCCGCTTACAGTGGGGTTTCCGGCAAGGTCTCGCACCAATGCCACCGGAGGTGCAGGAAAGAGCTGAGACCGCGGACCGCAGTGTGCGCCTAGTCATGTATTTGATACTCCTGACGGTTATTGGCTCATTGCTGAATGGTTCTCTGATTTCCAAATCCGACGTCGGACTGACAGCAGCCAATTGGATGTCAGCGCTGGGCCTGGGTGCCCTAGCTAGTTTTGTTCCCGGCAGTTTGGGCGCAGTGCTGTCGCGGGTTCGCGCCACCGACAAACTAGACGAGCAACCGGAATCACGTGGTCCGTTGGCAATGTGGTGCGGCCTGGCTGTGCTAGGTGCAGTCTCAATCGAAATTTGGCGGGCCTTCTGTATCGTAGCACTCGTTCGTCTTGACCTGTCCACATGGACCGCCGTTCTCGTCGCGTCGCTCGCGTTTGGAGCTGGTCTACTGCATACAAATATTGCGAGGGTGCTCGGCGCTGCTCTATATGGTGGCGTGGCGGGTTTTCTCTTTGTTAAGACGGGCTCGTTGATAGCTCCCTTGGCAATGAGTCTCGCGACAATGGGAGCCCATCTCTATCAAGCGCGCCACCATCGCTCGCAAGCCGTTAGCATTGGGAAGCCTCTCAAATGCCCGTTATGTTCTCGAATAATTCCCTGGTTAAATTCTCCATCTGGGAAATATTTTTCCTGTCCGGGCTGCGGACAAAAGCTTCGGAGGAATTTGAACTGGACCTGGCAGGGTGTTGTCAGCGGAATTGTTGGTGCCCTGGCGACGCTGTTTCTGTTGGGCATGCAGTTCTTTTGGTCTCTAGTGCTATTCGTGCCGCTTGTTTTCGTTTTCGCGATCCTTTCCGTTTTCTTGGCGCCACTGTTCCCCGGCCTTCGAACTATCGAGATTTATCACGACCCTCACGACCACCCTCATATGTTCCGGTTCTGAGCTCGGCAGCCCGATGGATGGGCCTGCCCTAAGTCCTGATAAGTCGGATTACCGGACACAGGCACTAAGAACAATTTCAGGTGATTGTATTGCAGAAGGGTGGTTCGCGGGTTTAGAGAGGGGTGTAATGCGCTTGCTTTGAATATTCCTCGTAGTCTTCCAACTTTGGCGGAAAAATCCGTTTAACGTAAATTGTCCCGAAGATTGTTACGACCGTCAGAGTCATGTAAAACGTCAACCAGAACAGCCCAAACGCACGCCACAAGCCCGCATCCGACCTCGGCGCTGTCAACCAGTATCTCCACGTAACCGCGACTCCGATGACTATAGCTATTGCCATGCAAAAGAAACGCGGGCGTTTGTAATACGGCTCTAGGACCATCAGCTGGTGCCCACACAAGGGGCAAGGAAAAGGCTGGTCAAGCCTTATTCGAACGTACTCGACCGTCTCGCCACAGGCGGGGCACTTCGGTATTTGTGACGCTGCATCTGGATTCACGACACGCAACCTTCGGAGGGGCGAAGTAAGGAAAGCGCACCATGTATGCAAGCACTTCCAGTATTCCACTTGTCCGGTTCGCGCGTCAATGCACTAGCGCGACTGTTACCTAGTTTCTTACTTTCCTAGAAGAGCCATTCTCGGCTATAACTAGCGGTTCTGAAACAACATGACCCGGAACCATTCATGGATACGAGTTTTAGTCTTCTTGCTTCTGTTTACCACTGACTTTAACGCGCGGGGACAAAGCGCAAATCAAAAGCGTGAGGCTGATTATCAGGCCGCGCTCCGCCGCTATTCCGACGCGATTAAACTCGGAGCGACCCGCAAAAGCGTCGAAGACTATTTTCAAACAAATGGCATCAAGTACCAAAAAATGTGTTGCGTCGCCGAGAGAAGCGCGTTCGCGGAGCTAGTTAGAATCGGAAAAGAGAAACATCCTTGGTATTGCAGCGAACATAATGTCTATATTGCGTTTCAGTTCCTCGATGAACCACACGAAGGTTGGCGACCCTCCGACAAAGATTCGGACAAGCTCAAAAGCATCACCATCTACCACTGGTTGGAGGGATGCCTCTGAGTGAAGCTCTGGCAGGAGGCTGTACGAGGACTTTCTTCTGAGAGAATCGTGACGAATAGCGCTTACGCGGAACAATGGAAGCGGATGCAGCGAGTCCGTCGCCGACCTTGGCTTTATTTCTTGATTGGTCTGATTGTCTTCATATTCAACCACTTTTTTATTGACCCTACGAACCAAGGTAGTCTGGGCCTCACGATTTTTACTGCGGCGTGGTTCTCGCTTTTCTTATGGGCGGTGTTAGAACGCCGGAACATTCACTGTCCTCGCTGTGGGAAACTGTGGTACGGAGGCGTTTTCCAATACACGGGACCATTTCCGCGACATCGGTGTTCTTATTGTGGCTTGAAATTGCCTTAACGATTCGGTTCGACGAAATGACTGTCGAGTGTTGTCTCTATGGCGTGCATCCATCGGATAGCTCCCGATTAGTCGGATAACCGGACATCTTCCGGGGCTAGAACTTTACTTGTCCGGTCTGGGCGTTGATCAGGAGCTGGCTCCGCCGCCCTACTTGATCGCTCGATAGTTTTGACTTCGATTCGCGCCGACGCGAACACTATTCGGTGCAATCCGAGCCGCCAGACACGATGCCATCGGGGATGGGCCATTTCAGACGTTGAGTCTGTAACTTGAGAAGTTCTCCGCTCGCCTGACGAAGCGCCTCCGACTCTTTGTAGTGGTTGTGAGAGTCAGTCAGTTGTTGCCAGCGCAGAAACATCGCACCCTCTGCGGCGGCTAGCTTCTCTGGAACTTCTTGCAAATCTGTTTCGTCGATAGCATCTTGCAGTAGTCGTTGCCATGGATATAGGAAATTGTCCATGATGGCAGCCCTCCGATTGGGGATATTATAAAATAAAATCCGTCCCACGGTACAGAGAGAGGCGGCCCGAACTATCTATAGCCAGCCATTTGTGCCATGCTGCATCGTGCCGGTATTCAAGCTTCCAGAATCTGCATTACTACCGAGTTCCAATACGGGGATATACGGTCCGCCCTTACGTAGATGTACCATATTGAACAGTCTCACGGTTCCCACAATGGCAACGTTACACTGTGACCAATAGAATCAATACAAAACGCTTAGCCCAGCGGACTCTTGCGAGCGTCATTAAGATAATGAATAAGCCTGTCTTAACGGCATCCGTAAAGAGAACCCTGGGGATGAGTATTCCGGGCACGCGCTAACTCCTGGTAAGTCGTGCCGGCTCAACTGGTCGATGCAACACCATACAGTGCATTGGTTCGGCAATGCTTCTGCGGGAGAACCATCTCTTCAGTTTCACTTGGACAAAACCTAGCCAGGGCAGCCTTCCGGTTGGTCTAAGCCTAGCAAGCGATTTTGGCTTTTGTTTTCAATGCCAGCCGGGTTCTAGCTTAGTGTTGCGTCGACCCATTGAGATCACCCGGATAACCGGACATCTTACAGTACCCATTACTTTACTTGTCCGGTCTGGGCCTTAATCAGGGACCTTAGTCCATTCCCCTGCAGTTTTGACGCCTTTTCGCAATCACAGAATCATTGCGGAAACATTGTTGTCACTTACGCCCAATCGGGACCCGGTACCATTGCTACACCCATGGTCCGCCCTCATGATTAGTTATTCGATAAGTAAACTTTCTTCGAGAAGCGTTGCGGAAAGCTCTGTGCTAGAAACTGCCACACCCGACTTTAAGACCTTATTTGAATCAGCGCCTGGTCTCTATCTGGTGCTGACCCCTGACCTCAAGATTATCGCAGTCAGCGATGCTTACCTGCGCGCAACCATGACCCAGCGCGAGCAAATTCTCGGCAGGGGAATCTTCGAAGTATTTCCCGATAATCCGAGCGATCTTTCCGCGACGGGTGTCCGCAACCTGCGGACTTCCCTGGAACGAGTACTGCAGAATGGCGTCGCCGACACCATGGCGATACAGAAGTACGACATTCGCAACCCTGAGGCTGAGGGCGGCGGGTTCGAGGAAAGGCATTGGAGCCCGTTTAACGCGCCCGTCTTCGGCCCCGACAAGCAAGTTGCTTACGTCATTCATCGCGTTGAGGATGTCACCGAGTTTGTTCGGCTCAAGCAACAGCGCATTGACCAACAAAAGCACGCCGAAGAATTGCGCGAGCGAGCGACGCAAATGGAATCCGAAGCGCGGTTGCGGGCCAGCGAAATTCAGGAAACGACCGGGCGTTTAGCGGCCGCCAACCGAGAATCCGCCAACCTGGCAATAGAAAGCGCACGGGCGCGCGAAGAACTCGATAAGTTCTTCACTCTCTCGCTCGACATGCTCTGTATTGCCGGCACCGATGGATTTTTCAAGCGGCTCAATCCGAGTTGGCCAAAGAAACTCGGCTATTCCATCGAAGAGCTAACCACCACGCCATTCATTGATTTTGTGCATCGGGATGACCGCGAAGCTACGATTCAAGAAGTCGAAAAGCTGAGTGTCGGCATCGACACTATAAGCTTCGAGAACCGATACCGCTGCAGGGACGGTTCCTATCGACATCTGTCTTGGAATGCTACGTCTTTCGTCGAGCGCCAGTTGATCTATGCTATCGGCCGCGACGTCACCAAGTTAAAACAAACTGAGCAGGCGTTGCGCCTTTCGGAAGAACGAAACCGCCTCCTGTTTGAAAGTAACCCACACCCGGTATTTGTCTACGATTGCGCAACCCTGGCTATTCTGGATGTCAACCAAGCGGCAATCGCGAATTACGGCTACTCTCGGGAAGAGCTTTTGACCCTTACCATGAAAGACCTTCGTCCTCCTGAGGATGTACCGGCCCTCATCAATGTCCTCGCCGCACTTCCGGACTCGTCTCAAGGCTATGGGGTTTGGAGGCACCGTAAGAAGGACGGAACGCCGTTACATGCGGAGATAACTTCGAATCCGATCATTTATGGCGGCAAAAACGCCCGCCTGGTTGTAGCAACAGACGTCACCGAACGAAAAGAAACCGAGGAGGCTCTGCGCCGAAGCGAGGAGCGGTTCCGTCTGATGGTCGAGAATGTCGTCGACTACGCAATTCTTACGCTGGATCCAGCCGGCCACATTAAAACCTGGAACGCCGGCGCGGAGCGGATCAAAGGATATCGCGCCGAAGAAATCATCGGAAAGCATTTTTCCCAGTTCTATCTACACGCGGACGTCGAAGCCGGAAAGCCCCAACATGAACTAGAAGTGGCGGCGAAGGAAGGCCGGATTATGGACGAAGGCTGGCGCGTCCGTAAGGACGGCTCCACTTTCTGGGCTCATGTGGTAATCACCGCTCTTCGCGACAATCAAGGAAATTTGCGCGGATACGGCAAGCTAACCAGAGACATGACGCAAAGCAAGCTCTCGGAAGAAGCGATGTCCCAGGCCAAGGAAGCGGCCGAGCAGTCCAATAAGTTCAAGGATCAGTTCCTCTCCACCATGAGCCACGAATTGCGTACCCCGCTCAACGCTGTGTTGGGATTCTCCGACCTACTGAACGACGAGTGTTATGGCACTCTGAACGACCGGCAGCACCGTTACGTCAACCACATTCAAACCGGGGGCAAGCATCTGCTCAGATTGATCAACGACATCTTGGATCTCTCCAGAATCGAAGCCGGCCGCCTGCAGCTAGCTGTCGAAAACGTAGCGGTAAACACTTGCATGTTTGAAGCTGTGGACTGTCTGCGCCCGCTCTCTGACAAGAAATCCCAGACGGTGTTGGTGAAGCCCTCAGCAAACCTGAGCGTTCGGGCCGATGCCACGCGCTTGAAACAAATTCTAATGAACTTGCTCGGCAACGCAGTGAAGTTCACGCTCGACGGTGGAAAAATAGAAGTTGCAGCACATCAAATCGGTGATGTTGTCAGGGTGGAAGTACGCGACACTGGCCCGGGCATTCCTCTCGAAGAGCAGGAGCGCATCTTCAAAGCTTTCCAGCGCTTGCAACAATCCGACAAGTCCATCGAGGGCACTGGCCTGGGGCTTGCGATTACCAAGCGCTTGGTGGAGCTGCAAGGCGGCAACCTCGGGCTCGAAAGCCAGCCAGGCCAGGGAAGCTGTTTCTATTTCACTTTGCCGCTCGTCCCCACGTTTGTGCCGCACGAAAGCCGTTTGCTCGATCTGAAATCGCGTTCGGATGAATCGCCGAAAATTCTAGTCGTTGAAGACGACTTCGCGGCGGCGCACGTCATTCAGTCGCACCTCAATTCCGCCGGATACGAGGCCATGGTCTGCGCCGATCCCCAACGCGCTCTCGAACTGGCCGCCGACCTGCAGCCCAGTGCCATTACTCTTGACGTCATCATGAAACCGGTCGGCGGCTGGGAAATCCTCACGAAGTTGAAAACCGATGCTCGTACCTCGGCGATTCCAGTGATCATCGTGTCTATCGTGGACCAGCCCAGCACGGGCGCGCTCCTCGGAGCCGACGAATACCTGGTAAAGCCTGTGGACAAGCGCACCCTGCTAGCCGCCGTGGAACGTTGTCTGTACAAGCGGGAGCCGATGACTGCAGTCCGCCCCATTTTGGTGGTCGAAGATGACACACCCACGCGAGAATTTCTCGCGGAATTTCTGTGTCAAAGAGGCTATCTCGTTGCTACGGCCGCCGACGGCGCGGAAGCCCGCGCCTCGGTTGCTGCTACCCTGCCCGAGCTCGTAATTCTGGATCTGATTTTGCCTCACGTTAGCGGCTTTCAGTTGCTCGCGGAATGGCGCTCTAACCCTCGCACTTCCGAGCTCCCCGTGTTCGTTCTGACCAGCAAGGATCTCACCCTGCAGGAAAAAGACTACATCCGCACTAGCGCAGCCTCGCTATTTCAGAAACAAGAACCGTGGCAGGACGCGCTGCTCAAGCAGTTGCTTCGCGCTGCGCCTGCGGTGCCGGCAGGAAAATCGTGAAACATCGCATTCTTGTGATCGAAGACAATCCGGCAAACAGTGAACTTCTTTGCGATTGGCTGGAAGCGCAAGGGTACCAGCCGATCGCCGCCGAAAATCTCGAACAAGCGTTCGCTGCTTTCGAGAGCGAGCTTCCGGACGCGGTGCTCCTCGACGTGCAACTCGGCGCCGAGGACGGGCTCTCGCTGGCGCGATGGATTCGACAGCAGCCGCATCTCTGCCACCTGCCCATTCTGGCTGTCACCGCGCACGCGATGGTCACCGACCACGAGCGCGTCATTCAGTCCGGTTGCAATGCGTGGATTTCGAAGCCGGTAGATTTCAAATTGTTGAGCCAACAGCTTGACCGCTGGTTGCTTTTCGCGGAGAGGGTGGAGAAGCCGCAGACCGTCCCCGAGCGCCGCTAACTCTGCATCACTGAAGGCTGCAAAGATTTCTTGGGAGAAACAAAATGCTGAGCCGCGTGCTTGTTGTCGATGATGACCCGCTCGTCTGCGAGCTAGTCAAGGAAGTCTTGGATTCCGTGGAGATGGACGCCGTCACGCTCACCGACAGCAAGGAAGCTTCGACGCGCCTGGCACAGGAAAAATTCCAAGCCGTTTTCCTCGACGTGCACATGCCTCGCCCGGGTGGCATCGAACTAGCCGGGCAGATGCGCGCCTCGGGCATGAACCGCAGCACGCCCATCGTTGTCATCACCGGTGAAGATGACCGTTCCGCTCTCACGGACGCGTTCAACGCCGGCGCCAATTTTTTCCTCTATAAGCCCATCGATCGCCATCGTCTGCTGCGATTGGTGCGCGTTGCACACGCTCCTATCCAGCGCGAAGCCCGCCGCTACCAACGTGTCAAAGTCCCCTGCAAACTCGCGCTGGTCTTGAATCAAGAGCGCATCAGCGGCATAACTGTGGACCTGAGCCTCGGAGGAATGTTCGTCCAAGCCTCGCGCACGCTTCCCGTTGGCTCAGTCGTCCAAGTTCTGCTGGAACTCAAAGCCGGAGCCCATCCGTTGAACTTGCCCGCACGCGTGGTCCGCACCACAGGCGAGAATTCCATGGGACTGCAAATCGAAAACGCTGGCCCCGAGGAAAGCAAGAAGCTGCAGGAATTCCTTCTGCCTATGATCCTCGCAAAAATCGAGTAAAGAAATTGCCCCAAGCTCCCGATTTGATAACGTCGAAAAACCGTTGGGCCGCATGCTCGGAGCCATGCGTCCCTTAGTCAACTCCTGGTTAGTCGGAAAATCGGAAAAGTAGAGTTCTAGTACGTAACTTGTCCGGTTTGCGCGTTAATCGGGAGTTGACCAAGACAGCCGGGACCGGAACGTGTAGTCTTTCGTGTCCTATGTCCTCTTCATGCGGATTTTCCTTTGCGAGCAACGGGTTCACTCTTGGCTTTGTTCGACTTCACGAGATCGGCCGACGATGCTCCTTCGAGCGACAATCCGTAGCCGACTTCACGCACGATGCGCTCCTTCAGCGGTTGAATAAAGTGGATGCGGGTGTTGCGGCGCGTCACTTCCGGCGCTTTCAGGTACAACTCGGCGAGTTCGCGCGCCCGGCTGAGCGCCTTACCGTTCGGCACAACTTCGGCAACCACTCCCCATTCGTGGGCGGTACGCGCCGGGATCGGCTGCGGATTCAGCAGGAACGCCTCCGCTCGTCCCGCTCCAGCGCGATAACTCCAGGTGGTAAAGATTCCGTCTCCGGGCGCAACGCCCGCCGAGAAGTGGGCCACATCCTCGAAGGTCGCACCCTCCGCCGCCACAATTACACTGGCAAGGAGCGCGTAGTCTGAATGGACATGGGCACGTCCCTCGATCGCCGCGATGACCGGCACTCGTATGTTGGCTATGTTTTCCAAAACCTGAGCGCCTTCGTCGTGAACCTGACTCCAGACGCCGGGATCGGTGACATCGCCGAAAGAGGACCAATCGACATCAGTAATGAACTCCCCGGCTGCGCCGGTCAGGATTACGATCTTGTTCGCCCGATCTTGCGAAATCCGGTAGAAGGCATCGACAAATTCTGTGTGAGATTGCGCGGTCATGATGAATGGTCCGCCGTTGGTGTGGAATTCAGCAACCAGCACACCTTTATCATCGCGTGTCAGTTTTAGATTTTGATAGTCTGAAAAGTAGTTATTTTGAAGCGGCATTGCATCCTCCTTGTGTGTTGCCTGACTGGGTTCACTCCAAATCTGTTATTGCGACGTAAGCACGTTGCGCTCAGCGGCTGCAACGAGACCGCCCGCGGCGTGTATCACCTCATCGGTGATCCAGGCCGATCAATATTCTACTGCGAAAACTTTGTCCCTACGGTTGTGGCCGGCAAGCCGGATAAGCCATATCGGTACCTACCGTGGTTCACGAGACGATAGCTTCGGGGTCGCACCGTCAAACGTCGATCAACACCCCAGTGCGGATGCCGTTTAGTGTCAAAGCAGACCGCGGTGGCCAGTGTAGTTTTTGTTGACGTCCAGACCACGCTCCCTGATAACCTCGGTAGCAGCAGCCAGTGCTGTTGCGATGGCAGGATAGCCAACGTATGGCAGCGCCTGGATGAGAACTTCCTCGATTTCTTTCAACGTGAGCCCGTTATTGAGCGCGGCCCCCATGTGGATGGCGAATTCATGGGGCTGACGCATGGCAATCATGA
>JBAVQB010000043.1:0-133301 GCA_049693615.1 Candidatus Acidiferrales bacterium | reverse complement strand
ATCCGCTGTTCGTCCACGTCCATCCTTTTCCACGGCATGGTCTCCGACCCCCCTGGCCGAAAACTTTAACCGCGGTGTAAAGGATGTCCTGGCAACGACTGTAAAGGATGTCATGGCACCGTACACTGAAGGCGGCCGCTACAAAATCGCTATCCACCTGGAGATGAGGGATTTGCATCAGGACGAAGCTTTTGGGGGGCGACTGTGCTGTTAGTGAAAGCGAGGTACGGAGCGTGGGTGCCCTCACGGTTTGTGCTGGGCTTCGGCCGGAGAAAAGAGCCGGCGGGACGCCGGCGTTACAAATTCTAAGGCCGTCGTGGTTTGCAATCGCTGCGAAAATACGCCGGCGTTACAAATTCTCAAAGGCCGTCGTGGTTTGCAATCGCTGTGAAAACACGCCGGCGTTACAAATTCAAAGGCCGTCGCGGTTTGCAATCGCTGCGAAAATACGCCCGCGTTACAAATTCTCAAAGGCCGTCGCGGTTTGCGGTCGCTGGGAAAATACGCCCGCCTGAAGGCGGCCGCTACAAAATCGATGAGTCTTGATGCGGAGATAGCCTCGGGACTACGTTTCGGCGCCGCGATCGCGCTTCGCTAGCCACAACCACAAGATCACTCCGGCAATGACGCAGCCGAGGCCGGCGGCCTGGGCGTTGGACATTCCCAGAAACGAGCGCGGGTTAATGCGGATAAATTCCACCAGGAAGCGCGCGAGGCCGGTCAGCACTAGATAGGCTGCAAATACGGCTCCATCCGGGGGGCGCCGCGAGGCTTGCGCGGTTTTCGCGCGTTCCTCTCGGACAAAATTCTGCAGGTCCGAAGATTGGGATGAGGAGCGCGCTTTTACGGCCACCGGGGGCGACGATGGATTCTTCGAATGGCGTTCTGACATCAGACGCGCATACAGTTCGGGATCTGCGCCCCTGCTAACCAATAGTGACCGGTACTGGATACTCCGACTTTCCGCCTGGCGCGCGCCGATTCTCCACAGCCACCAGGCGATTGCGCAGGCCACGATCAATTCGTAAATTGGGGTGGGATGGACGCGCTGCGTTGTGGGGACCAGGCCGTTTGGAAAACTCATGCCCCAGGGGAGCGAAGTAGGGATGCCGTAGTCGCCGTCACCGGAAAGGAAGCAACCGATGCGTCCGATGCCGTAGCCGAGGGCGGCGGCGGGAGAGCCGGCATCGAGTAAGGTTAGGAGCGGGATTTTCTGGCGGCGGCCAACCAGAACGAACGCCGCGAAGCCAGCGAGTAAACCTCCAAACCAAGCGAAGCCGTAGGGACTGAGGAGCTGGTCGAGCGGATGCGCGAAGAAATCCGCCGGCGATTCGAGAACGTGATAGAGCTTTGCTCCGACGATTCCTGCCAGGCAGGGAATGGCGATCAAAATTTCCGCTTCGGCGTTGGCGCTTGCGCGGATGTTTGGCGAGGACTTGACGGTTTGTTTTACGGGGAGATTGTCGCTGGGCGCTACCAGGCCTCGGCGTGTGAGATCGGCGCGCAGCATGAAGAATGCGGCTAGCATGGCGCAGGCCACCATCAGGCCAAAGGTTGGGATGGTGAGCGGGCCGAGATGGAGAAAGGGAATCACGCCGCAGAATTGTTCGCTGAATAGTTTACAAGCTTGCGGGAGCAAAACGCAGCGTATTCACGAGGATCTAAGCGAAAAGAGCCGGCAAGATGCCGGCGGTACGAAAGGCATACAACAGGTCCCTCGTCGGCCAAACAACGGCCTCTGTCGGGATGACAACGCACTGTGGTTAAACTTTTGAAACTGGGCCGATTCTTCAACGTTGCCACGAAAAGCGGTGTGGCGCGGCAGGAAAGAGAACGACATAAGCAGGGCATTCACGAGAATCAAGCGAAGGGAGCCGGCAAGATGCCGGCGCTACGAATGGCGTGAGCCGGCGCAGCATGCTGCGGCGCTACAGAAGGCGTGAGCCGGCAAGATGCCGGCGGTACGAATGGCATACAGTCGGCTGCTAATCCGAGGGGGGGGAATTCTGATATTCTTTCGCGGCCGGTCCAGCGCGCGAGGAGCGACCGGCGAGGAGTCCAGCCATGAAGCCAGCAACAAATGGTTGCGGCGATATCCGGCGTTTCTTTCACCGCGGCAACTTCCAGCGCGACTTTATGTGCGCCGTCACCGTTGGCGCTTTGCGCGCGATTTCAGTTGGCGTGCTGCTCATTTGCGCGGCTACGTCCGCTTCCTCCGATTCACCGCGCGAGCCGGTCATTCACCCTTTGCAGAACGCAAATTTTGCTTCCCATTCGGACATACCATGTCTTAGCACAGCTCTGGAAGCGGGAAATCCTGACACGGGGCCTTCGGCCGTGTTGGTAAAGATGGAGAAAGGGTGCGTCTACTCATGGCATTTTCATGCGGCGGTTGAAGAGATAATCGTGATTAAAGGGGAATTCAAAGTCGAGATGTTCAGCATGCCACCGGCCGTTCTGGGCCCGGGCGGTTACGTCCAAGTTCCGAGCAATGAGAAACATCAATACTCATGCAGCGGGAAAGGCGAGTGTCTTTGGTTCGTCAGGATCGATCGCGTGTTTGACAGCAAAGAAGTGCAACCCCCTAATTAGCTGAAAGGCTGATGCCGGTCCAGAAGCGCGAGGAGCGACCGGAGAGGAGGCCATCCATGAAGCCAACAACAAATGGTCGCGGCGATGTCCGGGATTTCTTTTTGTGCGGCAACTCTCGGGGTAGCGTGCTGCGCGCGACTGCGCTTGTTGGGATGATACTTTGCGTTGCGGCGTCCGCTTCGTCCGATTCACCGCGCGAAGCCATTATTCATCCATTGCAGAACGCGAATTTTGTTTCCGCCACGGAACCTGCGTGTCTCAGCACGGCGGTCGAAGCTGGAAACCCCGCTACTGGCCCGTCGGCGGTGTTGGTGAAGATGGAGAAAGGCTGCATGGACGCGTGGCATTTCCACACGGCAGCGGAAGAATTGATCGTGATCAAAGGCGAATTGAAAGTTGAGACGTTCAGCGTGCCGCCGGCAATTCTTGGACCCGGCGGTTACGCGCAAATTCCGAGCAACGAGAAACATCAATTCACATGCGGCGCGAAGAGCGAGTGCCTGGCTTTCGTCAGGATCGACCGCGCGTACGACAGTAAGGCAGTGCAAGCCCCTAATTGACTCGATATAGACTGCGTGTCGTAGTCCAACGTTAAATCACATGCCGTCGCGGACTGTTGGATAGGTACGCGCGCACTTTCTGGCCCCGGCGTTTTTGTCGTCGGCTCGGGCATGGGGACGGAGTCTGAAATACGGAAGCTGGCAGGCGGATGCGGTGCTCCTTCCAAATTTCTGGAAAGAGCACCGCATGCTACCGGGGGGAGGGACTACTCGCCTGTTCCGGTTAGCTCGATGGTTTGAGGCTCGCCGGAACCGCTATCGGAGACGACCACTGCGCCGGTGCGCTCTCCGGTGGCCGAGGGACTGAAGGTGACAGAGATCACGCACTTCCCGTTGACCGCGAGCGATCCCGAACAGGTGTCGGTCTCGGTAAAATCGCCAAACGCGGAGATGCTGATTCCAGTCAGCGCTACTTTCTGCTTATTTGTGAGAGTGATCTTCGAGACGGCGCTGGTAGTCCCCACTTTGCGCTTCGCGAACTTCAGGCTGGCGGGACTCCAGCTCACTGTGTCCAGAGGCTTCTTGTAACACGCGGTCAAACCAGCCTGAATTTGCTCGCGCATTAGTTCGGCCTTGGCGTTGTTGAAGTTGGTGTCGGCGATGGTGGTCTTGCCCGAATACCAGGACGTATCGGGAGCGTTGTAGAGGTAAATGCCGAACACATATTGGTTGTAAGCGGTGCCGCCGGTGGTACAGACGGGGACCTGGAACCATCCGAAGACAGTGACATCTTCCAAAATGCTGGTGCAACTGTCGTTTTGGCAGAGAACATATCCGCCGGGTTTGTAAACGAGATCCATGTTGGCCTGGTAGGTTTTTTCCTGACCTGCGGTGTAACCTGCGGGAGCTTCCTGGCTGATGATGTCGGCCACGTCGGGACTCCAGATTGAGGTGAAGTCGTAGCCTTCGGATTCGAACTCGGATTTGCCAGCCATCAAACTATAGAAGACGCCGATGTTGTTGGAATCCAGGATGGAACCTTCGGCGACCTGCTGGTAGAGAGTGGCGGCGTCGTCCAGAGTCATGGTGTCCGGGGGATACGCGCATCCGAGTATCTGGTTGATGGATGTGTTGGTCATGCCAATGGCTTTGCCGAAGGCGTTGATTTTGGCGTCAGTGAAATACTGGGTCAGTTCCAGTGCCCGGGCGTTGTCGGAGTGCCACATCATTTCGCGCAATGCCATTTGCAGAGATTCGGTGCCGCTGAAATCCGAGGTGCTGGGACAACTGTCGGGACCGTCGGTGTTGTGGGGGATCTGCGTATTCAGATTGACGCTGCCGTTTTGAACTTGCGTCATGGCATACAGATGAATCAAGACTTTGATCGAACTAGCCGGCTCGTATGTTTCGCTGTCTTCTAAATTGGCCAGCACCGAGCCGCCCACTTGCTGCAAATACAATCCCTGGACGCCTCCGACGCCGTCTGAGCGCAGGATGTTGCCGACGCGCGTGGTAATTTCGTTGGAGTCATTGAGCATGGTCACGTCGTAACACAAGCCGCCGCATCCTGGGTAACTGTCCACCGAATTGATGCGGGCGCCATTTTGCACGTCGATATTGAAGTCTTGCTGCGCGGTATAGCCGTAGTAATACCACCATTCCGGACAGCCGCTGGAGGTGGCGCAGGAAACCATGGCGACGTTGAAGTTTCCGCCACCGGCGCTGGTGATGTCGAGGATCTGGCCGTTGTCAGTGCTTATGTCGGTGGCAATTTGCGAGGGGGTTTCGTCAACATACCACCACCAGCCGGCTGCGTCCGCGCCGGTGTTGCTGATCATGATGGCGGCGTAATAGGTGTTACCACCGCTCACGTAGGACTGCACGTTGGTGATGCGGGCGTTGTTGGAGGTGGCTAACGCGCTAAGTCCCGCCACGGTTTCGCCGTAGTAATACCACCAGGCTTTGGCGTCAGCGCCGGTGTTGGAAATCATGATGCAGGCGAAACGTATGTTGCCGCCGCCAATGTCGTACGCCTTCAGCGTAATCAAGCGAGCGTTGTTGGTGGAGAGATAACTTGCCAAAGTGGCTGCGTCGATTCCGTAATACCACCAGAATGCTTTGGCGTAGGCGCCTGTGTTCGAAACGTAGCTGACGGTGAAAGAGTAAGGCGAAAAGGAGTCCACGGAGAGGTCCACGGGCCGTGCATTCAAGTTCGTGATTGTTTTGCCAACGGCCGCCGGGGTCTGGCCGGTGTAGAACCACCAGCCTGTCAGCGCGGTATTTTCGTTGTCGTCGATATTTGTGACGGGGTTCGGCGATTTCGAACCTTCGGCGTCGGGAGCGGCGACGGTCTTTGCCGGAGCAACGGAAGGATGGGTTGAGCCGGCGGCGGGGCTCATGAACACTCTCTGTTCGGTACCCTGTGCCTGGGCGTCCTGCGCAAAAGAAGGCGCAACAAAGACCATGGAACACAGTGCTGCGAGTAACGCTTTCTTAACGATCATCAGAATCTCCTCCATTTGACCTATTGGGCTCGTGGTGCGCCTCTATAAGCGGCCCCCAGGCTGGCGCGGTCAGAAGTCTGGCCCTTACCCTCTATAGCGGAATCGGCGCTCCAAACCTGTCATGTATTCCTGGTTGAGCCGCTCCAAACAGGAATGGGCAGGTATGCCTGCCCATTCCCCGGAGACGCACTTGCCGAAAACGACCATGGTCAGAACGTCAGGTTGTCGAAATCTCCAGCCAACTGATTTGCACCGGAGTTGATGGCATCGTAAGGAACCGAAAATTCAACGTAGGCTATATTGGCGTCGCTTACGGTCAACTTTTGAAAGCTAGCGGTGTTGGTTGGATCAGCTTCCGCCGTTTGCAGCAGCGTTCCGGAAGAGTTAAAGGCACTCAGGAATGCAGCTTCCGAGGCCGGCACGCTGCCAAGACACGCTCCGTCTTGCCCGATGCAGGTCTGCAGGACCTCGATGCTCACGCTGCTTTGCCCGGATGAGAAGTTAGCGCGGACCGTACCCCATTGCTGATCCAGGGTTGGGGTATTGTTGATGGTGCTCACTACGTTGGGCGCGGAGAACGCAAAGCCGCTTCCGGCGGCGACGGCGAAGACCCCGGAACCACCGAGACAAAGCGTGGTGCCCAGACTGCAAGGGACAAACTGGAAGGTGACGCCGTCCGAACTGTAGGTGTTGACCACAGAAGTGCCGCTGGCGATCGCGCTGCCGCCTGGGGTCGTGTCGAAGTTGATAGTGGTGGGCGTAATTGTGCCGCCGTCGAGCGTTCTGACCAACGTGCCCGCGGAGTTGTAGACTGTTATGGAGTACGGAGAGGCGGCATTCGAAACGTAAATGTTGTTGTCTTTATCGACGGCGATACCTTCCGGAAGGCTGAGGTTCGAAGAGATGGTCAGCAGTTTCTTCCCTGTAGCGTTGTACTTCACAACGTCATTGGAGTAGCGGTAGCAAATGTAAACACTGCCTTTGACGATGATTCCAGTCGGTCCGGTGCTCACGGAATCCGTGAACTTGGTAATCTCGTAGGGGAAAGCGGTGAGAAAGTTGCCAACGTTATAGCTGATTACATCGCCTCCGATGGTGGCTACATAAATGTCCTGCCCGGAAATTGCGAGCGCTCCCGGAGCAGAAAATGGAAAATCACTCTCGTCCTCGGTTAACGTGAGCACGTTATCTCCGGCGATGTTGAAAGCTACGATGTTATTCGCCAAATTATTCGCAACGTACACGTCACCGTAGGTGTCAACCGCCACGCCCAAAGGGTGGCTCAAGCCGCTGATGGTGCGTGTGAGTTTTAGCGATTTGTTATAGACGGTGACCGTATCGCTGTTGAAATTCGTGACATACAAATTGCTATCGTCGAAAACAAGCCGGGTGGGCCCGCTAATTCCAGTGGTTAGGGTGTTCAGGACGGCACCCGTGGTTGGATTTAGTTCGAGCACCTGATTGCCGGTGTTGTTTGCTACCCAGAGATTGCCGGCAGTGTCAAAAGCAAGGCCGTTTGGGCCGTTGAGCTGAGCGTAGGCCGGCAGTGAAAAACAGACGGCCAGCAGCGTGGACAGAAGCCATTTAGATTTCATTGAATTGTCTCCCCCTGTTACACGGGCCTGACTTTCTGTAGAAATGCCCGCCAATGCGGGTTGTCACCCCTCAGGCACAACCGAAAGGTTGCGTTTGTGACTCGAAGTCTGCCCCTACCCTCTATAGCGGAATCGGCGATCCAAACCTGTCGTTTATTCCGGTTGAGCCACTCCAAACAGGAGTGGGCAGGTATGCCTGCCCACTCCTCGGAGAGTCCGAGGTTAAATCTGGGTGACAGTTTTAGACCGAGAACGCCGCTATATAAGGTAAGGGGACAGATTTAACGGCTCACGACGGAAGTGGTGTTTTGCTTGGGTAAAAGGAGAACACATGAGTAGGCTTTCAAAAATATGTCTGTTACTGGTTTTGGCTATTGGATTCTTCGGCGCTTACCTAATAGGCTCAGCCCAGGAAACGAGGTCGAGCAAGGGCAGACCGCCCATCCCACCGCCGACCTTCGACGTTCAGATCTCGCAGGATCCGAACGTGCTGGCGACGAACCACGTACTCGAGAAAACGTATAACAATACCGGTGGTGTGCCGACAGATGCTCCGTCCAACACGTACACGCCGATCGATCATCAACTTACGGTGTTATGCCCTGGCACGACCGGAACCTGTTCGATCGAGGCCGACATGTGGGTTGAGAATGGCGATTCAAACTCCACTATAAATGCCAACGCGGTATGTCTCTACGTGGATGGCAAAGCCACTAACTTCTGCCCCTATTCGGGTGAGACGCCCGCGGACTATACTTGGGTGCAAAGTTCAGCTTCTCAGATCGTCTCGGGTCTTGCTCCGGGCAACCACACGGTGCAGACATACTTCTGGTCAAACAACGGCACCTTAACATCTACTTACAACAGCAACTACCGAGTCTACAAACCGTAAGGACGCAAGACTCTAGGCATGAAGCGGGGAGACGTATTTGCCCCGCTTCGCGCGGAGGGGGAGTGATCTGATCCTATTCAGAGCAACCTGCGGGATTTTTGATGACATCATGCAAGAACTCCAAACTTCTGAATACCAGGTGGATTCGGTGTGTCCGCAGGCCGACCATATGCGTGAGTTGCGTCATTAGTGGCTACTTCGAGTGGCGCAAAATTCTGCTTAGGCCGGCGCCGGGCGCGGGGTCCGCGATTCGATGCTAGCGTTTGCCGGAGGCGTTTAATTCGGAGAGCCTGGCGTCGCAGTTGGCCAGCTCAGCAGTCAGTCTTTTTTGCTCGGGGCCGACCAGGGGGTCGGAGGCGCCCAGGCGTTTGGCTTCTAGCAAAGTATTTAAACTGCTTTGGTAGGCGGAGCGCGCCTGATTCCAATGAGCGATTTTCTCCGTGCGCGAGATGCCGGGCTGTTCGGCGCCGCGCGAATAGGCGAGAGCGATGGCGTTGTAGGCGTCCACAATATCGGGCAGGGTGACGTAGGTGCCGGAATTGTCCGCGCGCCGCATTTGTTGCGCCACCTCCAGCCCTTTGCGGAGATTTATCATTCCTTCGGCAGAGTGCCCGGAGGCGCTTTGTACCGCGCCTATGTGCGTGTAGCAATAGCCGGTGTAGCGCCGAGCGCGGACTTCGGCAGGATCCGCCGCCGAGATGCGCTGGAAACCGGCGAGAGCTTGTTGAAGATTTGCCAGCGCAGCGGGTAATTCATTTTTTTTCTGCTCGTAGTAGCCGGTCCAGTAATAGCTTTCGCAGATGTAATGCTGATAGGTGGCGTTTCCGGGATCTGCCGCGGATAAAGCCTTCAGGATGGCCATGGCTTTCACTTGCATGGCGATCGCCTGGTCAAAGTCCCCTAGCTTGCCAAAGACTCCGGCCATAAATCCGTAGGTGCCGGCGAGTCTCATTTGCATGTTGGCTTGCAATTCCAGCGAGGCGAACACGGTTGTTTCGCGGATTTTAGCCGCCTTGCGATAACTTTCCAGCGCTCCCTGCAAATCTCCGGTATAAGCCTGGCATTGGCCCATTGAGAAGTATTCGCCGGCCAGCGATTCCTGGGATTCCGGGGTGGGCTTCAGAACGCGTTCTTTGATGGTGAAAGCCTTTCGAAAATATTCCATCGCTGCCGCACAATCGCCGCGCGAGTTGGAGACGAGCCCAAGGCGGTGATAATCGGCGGCCAGAAATTGTTCGGCATCTTCCGAATGGTCACCGCTTCGTTCAATGGACTCACGAATGGCGAGGGCTTTTTTGTAACTGGCGAGCGCGCCGGTAGTGTCGCCCAAATTTGCGGAGTGAGGATCGCCCTGGACGTCGCCAACTTTTTCATAGGCGGTGGCCAGTTCTTTCTGCAGGGAAACGTCGTTGCCTTCATCGCTGGCGAGGCTGTCGAGATAATGGAGCGCGCGATCGACGAGAAGCTTGCGAGCTGTTGTAGCTCCGGGAAGATCTTTAATGGCGTCGTGAACGTCGAACATCAGCGAATTCGCCAACGCGCGCACATCCTGGAAGCGGCGCTCGGCACGTTGCTGTTGAAAACGGGCGATGCGCGCTTCGCGGACGATGGCGGCAGCTCCGGCGATTAGTCCAATCGCTATCAGGATGGCTGCAGTAACAGCGGCTTGATGGCGCCTCACGAATTTACGCGCGCGATATTGCAGCGTCCCGCTAGCTGCTTTCACCGGGCGGCCTTCGAGATAGCGGCGTATGTCTTCGGAGAATTGGTCAACGGAAACGTAGCGAAGGGCAGGTTCCTTGCGCAAAGCCTTCAGGATGATATTGTCCAGATCGCCGGATAATTCTCGCCGGAGCCTTTCGGCTTGCTCTGTAGAAAATTCAATGGGGGCCGATCCTTCAGGAGAAGAAGAGTTCGTAGCGGCATATTCATTGGTGGTGGAGCGGGTCACTGCGGTGCTCGGTTTTTCAGGCTCAGTGGTGCAGATCGCATTTACAATTTCGTTGAGCGAAGTGGTATTTACGCGATAGGGCCGCCGACCGGTAAGAAGCACGTAAAGAACGGCGCCCAGGGAATAAACGTCGGTGGCGGTGGTGATGGCTTCGTTGCGCACTTGTTCGGGGCTGGCATAGTCCGGGGTCATGATGGGCAGGAGGGTGACGGTACGATCTCCGGGGGGCTGTTGTTGCGAGGAGCTCAGGATTTTTCCGATGCCAAAATCCAGGAGTTTGGGAACGCCCTGGGCGGTGACCAGAATATTTTGCGGCTTTAGATCGCGATGAACGATCAGGTTTTGATGAGCGTACTGCACTGCTTCGCAAACGCTGCGGAAGAGCTTCAAGCGTTCGCGAATTTCCAAATTGTGCGCGGCGCAATACCGATCGATGGGCTGGCCTTCCACTAATTCCATCACAAAGAAGGGAAGGCCGTCTTCGGTGGTGCCGCCATCGAGCAGGGAAGCGATGTTGGGATGTTCCAGGCTGGCGAGGATTTGCCGCTCGTTTCGGAAGCGGCGAACGATCAGCGCGGTGTCGTATCCCTGGCGAATCAGTTTGATGGCAACCTGTTTCTGAAACTGGTCGTCGGCGCGAACGCCGCGATAGACTTCGCCCATGCCGCCGCTGCCCAGCCTGGCGACTAATTCATATTGGCCGATGCGCCTGCCGAGCATGGCGCGGCCGTCGGCGTCCTGATTGGCGAAACTTTCCGCGGCGAGTTCCAATGCGGGAGTTTCAATAAAGTTATCGGCGCGAAGGCCGTAGTAAAGAAGGGATTCCACTTCGTGGCGAAGGGCTTCGTCGCCGTTGCAAATTTGTTGTAAAAATGTGGAGCGCGCGCTTTCATCCTGGTCCAGCGCGGCGTGGTAGAGGTCTTCGATCTGTTTCCAGCGATCAGGCTCCATCGCGATTCTTCAAGCTGATGTTCATGACGGTGATCCGGATGGATGTTCGTGGACCATTTCGCGCAGCAGCCAGCCTTTGGCGAAAGTCCAGTCGCGATGCACGGTCTCGTTCGAGATTTTCAATATCTCGGCGGTCTCGTCCACGGTTAAACCGCCGAAGAAACGCAGCTCCACCACTTGGGACTTGCGCGCATCTTCTTCGGCGAGCTTGTTGAGGGCCTCGTCGAGCGCGACGAGATAGGTGGGCAAGTTGGGCGAAATAAAAAGCGCTTCGTCAAAGGTGATGTGCTCCACCTGGCCGCCACGTTTTCGGGAATGGCTCGCGCGCGCGAAGTCGGTGAGGATGCGGCGCATCATACGCGCGCAAATGGCGAAAAAATGGGCGCGGTTCTGCCAACTGACGTTTTTCAGATCCACCAGGCGAACGTAGGTTTCGTTGATGAGGGCAGTGGTTTGCAGGGTGTGGCAGCGGGTTTCGCGAGCCATAAAACGCTTGGCCAGGCGGTGCAGTTCCTCGTACACAAGAACGGTTAGGCGCTTGAGAGCTTCTTCGTCACCTTTTTCCCAGGCATGAAGAAGGAGCGTGACTTCGCGAGTTGGGCTGTCTGACATATACACCACCGCCGTGCTGCGGAGGAAAAGAGACACGCCTCAGAGTTGGGCCCAGGTTCCAGTTCCAGAGCAACTGCCAGCGGGGTGATGGCCAGGACCATCATGACAGTTTTCTGGTTTGAATCGCGCGTGTGCAGGTAAGGCCAAAACCCGCGGTTGCTGTATCTGGAGCATAGCAATCCCGTTGCCAGCTAGCAAGATGGGATTCGGGTTCAGCGCCGTCGAGCGCGGTAAAAGCCAGGCGATTCGGCCTTGCAGCCTAGACCAAATAATACAGTTCTCGCAGTTCGGAGCCGGAGGACTCATTCCGGCGGCAATGGTCGCAGGTATTTTCGCCGATGAGCTCGTAAACGTGGCGCACGGCTTTGAGCGTGGCGGAAAAGACTTGCGCTTCTTCGGGGAAAACGCGGTCGGCGGGCAGCCAGTCCTGAAAATGCAGACGGCGCATGACGTTCGCAAATCCGGTTTGGACGCCGCACAGCAGCACGGTCACTCCACGGGCCTCCATGTCGCGCAGGAAGCGATCGAAACGCTCCATGGAGACCATGTCGGGATAGCGCGTACGTTTCACGCGCAAAATGACAAAACGGATTTTCTCGTCTTTGGTGCGCTGCATCAATTTGTCAAATAAGCGGTCCAATTCGGGCGCCGCGGCGAAAAACAGTTCGCCTTCCAGGTCGTACAGGAGCAAAGAAGTGCAAACCGGATCGTTGGGGAGGCGCTCGCGAACCACGCGGTCGTTGCTGACGGTCAATTCGGAGAAGCGCAGCAGCGCCGCACGCGGAACGAACAAAAGGATGGAGATGGCCACGCCGATTAATATGGAGAATTCGACGCTGATAAATATGGCCGAGAGAGCGGTGACCATGACGAGCAGCGCATCGTAACGCGAAGCGCGCATGGCATATTTCAGGCGTTTCCAATCCACCAGCCGGGCCGCGGTGATTACCAGCAAGCCAGCCAAAGCGGCTTTGGGAATGTAACGCGCGTAGGGCGCCATGGCGACGACGACTAGCGCGACCGTCCCAGCCGCGAAGATGCCGGACATGCGGCTCACCGCTCCGGACTGAAAGTTGATTGCGGAACGCGTGAGCGAGCCCGACCCCGGCAAGCATTGAAAGAAGCCGCCGGTCAAGTTGGCCAAACCTTCGGCCATACATTGGCGGTTGTAATCGAGCCGCTGCCGCGTGGTGTTGGCGATGGATTTCGCGATGGAGAGGGCTTCGAGCAATCCGAGGAATGCGATGGCGAGCGCGCTGCCCGACATTTGTTTGATCCACCAAAATTGAATCTGCGGAAGATGCGGCGTGGGCAAATTGCGCGGGATGCTGGCCACCGTCGTGATAATTGTTTTGCCATCGATTCCGGGCCTGGACCAGCCGAACCATGCAGCCACGCCGGCGACCACGAGCAACGAGGCCAGCATGTCGAATTGCGGCAAACGATATTTGCGCACGAGATAGCGGAGCGCCACGGCCAGCACGATGGTGGAGAGTCCGATCGCAAAGGCGCGCGGATTTATGTGGCCGTCGCGCAGGGTCAGCCAAAGGCGGTAAAGAACGTGCTGCAATCCGGTGCCACGGTCTTGCATACCGGTGAGGTTGCCGATTTGGGTGATGGCGATCAGCGTGCCGGCGCCGGCCATGAATCCGATTACCACGGATTCGGAAATGTAGCGGGTCAAGTCGCCCAATTTGAAGACCGCGATCAGAATCTGTATGCAACCAATCATGATTCCGAGCAGGAACATGGCTTGGTAGGCTTCCATGTGCGCGCCGGTGCTGAAAAAAGCCAGGGCGCTGAAAACGACGAGCGAGATGGCGTTGGTAGGGCCGTTGATGAGATGGGAAGAAGAGCCGAAAATCGAGGCGACCAGGGTAACCGCGATCGCGGAGTAAAGGCCGAAGCGCGGGTCCACTCCTGCAATGAGGGCGTAGGCCATGGCTTGGGGCAGGGAAATGGCGGCTACGGTGACGCCCGCCAGCAGGTCATTGCGCGCGTTTTGGGATGAATAGTTGAGCTTCATTTTATGGCGAAGCCGCCCCAGGACCGGGCCTAGGCCACTAAGTCTAGCGACTTACTGGACATTTGTCCTGCACGAATTATGCCGTAAGCTATCCGGGGGAGGCGGGCTGGGGTTAGGGCGTATCCTAATGATAAAAGACGAATTACCGGAGCGTGAAACCGGAACCGCTGGGAGACACCGCCGCGAGGTGGACTTCCATCAACGAAGCAGTGCCCAACTTTTGCATCTAAATGCCCCTAATTTTGTTAATCAGACAGCGCGCCGAGCAGTTAACCGGCGGCTATCGAAGCGTTACACTTTGCTCCGATGAATGACGCGAGGGCTCAGACCCAGTGGCATCGTTATCGGCCAACGGCTTATGCCGCAATCGTTGGGTTTATTATCCTTACCGTAATAGCGTTCTGTGACCCAGATAGCGCTTTTTTGTCTTACGTCGTCATTGCTCCACTTCTTGTAGCGATCACTATCGGTTCGATTATCTGGATGATTCAGGAATCCGTTGCCAATCGCTACGAGCAGCTTTTACCTACGCTCGGAATGCTGGCGGTGTTCTGGGTTACTTTGCTGTTGCCATTCTTTTACGAGCGTGAGCATCCATTTGAACTCCACGAGACGGCCAAATGGTCAATGCGGTCGCAGTATTACAAGAGCGAGGTTCTCGCACGGCCAGAGTCCACCACCGAGTTGAAGCACATTGAATGGGATATGTCTGGATTTGCCGGAATCGCTAACAATACGGTCTACCTTGTTTTCGATCCCGCAGATACTCTTTCAACGGCGGCCAAGAGCCGCGAACCAGGCAAGTTTGACGGAATTCCTTGCAAAGCTCGTCTTGTACGGCGCCTCGAAAGCCATTGGTACGGCGTTCTGTTCTACACCGATGAATACTGGGGCGCGTGCAAATGAGGCATTCCAGCGAGAGCGTACCTTCACGTCACTCACGTGGTTATTCGTCGGGTTCATCGGGCAGGACCGATGGCAAGTACTTGATCAGCTCGGGGACTGACATGCCGACGATGGCGGAGTTTTTGTTGGCGAGCCTTTCCAATTGGGCGTCCGTGTACGGCTCAACTTTTCCTGAAGTGAGATCCCATCGCTGATTCGCGACAAAGAACTCGCCTTTAGGCTCGTACAACAACTGCAGCAGGTATCGATGACCGGGCTGAAGCGCATACCTCTGGGGTTCGACGCGCGACGTTACGATTTCACCTTTGGATGTTTTTACTCGGCCGCCGGGAATGCCGGCATCGACGAGCACGCCGTCCGCTAGCGACAAACCTTCCGGCAATTTCAAAACGTTTTCGACGCGGAAGTTTACCTCCGTGTATAGCAATTCGTAGTCGTGATCCACCGCGTACACGTGAAAGCTTTCAAACGTCGCAATCACCCAAGTGGCCCCTTTTACCGAGGAAAACTCCGGCTGGTTCCCGATGAAATCACCAATCGTAGTCACCGAGGCCGCACCTCTCGCCATGTCGCGATATTCCGTGAGCGGCTTCCGCCAAAAAGCATCACGCTCTTCGCGCAGAGTGGGATTCACCGTGTCAACTTGCGATCGCAGATCCGCAGCCTCGAGCTGCCATTTATTCTGCGCGTCGCTGAAGTCAGGCTGGCTGTGGAGCGCGACGGGTTGCGATGTGGCGTGCGATGGAGATTCGTTCTGCGATGGAGGGCAGGGGCAATCGGAGGCTTGCGCCCATATAGCGGAACCGCTGCAGAGCACTGCTGCAAAAAAAACCGCAAAGGTCGTACGACACAGAGACCGTGGGCTCATGGAAGCTCCCATTCACGGCTAGCAGATTCAGGCTTAGAGTTAGCCGGCGAAAATTTGGTTTTCTGCCTCCCTTGAAGATTGGCACGTGCCGCACATCTTAAGTTGCGGCCCAAAGCAAGTCAACGAGCGCAAGCGTGCACGTCGAGTGAAGTATTGAGACGAAGTCCGGTTAGCAGTCGCGTTGATACGAAGGAACCCCGCGGCGGCAATACACAGCGTAGCCAATAAGTCCGAACAGAGATAACAGCCCAACCTCGGGAAAGATAACCATGGCGCCCGCGCCCAGCAGCAAAGCAGCAAGCCCGGCCATAACGAGCACGATGTCTTTCACCAGTCGCATGCAAGTAGCATGACGTGCTCAGCCGGGACCAGCAATGGTACGGATGGACGTTCCATTTGAATCGCGCGGCAGTTCCTTGCGCGGGCATTTGAATCCCGCTGCACACGCAAGGAACAATTTCAACCGCGCTTGAAAAACGCCCTATCGCACTAATCTATGCTGACTTGGAAGGTCAGAGAAGGGTTACCATATGCAACTGCATACCATAATCCATCCGGTCCCATAACAAAGTACACATCCTGCTGGTAAAACCACGGCGGGTACGCCCCTGCGTAAAACCAATAGCCGCCGTAAGAAAACTCGCGGCGTCCATTATATTCGCGTCCGCCGGTTGCGACGAAGCGGGCATGATGGTCAGGACCAAATCTACTGCTGGTGTATACATGTCCGCGACTATCTTTCTGACCATTCTTGGCATAGTCGGGGTGTGACTGCTGTCCATGAGAGGCTTCCTGCTGCCTAGCGGCTGGCCTAGCTTCTTCATGCTTCGCCTCGGGCTTGGCTTCTGCCGGCCTTGCAGTTGGCTTAGCTTCTTCGTGCTTCGCCTCCGGCTTGGCTTGCTGCTGCTTTGCCTCTGGTTTGGCTTCTTCGTGCTTTTCCTCCTGCGCGTATGTCGGAGCGACTGCTCCAAGCAGCAGGACCAAAACTCCGGTGCTGATAAGACTCAATGCTTTCATGTTTAATGCCTCCATCACCGATTACAGGCGCCGGATGCTTGTCGCGTCGCGGGTCGCCGTTGTTGTTCCGATCAATACGAATCGCTTGTTAGGAGCTTTGATGCGACTGCTTACAAGCTACGCCGGCCATACCCGGTTAGCTGTTCACTTTTGCACAGTTTCGCTTACTGTTAAATGCAGCCGGTTACGGACAAGTTCACGGGCCGATCCCAAAAGCTTCCCGGACTGCGGAAACACCTGCTATACGGCCGTCAAAACGAAGGACTACATTTTCCACCCGTACCAGAAGCGTTGCCCGCGCCGAGATGCACTTACTTAAGGAGGAACACAGTGCGAGATGGTTTTGCCGATTAGCTGCAGCCGGAGGCAAGTCAACGAGTGGCGGCTGGGTGAGATGGGTTAGCGGACGTTCTCTACCATGAAGAGGTCGGAGAGTTCGAGGTCGTAGCAATAGGCATAGGTTTTGCCGTCGGGAGTCATGCGGACGTTTAAGACGGCGGTTACGCCGGCTGGGTCGCTGGGTGCGAGAGTCATCACCAGCTCTCGTTTTCCGGTTGCCAAATCCAGCTTATACACGGGGGCTGAAGTTTTGTCGTCGTGATAGACATACGCGGAGTGTCCGTCGGCGGCAAAGGTAATCCAGAAATCCTGCGGCAACCAACCCGGAACGATTTTCGGTTGGCCTCCATCGATCGGATAAAGGTTGCCTTTTCCATTTACGTCGGGGGCGAAGATAAATTTGCCGTCGGGTGAAGCCAGTTGCGTTTCGAAGTGCGAAGGCCTGCCGGAAATCACGGGGGTGATGGCACGCGGCATGCCGCCCGCAAGATCCTGAATGTACATTCGCCAGCCATGACCGTCATCGGCGGAGAAATAGACAGACTTTCCATCGGGCATAAATCCCTTGGGGCCCACTTGCTGAATTCCAACGGACTTCAATTTCTGCGTTTCCCCCACTCCGGTCGGAAGCAAAGCAAGATATATCCCCTGGCCTACTACGCTGGCTTGACTTGCTAAGACCCGCGTGCCGTCGGGAGAAAGAACAGACGCGGACCATGGGCCCAGCTTCACGGCCGGCGATCCGTCAGACTTTCGTAAGTAAGCCAGGCCCACAGCGCCTGCTGCTGAACCCCAATCGTCAAAGACGATCTGCGAACCGTCCGCTGAAAGATCTCTCAGCTGTGCGTAATCGAGCCAGGAGAGATCGCGTTCCTTGGAATCGGCTGGTCCGCGAAATTGCAATCCGCTGCGCCATGATTCTCGCGAAAGCAGAATGCGGCCGTCATGCGAAACATCATGCAGGCGCAACATGCCGGGCAGGCGAAGAACAGTTCGTTCTTTGCCGTTAAGAGAGGTGGCATGGATGGCGTCGGCCCAGCCTTCCGTCAGGGTTGACGCGTACCAAACCTCTTCGCCCGATGGCGGCCAAGCCACGCCTTCGACGCTGATGAAGGGCGCAGTGCGGATAAGCTTCTTCCCATTCTTATCGAGGGCGACGACCCATCCTGCATCGCCGTCGACGCTGAGGAATTCTGCAAATGCTAGCGCGTCGCCGCGTGGGGAGATGCGCAAGTATCCGAGGGAGTTCACGGTCTCGTAAATCACTTTACCGCGGGGAAATTCAACGCGATATTTTCCGCCCACTTCGCGGATCACCGCCATGTCGCTGCCGTCGGCGGTCCAGTCCGCGGAAAGGACGCCTTCCGCGATCTGCCGAGGCGCACCGCCGGAAATCGGCACGGTGGCTAGAGTGCCCTCACAATTTCCGATATAGCGATCTTTGCACCCGAGCGAGATGGCCAACTCGGAGGAAGAGGTGGCAAACAATGTGGAGTTGATCAGATTCAACGGCCTGGATTCGGGGCTGTCGGGGACTGTGGAATATATCTGGACGGGCTGGCCTTTCCAGGCTGCGCTGTAATAAATCGAGCGTCCATCGGGGGCGAATCGCGCGGCGTAAACCAGGCCGCGTTCAAAGGTGAGTTGATGATAGAGAGGCGGAGTTGTAGTGGCGTTGCGCGCACCGAAAAACCATCCTACGATTCCGGCTGCGAGCGCTAGGATTAATCCGGCGACGAGCGGGATCAGCCAATTGCGGCTCGGGGGCGACGACTCGGCGGATGGGCCGGCTAGATGCATGGCGCTGCTGCCTGTGGTTCCGGAAAGGCCTTCGAGGTCGAAGGCGAGGTCACGGGCGGATTGAAAACGGTGCTGGGGTTTTTTCTCCAGGCAGCGGCGCACGGTTCTTTCGATGGCGGGAGCGATGGGCTTGCTGGTCGTGCTGATTTCCGGCGGCTCTTCTTTCAGGATGGCGGTCATGGTTTCGGCGGAAGTGTCGCGCCGGAATGCGCGCTGGCCGGAAAGCATTTCGTAGAGAATTGTTCCCAGAGCAAAAATATCGGAGCGGGCATCGGCGGGCTCGCCGCGCACTTGCTCCGGCGACATGTAGCCGACGGTGCCGAGCACCACGCCGGGAGTTGTCTCCTGTTGCATGTTATCCAAGGCTAATGTGGCGCTGTCGTCTGTGGCTGCGTGAAGCTTGGCCAACTTGGCGAGGCCAAAATCGAGAATCTTCAGGCGGCCGTCTTGGGTGACGAAAACATTTTCCGGTTTCAGATCGCGATGGATGATGCCTTTATCGTGTGCGGCGGCCAGACCTTGCGCGATTTGCGCCGCGTATTCCACGGCGCGCCGCGTGGGCATCGAGCCATCGTTCATTTCGACGCGGAGGGAATGGCCTTCGAGAAGTTCGGAGACGAGGTAAGGCGAGCCGTTGTATTCGCCAATGTCGTGGATGGCGAGGATGTTGGGATGGTTCAGCGCGGCGACCGCGCGCGCTTCTTGTTCGAAGCGGCGCAAGCGGTCGGATTCTTTGGCAAATGTTTCAGGGAGGACTTTGATGGCGACGTCGCGGCCGAGGCGGGTGTCTTTGGCGCGAAACACTTCGCCCATTCCGCCTGCGCCAATGGGCGCGATAATTTCGTAGGGGCCTAATTTCGTGCCGGGAACCAGCGTCATAGTTTTGTGGCGTGAAATTGTCCGGTCGCATTATACAGATTTACGGGAACGCCAGAGCCAAAACGACGCAATCTGAACGTCAAAATCCGAACGCTCTCTGCGCGAACCGCAGAGAGGATTCGGCACCCTCGCGAGTTTCAATCGTGCAGATTGCGAATGCTGGTGCCGCGACGGCAAAGGCAGAGCCGGGGTAAGATACGCAAATTAGAGATGTGAATCGAAAAACCCAGGAGGCGTTCTGTGAAAACCCACCTTCTCAAGGTTATGGCGTTCGTGCTGATGTTTGTGGCGGCGGTTCCTTGCCATGCACAGGACCGAGTGACAATTCTCTACGACGCGTTTGGGGAATCGAAGGAGCTGACCAAGGATTGGGGATTTTCGGCTTTTGTGGAGCACGACGGAAAACGGATTTTGTTCGATACCGGGAACAACGCCGCAAATTTTGAGCACAACGCGAAGGCGCTGGGCATCGATCTGACGAAGCTGGATTTTGTGGTGATTTCGCATCGGCACGCGGACCACGCGACAGGCTTGCGCTATGTATTGAGCGTGAATCCGAACGTCACGGTGTACGTGCCGGCGGATGGCGGCAATGGATTTGGCGGAGCGCCGATTCCACAGACATATTTGCGTCCCGACGACACGCTTCCCGCGAGTATGCGCTATTTCGGCGGAGCACAGCCGGATCACCTTACTTTCGGCAAGCTCTACGACACCGGGAATTTTGTGCTGGTGAGCCAATTGACGGAAGTGTCTCCAGGAATCTTTCTTATCCGGACAGTTTCGCAAAAGCCGGGGACGCTGGAGTTACCGGAATTGACTCTGGCGATCAAACGGCCGAACGGATTGCTTCTGGTGGATGGATGCTCGCACGCGGGCATTGAAGCGATCCTGCAAGCGGCCAGCGCCGTGGATCCCAGAACGGAAGTTGTCTTCGGCGGCTTGCACCTGGTGACCGCGCCGGTCGATGAGATCGACGCGATTGCGGAGAATCTAAAGACGAAGTGGAAGGTGCAGAGGATTGCTCCAGGACATTGCACAGGTGAAGCGGCATTCGCGCGACTGAAAAAAGCGTACGGCGACAATTATCTATATGCAGGCCTGGGCACAAAAGTGGAACTCAAGTAACAGTCTCATGTATTCGCAACCGACAAATTTATAAGAGAAGACCGGCTACACTGTCGAAGACGTCGAGTTCTACTCGATACGCAGAATGTCGAGGATATCGAGTTGCGCAATGCGACGTGTGCCGGCCCATATACTTGCCGACGCGATCAGTGCGATAAACAGGATGGTCAAAATCAAGGCAGCCGGACCAGGGGATTTCGCTCCCTCAACGAGGCTTGCGAGAAAATGTCCGCTGAGTATCGCGCCGATGATTCCGCCGAGCGAGCCTGCCGAAACAGTAAGCAGCCCTTGGCACAACAGCGTTCTCCGGAGTTTGACCGGCGTGGCGCCGAGCGCTAGTCGTACGCCCATTTCACGCGTGCGTCGAGCAACCGCGTAGGAGATGACACCGTAAATACCAATCACGGCTAGCAAAAGCGCGAACGAGGCAAAGAACAAGACGGCGGTACGGTAAAATTTGGGACGCGCGACGACGTCCGCCATGCGCTGGTCCATCGTTTTCACGCCAAAGATGGGAACATGCGAGTCCACGGAGCGAATCGTGTCGCGGATGGCAGGCAGCGAATCCTCTGCTGGGCCATTTACCCGCGCTACGAAGGTCGAAACAAACCCGCCGGGGTCATGCGCGGGGACGAAGATCTGGTTCGAATGCGCGGTGTCCATGGTGTCGGTCATGTAGTCCATTCCCTTGACCACGCCGATAATTTTCCACCGCGAACTTTTTCCGATAGTGACCTCATGATCCACGGCATCTGCCGGAGAGCCAAATTCCGCGGCAAATCGTTCGTTAACGACAGCAACGTTGGCGTCCGCACGCACTTCAGCGTCGTTGAATTCACGACCGTAAGCGATGCGTCCTCCCATGGTTTTGAAGTAGTCGCCAAACACCGGGATCATCGTGGAACTTTGTTTGGCGTCACGCCCGTCGAATTTGAACGGCCCTCCCACAAAACCTTTCGCGTCAAGCGGAAGGAATTCTGTTTCGCTGGCGCTTCGAACGCCCGGAAGCCGGCGGATGCGAGCTAGAGCTTCCTCAAAATAGGGAAGCTGGCGACCGTCTTCATCGTGTGTGGTGCCATCGAGCGAAACGCTTACCGTGACCAAATTGTTTACGACGAAGCCGCGGTCGGTCCTCATCAGGCGAATGAATGCACGCCCTACAGAGACGGACGCGGTTAAAAGAACGATCGTGAGCATGATTTGCGTGGCGATCAACGCCTCCCGAATTACTCGCGCCCCCCGTGTGCTGCTGTATCCGCGGGCTGCGAATGCATGGACGCGGCCGGCATAGAGTGAAGGCAAGACTCCAAAAACCACGCTAGTAGCAATCGCCACAGCAATAGTAAAAGCCAGCACACGCCCGTCGAGGATTGAATAGGTCTGCGCGGATAATGGCGCTGGTTGAACGCTCGCCGCTAGACTAGTGGTCCAGAGCGCAACGAATAAACCGGCGATGGCTGCGACAAATGAGAGAAGCAGGCACTCCGTCAGTAACTGCTGTGCGATTCTCGCGCGGCTGGCCCCAAGCGCGCAGCGTATGGAAAGTTCGGCGGCGCGGTCTGCGGTACGTGCCATCAAAAGATTCGCAACGTTGGAACAGGCGATAAGGAGGATCAGCACTACGCCGGCCATCAACATCAGCGAGGCATTCTTCGCTGGGCCGGCGAGTTGGTCTTGGACTGACGTCATCAGCGGATGCTGCTCGGAATTTCCCAGTTTGTCTCGCTGCGGCCAGAGGCGTTCAGCTTCCACCGCGAACGCCGCACGCGCTTGCGGCCAAGTCACACCAGGTTTCAGCCGTACGATCGTCTCCCAGCCATTATTTCCGACTGAATATTCCGCGGCTTTCCAAAGATCGGTATTACTCGGATAGGTAAACCCGGGCGGCGCCACGCCAATAATGGTCATGGGCTTTCCGTGGGCGCGAAGAGTGGAACCCAGAGCGCGCCGGTCACCCGCGAAAAGCTGCTGCCAGAGTCCGTAACCGATCACTACGACAGAATTCCTTCCGGGCTCGTCTTCGCCGTCCTGAAAAAAACGGCCGATTACCGGCTGCGCGCCTAGAATCGAAAAGAAATTCGGCGAGGTGACGGAGATATGCGCCCTCATCGGGCGTTGTACTTCACCAAGGTTTACATCGAATTGTTCGATGAGGGCGGCATCGGAAAGATAGGCGCTCTGCTGTTGCCGCCAGGCCTGGAATTCTTTTGCGCTGTCGTGCGGTGGAAAGAATGCTCCCAGCAAGGCCAACCGGCTTGGTTCGTGGAACGGCAACGAACGCAAGAGCAGCGCGTTCACAACGCTGAAAACGCCGATATTCGCACCAATTCCGATGGCCAATGCCAAAATCGTAAACGCTGTTTGCCATGGACGATCCGCCCAAAGGCGCAGCGTGTGCCGGGCATCCTGCAATACCTCACGCGAGAACTGCAACGGAATCGATACAGCCAGATCAGCTAGAAGGCGAATCCACAGCCGTGCGAGTGCAAAGAAACTGGTCGACTCGGCAAGTTCGTCGCGAAACTCGCGCTCCATGGGCCCAGCATAGTCGTCATGAAAGCCTGCGGGATAAAATTTCAGCAGGAACCGGTAAAGCTTCAGCGAAACGGGCGCGTCAGACATGTTTGGGCGATCCGAAAGTCGCCTTGGCCAACTGCGCGAGTTCGCGCATACGGGCTGCTTCAGCTTGGGCCACTTCCCGTCCGTAATCGGTGATGCGGTAGTAGCGTCGCCGCTCGTCGTCGAGATGGGGATCGGGCCGATCGGCAGACTCTTCGATAAGCCCCAGCGCGAGCATCTTGTTGATGGATCCGTAGAGCATGCCGGGCCCCAGTTTTACTTTGCCATCCGTGCGTTGAAATATTTCGCGCTTCAAAGCATAGCCATGCCGTTCGCCGTCGCCGAGCGACAACAGGATATGGAAGAAGGATGGCGATAGCGGCAAGAGAGCACTTGGCGGGTTTAGTTCTTTGGAAGACATAGTAGTACGAATCGCGATATAGTATTCTTTCAGCCACTAATTTGTCAAGAGGTGCATCTCTGCCGAGAAGTCCATCGTAGTGACAGGGCACGCGGTACGCGGTTGCCATTTCGGTTACGGCTGCCCGCCAGGCCAGTAGACTTTTCTTCTTCGGATTCCCTAGAGTGGTGAGTGGGCAAGGAATTCCTCTTCAGGTACGCCGGTACATTGTGATGACTGAAAAAGCTACGATCTCGCCGTCTGATGCTATTGCGGATTTCAAGGAAGGCGTCGCGCTACTGAAAAACGGGTATCCGCAGCGGGCGCTTCCGCGTTTGCGAAATGCGTTTGAGTTCGAACAACGCAACCCCTATTACCTTTCTTTCCTGGGACTGTGCATTGCGCGCGCGGAACGCAAGTGGGGCCGAGCCTGCGAGCTGTGCGAGATTGCCGTGCAATTGAAGCGCTCGGAAGTGCAGTTTCATTTGAATTTGGCGGAAGTGTACCAGCTGGCTGGAAGGCGTTCGCGAGCGATCGATGCTTTGGATGCGGCGCTGGAACTTTTCAACGATGACCAACGTCTGAAGCGCGCGCGGGGACGGATCGAAAAGCGCAGCGCGCCGGTGCTGTCGTTTCTGGATCGCGATAACGTGTTGAACAAGCACCTCGGGAAATGGCGGCATCGCGCATTGAGCCGCGTCAAGAAGCAAGATTAGCAACTCCTTATTTGCACTTGCGCCACGGTGCATGTCTTGGGTTCCACAATCGCAGTCCTTCGCAACCATCAGCCAGCTCGTCGAACGTTAGACATAATTTATCCGTGTTGTATTCGGAGAATTTAAACCTAGTTGACTGAACCGGCTTGCCGTCGCATAGCGCTACGAGCAGATGGCTTTCCACGAGATCGATTCCTTCAATCTTCACGCTTGCTTTCCGTGGCCACGGAACTATTTCGCGTTTGTCGAGCTGCACCGAAAGATTTCTGCAATCGCAAAGCGAGCCCAAGCCTGGAGATGGATGCCGATCGGGTAGCGGACCGATGCAGAGCGAGCCGCGCGCGGTTTCATCTGAGAATTTTGCGGAGGCGAGGAGCGCGATCAAAAGCGCGATTGCGGCTGCCTTCAAGTTTCGCCTCCGGCGAGCATTAACACATTTGTACTGCTTATCTGACTATTTAGCTGGTGCTGGCTGCGCGTAGTAGATCTGGCGGGTGCGCGCGGTCAAGCCGGGCCTGGCCGTCTGAACGTCCACAAGGTGGAATTCATCGCGCTGGTCCGCCGTCGCTGGATTGAAGGATATTTCGTAATAGGGCGCGGCGTCGGCGACACATTGTTGGAGCATTGTGCTGATGTCGTTGTTGAAGGTGAGCGCGAGGCCTCCGCTTTGAATTGCGAGTATGGGTAGTCCTAAATTACCAATCGCCGCCTGGCTGGGTTTGCTTACACCTTTCAGGAAATCTTTATAGTAATTGGCGCGACCGATCGATTCGTTGGTGCCCAGCGGATTGATGCTGTAGAGCGTGACGCGCGCCTGAAGCATTTCATTGGACAGAGCGACGATGTTCGCAAAAATGCTTTGCTGATCCTTTGCAGAAAGTTGGGTGCGCGGACCCGAGAGCAGCGGCCAGCCCGGAGAAACCCATAAAATAATTTTGCGTCCCGGGCGCGGAGCTTCTTTTGCGACGAGTTGGCCCAATGTCCGCACGGAAAGCTGCATGCGATCGACTGCGCCGTAAAAACCGCTTGAGCGAGTACTTGTGCGCAGACCGGGCTCGGCCTGAGCGAGCGCGGCGCTGAGCGTGGCACCGTCGCTCGAAAAATCTCCAAGCATCTGCGTACCTTTATCGGTGAAAAGAACAAGAGCGACAGGGTAGGCCAGGTGTCCACCTTCGGACTGGAGGAATTTGTCGATGCCGGTGCGCTCAACGGCGACGGTGGTGTAGGCGGTATTCACCGCGTCAATCACGATCACAACTTCGATGGGACCTTCGCGGCCGGTGACGGGCTTAAAAGAAGTGATGGTTTGCGGCGCCTTGTTGTCGAGCACGGTGAAGTCCTGCTGCTGAAGACCGCCAACGGGAGGCCCGGATTTCTCGGTGACGACTACGTCAAGTTTGATTGTGCCATTAACCGTGGCGCTGCCAGGCTGCGCTGTCGGCGGCTTCAGGTTCGCCTGCTGCGCTAGCATTGGAGCGGGACACAGTAGAGCCGCGCAAAACAAAGCCGCAAAGAGCAAGCATCCTAAGCGTTTATTGATCCACATTTTTCCTCCGTCTAATCGAACTCTTGCGAGTGTATGCCGAGGCATTTCGCGGTCATCGTAACCTCGATGGTGAGTATTTGTGCCCGAGTCTGTCCGCGTATTTGCGTAAGTGTTCTGGGCAATTAACGTCTGCGGAGAGTTTCTCGATAACATCTTCGGTAGCTATTACTGAGATTCGTTCTCGCGTGTGCGGCACGACCCCCAATCTCAAGTTATCTACCAGCTTCCACAATCCAGCGTTCGCACGTGGCAACAGAAAAATCAATCGATTGTTATCGTGGCGGACCATATGCCAGACGTTACGATTGAACTGATAAGCTTCGAAGAAAGCCTGTCTCTCAAAGCGGCCAGGCTCCAGATGCGCAGACAGGACCTCGTAGGTCTTAAATTTTGTTTGATGGCGACCATCGTCGGCAGCCTTGCCGAAGTCTGTCTCAGACAGTTTGACCTCGCAAATTGTTGTGGTTCCGTCGTCAGTGGTCCAAAGCATATCGATATTGCTTCGTTCCTCTTCGTCAGGTATCGCTTCGGGGTGACAATCGACTAGCATCCCTTTCTGATTCAAAGCCCGAAGTAGAGCAGAAGATGCCTCAGGGCCGCCATAGAAGTACGGAAAGAAAAGATTGAAAGTAAACGCTTGCGACGAGTTTAGATGGTGGAAATACATGTGAAGTCGTAGACGAATCTTCGGGTCTTTCAGCAGCCGACGTACGTGAGGCTCCGCCTCTGCAAATAGATTACGGAACCGATGGACCTTTGGGAGGATATGCTCACGCTTCACCTCTCGGCCCCGATATAAGAAAACCCCTGGTTGTGGTATCCCGAGTTGCTCTACTTTGTAGGCGATGAGATGCCTTTTTAAAACATCTTGAAAGCTATCTGGCAGCCGCGGTTTCAAATGGATCTGAGGCACATCGGGATTGGTTTTTTTTCATGAACGGCCTTCCGTCGGGAGATTTCCTTGCCAGCCGCGAAGGGCGGCTATTTCTCGCGCCAAGATTTTGGTTTTTTCTCCCATATATTTCCAGGCTTCGGCGATGAGCTTTTTGTCGGATGCGAGAGGCTCCAGCATGGATTTCCACAGGAGGTTTTTAACTTCGTCGTCGTGGGTGCTTGCCATCTCTTCGTAGAAAGAGAAAATGCGTTTCAGCGAGTCGCTGTCTGCGCCGGATTCCAGTAATTCGGTCACTCGTGGTTTCAAAATTTCTTCGAAGAGTGGGTAGGTTCCCGGGATTTGAGTTTTCAGATTGTAATGCGGGGAGTACTTCTTCTCGATTTGATCCCAGAGTTCGGGGAATCTTTCCAGGAAAACATTGCGAATGCTTCGGTAGGCGAGCGCGCTCTCATCGACCGCGGTCCCGTCGAACGAGGTCTCGTTCGCGTTCTCACGCCGGGACGCGTTTGATTGGGGCGAAGTTCTCGATTGGTCGGCGGACATTAGTGTGGGGTGTTGATGCTGTCGGCGGTTTCGAAGATGGGCTCGATGTCGGTGGGGACGGATTTCAGGCGCGCCAAGGCGGACTGAACCTGGGGGCTTAGGGCGCCGAGGCGGTCCATCATTGATTTGGCGGCGTCGTGGTCGCCGGTGGCTTCGAACGTGAGCAGGTCGTGGTCGAGAGAGGCGACGGCATCTTTCATTTTGGCGAGATCGAGGCCGAAGGTGCCGTCGGCGTTCGCGACGTAGGCGCCTTTTTCCACGAAATAATTGAACTGCATGGCTTGGCCGCGGGCGTGAGCGTCTTGCAGGCCAAAACGCATGGTGCGGAAAGAGGACGCGAGATACGTGGTGTACAGCTTGCGCTCGGCTTCGGGGCCGTGGGGAAGCGGCATGGTGATTTTTCCGTGGTCAGCTTGCGTCATTAAATATTGCAAAGCGAAAAGGCCGGTGACGTCGGCTTTGGCTTCTTCCCAGGCGGCGTACTGTTCTTTCAACTCCAGGCGCGGGTTGGTGTTGCGGCCTTGGACTTTGATTTGGTGCGGACCGAGGCCGTGGCAGAGTTCGTGCGCCACGATGTGCGTGAAGAAAAGGTCGAAGCTGAGATATTTCTGGTCAGCGGGTGAGAGCACCACGCGCGAAATGGGAATCAGCGTGGCGTGGAATTTTGCTTCCTGAATATTTTTCAGCATGACGCGCTTGCTGCCTTTTTGCTGGACCACTTTGTCGTCGTTGGGAAGGTTGTAGGCGGCGGTGGCGACGCCGTGATTGCCGTCACCGGCGGAGAAGATTTCGTTGACCACGCGTAGGGGAGCGAGCGCGCCTAGCTTTGGATTGCGATATTGCGGATCTTCGGGAAGGTTGTCTTCAATTTCCTGCAAATGTTTGCCGAGGAAGGCGAGGCGCGCGGTTTCTTTGTCGTCGCGGACATTGATATAAGCTTCGAAAGCGGCTTTGTAGCCGAAGATCTCGTCGAGATAAGTCTCGTAGGGGCCGAAGGTGACGTCCACGCGAGCGTCGAGGTCCATCCAGGCCATGTCGCTGTCGTAATAATTGTTGGAAGAGAAAGAGTCGGCGCGCGCGGTGAGAAACTTTTTCAAGCTGTCATTGTCGGTGAGGGCGGCGGCATCGCGAAGGAGTTTGCCGGCGAGGTCGAGGTCGCCACGATATTCCTCGTTGTAGGGGACGATTTTTAGCTGGTGGTCGGCACCGCGACGGATTACGGTGAAAAATCCTTCGGCTTGTTCTTTTTGCTGGGGCGAAAGAGTTTTCACCCAGGCTTCGAATTCGTCTTTAGTCATGTCCTCGGGATAGAAATTCGCTCCGGGAAGTTTTCGCGCGGGGACGTTGGGAAGGAAGGCGGTCCACTCGTCAATTTCAGACCACGGGCCTTTGTTGATGAAGAAATAATGTTTTTGTTCGGCGCCGAGGGGAGTGCGGTCGTGGCGGAGTTGCTGGTAAGTGGCCAGATCGTGGCTCCAAAGCTGTTGCATGAAAATTATGTTTACGATGCGAGCGGCGGAGATGAGTTTGACGAGAGCTTTTTGATCTCCGGCGGAGAGAGTGGAGATGTCCACGCGGAGGGGAGTGGGGGCGAAGCGAGCGGACATGGCTTTTAGTTGGGCCAGGTCGGGAATGGGTGGAGTTGATTGTTGCGAGGGCGTTTGCGTTGCGGGCGGCGCCGGCGAGGAGTTTTGTTGCGCGTTACGTGCGTTGGCGAAGGCTACGACGGAAAGCAGGAGCACGATTGCTGGTATGAGTTTTCGCATGCGGAAAAGATAACATGTTCCGTCCACTTCGTGGACTCTTCCCCAGGCTCGACTAGCCGTCGACCTGGGCGGCCCCTGGTTCCGTCCACTTCGTGGACTCCTGGCCAGGCTCGGGCGAGATCTATGTGGACCTGAGTGGCGTACACCTGGAGAAAAGCAGGTCCCTCTTCGGCGGAAGGCCGCCTCCGTTGGGATGACAACTCAAATCCAAAGGCGGGTCAGAAGACGAGCCTTCTTCGCGCAGAACGCAGAAAGGATCCAACACCGGCCCTGGGTCTGATCGTTACTAGATTAAATACTGTGCCGCGCGAGCGCGTTGGCCACCGACTGGGTGTGGGACTATTTGGGATTCGAGCCTGAGAAGTGGCGTGGCAATTTGAAATGAGTTTCGCCGTCGCGTTGAGTAGCTTGCGGTACGGAAGTTTCCAGCGCGGCATTTTCCCGCAGAGCATTCTCCCGAGTAACATTTTCCCGGATGGTGTTATCTCGCGCGGCATTCTCTCGTAAGGCTGCCTGGAAGTTTTGTTGAGGTAGCGGCAGCTTTCGTTCGGTGAGCGTCCCGGTGACCAGCAGCGGTTTCCGCGTTTGAGAGGTACTGGATTGATGTTCGCGGAGTTGCTGTTCGGCGGCTAACCAGTCGTCGATATCGCCGCCATTTTTTTGTCCGCGGCAAACGTAAATTTCGTAGGCTCTTCGGGCTATTTCTTCCTGGCTCGGTCTCGTGGTTCGGTCCGACATGTTGAGGCTCCTTTGCGTGCGTTGATTTAAGGCCTTATCGGCATCATCGCGCGCCTTCACACAAATTATTGGTCTGTGCTGAGGGATAGCCCATCGGGTAAAGACTGCATTTCTGGCGTGAGTGTGAAAGTTACATGAATTCCAGTTGCGGGTTATTTATTGGCCAACGAGAATTAGATGTCCGCACTGCAAGGAATGCAAGAGAGCAGGAGCAGCAGGATCTTCAGGCGGCTCGATCGGACAACTCGCGTGATAAAATTTACCGGGTCGTTATGGATGCTCGCTCGGAATTAAACCCTGGAAAACGGTTTGGCGAGGTTGCGGACATCTACGACCAGTTTCGCACCGACTATCCCCGCGAGATTTTCCTTCGCATTTTGAGCGCGGTTTCGCCGCCGCACAATCGGCTGGTCGATCTCGGTGTGGGCACGGGAAAGATGGCCCGCGGATTTATTGGTGAATTTGACGAAATCGTCGGTGTGGAACCGGACGTGGCCATGGCTGGGAAGCTAGGAAAGCTGGAGCCGCGCATTCGGGCGCGCATTGCGACCGCGGAAGAGGTTGCGTTCCCGGCCGCCAGTGTAGATCTAGTGACGGTTGCCACGGCGCTGCATTGGATGGATGCTGCGGCTGTGTTGTCGCGCGTGACGGAATGGCTAAGGCCGGGCGGAATCTTCGCGATTTGCGGAGGCGGATTCTGTTCGCCGGAAGGCGCGGTGGGCGAAGTGGTGAAGAGGGAATTTGAAGAGCGATGGAATGCGTATCGCGACCCGCGCTCGAAGAAACATTTTCCGGAGGAAGTGTTGCGTAGCGAGCCGCGCATGTCCGTGCTCGAAGTTACCACGATACACGATCTGCGAACGCTTACGGCAACGCAGTATACCGGGTATTGCCGGTCAACGTCGTTTGGGAACGCGTATGCACGCTCATTGAAAGATGCTGAAGGTTATTGGCGCGAGCTGGAATCGCGTTTTAGGGCCGCGCAGCCTGACGAGAATATCGAGGTGGATTTCGAGCGCTTTCTGATGCTACTGAAAAAAGCTTAAGCGCGGTAGCGACTGGCGATGCTACCGTGGCAGCGTCAGTGTGCCGAGAGTTAGCGGAATAACGGGAACGATACGCTATTTGTGTGGCTCCACATCACAACCTTGCTGGAGCGGCGTGGAGTCCGGCATGTCGAACTGCATGATGATCGGCGAGCCGCTTTTATCCTGGGTAGTTATTTCCACGTTGCGCGCGCGGAGCATTTTCTCAAGCGAGCCCTTGGAGAAGGTGGCAGAGGTCTTGTCGGCTGAGGGCGTCCACTGCTCCTTATCCTCTTTGGAGTCGTTCAAGCGATATACCACGTCAACTTTGGGGAAGTAAGAAATTCCTTCGATCTGTTCAGGCTCAACCCAGTCGATTTTCAGAGGGTCGCCGACAACAAGAGTTCCGCGGAAGAACTTGGACTTGTGGGATCGGTTATAAGTGCCGCAGTCCACCACCAAAGAAGGGCGATTAGTTGAGTCACCCGACGGAACTTGCTGGAATTTGCCCGCCAATGTGTAACGAGTGTATGGGCCGCGGACGGGATCAGTCCTTTGAGTTTGCCGCCATTCTTGCGTGGATGGCTGGTGTTGCAGCGTTGTTGATGAAAATGCGAAAGACGCGCATGCGAGTGGCAAGAGTAAGAATAACGAGGCCGGTTTCATCGTTTGTCTCCTATATTGACGCTTACAGAGACGGAAGTATTATCCACGGCGCTTCCAGATTTGAGTATAGCCTCCAGCATATATCTTGGGAACGTTAGATTCACTGCGTGGGGTAGGGGATGGTTAGCGTCAAAAGACCCGAAATGAATTGATCTTTTTAACACGTCCAATTGCTCATTGAAGTCGAACGATCAAAGGTGTTCGATTACGGGACGGACAATCTCTGAATCGTCCGTCGAAAACGTAGCACCGGCGACAGCACTGCCGTAAATTCTGGCTGAACATGCATGTCCGAGCAGAGCGGCATGGCCGTTGACGTGCTAACATCACCCCACAGACGTGAGTTGCATTCTTTTCGGGGGTCGGTAGTTGAATCTTTTTCCAGAGCTCATCCGTAGTACAAATTCGATAGGCAACTTTGGGCTCCGCACGTTGCGAAAATCGCCTTAGTTCACTGCGCTGGGCCGTACATCACGGCCCGCTTAGGCAGCACAGGAGGCCGCCATGGAAGACATTCGAGTGAGGCTCTCGGTGTTATGGCTGTTTGCGACGCTCAACTATATCTATGCAGATGTGTTCTTCTGCATTGACGTCTTGGGGTCGAAGAAAGGAAGTATCGGTGTTATCCATTTTTCCCCGGCAGGGTGGTTAGGAATCGCGATACTCATGGAGATCCCCATGGCGATGATTCTGCTGTCGCGGATCCTGAAGCCCAGAGCAAACCGCTGGGTGAACATCTTCGCGGGCATCATAGAAACTGCCGCTGTTCTCTTGGCCCAATTCATCTTTCCAATCTTTAATATCACGGAGACAAGTTCTTACTATTTGTTCTTTGGAGCGCTAGAAGTGGTTTGTACTTCGCTGATCGTTTGGTACGCATGGACATGGCCGAGAGAAACGGCTCCCCGAATTGAGCCTTCCGGCCAGCCCTTGCCCCTCCAGCAATCGAGCTCCTAATAGGGTAACTGTTGATAAATCGCGTGTCTGTTGAAAAACTGTTTTTCGAAAAAGTCACGAAAAGAAAATTGCGTCAGGATGCGTTATAGGCGATCTTCTCGAATCGCAGGATGCTGTTGAGGTAGGTGACCATGCCGATCACAGTGCTTCTGGCTTCTGACGCGGACGTCGAGCGGCAATCGATTCTTCGGCTTCTGAAATCGCGGGCTGGAATTCAGGTTGTCGGCGAGGCCACCAATTTCCCGCAAGCAATGCAAATGTCTAACGATTTAAAGCCGCAAATTGTCCTTATGGATTTGCATATGCCAAATGACGCGTTAGTTTCGCCTGTCGAAGTTAAAACGCTGCTGAATTCTGGGGCGTCGCGGTTATTGGTGATTTCACTTTGGCGAGATGAGGAAGCGAATATTCTGGCCAATAACTTTGGGGCGTACACACTGCTGGATAGACGCGACCTCGGTAATCAACTGATTCCCGCGATTTTCAAAAAGGCGGCGCAATCGCGCGCGAAAGCTTCCGACAAGAGTTGATTACGGCGCTGCACCCAAGTGGGGGACGATGGTCGGACATGTTCCGGTGACTTCGTGGCCTCGTCCCCAGGCTTGACTAACCGTCGATTTGGATGGCCCCGCGGCCTCTGACGCGATGACAAAGCATAGTTCGCAGCGGCGAGAAACGGCGAGGGGTTTTATTTTCGTTGCAATTCGTCTTTAGCTTCTTCGAGCTTGGCTTCGACTGCAGCTGCGGTCTCCATAGCCTCACGCAAGGCCTTGCGCCACTCATCCGGGGAGTAGGCAGGATCGCTGCGACCGCGGCGGCCCGCTTCCAGACCGAAGGCGACGCCTGCAGAGAAAATCTCGACAATTTCTGGATCTGCAATCACCCATGCTTCGCTCTGGCGGCCTTCCGATTTCCAACTCTCCGCCAATTTCGCCTGTTCAGCTTTCACGTCTGAGAAGTTGTTTCTGACCGCCATCTGCTGTCCTCCTGCGTCTCTCTGGCCAGTTTGGGAGGAATCGGCTGATCCGTCCACTCAAAGATGTACCACATTGGTTCAATCAGTACCCGGGGGAGGACTTATGAGTGTCGCCCTGCGGCGCTCGAGTGTGACCACCAACCGAATGAGGTAATCTCAGGCTTCAGGAAAGTTCAGACGTCACTTCCTGCTGCTCGTTTTGCTACTATACGAAAATCGTTAACGAAAAATGGGGGCGCTTGATGGCCGGGCAATCGCAGGCGGCGCTTGCGGAGATTCGCGACAGTTTGCTGGAAACGTACGCGGTCAACGACGCGATGAACCAGCTGATTTTGTCGTCACTCGACGCACGTGCGTGGAGAGCGCAGCCTCCGGGTGAGAAGGGTAGCGGGCGGACGATTGCGGCGATCTTCGCGCATCTGCATAACTGCCGCTTGGTGTGGCTGAAGAATTCGGCGCCGCATTTGAAATGTCCGGCGCCACTCGATCCGGACCGTTGCACCATGAAGCAGGCTGCGGCGGCGCACAGAAAAAGCGGGGCACAGTGCGTGCGCATGTTGACGGACGCGCTTTCGGCGGCTCCGGGTCGGCGCGTCACGAAATTCTCACGCGGGAGTTGGACGCAGACGTGGCCGGCCGGCGGGACCATGTTCGCGTATATGTTCTCGCACGAAGCGCATCATCGCGGACAGATTTTGATGTTGGCGCACCAAGTGGGGTATCGCGTGCTTCACAAAACTCCGGGGGTGTGGCATTGGGAGAAGCTTTGGAGGGAGGCTGGACCGACGACAAGGCCGCGGTGAGAAAATCATAAACGTATCGCATGCTTTAGATCTAAACCCGCATTCTTCCGAGAAATAAAGAGTGCGGAACCCCGAGTTTCGATTGTGGTGTGGGCAAAGGCTGGCGCCGCGCGGATCGATAGGCCACCTGGCCTACGGCAAGCAAAAGCAGGTCCCTCGTCGGCCGGAAGGCGGCCTCTGTCGGGATGACAACGCTTAATTCAAAAGCGAAGAAAAAGAGCTTAGGCACGCAGCGGCCGGAATGGGGTGCGGATTAGGCTAGGAGGCGGTCGGCGTCACGCAGGAGATTGCGCAAGGCGCGGAGGACGGCGCGGATGGCGAAAACGATGATGATGAGCGAAGCGAGAACGATGGCTGCGGCGGCGTAGGGATGTTGCGTGGCGAGCCAGGTTAGGAAGATGACGGCGGCGTCCTCGACAAGGCTTAGCGTTATGTTCGAGAAAGGTTCCGGGGAATGAGAGACGGAGACACGCGCGGCAATTTTGCCTCCGTGGGCGAGAAAAGCGATTAGTGCTCCGAAAATCGTGGCGAGCAGCTGCTTGTGCGCGGGCAGACCGGACGTGGCGGCGTAGGCGAGCAAAGCTGCCACCGGAATCCGAACGAAGGTGTGGGCGGCATTCCATAGCAGATCGAAGATGGGGATTTTGTCGCCGACCAGTTCCACCAGGAAGAGAAAACAACACACGGCGATCACGTACCAGTTCTGCACGGCGTGCAATGAGCCGGGAAGCGCCAAGAGATTGGCACGCGAAAGCAGGCCGAGCATGGCCACAGTGGCATAAACATTCAAACCCGCCGAGAAGCAGACTACGACTATGACAGCGGTCAGTTCCGTGCCGGTAGGAAGCAGCGCAATTCGCGGAGCTAGTAACATCGCTGGGCTTGCTGGAACTCAACGATATCACTGCGATTAAAAAGAGGGCGGAAAATCGGTCAAGCGCTTCATTTAACTCGTCTTCTTGTAGGCGGCTGTGGCGATCGAATGTGCTGGCGAGGCGCTGGCGCTGTAGTGAATCGAAAAACATGGCGAGGAGCCTACTATTTAGGTTAGACTTGCGGCCATCGTATTCCCCGGGGAATCAGATATTTAAGGAGGCGTTATGTCTCTCACCGGAACCGCACCCTCGCCCGATTTGAAAATCGAAGTGGAAAAAAAGCCCGAGGAAACACTCGTTCACTGCACAGGCCGGATCACGTCAAGTACGTCTGAAATGCTTAAGAGCAGTGTGCGTCCGCTGATTTCGGAGGCCAAGCGAGTTGTGCTTGACCTTACGAATGTGAATTATCTGGACAGCTCGGGGCTGGGAATGATTGTGGGATTTTGGGTGAGCGCGAAGAGAGAGAAGTGCCAGTTGAAAATTGTCAACGCGAACAAGAGGATCATCGATTTGTTTTTGATGTCTAATTTGGCGCCGATTCTGGAGGGGCATCAGGAGTTTTTGGGGATTACGCCGGATTGAGTTGTTCCGCGCGGAATGTGGAAGGCGCCGCGCGGCTACTACAAAGGCGACAATGTTGCGTCGTTGGATGTGCGAGTCGTGAATGGAAGGAAGAGCAGGTTCCTCGTCGGCCGAAAGGCGGCCTCTCGGGATGACAACATTTAATTCAAAAGCGGCATGGAGAAGACCGTTCACATCGAGAAGGAAGCGACCAGCTTTTTAAGAAACCGTAAATGGGCTGGCGGTAGAACTCCGTCACTGGGTACACGCGCATGGTACGGGAAGGTAAAGACGGCCGGGTAACGGCCGAGAAAACGACGCGTCGAGTTAGCAAGGTTGCGATATTTATTCTCGGCGCGGTGGTTGCGGGAATATTGGCGGCACCTGCGCAAGGGGTGAGGCAGGAGGCGCGGGTGTCGGACGCGAAGGACGAACCGCAATCTTCCGGGCCGCAGGCAACGAATCAGCCTTCCGCGACGAATCAAGTGCAGCAGAATTCCTCCGATTCAGGCGCGCAGGGTCCGCAGCAGTCCGCCGAACAGCAAACGATTACTCAAACCTCCGGACAAGCGGGAACCGCGCAAGCCGCCGACAAAACGGCAAAGGCCCTACCTTCCGAGTCGAAGCAGGGGCCACAGGATACGTCACATTCGCAATTGAGTGCGAAAGAGCAGGAAAATATTCAGCATGAGACGGAGAAGGGCACTTCGAAGGACCGGATTTTGTGGACGCTGCCCAATTTTCTGACGGTGGAAAATGCGGATAATATTCCGCCGCTCACGGCGGGACAGAAATTCAAGGTGGTTGGCAGGTCGCTGATCGATCCATCGGAATTTGTGCTGATTGGATTTGTGGCAGGGCTGGGCCAGGCCAGCGATAGCAACCCGTCGTACGGGCAGGGCGCGCAGGGTTACGCGAAAAGGTATGGAACTTCGTACGCGGATAATGCAGTGGAGAATTTCATGGCGAGCGCGGTGTTGCCTTCCTTGCTGCATCAGGATCCGCGCTATTACCAATTGGGCCGCGGCGGATTTTGGCGTCGAGTGGAGCACGCCGTGGGGCGCGTTGTGATAACGCGTTCTGATTGGGGCCAGCGGCAGTTCAATTATTCGGAAGTGTTTGGCGCGGGAATGGCTGCTGCGATTTCGACGTACAGCTACCATCCGCAATCGGAGCGAAGTTTTGGGAACGTGGCGGGAGTGTGGGCCACGCAGATTGGTTGGGATGTGGCCACGTATATGGTGAAGGAATTCTGGCCGGATCTTCGCAAGAGACATCGCAAGGACACGTAGGAAAAAGTACAAGCCTGCCTTTCGTTCATAAGAGTGCGCGATAAAAGTCAGAAGCAAGATGCCGGGCCTGCCTGCCGGCACGCAAGCTGAAGCGCTCGGCTCACACCGACGGGCAGCGCTGCGTTTACGCCTTCAAGAGAATCGCCAGCGCTGGAAGTGTCGCACCCAACGGTGCACCTAGGGCGGCGGTTAGGGTTTGTGCGGGCGGAAGATTAAATCGAACCAGGGAGTCCAGGTCTTGGCGGCGTCGGTGGAGGTGGCGGCGATTTCGCTGACGCCGTTCGGTATTGGTTTCCAGGTGCCGCGGATGTGCCGTTCTTTTCCGTTGGGATAATCGACGCCGGCCATGAACATCTCGCCATTTTGGAAGGTACCTTCGATCACCAGCAGGCGGCCGTGGTTGGTGACCCAGGTTTGGTGCCAGACTTTTCTGGATGCGTCGTAGATGCTGAAGCTCTCGCCTTTCGAGCCTTTGGTGTCCTGATAGTCTTCGTGGAGGACGCAGCCATCGAGAATGCTACTGACTTTGACGCGCGCGACCGCGGTAGACGGGTTGTCGGCGTCGAAGGCATCCCAATCACCGAGCCAGAAATCGAATTGGTGAAATTCGGGCGCGGAGCAGGGAAGTGACGGCTGGGACTGTGCTATCGAGGCGTGTGGAGCTTGAGGGCGTTCGGCTGTTGTGCAGAGAACCAGAATGAAGAGCACGCTCACCTTTGGCCAGTGAGAAAAATGGTTCATATATCGTTCCACCTTTTTGAAAAAAGAGCGAAGCAGTGCGAGGTCTTTGGTGATTTAAGTGCGCGATCGAGCATGCTTCGGGTTTTGGATGTGAGGTCCTCAACGGACGTTGCCAAGTTGTTGTGGCGCGCGCGCCGTCCTGTGCCAGTGAAAGGAAGGGAAATAGGCGAGATGCCTCGCTGAAGGCCGCGGCGCTACATTTAATTCTTTGAGGCGGTTGCGCGTTGGCCGGTGGGATGGTTCGTTGATCACGATGATTTTTGCATCGCAAACGAAAATTGTTTCTGCGAGGTCGAGGGTGGGAGGACGGAATCCGCACCCTCGAGCGCGCAAGTTGTGCTGCTTACACACTTAGATTGTTGACTACGGGTTTACTTTTTCCGGCGCGAAGTGGCCGAAGGCCAGTTTGCGCATCATTTGTTGGCGGATGCCCGCGGAGACGGTGATGCTTGCGGCATCGGGGTTGGTGGTTTCGGAAGCGGCGTCGGCGCTAGAGTCGGCGCTGGTCTCCCCATATCCCAGGTAGCCGGGAACCGCCAGAAAGGCGGGGATATTGGCGCCTAACGGGCAACCGCCGTCGGAAATGATGCAGGCTTGACCGGTAATTTCACCTTTTTCGTTGATGCCGTTGGCGCCGATCAAAAGCAGTGGCGAACCTTTCGGGGTGAAGGAGTTGAGGTCGAACATCTTGCCGTTTTCGTAAATGAAGGCGTGGAACGACGGGATGGATACTCCTACCACCTGGCCTTGATCGTTGACGTCGAGCGCTTCGCTGAGACTATCGCCGGGGAGGACGCCGATATCGGTCATCTTGCCGCTCTGTTTGGTCCAGACGAATGCGTGGAAATTTGGGGACAGGACGCCGCCAACGACATCGCCGGGCAGGTCGGAAAAACCGACGATGGTGTCGCCACGGTGGTTGATGGCCATGGGAGTATTCCATCCTTGGCCGCCGAGATTGCCGAGGTTAATCACGTTGCCATTTTCCCAAAGCAGCGCGTGCATGGCGCTGAAGGCGCCGACGGAAGTGTCGCAAGTGCCGGAGATGCCAACGATCTGGCCGTTGTCGTTGATGGCAGTGGCGGCGCCGTCGGGATCCGGGACGCCATTTACAACGTAAGTGGGGATCGCGGTGATCTGATCCAAACCGGGGCCGTAAAGGACGGGAAGGAACTGGAGCACTTGCGGCAGCACGCAGGTTGAATCGTGAACCGTCGTTTCGGCCCAGCCGACGATCTGGCCCAAATTGTTTTCGCCGGAGGCAAATCCGTTGTTACCGCCGAGAGTGGGAAGTGGGTTCATCACACCAAACTGCCAGACGAATCCGGTGCAAATATGTCCTGTGGGAATACCTGTGGGAGTGAAGGTGGTGCAACTCCAGGACTCGCCGTAGGGATCGAGTGCGGCAGTTTCGGAGAAGCCAGCGATCTGGCCGCGATCATTTTTGTTGGGCCACTGGACGTCGCTGTTGGGACCGCCGAGCGTGCCGAGGTCAAATCGCAGGCCGTAAATCCAGACGGTGGCATGCTCGGTGATATCTCCTGACTGATCGGCAGCGCCAATGGCCCAGCCGATGTTGTTGATAGTATTTCCTTCACTCGCCGTTCCGCTGAGATTGCCAAGATTGAAAACGCGGTAGTGGTCGCGCTTGTCTTGCGCAGAGAGCCTAGAAGGAAATACGAAAGCGGCAAATAGAAGAATCATTACTGTGAGGCTTGTAGTTAATTTGAATTTCATGTTGGCTCCTTTGGTTTTGTGGTGAAACTGCTCGAATTACCAGCCCGCGCTTTTTTCGCATCTGACCAACTTTTTGACCGGCCCAACTGCTGGGGTGGGAGGCCGGCCGACCGACGGAGACACGTTAGATTTTTTGGCGAGGCAAGGTTGGACGTTCGCGGACGCTGCTATGGGCGAAATTGGACGTTTTCGGGCGTGAATCCCGCGGAGTGAACGTGGTCCGAAAACGTCCACTTTTTGCGGCCAAATCGAATATGCTTACTGCCAAAGACAGATGACTCTCGATTGGCAAGTTTGTTCGCGAGCGAGGCTGTCGCGCGATGCGCGATTCGACGGAAAATTCTTTATTGGCGTGAAAGGCAGCGGAGTGTATTGCCGTCCGATATGTCCGGCGCCCACGGCGAAAGAGAAAAATGTACGTTACTTTTCGACAGCTGCTGCGGCGGCGGAGGCAGGATTCCGTCCTTGTTTGCGCTGCCGGCCGGAAGCGTCGCCGGCCACTCCGGCTTGGTGTGGAACGTCGAACACGGTTTCACGCGCGCTGAGACTGATCGGCGAAACTGGATTGGAGGATGGAGGGGTGGAGGCGCTAGCGGAGCGCCTGGGAATTGGGTCGCGGCATCTTCGCCGGCTATTTCTGAAACATCTGGGAGCGACGCCGACGGCGGTGGCGCACACGCGGCGGCTGCATTTTGCGAAGAAACTGATCGATGAGACGAATTTGCCGATGAGCCAGGTTGCCATCGCGTCCGGCTTCGGGTGCGTTCGAAGATTTAATGCGGCGATTCGAAAGATCTATGGTCGAACGCCGACGCGGATTCGGCGGCTCGTTCGCAGCCGGACGGACCAGCCGGAAAACCAATATCTTTTTCTTCTGCGCTTTCGCGCACCATATCACTGGAATGGCATGCTGACGTTTTTGGCGAAGCGGGCGATTCCGGGTGTGGAAACGGTTGAACAGGGGGCCTACCGGCGGTCGATTTCCTTGAACGGGCGTCACGGATATTTTGAAGTTTCGCTTCAGGATGGAATGGATGCGCTGGCTGTGCGCATTCAATTTCCCGATCCATGCTCGCTGTTTTTTATCGTGGAGCGGATACGCGCCATGTTTGATTTGGGTGCGGACTGGGTGGATATTGCGCGAACTTTGAAAAGCGATCCGGCGTTGGCGGAAAGAGTTCGGGGCGCGCCGGGGCTGAGGGTGCCGGGATGCTGGGATGGGTTCGAGCTGGCGACGCGCGCAATTGTGGGGCAGGTGATTAGTGTCGCTAATGCGACGGCGATTTCGGGGCGGATTGCCAGAAAATTTGGGACACCGTTCACCGCGGCGGGCAAACTCACGCATTTATTTCCGACTCCGGAAGTTCTTGCCAGCGCCGATCTGAGCACGATTGGTCTGACTAAGGCGCGAGGCGAAACGATACGAACTTTGGCGCGAGCGGTGTGCGAAGGGCGAATCCGGTTTGAAGGGATTGTGGAGACAGATGCTTTCCTGGCGCGACTCTGCGAAATTTCGGGAATCGGGACGTGGACCGCGCAATATGTAGCGATGCGTGCGCTCGGGGAGCCGGATGCGTTTCCAGCCGGGGACTTAGGACTGCTGTGCGCGTTGAATTTGACGAGTTCGCGAGAGCTGGAGAGAAGGTCCGAGGCATGGCGGCCGTGGCGGGCTTACGCGACTATGTATCTGTGGAATGGATTTGGCGAAAATAAAGTTCGTGCGAACAAAGCTGTGTCTACGAAGATTCGAAGTGTGCGCATGGAAAGAGTCGAGCATCGAAATTCTGTTTCCTCAACAGTGTGATCGCGTGAAGAAGCGATTGTAAAGGCCCTGCGTTCAGCCTACGGAAAATACGATCGGCAACGTCGTTTCTACTTCCGCTGGTTTCCCGCAAATAAAAAACGGCCGGTACTCCCATTTGAGGACAGCGTCGATTGCTGCCTGGCGCAATCCGGTCGGACCGCTAATGGCCTGTGCGTTTGTAACGCGGCCGTCTTTTCCAATGGTGATCTGCAAAATTACCTTGCCGGTAATGCCGGCCCCCCGAGCGCCTGAAGGATAGTGCGGCGGAATCTGCTTCACAAGAAGAACTCTCATGGTGTCCGAGGGAATTGCGATCTTGCCGTTCGGGATAAGGACCGCGTCAGGCGGAGGTGTGAGGTCGGAATCATTAATCGTGGAGGTTTGCTCGAGAACGTCAATGTGCAGGAGCATGCGCGGTTTGCCGTTGATGGTCTCGCGGACGTCACGCGCCAGGAAATGCCCCTGGAAGATAAACATATCGTTATACACGGTGCCGCTGCTGTTGCCACTATCCGTATAGCGGAGGATGGGCTTGTCAGCCTGAAAACAGTAAGCGTCATTCGCGAAAAAGGTCCAATCAGCCTTCAGGGCCACACATCGAAGATCGATTTTATCGATCGAACGACGGTTGTTTTCCAGCCGCAAACCACTCAAGTTCAGTCCAGCTGGAACTGGCTCAAGGAGCTCGGTACGCACAAGGGTTTCCTGCGGGCCCGGCCAATTCTGGTTTCCGCTGCGAAACAGGCCACGATCGGTGGCGAAATCCGTTTGGGTAAAGTTGGGACTGGAGTAGCTGCGCTTGTATTTGTCCTCTGAAAGCCACAATTCTTCGTAGGTTCCGGAAGCTTGAGGGCGGCCCTTGTCGTCGAAGATTTGATAACTCACGCGAAGATGCCAAGGCGCAGAAACGGGATTGCTTAGACCGTTGACCTTGGCTGCGATGTCGAGAAGCGCGGCAGGGTCTTTTGGCATGGTGAGCGAGGCTTGCGCGGTCGAAGCATCGGTTTGAGCTAAGTCCGCGCGGGCGCTGCGTCTTGCATGCGTGGAGCGGACCCGATTATTAGCAGGAAAATCAGGATAGTGTTATTGGAGGATAATCTCACGAAAGACGCTCAATGTTTTTTGGCTGGGAAGTATTTCATTTCTCGTGCAATTCCATCAAGAAAACAGGCGTCGCCGACGGCGACGAACCCTGAAGAACAGCAAAGATGCTATTCAGGAACGTTCCAGACGTACAGGAAATCGGTGTCGCTGGCGGTGGCTACTTTGCGTCCAGCCTTGCGAGTGGCGCGATTCAGGGCGGAACGAACTTTTTCCTTGGAGGCGTCGAGCTCGGCCAAGGGGATCTTGATGGCAGCGCCACTTTTGAGACGGGCCAAATCCCTGAGGATAACAGTCACGAGCTGTTTGTGCTTTCCGCTGCGCCCTCGCGGGACGTCTGCCTGCACCATGGTAGCGAAATGAGCCGGTGAAACTCTGCTATGCGCACGTGCCATGTACGAACCCTCCCAGAGCGCACGATACATTAAACAAACGTATCACTAACGTGACGCAATAATACCACGACGTAGTCCTGCGTACAACCACTAATGATAACGCGAGAGGTGGGCGATGCGTCCGCGGGGCTAGCGCGGGCGACTAACGCGATTCTCAGTTTTTTTTAAAGATCTGACCCGTACGACTTGGGGGCTGCTAGCGTCGGAGAGTGTTCAGGAGAGTTGGATGGTCAAACCTAAAACGCACTTCGAACAAGTTACACTGGATATCGTGAAGCAAATTGTCGAGAAGCAAAGCAACGCTGACATCGGGGACCTTGTCGTGACGGTAGCGGATGTTCCATCACCAAGGAAGAAAGCAAAGGCGTTTCAGAAGCGACGCTAAGCTTGGCGATAGAGAAAGGAGCGAGAGGAATGGTCCATCCGATCGATATTTTCGAAGTAGAGGGTTCGGCAGTGCGTTGGATCGCTGCGGCACCGACAGTGGAGGAAGCGAAAAGACGGATAAAAGATCTGGCCCCAAAGTCGCCCACCAAATTCATTGTGCTGGACCAGAGAACGGGAAATAAAGTTTTTATCGAGAACGCGGAAGAACTGGGGCCAATGGAAGCATGAAGACCACGTTGCGTATTTTCCAGGGTGTGCCGAATCGATCGATTAGCAGAATAATCAGCGAAACACTGCCTCCGATGGCCATGCCGGTGATCGCCGCGGTTGCCGCATCAAACCCCTCTCCGGTCATGGTCATGATGGCGATGAACGCGAAGGCAAGGCAGCTGAGTGTCAAAATCGCCGCCGCGACGACTGTCACGATGGCGATCACTGTGACGCCAGTAGGCCGTTTCATTTCGGAGCGATCTCTCATACGGCGCGCATCATGACTGTTTCGCAACCTGAGCGGTATAAGGTGCACGCGGTAGATCGGGGCTAAGGTTGCTGCAGGGCGAACCGACGGTTTACTTGCCAAGAAGCAAGCGGCCCGCGTAGACCTCGTAATCAGCAGCCGACAGCAGGTAATTGTCGATATATTAATGAGTAAGAAAGGAACTGCGCAATCGGCCAGCCTTCATCGATTGGCTTCTGCAGCGGGTGGCAGGCGGTATAGCTCGAGGATTTCGCCGTCCAGGAATGCGAGCATTGAGCCGTTTGGCGCGAGGGCCAGGGGAAAATCTTCGTTTCTTGCCGAATGATTGACCTTGATGTCAGCAACGAAAGTATGGGTGGAGATGTCGTAGACGTTGACGCGCTGAACGTATTCCCATGTTTGGTGCGGGGTGAGGATTTCCGACCTGTTCCGAATTGTAGATCCGGTAAAAGCGAAGCGATTTCCTTCCGCAGAAGGGGTGATTCGGCTTAGGAAATCATGAGCGCGCGGCGTGATTGATTCTATAAGTGTGCCGTCTCTTCGAATTAATTGAATCGGCGAATATCCTGATGCGATCGCGAGCGCGTCATCGTTCACAAAAGCGACCGAGCCAGCACCAAGACCTTTTAAATTAATCGCATGCCCGGCGTCTTCAGGAGTTCGTATTACCAAATCGCTCGGGCGGCCCAGCGGTATCCTCCAACCAACAACTTCTGTCTCGGAGATTGTCTGAGAGGAAATGCTGTCAGAAAAAGAATGTAATGTTTCAAGAGTGTCGGAATTGATCCAACGGAACTGGGCATGAACGCCTTGGCTGAACTCAAGCAACAGGAAGCGACCACTCGGCGAGCTATAGTCTGCGAACGGTGTTTTCGTGTCCGTTTCTTTCAAGACTTTTAGTGTCATGTCATAGAGCGTTAGCTTATTCCCGCTACGAACAACGACCTTGCCGTCGTGTCCAGCGATAACTCCGCCAGAGCCCGGGAAGTCTAGCTTCGCATCCACCTCACCTGATTTCTTTTCAAGCACTACGATGTGTAGCCGTAAGCGAAAGGAGTCAGGGCGGCCTTCCTGCTCGGATGGCGGCGCATCGGAGTCAGCGGAAATAAACGTAATTACCAGATGTTCTTGATCGGCGAAGGCCAGTTTTGTCGCAGGCTTTCCGAAGGTTTTCGAGAAGTTCGCGGTTAGATGTGCAGGATAGCCTAACGTTCTCAGGTCTTTCACCCACAATGCCGGTTCGGTGACGCGAAGCTGCGTCGCAGCTCCGAAGCCACAAACGACAATTGCCAATAAGAGTAACACGTGCGGGAGTTTCAGCCGCGCCATACCGGGACTATAGCACTTGCGATGCCAGCAATGATTTAAGACACAAACCAGCACGCGGGAAGGGGCCGGGATGGTAACGGGATTACTCCGAAGAAGACGAGGAGCATGCAGATGCCGATGGCCAGGATGATCAGGGTCGGCGCCCAGAAATATAACGGATGTTCGGAGCGGTCGTAGCCGCCTGGTGGACAACCTTTGTAGTAGCCCTTCCCGGTAATCAAGCTGTAGCCTGCCCAGCCTACGCTGACGAGCCCCAACAGTAAGAATGGCATCGGTTGCACCTTCGGTTCTCAATGATTAGAGCGAGCGGATAATAACGCAAATGAGAAGAAAAGAAGCGGCAACGTAAGAAAGAACGGTAGAAAAACGCCGGGCCTGCCTGCCGTGCAAGCAGGCTGAAGACCCGGCGTTTCCGAAAACCGCACTTGCGAAAAGGATTCTAGAAGCTGATCTTTAGGATTTTGCCGTTGTTGCCTACGAACCAGCCGGCGTTTTGGTTGGCGAAGGCGACCGCCCAGTAGCCGCTGACTCCCGGGAGCGAGTACCAGGTTTGGCCGAAGTCGGGAGTCCATGCTGCGTCGCCGGTGCTGTAGGTTGGCTCCGCTTCGGACGTGACGACTACGGCTTGGTTGTAGGGGTTGTCGGGCTGTTGGTCGTAACCATTTTTGCCGTGGGGCTGGCCGCGCACCAATGCCAGGCAGAAGATCGCGCCTTGTACGGGTGGCGCGGGCGTGAGCGTCCAGGTCTGACCGCCATCACTCGAGCTGGCGAATTGAGCTGAAGAATTGTTGGTCAGGTCGCCGCCGCCGAGAACGCCGTTCAAGGAATCGGTGAAGGCTACGGAGATCCCGCCGGCGTTCGGATTGCTAACCAACGGAGTGTCGTATGCATTCCAGGTGTTGCCGCCGTCAGTAGTGGCCAGGATGCGCGCGATGGATGAGCCGCCGGTGGTAATCCAAGCGTTGTCCGTTCCCTCGGTCGCGATGCAGGTGCCGCTCGCGGAGAAGGAAGCTTCGCCGGACAACGCTGGCGGCATGTTTGCGGAGATGGATTGCCAAGTGGTGCCGTCGGTGGTGCGAATGTCGGGGAAAACTCCGTTCACCGAATCGCTGTGAGTGATGCCGCGGTCGGGCGTCCAGAACGCGAAGCAATCGTAAAAGGCATTGGGAGTCTTATTGGTGAACTGAACTTTCCAGGTGGCGCCACCGTCTTCGGTTTTGTAAATGCGAAATGCTTCGGTGCCGTTTCCAATGGACATCAGATACGCGATCTGGTCGCTGACGCCTTGCACGTCGCGGAACTGAAGGAACTGGGCGCCTGGGACGGTGCCGGATCGCCAGGTCTGTCCACCGTCAGTGGTAACCACGTAGGTGCCGTGCGTTCCGGCGGCCCATACGACGCGGTCGCTCACCGGACTTACTGAAATCAGCAGCTGCGTGGTGTTGCTGTTTTGCGGCGTGAGTTTCGGCTGATGAATCGTTTGCGCTACGGTGACGGTGGCGGAAGCGAACATCAGAACAACCGCTAGCATAGATTTGGACATTGGATCCCCCGGGGAACGTTGGGCTGGTGACCGGGAGTATAGGAATGTAGCGTTAAGGTGTCAAGGATGCCGAGGCTGAGCCTGGGTTGGTGTAAAATTCAATCGCAGGGCATTTGGTTCCCCAGCCCCCGGCCCACCGCAGGAATTCGCCGAGTATGGTGTTAGATCGAGATATAGAAGTGTGCAGAACAGCACAGACGGGCGTTTTCATTTCGATTAGTCTGATCGTGCGCGGGGCTTTCACGGGAAGGGCCTGGCGCGGCTGGACAGAGCGAGAAAGGGAAGGTTCTCGCTCTTGACCTCGAGGAGGTGAAAACGTGCTTGGGATACTTGCCGCAGTGCTGATCGTTCTTTGGCTGCTCGGATTTTTCGCGTTCCACGTCACCACCGCTTTCATTCACATCGTGCTGGTGGTGGCGTTGATATTACTGGTGCTGCAGTTCGCGCGCAGGGCGTAGAGCGCCACGAAATTTAGCTAGTTGTTGTACAGAAGCCTCGGAAGGGCCAACCTTCCGCGGCCGCAATACTGATCCTGGAGGTCAGCGATGATAAGAAGATTGATTACCGTTGCATGTTTGGGGTTGATTGCAAGCACGGCGGCTTATGCACAAAACAAAGAACAGAAGCGGCTGGAAAATTCCGGGGATGTGATGCAGGAAATTATGGACATCCCGGACAATATTCCTCAGTCGGTAATGGATAAAGCGAGATGCGTGATTATTTTCCCGTCGGTGCTGAAGGCGGCGTTCGTGGTGGGCGCAAGCTACGGCCGCGGAGCGATGGTTTGCAGAACCGGGCACGATTTTAGAGGGCCGTGGGGCGCGCCGGCAATGTATGCGCTGGAAGGCGGGAGTGTTGGATTTCAAATCGGCGGGCAAGCAACCGATCTCGTTCTATTAATCATGAATGACAGAGGGGCGAGTTCGATTTTGGATAGCAAAGTGAAGCTGGGTGGCGACGCGTCGATCGCGGCAGGCCCTGTGGGACGCGATGCGACGGCCGACACGGATGCATACATGCGCGCGGAAGTTCTCAGCTATTCGCGCACGCGCGGGCTGTTTGTGGGCGTTTCGCTGGAAGGTTCCACGCTGCGTCCCGATGACGACGCCACGGCGGACGTCTATGGCCGGCATCTCACCGCCAGGGAAATCGTGTTAGGTGGAGATGTACAAGTTCCGGAATCCGGACGTCACTTGGTGGCTGTGTTGCAGAAGAATGCGCCGGTAAACGAATCGAAAGTGTCCGCGAGTCAGTAGTTCCATTGCAATAGTTGTGAAACCGCTTGATCTCCTGTCCGAGAGTTTGGTGAAGATAGTTTCACCGGGCTCTCGGATTGTTTTTTTCAACTTTGAATGTTGACCGCGAGGAAATTCGCCGTACAGCAGATCGCCCGAACCATGGCGCTTGCATATGGGGCAAGCGAGGCTGTACTATCCACGCGCTGTTGGTCTGGTTGTAAACCTTTCAAAACATTTCACGTTCAACTTCTTGTGGAGGAAACACATGCGAATAAGAGTAGTTTCTTGCCTGGGTACGCTGTTGTTGCTGCTGGGAATGTCGGCGGCGACATCAGTGAGAGCCGCGGACGATCCGAACAACGGAACATGGAAGATCAATCTTGAAAAATCCCAGTTCAATCCCGGACCAGGACCGAAGAGCCAGACTGTGACGATTACGATCGAGAACGGTACCGAAACTTATTCGGCTGAAGGCGAAGACGCGACGGGAAAACCATCGAAGACGTCTTTCACCGCTAAGACGGACGGAACAGATACTCCAACCACTGGGAATCCCTACGGAGACACGATCGCGATCAAACACCCATCGCCGCACCGCTTGATTGCCACGATCAAGAAGGATGGCAAGGTGACCATGACCGTGCACGTTGTGGTATCCGCGGACGGGAAGACGCGCACGTCAACATATTCGGGGAAGACCGCAGATGGCAAGGAAATTCACGACGTGGTGGTGTACGACAAGCAGTAAAACGAACTATCGGGCGAACAAGAGCGAACGCGTTGAAACTTGGAGCAACTAAGGTTAAAGGCCGCACCTTTTTCTGGATCTACCCGCGGAGGAGGTGCGGCGCACCGCCAGATTGGTTTAGTCTCCCGGGTCGGGTAAGAGCGCGCCAATCAGGGATTGCAGTTCAATGCCGCGCCTAGAATGAGCGCCACATGCTTCCTGATGGAACAGCGGCTACGCCAGGCGTTTACGGAAGGACAAGGCGGCCAAGCTGAGCAGGCCGGCGGACAGCATCAGCAACGCGGCGGGCTCAGGGACGAAAGCCGTTTGGCTGTCTGCGAGAACATCAAACCAGTACATGCCAGCTGGTAAGCCGTGGACAGTCAATGTGAGGATGCCGTTTTTGGTGTAATCCTCGATGGCTCCGTACGAATCGGTGGCGTCAGCGCTGGCGGTTCCTTCCAGAGTATTTCCCGCGGCATTGAACAGCTCAATGATGGCCTGATCAGTCGCGCTGTAGCAGCAGAGACCGGTTGAGCTGTTGGTAATCGCTATATTTAATGAATAAGGCACGGCGATGGTTACCGTTCCATTCTTAGTTTTCACGAATCCCGTTTTTTCGATTTGGGCATTATTCTGAAAATCGCCTGCGTTGGTGGCTGAACTGCTCAGTTCGGCGTTGTTGACTGAGGCAGTGGCGGAAGTGCCGGGCGCGAAATTTTCGGTGGCGGAGATGGGGGTCCATCCGGGAGCCTTGGCCTCGTTAAAAGAAAATTGGTTGGTGGGCAGGTAGTAACCGTAGGCCTGGGCGAGTTCGGCGTAGGGGTTGGGTCCACCGCTGGCGGTTGGAGAAGAGGAAAAGGTCGCCGCTGACCAGTCAACGGTGCACGAAGCGCTGGCGGAAGCGCCTCCATCGGCTTGAGCGGTCCCGACGAAGGGCAGGGAGAGTAGTGTTAGCAGCGCGAGCGATTTCGGCGATCGAATTGGGTTGATGGCCCTCATGATGGTTCCTCTTTTAGACCAGTCGGTTTCCCGTCCTGGGATGCGTGACAATTCTATACCCGTTATTGAGTAATTAACCGGATTGCTGGGAGTTTTCAGGCTTATTTCCAAGGGTGTGCCCTAGCTTCTCCTGAAAGGCGAAAGCAGGGAGCAGGGAATCAGATGCCGTGGATTACCAGGGGACCAGGACCGGTGGTTTGCCTGTTTGCGGCAAGGCCGCCGCGCTGCAGGCCGCGGCCATTACAACTTTCTTGGTGGGGCATAGGGTAGTTGACATCCCTTTATACAGGATTTGGCGACGGGCTTGGTTGTAACTCGCTGCGGCACTGGTAACTCTCTATTGCTTAGGCTTCAGGGCGTGTGCGCGGGAGGCAGCATGGACGCGGCGGATGGCAAGTCGAGTACGGATGTTTCGGGCTTTGTACGCCGACTGGCCTTTGACGCTGCTTGGATCGCGCATCAACAGTGCTGCTTTTGGTCGGCATTGGTAACAAGCAATGGCGAGATCGGTGACGCTGAAATGCGCCGGCGCGAGAAAAAGGGGCAATATCGGAAACGTGCAGAATTGGACAGTAACAGCGCGACCTCAATTGATAGCGTAGCACCGGCTTTAGAGCTGTAGAACTGCAGGTCAGGACCGTGTAACAAAACAAAAAGGAGACTTCGAATGCTATTGCTCATCATTATTTTGATCTTGTTGTTCGGCGGTGGCGGTGGTTACTACGGCTATTCGCGGTGGGGTGCGGGCGGCGGGTTGGGAATCCTGGGCACTGTGTTGCTCATCGTGTTGGTGCTGTACCTGCTTGGGGCCGTGCATATCTGACGCTTTTGAGGGGCGCGCCCGGGTTACGACCTGCGACTGCGCAGACGGTTGCCGAGTATTTCTCGCCGGCGCAGCTCGCCCGCCGAACAGACTAAAGCGTTCGGCGGCGATAAGCGGCGCGTGCAACACGGAGCGGGGATAATTTTGTTTGCAACATAAATCAGCAAGGAGGCAATCATGAAGCAGAGCAGCAGGGATCAGGCCGAGGGCAAGCTTCACGAACTGAAGGGCAAAGTGAAAGAGAAGGTTGGCCGCGCCACCAACAATCCGAACCTGGAAAACGAGGGAACGGACGAAAAGGTGGGTGGGAAGGTTCAGAAGAAAATCGGGCAGGTGGAAAAAGTATTCGAGAAGTAGCTTTCTGAGCTAGTATTCGGCTTGTGGTGCGGACGTTAGTTTTGTGCGCGAGACGTCCGCACCCAAAGTTTTCAGGTTAAAGCGTAATAGTTTTTCTCGCGATATGATTAGCGGGAACTCGCGAACTCGGCTATTGTCTGATTTGACTCCCAACAAAACTGAACATGGAGAACCACGCTTGGGCAGCGCGAGGCTCGGGTCCACGATGAGGAGTGCGGCTCAAATGCTTTTTGTCATGGCACTTGCGTGTTCATTCGGCGCGCGCGGGGTCCGGAGTCAGCAAAACGCGCGGGGCACGGGGGCCCGTCAGAATCAAACGGGTATTGAAAGTGACGAGCAGGCTGCGAAAGCGCAGGACCAAAACTTGAGGAAACCCGAAAAGGACAAAACGAATTCTCCAGGGGCGGGGGTGCACGTGGCTCCGACTGCCGTGACTTTTCCGGACGGCATGGTGGGCAATACCAGCGTGACGAATACGGTGAACCTGACGATCGCTAGCGCGGCCGTGACTATGGGCGCGGTGATCATCAATAACGGCGAGTTTTCGGTGTCGAGTTCGACATGTACCGGCACATTGGCCGCCAATACAAGCTGTGCGATCGAAATTAAATTCAAGCCGACGCAAATCGGGGAGCAGAAAGGATTGTTGACGATTACGGATTCGGACAAATCCAGTCCGCAGTTGGTGACACTGATGGGCAAGGGTACTTCGCCGGCTTCGCTTTCGCCCAGCAGCACCGTGTTTGACTCGGAAGTAAATGGAGCCACAAGTCCCGCGAAGACAATTACGTTTACGAATCATTCGGATTCGAAGATTACGGGAATGAGCGCGGTAGTCGGCGGAACGAATGCGGCAGACTTCAGGCTGATACCGGAAAGCGCCTGCACCGATTCGCTGGAGGCGCATAAAAGTTGCACGTTCATGGTGACGTTTACTCCTTCGGAGCGCGGAGCAGAAACGGGGGAGTTAAGCGTGATTGATAGCGGAGGCACCCAGACAGCTGCGTTGAAAGGGAATGGGACGGGGATGAAGATTAGCGGGACGCTGGCGTTTGGTACGGTGACGAATCCGGAGACGAAAATTCTGTCGGTGACGCTTACAAACGGAGGCTCGATGCCGGTGGCGATTGGCTCTCCTTCTATTGCGGGAGCGAGTGATGCGACGTTTGGCGTGGTTTCGTACAGCGCTGGCCCACCGATCTATAGTTCGTGTATGAATGGCGTGGTGATCCTGTCAAAAGGGCAATCGTGCACGATTTCGGTCCGGTTCACGCCGACTGCGGGCAGCGGTACTTCCTCGAAGGCCACGCTGAATATTTATGAGAGCGACGGCGAAACACCGAACACGGTTACGATTTCGGGGACAAACTAAAATTCACTGCCACGACCGCCTCGCACCTGCGGGACCGAGGGTAACCCCGAGTTAGGGCTGCGGCCGCGCCGGCGACGGCGATCAGGAAGTTACTCCAATCTGCGACAGGGTTTACGCGGCTCCTTTTCTGGGGCGGGATGATGGCGGAGTCGGCCAATTTTGAGCAGCCGGTTGTGACAGGTTACGCTGCTATGCGTTGTAAGGCTTGCTGCGAGATGGCAAACGCGAGAGAATGAGCGCCGTTGTACGTATTTCTACTTACCGATCTTGACTTGGGGGAGGATCGCCGTGGCTGACAATCAATCGTCGGAACAGAAGAGCAGTTTGGTAATTCGCGTGCCGCTGTCTGCGAATAGCTATGCGTCGATTTATTACGCGAGCAGCGATGGGGCGCAGATGAGCGAGCGCGAGTGGTGGCATTTGAAGCAAGTGGTGGAGCTGGCCAGCAAAGTTTTTGTGAAGCAGGAAGAGAGAGCGCAAGCGGCTTCCGCGGGGGCTTAGTAAGGCCGCCGCTGTCCCCACAGTCGATATTAAATGAAGAAAGTGGCGGAAGAACCTCGGCTCACGGGGGTGACGCAGATTTGTATGGCGCTGCCGGAAGCCACGCGCGAGGTGATGGGTAGTCACGCGGGGTTTCGCGTCCGCAAGAAAGTCTTTGCATACTTCTTGGACGACCATCATGGCGACGGGATCGTTTCCGTCTGCGCGAGGGCGCTGCCAGGGGATAACACGGCGTTGATTGCGGCGCAGCCGGAGCGATTTTACATGCCGGCGTATATCGGGCCGAGAGGATGGGTGGCGCTGCGTCTGGATCGGGGCGCGGTGGATTGGAAGGAAGTGGCGGAGTTGGTGAAGACCAGCTACCAATTGGTTGCGCCGAAACGGATCGCTGCAAAACGGTGAGATATATAAAAGCTTAAGAGTACAAAAAAGTTCTTTGGGTCCTCCAAACAAAAACCCCTAAGCAAACCCGCCGGCGTGAAGGTCACCGTTACAAAATGAAATCTCTCTGATTTACAAAACATGACAATTGCGGACGCCGAAAGGTCAAAAATCTCGGAGGCCCAGAGCTAACTAATCGTTTAGATAGGGCCTTTCACACTAAATAACGTTGAGTTATCGGTAGGTTCGCTGTATAAGTCTTGGAGATGAACTCAGTGGGTCCAACCCGGAATCGTCTACGATTTGCGGTGGTAGTAGCTCTTCTGTTCGGCGGGCTAGCACTGGCTGAGTTTCCGGAACTACTACAACTGAAAGACGATACTTCGAACGATTTCACGCTGGTAGTGGCGAAGCAGGAAGTCTCATCGGCGAACTACGCGGCCAAGTCTGGGCCGACCCCGGCCGCAGTTTTCGTAAGAGAAGGCAGCATGCACGCACCGACTTCTCCTCTGGCACTGTCGTTTGTGGATCCGGTAGCACAATCTTCGATCGACTACCTGCACCTGCTCTGCGTTCATCGGACGTAAAGCGCCGTTCCTTCTGAAGGCAACACGTTTTTCCGTCTCTAGAAAACCAAATTGAACTATCCGCCACATTGCTGGCGGGGAAGACTTATTTCATTTGGGGAGTCCTTCATAAAAAAGGAGCAGGACGCCATGAAGCTTTATCCAATCGATTCAGATCGAGAAGCTCTAAAGAAGTATTTGCAGGACTTAATTTGCGATGCCGGCAGCCCGCAGGAAGTCAACGTGCTTGTGGAAGCCTTGAATTCATTGGAGGGCAGTGCGGGATTTGGTTCTGAAGAGGAACTCGAAAAACGATTCAGGATCGCGCACGGGAATGCGGAAAACAAGGCGGCCGGGAAAGCCAAATTAGCATAGCTGCAGGCTCTTGTTGATCGTTCTCGCGGGTCTCGGTAGCGGGTGCAGCATGCTTGCCTGGGCGGGCGGCTGCACCCCTACAGAGATAAAAAGAAGTAAGCCGGGTTGGACCTTTTCTCGTCAGCGCAACAAAGTCCCAGCTCGCCTCCGCTAGGCAGGCGCCACGTTTCATTGAAGAGCAGAGATTCCTCCTGAGCCAACCATTACCCGGCCACGGGAATTTGCGGGAAGGGAAGTGCGGGCGAAGCGAGTCCCAGCACAAACGCTTCGCCCGTTTTCTTCAACGTGAGAGAAACTACCGCGGGTGCCCGCCACCGCCTCCTGCATGGGACGCGGCGGATTGTCTTGACTGCATCTGCTGCCTTTCTTGCGTGTGTCGCTGCTGCAATTGCTGTGTTTGTTGGGCGTGACGCTGTTCCATTTGTTCGGTCTTTTGCTGACTTGCGTGCTGTTTCTGAGCCTGTTGATGTTCCTTGTCCTGCTTCGCTTGCAACTTCTGGCGCTCTTGCTGCTGCTTGTTGTATAGCTTGTCTTGTTCTTTTTGATATTTTTGGTCCTGCTTGGCGTTGCCGGTGTTTGGAGCAGCCGGACGTTCCGCTGGGGGCAGATCGTTCGGGTGAGTGTAGGTTCGGGCGCCATTTTCCGCCGGACGTCCCTCGGCCTCATTGCCGCGCGCTGCGCCATTACCATGGAAATCAGTTGGTCTGGCTGTTGCAACCGTGGCGGGGCGTCCATGATTGTTTGAGAAGCGTTGTTGCGGATCGTTGCGAGCGGCTTCCCTAAATTGGGTTTGCGCTGCTACTGGACCAACATGCCGCTCACGAGCCGCGGCTTCTTCCTGCGGAGTCGGTCGGGCGTCCACTCCGCCATGGCCGTTGTAGCTCACATGGACATCGTTACGGATATCCACATGTTCATTGTAAACATTATGGAAGCCGCCACCGACGTGCCAGACATCCGTGTTGTAGAAGAAATGGCCGCCTTCCCAGCGTCCGCCGTAAAACCCGGTGCCGAAATAGCCGAAGCCGTAATTAATACCGCCATAAAATCCTACTGTAGGGCCCCAGAAGCCAGCGTTCCAAATGAAGCCGGAACCGCCCCATCCCCACCATCCGGGAGTCCATAGGAAGCCAACTTCGGGCGGTTCGACCCAAGTGCCGGGAACCCAGAAATAATCGCCTGCGTCGTAATCGTAGTCCCAGTATCCCGGGGTCCAGAAATAACCATCACCGGGACAAATCGGCTGGTCGTACACCAGCAGCGGCGGCGGTGCAACAGCGATGGCGACACCGACGTGCACTTGTGCGCGCAACGTATTCGGGACAGCCATCATTAGAATCGCGAGCAATACCGAACCAACTACGAACTTCAAACGCATTTGCTTCCTCCTGGCCGGTCTCCGTCGATTGCCCCGCTAATGAAGACCACGTGGGGCTGCGCGGATTCTGCGGCGTAAGTTTTCAACTGCGCCCAGTGGATGCCGGAAAACCACAAACCGGCTTGCCTACACGGAAACATATTCGCGCGACCGAGGCTATACATCAATCCTTGTATTCGGCGGAGGAAGGTATGGCACATTGAACGTTCTTCGACAGGCAGGTGATTCGCTAACTCGACGAATCAACGCCAGAGTTCGACGCTGCGGCTATAAGCCGCGAGGGCTGCACTCACGCCTAAGGCTGCTGCGCCAAATATTTTTCCAGCGGGGTCCAATAGCGGATGTGCCAGCCGGGATCGAGGTGTGCGTAATCGCCCTCGGGGAAACCGGTGTGATCGAGGACAAGCGTGGTATGGGAAGCATCACCCTTTAGTTCAAATTTGACGATGGAATAGACGCCAGCATCCCAACTGGCGGGGCGCCAGGCTTGAACAATCCGTTGGTTGGGGACGAGTTCCACGTTGCGACCTACGATCATGCCCCCGAACATGGTGAAGGCGCCTCCGGGATCGCGGCTGATATCGGCGGGCATTCCGGTAAAGGCCGCGAATTGTTTGGAGTCGAGCAGGATTTCGTAAATCTTTTGAGGGCTGGCTTTCAGATCGATCTCCTGATGGAGAGATGTGCGAGTCGCTTCCGCGTCGGTGCTTTGCTTTTCAGTGATGGACTGGTGCGGTTTTCCGTGGAGGGCAGAGGATGTAGCCAAGGTGCAGAGCGTTATGGCCGCTCCTGACAGCAATTGGCGGCGGCTTGGCGACCTAGCAAATTCGATCCGGTTTGTGTTTTCGCTCATTGCGCTCATTCTCCTCTGGTTGGGCCTGCGCCCGCTTCGATGCGTGTGCATCAGACCATCAGACTAAACTATGTTCAAGATAATATTTTGAGGGAGTGCAATGATGCGGGCATACTGCGGCACGTCAGAACTGAGGAGGTTTTATGCCATATCCCGCTGGGCATCGCGAGGAAGTGAAGGCGAAGATCGTGCAGAGCGCGCGCCGTCTGTTTAATCGCCACGGATTCGACAATGTTTCGATCGCACAAATTATGGCGGGCGTGGGACGAACCCATGGCGGGTTCTACAGCTACTTTGGCAGCAAGAGCGATTTGTATAGCGAAGTGTTGGGATGTTTTTTCACCGATCCGAACTGGAAGAATTGTTGGGAAGGCGTAGATGTGGATCTGGCTTCGGCGAACGTGGGGCCGCAAGTGGTAAGCGCATATTTGTCCCGGCAACATTTTGACGACGTGGAGAATTCGTGCCCAATGGCGGCCTTGCCTTCTTATGTGGCGCGCAGCGGGAAGAATGCGAAGCGCGCTTTTGAGACGGTGTTCAAAGCCATGGTGAGCGTGTTGGAACGCAGTTCGAAGGAACGCGGGAAACAACGCCGAGAGATAGCGCAGGCCGTGGCGGCTTTATGCGTGGGCGGGATGGTGGTAGCGCGGGCTCTAGACGACCGGAAAGTCGCAGACGAATTGCGGAATGCGTGCACCAGCGTGGCGTTGAAGCTGGGAGGATGGCCGAAAAACGGACACGGCTAGCAAAACCACGGGTTGCAATCGCCGAGGCGATTAAGCGAAAACAAAGAAAGGGTCGTTGCGCATTGCTTTGTCGACGGCTTTCAACAAGCTGGCGCCCGACTCATTCTTGGTGATGAATCCGCGGAGGCCGATTTCCCGGGCGGCGTTGGCTAAAGTATCCAAGCGGTGAGTGGAGAGCATCAGGATGGGAATATCGGGGAACGTGCGGAGGATTCGATGCGAGGCTTCCAGTCCGTCCATCACCGGCATGGTGAAGTCCATAAGGACGATGTCCGGTTTTAAGTCCTTGGCCATGCGAACGGCCTCCTCGCCGTCACGCGCCTCGGCGCAAATTTCGATGTCACCTCGAGAAACTAAAATTGAGCAAACACCTTTCCTTACTGTTTCGTGATCGTCGGCAATCAGAACACGCAGCTTCTGCATCGCACCCCGGGCAAGCTTGTGGGTTTCGCTGACCAACTAGAATTTAAGCGCGTGGCTGCGGGTCCGCGGAATACAATGTTCAATGTAGGACGCTTCGAAGATTAGGAGAAAACAGGGAACGCCTTTGGAGCGCCCGACGGACGCATTCCGCGCGGGAATTTATTTCGTGACTATTTTATTCGTAGCGAAGAGCGACCGTGGGATCTACCTGCATGGCGCGACGAGCGGGAATGTAACATGCCAGGAAAGTGATGATCGTAGGATCGCGGAAGCGGGCATTTAATTGTATGCAGTCCCTACCTTATCCTCCGCTTGATCGGTGGGATCGTTACCGCCGGATTGCCAATGCGCAAATATTGGGCGGAGCATTTTGCTGAGCAATTTGAGAAGAAGCGCGACGCCTACGGCAAAACAGAGAGGAGCGGTGAACGCTCCGGGAAAATAGCCCCAGGATTTCAGAGCCAGGATCATGTGGCCGACTCCGTTAGCTATGCCTCCAGCGAGCGCCAGGAAAAATACTATGAGATAGGCCAGCCTCACTCCGAAATAAACACCGACGGCGGCCAGCAAAAACATGGCGAGCCATACCGCGTTGAACGCGAGGAACTGCGTGCCGGTCCACTGATATCCAAGCAACCGGGGGAACTGGTGGTGAAAACCGGTGAAATATTCTTCCGCGAGGTGGAGACATTGCACCAGGATGGCGAGCAAATAAATCGGGAGAATTTTCCTGGGGTTATTTGTCCAGCGGGTTGCGACCCAGAAAAGGTAGGCGATGACGAGGCCCAAGCAGAGAAGGGCGATGGCCGGGCCCATGAACAAGACTTGCACAGCGATGGCAACGAGGACAAAGAGCGCTCCCAGGGTGCGGTCGCGGGTAGTCAGGATGTATGAATACTTCGACAAAGTCGCGATCCTCCCATTTCCAAGGCCTACTCTACACTCGGTTTCACGTTATTTTCGTACATGTCCGTGGGAAGAGCGCGAATCAGGCAACTTTAATCCCAGGAAATGAGCGGTCGTTCCGGCGGGCGAGAGGGCCGGCACAATATCAACGCACAGCAAAGCCTTCTGGCACCAGCCTGGTGCTACCGGCGGGGAGCAGCATCTAATCGAGTGTGAGCAGCCGTGAGAACGGCATGCGTGGAGCATCTGAAGAAAATGCGAAACGCAACTTTCCGGCGGCTTCGGTGTTTAAGTAAGTAGACGCAGAAGCTAGGAAGCGTTGAAGCAAGCAAAAGAAAGGCTTTAGGGGCTCAGAAGGGGCCCAAATATGAAATACGCAAAATACATCATAATGATAGCGATAGTCGGTACTTGTTTAGCGGTGGCGGCACCGGCGTCCCACGCACAGGTCGCGGTTGGAATCGGAGTGGGGCCGGGGTACGTGGCGGGTCCCCCGGCGTGCGCATACGGATACTATGGATATTACCCGTACGCATGCGCGCCGTACGGATATTACGGGCCTAGCTGGTTTAACGGTGGAATCTTCATCGGAGCCGGCCCGTGGTTTGGTTGGGGACGCGGCTTCGGCTACGGCGGTCGCGGATTTTACGGCGGTCGCGGCTTCGGCTACGGTGGACGCGGATTTTACGGCGGTCGCGGTTATGGCTACGGCGGACGGGGCGCAGTAGGCGGTGGTTTCCGAGGCGGAGCGGTTCGCGGTGGCGGAGGCTTCCATGGTGGCGCGGCTCGCGGTGGCGGAGGTGGATTCCACGGTGGCGGCGGTCATGGTGGCGGAGGCCACAGGTAAGTTTTAAACCCAACACCGCAGGGTTGGATCGGCCGGCAGCTTAAGACTGCCGGCCGTTTTTTTTGGTGCAGCGGTATTACCTCTAATAAACGCTGGCCTGCCATCCCGACTTTAGCGGCAGTCGCAGCATGCTCCCTCGGCGAGCGAACCTGTGCCGCTACAAAAGAGCCGTAAAACTCTAGGACGCTGGACGACTATGCGGCTGGTTTGCAGCGACCGGTCGGAGGTTCTCACTTTTGCGGTTGCGGAGCAGGAGATGCTTCGGGCAGCTGCAACGTTGCCGGCTTGGCCGCAGGCGCGTTGGCGACAGAGCGGGCGTGCTCTTCGCGGGATTCAAGCACTAGCAAAGGGCGGTGATCCTGCAGGCGGGGATTATTGTCCGCATCTAGGGTGACGAAGCCGGCCGGGGTGTCCCACATGCACTCGCGGTTTTCCCATTTGGCACCGGAGTCGTTTTGATGCGGGGTGACGATGTCGCTCGCGGGCTTGCCATATGTTTTCATCACTTCGGCTACGTCACTTACCGACATCGTGATTTTCACGAGTTTTCCGCCATCGAGTACGAAATTGTAGGTGTCACTGGAATCCGGATGGTCCAGGTCAGCGGGGACTGCCGTGCTAATTTCAGCGCGCTGTCCTTTTTCGACGGCTCCCAGGAGATGAACGCACTGGATCTCGTTGGGATGCTGATAGCAGACTTCGATTTCGGAGCGCGCGTCGGGTTCCAGACGCAGAAAAACTTTTACGGATTCCCCGATGTGGTGGCCGGCAGCGCCGATGGGCTTTACGTCCGCGCTTTGCGTTTGAAACAGCACGGAAAATGCCAACAGCAGGAGGGAAGCAGTCCGCGGGTGCATTCGGGTCGCCTCTGGGTGAGAGATTATCCTGATTATGTGCGATGCGGTTAGCTAGTTTTTGACCGCGGCGCAATGATAACCAGCCATTCCTTCGCGACTACCTCTCACCAAGATCTAAACCTAAGAGCAGGTCCTCTCTGGGCAGGACTCGCTCTTCCGGGCATGACACATCACCACAACGGTTCGGGTACGGCGACAGGCTCCGATACACTTCCGGCAACAGAAGTGCAGAAAAAAACTACGAGGAAACCAGGACGAAGAAAGGCTCTTTGCGTACCACGCGGTCCACGGCGGCCAGCAGGTTTTCGGCGGACTCGCCCTTGGTGACGAAGCCGCGCGCACCCGCAAGTTTGGCGGCTTCGGTTAGCGCGTCCATCTTGTGCATGGAAAACATGAGTATGGGCATTTCGGGGGAGACCTTGAGGACCCGTCTGGCGGCTTCCAAGCCGTCGAGGACCGGCATGGTGAAATCCATGATAATCAGGTCTGGATTTAATTCTTGGGCTTTGCGAATGGCTTCTTCGCCGTTGGCGCCTTCGCCGACCACTTCGATATCGCCGCGAGATTCGAGAATTCCAGCAACGCCTTTTCGAACAGCCTCGTGATCGTCAACAATCAGTACGCGCAGCTTCGGCATCGGCTGTAGAAGACTACCATAGCGCCTTGAAGGAGGGCACTCAGCGGGCGAAAGTTGTTTGTCGAAAATTGCGCCGCGTTACATTCTGATCGGGACGCGTTGGAATCCCGCGCGTCTCGATTTATTGCGGGTTGGGCGCGGGCGCCGGCTGAATATTTGTGGGCGCTGGTTGCGGGTTCTGCTCGTCCGCCGGAGCGTTCGCAGCCGGCGTGGGACGCAGCGTGAAAGTGATTCCGCGCAGCGCGTTTTCGTTCACGGTGCGCTGCAGATCGAGCTGATTCGCGTCGATGGAATTTTCGCCGCCGTAGGATGTAACGTAGTGTAGCTTGCCTCCGGCGAGCCAGTAATCTCCGACGGCGTAGCTGGATCCGTCGCGCAGAATCAGTATGGCGTAGGGTTGCGCGTTTGCATTATTGGACTGCGAATTATCGACGGGCGCATCCTGCCAATCGCCGGCGTTGCCTTCCGGTGAACCCACATCGTCAGGCGATGACGAAGGCGTTGTGGCGTTGAAATTCAAGTCCGACCCGCCATAGTCGGCGCCGCCGCTGTAATAGCCGAGGTCGCCTCCGCCATATCCGAATCCCGCGCCATACCCGAAGCCGAAACCGTAACCGAAGCCTGGAGGGCATCCCCACAACGGGTCGCACCCAAATCCGAATCCAAATCCGTATCCATACGGATAGAAGCCAAATGGATAATAGGGATAATAAATAATCGGGCGGCGACGGAAAATGTTTTGTGAGAGGCCCGTTGCGTGCGGATTATTTGCGAACGTGTTGCGAACCGGCTTAACAGTGGAGGATGCGGCGCTGCGATTCGAGGCGACATAGCGATTCGTCGTGGCGCGCGTGTTGGTTGCCTGGGGATCCTGCCAAACATTGTTGGCAGCGGCGAAACGTGTGGTTCCGTCGCCGGTGCCTTTGGCGCCTGAGTTCGTCCCAGACTTTGCTTCTGCGCCGCCGCTATTGCTGTGGAACGGATTCCACCAATGTCCGCTACCGTTGGGGTTGGATGTACTGCCGCCGGTGCTGGCGGAAGTTGGATGCGATCCGCCGCTGCCTGTATGGGAGCTTCCCGAACTTGCGTGAGAGCCTCCTCCTCCACCGCCGCCGCCGTGCGAACCACCGCCCCCGCCGCCTCCGCCGTGTTGAGCGAAAGCAGGGGACGGCGCTAAAGCCAAGAAAGCTGCAAAACAGAGGCTCGAAAGAGTCTTCAACAGGAGCGAATTGAGTGCTATGTGTTGCTGGGCTGGCTGCGTCATTTTGGGCCCTCCGCCGCGCTAACACTTTGACGGACTGTTACTTATAATTCTAAATCATTAGACGCGAAGGTGCATCAATTGGTTTCCTAACGGGCCCTTAGCGTTGCCTTTCTGACAGATTGTTTACATATGCGAGGTTAAGCATGTGTCGGAATGGGCCGCATGTCCCTCGTTCCCATGCCAGCAAGCATTTCTAAACGGAACGGAGTAGGGGTATGCTTTGTCGCATGCAATGGCGCATAAGGAAAGGGAACACGAGTGAGATGGGGACGCGAGTTCGCGCAGGTCGTCTGAAAATCGTCGGCGCGCTTGTGTTTTGTGTTTGTGCCGTGCTGCTGCTGGCTTATATTCGGACGCGAACAATTGATGTGGTTGCGGCGCAGGGGGCCATTGTGACGGAACATGCGAGTGGAACGTTTGACGTGAAGCTGGCGCCGTCGGGAGAAGCCGACAAGGCGGAAGGCTCCACGCTGGGAACGTACTCTCTCGAGAAGCAGTATCATGGCGATTTGGAAGCGAGCGCTAAGGGCACGATGTTGACCGCGGGCACGGATGTAAAAGGATCTGCGGGGTATGTCGCGATCGAGCGCGTGACTGGAACGTTAAAGGGGCACAAGGGGAGTTTCGTTTTGCAACACAACGGAACGTTGACGCGCGGCACTCCGCAGCAAAATATTATCGTAGTGCCGGATTCGGGCACGGGTGAACTTGCGGGGCTGACCGGCAAGCTCACGGTAATTATCGAAGAGGGAAAACATTCCTACGAGTTCGACTACTCACTGCCTCCCACGCACTGAAATCCGCTGGATGGTCCGAACACATTGTCTTGTTAAAACTTGATATACAATTCCGGCTCGATCGACCCTGCGGACCGGATTTCGATTCTCTGCGCGCGTGACGAAACATGATGGGTTTAAAGATGAAAGCGAGGAGAAAATCCAAGCCGGCGCGGCGGTTTGTTGCGACGATATATAAATCATGGATGATGCGGCAACTGGATGTGCCGGACGAAGTGGCGCGTTCGTTGGCAAAAGAACTGGGGGCGAGCGGGGACTCCAAACGCGTTGGGCCGGGTGGCCGTTCGAAGGGGAAATCCAAGACGGTGCGGACGAAATATATTCCCGTGCTCGCGAGAGTGAATGGACAGGAAGCGCGTGCAACCCTGGTGCCGGCGGGTGGCGGCCGCTATCGTATGCATCTTAATACCGCGTTGCGCAAGGCTGCGCGGGCCGATGCTGGGGATAGAGTGAGCGTAACGCTGCGACTGGACCGCGAATCGCGCGAGCCGACCGTGCCTGCGGATCTTCGCGCGGGGTTGAAAGAGAATGCCGAGGCGCGAAGAGCTTTTGAGGCGCTTACCCCGGCCCACCGGCGTCATATTGTGGTCTGGTTCGACTCGGCGCGACGGTTGGACACGCGGATACGGCGGCTGGGTTTCACTATAGACTATCTTCTTAAACATGCGCGCGGAGGTTCCGTCTCGCGGCGGGGAAGAAGAGAGGCACAACGAGGGCACTGACTTGGCGGAAAACTGCCGGGCTGAAGCCCGGAGCTACATTCAAACCTAAAGCGCGACATGCAAAAGCATGGCGTCACGGCGCGCAGAATGGGAGCGATCGCGACCATTAGTGAGGACTGGAGAGTCTGTTATGGATGAACGAAGGACGGGAAGCGGAGTGGGATTTGAAGGGGTGACGCCGATTTTGCGGGTGCAGAATTTGGCGGCAAGTGTTCAGTATTACGTGAGCAAGCTCGGCTTCAAAAAAGATTGGGAAGGGTCGGGTCCGTTCGCGTCCGTTTCGCGCGGAAGGTGCCACCTCTTCTTGAGTGAAGGAGACCAGGGGCATATAGGTTCGTGGGTATGGATTGGCGTGCAGGATGCCGAAGCGCTGTTCAACGAATATAGCGCATCCGGGGCCAAAGTGCGCCACGCGCCGACAAATTATCCTTGGGCGTACGAAATACAGGTGGAAGATCTGGACGGAAACGTATTGCGGATGGGGTCCGACCCGAAGATCGACCAACCTGCCGGCGAATGGCTCGACATGTACGGCCATCGTTGGGTGTCGACACCAAGTGGCGAATGGGTTCGCTGGGAAGATGACGGAGCGAAGGACAAGCAAAATTCGTAAGACAATCGTCGTATGAAGATTCTATTTATCGGCGGGACCGGAATCATCAGCACGGCTTGCACCGCGCTGGCCGCGGAGCGCGGCATGGATGTTACTTTGCTGACGCGCGGGCAAAGGATGCCGCAGAAGCTTCCGCGCGGAGTGAAGACGCTGATTGCGGACGTCAACGATCCTGGGCTGGGGCAGAAGCTCGAGCGTGAATCTTTTGATGCGGTGGTGGATTGGATTGCGTTCACGCCTGCAGACATCGATCGCGATCTGAAACTTTTCCGTGGGTGCACCAAGCAGTTTGTCTTTATCAGCTCGACGAGCGCGTATCAGAAGCCGCCGACGCACTATCTGATCACCGAATCGACGCCGCTGGCGAATCCGTATTGGGAGTACGCGCGAAACAAAATTGCGTGCGAAGAGCGGCTGATGCGGGCGTACCGCGAGGAAGACTTTCCGGTGACGATCGTGCGTCCGTCACTCACCTACGGCGAGACGCTGATTCCTTTGGTGCTGAATAGCTGGCAGAAATCTTACACCGCCGTGGACAGAATGCTTCGGGGACAAAAACTGGTTGTGCCGGGAGATGGAACTTCGCTGTGGGTGCTGACGCACAATACGGATTTTGCCAAGGGGCTCGTCGGCCTGCTCGGAAGTCCGAAAGCGCTGGGCGAGGCGTTTCACATCACGTCGGACGAGGTGCTCACCTGGAACCAGATATTTTGCGCGGTGGGCGCGGCGGTGGGAGTTGAACCGGAACTGGTGCATATCGCGTCGGAATACATCGCCGCGCGAATTCCTGAGAAGAAGGGAACCTTGCTCGGAGATAAATCAATGAGCGTGGTCTTCGACAACTCCAAAATCAAGCGTTTTGTGCCAGGTTATTCCGCCACTACTACTTTTGCCGAGGGGATTCGCCAATGTCTGGCGTGGTTTGACGCCGATCCTGCGCGAAAACAGATCGACCACCAGCTGAACGCTTCCATGGACGACCTCATTTCGGGATATGAGCTGGGGCTAAGCGAAGCTCTCAGCGGATTTTCTTCTCGAACGTAAGCGCGCGAGTCAGGTGCGGCTACGCGATGGCTCAAGCTGAGAATCCCGCTCGCCAAGACTTGCTGACGTGCGCGATAATCTCCAGACGTTGGAGTCGGGGATTTGCGCGGAGGAGGCCATGCGGCGAATACGTTACCAGGTGGCGATGAGTTTAGATGGATACATTGCGGGACCAAAGGGTGAGTCCGACTGGATTATCATGGACCCGGAGATCGACTTCACCGGGCTTTTCAAGCAATTCGACACGCTGTTGATGGGACGCCACACATTTCAAATGATGGCGAAGCAGGGAAACGCTGCGATGCCGGGCATGAAGACAATTGTTTTCTCGCGCACGCTGCAGCAAAACGACCATCCTGACGTTACGATTGTAGCGGGCGAGTGCGAGAAAACCGCGGCGTCGCTGCGAGCAAAGTCCGGTAAAGACATTTGGCTATTCGGCGGCGGATCGCTCTTCCGCAGCTTTCTTGACGCCGGGCTCGTGGATTCGGTTGAACTGGCGGTGATCCCTGTGCTTCTTGGCGGAGGAATTCCGCTGCTTCCGTCGCCGGCTAAGCAAGCGAAGCTGAAGTTGACGAGCCATAAGATTTACAAAACGGGGATCATCATGTTGCAGTACGCGGCGACGAAAGGTTCTTACAAGGTCCGCGCGGTGTAAATTAAATAGACCGCCAAGATTGCTCCAAACAGCGCGGCGATCACGGCCCACACGGTGACGATCGTTCCCGCCGGTTTGAAATCCCCGGATTCCAAACGGCGCATGGTGGTTCGGTAGCGAATGCCGGACGCGAGCGCCATCAGAATACCCATCAGCATAAATCCCAGGCCGATCATCAAGGAAGTTCCGCTTTCGTGCGCGGCATTTCCCGAGACGCGCAGAAATTCGCGCAATGTGATTCCGAACTTCGCTACCACGAAGCCGAAGACGATGATGCTGATGCTCGTGCGTATCCAGGCGAGGAAAGTGCGCTCGTTGGCGAGATGGTCGCTCGGCTTACCCGCGTTTGGCGGAGGCGTGGAGTCGCTCATTTTTCTTTAGCGGTGGCGTCTCGGGTTTCGACGTGTTCGGGGCGGAAGCCGACGCCCACGATGTAGGCTGGAACACGGCGCAAGACAGGGAAGCGGCGCAAGAGTTTTACGACTGACGGAACTTCGATTTGCTTATTCGCAAAGAGAACGCGGCTGATCACGCGGTTTTGAATGGCCACTTGTATGCGCTGCATCATGCGCGTGGGGAATTCGCGGCGGCGCTGCACGTCAGCAAGATCGTCTTCCGTGACGGAGCTATAGGCAGGCTCTTGCGAATGTGAATCCGTGGCGCTCGCGGGACTCGCAACACTACCGGCGGGGCCTTGAACGGACGCGTCGCTCGCATCGAATCTGCTACGCAGGAATGCGGGGCTAGGCTTCGGTCCGCCGGACGGAGCGACGTATGCACTCGGAGCAGGCAGCGGATTAATATGCGCGCTCGGGACGCCTTCTAGTGCAGGAGTCAATCCCATCGCGATTGCGGCAGGAAGCGCGCCTTCGGCGGGGGAAATTGCTTCGCTAATCGCGTCAATTACCGGAATCGTTCCTGGTGTGACGCCGCGCTGAAATGCGGGCGCCAGAATATTTGCCGCAGCGACGGCGTCTTGAATTGCGAGATTGATGCCTACGCCGCCGATTGGCGACATGGCATGAGCTGCGTCACCGATGCAGAGCAAACCGGGACGATGCCATTTCTTCAGGCGATCGATGACCACGGTGAGCAATTTAATGTCGTCCCAGCTTTTTAATTCCTGCTCGCGGCCCAGCAGAAATGGTTGGAGGCGGACTATGTTTTCGCGAAATTCCGGGAGGCCTTTTTCGCGTATGGCATCGAAAGCGCCTTTGGGATTGACGAAAGCGCACTGCCAATATTCCCCGCGCTGGATCATAACCAGAATTCTGCCTGAATCGATGTGGCCGAATGTTTGTGGGGGATCGCCTGGCTTGCGAGAAATGCGCATCCACAGAACGTCGATGGGAGAACCGAAAGTTTCCACTTCGAGACCGGCTCGCTGGCGGACTACGGAGTGGCGGCCATCGGCTCCGATCACTAGTTCAGCGCGGATTTCCACCGGGCCAAGCTGAGTTTTGGCGCGCACGCCGACGATGCGGCCGCCTTCGGTGATCAGGTCGGTCACTTCGGCTTGCATGCGCAGATTAAATTCGGGATAGCGCTTGGCATGGTCGGACATGAAATTCAGAAAATCCCATTGCGGCATCAAAACGATGAATTTGCAGTGCGTGGGCACGTGCGTGAAGTCGGCGACCGTGAATTTCACTCCGTTAATTTCCGCGGCCAACTCGCGCAGCTCGTCGTGAAGAACTTTCAGGAACTCATCGAGCAGGCCGAGCTCGTACATCAACTCGAGGGTGGTCGGATGAATTGTGTCTCCTCGGAAATCGCGCAGGAAATCCGCGTGTTTTTCGAGGACCAGGACTTCTACACCGGCGCGCGCGAGTAAGTAGGCGCACACCATGCCAGCAGGGCCGCCGCCCACGATGCAGCAGCGCACGTTGATTCTTTGTGCGGGCGTCTCGTCAGACATGGTCGATGACGTTCATTTCATACATTACGCGCGCTTACAAACCGCTAAAGCGCCGTCATGGCCGATTGTACTTCAAAACGCGAAGCGCTAACCGTTGAACGGTAAGTTCTAGAGATTTCATCCGCACATGGCATAGAATTTGACTTAATTCGTCGAGGCCCAGTGATGAAGTACTCACGCATTCCGCCCCTGCGCACGCCGCCGATTGCTTTCTGTTGCGCGGCGCTGCTGGTTTGCCTGGTTGTGGGCGATCTGCCGCATGCTACCGGACAACAGCCCAGCCCGGATTTGCCAAAGGTGGCGTTGATAGACAAGGCCGCGGCAATCTATTCCAGCGACCCTGATGATTCGTGGAATCAGATTTTCTATTTTCTGTTTTCGCGACGGCTTGAAATACGTCTGTCCGATGATTTCCCGGAAGGCGCGCCGTTCCTTGGCAAGGTGAGCACGCGCTCGTTTGAACGCGACGAGATTGGCGACCGCGCCATCGATCCACTCTACCCGAATACTTTTGTAAGCACCGGGGAATTGGTGCTTTTAACAGACGTTGTTTACCCAGATTTCGCAAAGGTACTGAACGACGCGTTGAAGGAAAGCACCCCGCGTTCCACGGTCGCGCGAGCTTTGATGCAGAACGACCTGTGGGGCGCTTACGACGGTTTTTTTTACACATTGGTTGATCCGTTTGAGGCGGAATACGGCCAGCGCAGGCGTGCGTTTCTGGACTTGATCGCGCGATTGATCAAGAAAATCGCGTTGACGCCTGAAGAAATCAAAGCGCTTCCCAATAATTACTCCGCCGCAGCTCGGAATAATCCGCTTCCCGATGTTTTTAGAAAAGATAGTGGATGGATCGAAGTGCGATGGTTTCCCGAGCGCGAGCATGATTCTTCAGCAGGCTTTAGGCGTGTTTCGCGGGTATTTCTGAAGCCGGCTCATCCACCGCGCGACATACAAAAGTTTTTGGATGCGCAGCCGGGTCGTGACGAAACTTCTTTCGGACGGGTGCCAAACCCTGTGGCGGATTTGGACGGTGTTGCGCTCGTGACCCAACTGCTGCTGATTGATACGGACGGCAATTTACATCCGACAAACTTGACCAGCGAAGTTCAGGTGCGCCACTTCGAAAAAACCGAACACGGAACATTCAAGAAAACGACCATGCAGGTGTGCGAAATCAGCCGCAAATTATTCGTAAGCAAGCCGGACTCAGGCGGATTGGTTGTGGAGGACGACAATTCGCGCGCGTATCTGGGACATTACACTTTCGCCCAGGTGCAAGCGCGGCCCGCGAGTGCCACTTCGAGTTCACCCGGAACCACGCTCATATCTCCGCCGGTACAGGTGAAGCTGAGAACGCGTTGCGCGCAGTGTCACCTGGACGATCTCACCATGATTCGCACGTTCGCGATTGGCGTTCCGCCGCACGCCCCGCCGGTGAAGCAGTTGGATCCTGCGGCTGATGAAATCGCGAGATTTGACATCGAACGAAAAATGAAACAAGACAATTTCCAGGCTTTGCTCACGTATTTTGCTCGGCAAACAACGGCTCCGTGAGAAAGATTGCGGCGCGACTGCTGATTTATAAAAAGGAGTTCGACTAAGTGCCGCGTTGTCAGTTAGCTAGAAGGCAGCGTGCAAATGGGTCTAAAAACGCGCCTCAACAACCGCTCACACACAAATTTATTTTTCGGCCAGAATCTGCCTCTAAGTTGCGGAAAAACATTTACTTGCGCCTTGGATGACTTATGCTCACACACACAACCACTTGCATTATTTTTTGATTTAGCGTACAACTTTTTTTGTTACTCTCGAAATCCGCACAAGAACCTCCGTTAGCAACATACCCGATCTTTCGTTTTGATTGAGCAGGGCTATTGAAGCCGGATACGTGTGTGCGCATCCTTGCGAACGTTACCGGAATTCGACCGACTAAAGACGGCCGCTACAAAACTATTGCATCACCATTCGAATGCGCCCGCATTCGCAAAGCACCAGCTTGAGCATTGCTTCACGATTCGCCACTGCATGTAAATCTATAACCGGAGAGCACATGCCGAATTACAACACGCAAGTTCCGCCCTATTCTATTTTCCCTGGCGACGTCGCGCTCGCCTTCAACAATGAATCTCCCGCGGCAGGACAAGCCAGCCAGCAGTTCGCGCTGCCGAGTTATGCCGGCTTCCCCGAGAACGGTCGCACCATACGATGGCAAGTTAGTTTTGCTACCGCGCCAAGCGCGGTCAGCGTTCAACTGCAGACGGCCATGAATGACGTGGACGCGCAATACGCCGTTCCAACCGGTGCGACGAATCAAAGCTCGGCAAGCACCACGGGCGACAACCTGGTGGCCACAGGTGTGCGCGCGAACTTCGTGCGGGCGAAAATTGTGTCCATTACCGGCGGATCGGGCGTTACGGTACAAATTCTCGGGTAGTGTGTCTTCGATACTTGACACGGGCCGGCCTTGAAAAATCTATTCTCGTTGACTCATCCCGAGTGTTAACGTGATGTTGATGCCGTGGGAAGCGCAACGTTTAAAGTTATTCTCCAGTTTGGCGGCCGTGCCACTCGCGACGCTCAAGTTATCTGCCCACGCTCGCAAGTTTCCACCGGCTTTCACGTTTATTGTGGCGCTTTTGGCGCTGATGGCGGCTTGTTCGCGCGCGCAATCGACGGGCGAATCGAAGCCTGCGGCCCCCACGCAATCCGCGGTGATGCGCTCCGTCACAGTGAAATTTGATTACGACTTCACCAGGTTTCCGCCGTGTTCGGAGAAAATTACGAAGAAGTGTGTAAAGCAATTCAATGTGTACGAAGTTTCCGGCAATAAGCCGATTTTCCTTTTCTCCATTCCTGTGCCGCCAAACGCCAAGGGAAAGATGGCGGGAATCAGCGGTTCGGCTCCGCAGAAGCACCCCTTCTTCACTGGTCCGCATCGATTCGGCGTGTCTGCAAAAGGCCCGGATCCAAATTACGAGTCGAATCCATATGATTGCGTAACGTTCGCGCAAGTGCTGCCGGATAATCAAACGCCTCCTACGCCCGGCAATTCACCGCCAAAAAAGTAACCGCTTCTTCCGATTGAGATTCCGGCGATCTGCCGATCGTTTGCGTTCAGTTTCTTTCTGCATAGCTGATCTGCGCTCGCAAATTCGGAAAATCCAAGAAGGCAACTTGTTTTCGCTTTATCCATGCGGGACATGTCCGCGCCAGCGGAAAAACCGACGCCTGCGGGACTCGAACCGTCTCGACGAAGGGCGTGTCCCGCTACCCATCCAATGAAAGTTTCCAAGACTGTAGAGCCTGAAGCGCAAAAACCGCGCCCAAAGAAAAAACGAAGGAAACCTGGGCAGAAGCATCAACTCTATACACTCGCGGAAGCATGGCGCGTAGCAGGCATTGGCGAATTGCAAGTGGCGAAATCGATGGCGGGCATATTCGATGGACTTGAGGGAAAAGAAGGCTTTGAAAAAACGCTCCTCGACGCAGTGAAGGAATCCATCCGCGTCCTGGAACCTTCCAGAGCTGTGATGCGCACCGGTGGGAGCGATCCTCCCGTGACAGTAGTGCTTGAACATACCGTTCCGCGGCCGGAGCGAGAGCCCGACTGACAAATCGTTCGCAATTTAAAGTTCTCCACATGCCAACAATCGCATCCGGCCCGGTCCGTGCAGTTCGGGAACACTCGAGGCACCATACGCGCGCGGACGAATTTCGCGAAGCTTTCCGCGTGCCACTTGGCTATACGCCTTTTCCCAAGCAAGAACAATTCCATTCGTCCCGCGCTAAGTACAGGCTCTTCGGGGGTGCGGCGGGGCCGGGTAAGTCGAAAGCGCTGTTGATGGAAGCCGTGCTTCAAGCACACGAAGTTCCGGGAGCTAATACGCTTCTGCTCCGGCGAACATTTTCAGAGCTGGAGCAAACTCTGCTGCTTTATTTCCGGCGCGACATTCCTCGCGAGCTTTACAAAAGTTACAACGAATCGAAACATCTGGTGACTTGGTGGAACGATTCAACCACGCGCTTCGGATACTGCCAGAGCGAAGCGGACGTTTACCAATATCAGGGCGCCGAATTTCTGTTCATAGGAATTGACGAGCTTACCCTCTTTACCCTCCGCCAGTGGCAGTTCCTCACGTCTCGCAACAGATGTCCCGTGCCGGGCGCGTTTGCCTGCATGGCTGGTGCTACCAACCCCGGTAACATCGGGCATGCGTGGGTGAAAGCGCTGTGGATCGACAAAGAACCCGCGTCCGGCATGGAACATCCCGAAGAATTCGATGCCAATGATTACGATTTTATTCCAGCGCGCGTTTCGGACAATCCGATTTACGCGGGCGACAAAAGCTATCTGAAAAGCTTGCGCTCGCTGCCTTCGCATCTTAAGCGCGCATTTCTCGACGGCGACTGGGACGTTTACGCCGGACAATATTTCGATCGGTTCGATTGCGTAAAACACGTTGTGCGCGCTGAGCAGATTGATTGGAAACCGTGGTGGCCGCGCTGGATATCGATTGATTGGGGCTTTGAGCATCCAGCGGCGGTGTATTGGCACGCGCAAGCGCCGCCGAACGCCGTGCCGCTTGCGTTGCATCGCGATACTGCCGTTGTTCCAAAGCACGGGTCAAACGCGTCTGCCGCGAGGGGCGGTTTTGCAGCGGCGCAGCCAGCCTACCGGGGCGGCCATACTGCGCCTGATGTTGCGGCATCGGCCAACGCAGCGAGCATCGCTGCGGCAAATACTTCACCTGTCCAGTGGCGCCAGGTTCCGGATGAAAATCCTCGTCGGATTTTCACCTATCGCGAATATGTGACGCATCGCACGTCGCCGCGCGATTTGGCCCGAGAAATCGTCGAACGCAGCCTTTGTAGCGCCGGCGTCTCGCCGGCTCACTCGGGCCTTCCGTTGAATCTAAACAGCCGGCAGGATGCCGGCGCTACGAAAGGCACCTACGCGGATGGATCGAGACGAGAAATTATCGATACGATTTATCTTTCGCCGGATGCGTTTGCGCGGCGCACCGACGAAGCTTCCATCGCCGACCAGATGGGCGACGTGTTCTCCGCCGCAGGGCTGCCGCGACCGATTCCAGCGGACAACGATCGCGTGGGCGGGTGGATGTTGATGTACCAGATGCTCGACGCAGGGGAGTGGCTGCTCACCGAAAATTGCGTCGAGCTGATTCGCACGATTCCGACGCTTGTTCGCGATACGGCGCGGGTGGAAGACATCGAGAAGATGGACGGGGATGATCCCGCCGATGCAGCGCGCTACGGACTGAAGTCGCGTTACGGCGCGTGCCGTTCGTGGCAAACGCGTGCGCCGATCGAGCAGCGCGTCGCGGAGCGCATCACATCAGCGGATCCTACAGGCCGGGCCATGCAAATCCGCAAATTTCAAATCGAAGAGAAGCGCGGAGTACGGCCGGTATCATTCCTGCATCGGCATCATTGACACTGGGTTGGAAGCTTTGGCGTTGTTGAGCGCTAAATGTGACGTTCCGGGGATACTCACTGAATACTTAGCGATGGTTGAGGGCCACCCCAAACGCTAAAAGGAACCAGAACATCGCACCGAAACCATAGTACAAAATATTGCCCATCAAGCCACCGGCTAACCGAAACACTTTTTCCGTGGGAGAACCAGCGAAAGTAGTCTCTAGCTTCGCTTCAGAGTAGAGTTCGTGAAGTCTTTCAAAAACATAATAGGCCCCTAGCCACACGAATAACATCATGGTTGTCGCCAACGCCATGTAAATGATCGATGTCGTTGATAAATGATTCCAGTTCCGCTCGGCAATTCCTGCGACAAGGGCGAGAGCTAACAGGGCGAATAAGGTGCCTAGGATAAAATAGAGCGATCGCAGCGGTGGGCGAGCAAAAAAGTCAGAGCGGATCGTTTTGGACTCACTTGGATCGATAAGTACATCCTGGAAGAGTTGCATTTTCTTGTCTCCACTTATTGATTTATTTGAATATTACCATCGGGATTACAACTACTCAATAAATAGCTAAGGACCGCCGTTCGGTCGTAAAAATGGTACTTCTCACTCAATTTTGGCAGCGAATTACAGCGACGCGGTATACGCGGGCACTGGAAGCGGAAGTGGTGCGACTGCGCGCGGAGAATCGTGCGTTGCTGAATTCGATCCTGGGAATCGCGGGGGTTCCGCCAATCACTGTGCCGGATTCGGTGTCGATAGGGGACAGTCCATCCGCTCTTTCTGGTAGGTCATCGCGAAAACAGAGTGAAGCGTCGCTTAACAACCAAACGCCGGCCGCCGACTCAGCGAACGCAAAGACGCAGGGCGAGAATATCGTGACGCCGATGCGCAAGAGGTCCTGGCATCAGATTTATAGGATACTGGAGCTGGACGCAGCAAGGAAGAAACCGCAAGAGGAAACTGGCATGCCGCCTTCGCATTTGTAGCGGCGGCCTTTAGGCCGGCGGTTTTTGTGTAACTTGGATTAGAACGCCCGCCTGAAGGCGGCCGCTACATAAACCACTGCACCGCCGCTTTTCGAAATACATTTCACATTCTAAGAAAAGGGGAGGCAACATGCCGTTCATTCGAGGGCGTTACCACATCAATCCGATTGCGGGCGAAGCTTTGGAGGCGGCACGAGCGGCGGAAGCTGCGCTCTCCGAGCTGGAGCAAGATTCGCGCAACGTGTTGGCTGACTCTGCAGACGCGCAATCCGGGGCTGACGGCGGAGACGACGACGGGCAATTCAGCGATGACTCGCAGGATGGCGCTGGGCCAATCCATCGCGTTGAAATCGAAGCTGCGGAGATGGTACCGGCGCATTCCGGACGAGCGCAACGCGGGTTTGTTGCGCATGTGCATCGCGAAATTGCGGGTTCTCCTTCATCGCCGTCAGGATTGAACGGAGCGCTTGCCAGCGTTGCGCCGCGCGGGCCGCGTCTGCCGGGCGAATATCCGTCCAGCGCGTACGCCCCGCGTCCGGAGACGCACGTGTTCGCGGATCACCGCGACTTGCTAGGTTTTCTTCGCGATCAATTCGCAAAAGATTGCCAGCGCGATTAAGCAAAAACGAGCACGAGAATGCAAAGCAGGCCGCAAACAATTGCACATGCGAGTTGCAACGCGCATCGCCAAATAAAAGCTTCGTTTCGATCGCTCGGCATTGGGCCGGATAGCAGATTCAGACGCTGAGTCGGGGTCAAACCCAATTTTCGGTCGCGTCCAATCGCGAGGAGCATCGATAGTCCCGCCCATGCGAACGATAGTCCGCAGAGGGCAAAAACTACGGCCTTTGTTTCAAGCCTCATAAGTACATTCTACTGATTTGCCGCCCAGTAGCCGGCTCCGTGTCACCATCAAGCTACCTTTAAGCGAGAAACGCATGTCCATAAAATCGACGATTCCTATCCCGAACTCGGCCGTTGTTCCCGTTGAGGGCCCCGCGCAGAGCGGTTCACCGTCCAGCTCGGGCTACGGCCCGAACAACGAGCAGTTGCCGGACAAGCTACAGGAAGCGCTGCGGCGGCTGGTTTACCAATTCTCGACGGAATCGGAATCGACTCGGCGGCAGGAAGTGCGGCGCATCAAGCAGGCCCACCAATTCTGGCGTGGACTGCAATATTTGTGGTGGAACGAGAAAGATCAGAATTGGCATCTTCCGTTTGAGCAGAAATTGGCGGATGGATCTTCGATTGAAGATTTGCCACGCTACGAATTCGTCACCAATATTTACCAGGCGTTTGGACTGTCGCTCGTTTCGGTGCTTTCGCAGGATGTGCCGCGCGTGCGGTTCTTTCCTTCGTCGGCGCAGGCGGAAGAGGATGTGGCGGCGGCCAAAGCTGCTACAGAGGTGGCTGCTCTTGTCGAGCGCAACAATCGCGTGGGCAATCTGATTGTTGACGAAGCGTTTCAGCTTTGGACGGACGGGAAAGTTGGCGCGTATGTGCGATTTGTTGTCGATGGGCAGCGATTTGGATTTCATCCGGAGACGGAGATTGGCGCAAGGGAAGTGCGGGTCGGCGGGGATGTTTACGTTTGTCCGGAGTGCAGCGCGGAGACGCCGGCGGATGGCGCTGCGTCTGACTCTTCCTCCGCGGTTTCAGACAAGCAAGAACAGATCCCTCGAACTACGTCCCGCGCCCCTAAAAACCAGGGGAAAAGCGAAAGCGCGCGGGACTCCGCTCGGGATGACACTGCTGGAGGTGGGGCGAAAAGCGGAGTCAACGAGAATCTAAACCGCCGGCAAGATGCCGGCGCTACGATAGGCGACGCCCAGAGCCACGCGGCGGCAAACCTGCAAGACGGTTCCAGCACCGCGCCACAATGCAATTTCTGTGGAGCGTTGCTGACTGAGGAAGATTTTGTTGCGGCGGAAAACGTTACGGTTCCTTCGGCGCAGACGCGGTTGCGCGTGCCGAATGGGCAGGAAGTGATCACGATTGTTGGCGGGCTGGAACTGAAGACTCCGCCCTGGGCCAACGAGATGCACGAATATCCTTACTTGCAATGGAATCTCGAGGTGCATCAGGCGCGGCTGCGCGCGGCGTATCCGCATGCCGCGGATAAAATTGGTTCGCCGGTTGCGCCAGGGTCGCAGCAGTACGAGCGGCTGGCGCGACTTTCGCAGTCGCAGGGCGGACCCGTGACGGAAGGCGGAGATTCCAACATGAATCTCATCACCTTTCAGCGCACGTGGCTGCGTCCCTGGGCGTTTTTCGCGCTGGAGGACAAATCTTTGCGCGATGATCTGCTGCAAATGTTCCCGGACGGCGCGTATGTGGCGTTCGCGGGCGATGCCTACTGCGAATCGCGCAACGAAAACATGGACGATCATTGGCGCGTTCTGCATGCGCTTCCTGGCGACGGTTCGAGCGGGCGTCCTGCGCTGGGCGACGCGCTGATCAGCGTGCAGGAACGCTTCAACACGCTCTCAAATTTGCAGATGGAAACGTACGAGTACGGCATCCCGCCGATTTATGCCGACAGTGAGGTTCTCGATTTCGACGCGCTGCAAAGTCAGTCGTCCGAGCCTGGGGCCCATTATCCGGCACGCGCAAAACCGGGACAGTCTCTCGCGGCTGGATTCTTTCAACCCGAGGCAGCTGAAGTTCCTGGGGATCTTTCCGAACACGCCGCGAATTTGATGGGGCCGATCGCGCAATTCCTTACCGGAGCGTTTCCCGCGCTGTTTGGCGGAGCCATGTCGAACAACGATACCGCTTCGGGCTACGCGATGGCGCGCGACCAAGCCATGGGGCGTATCGGTTTGGTTTGGCGGCGCATGAAATTCTTTCACGCAGACATCATGCTGCTGGCCGTGGATTGTTTCCGGCGGAACCGGCCGAATGATGTGGAAGTAACGCTGCTGGGAGCGGGAGCCGCGTTCGAATCGCAATGGATTCGGCTGGCAGATTTGAAGGGAAACCTATTCAGCTATCCCGAGACGGACGAGCAGTATCCGACGCTGTGGTCTCAGCAACGCGCGGTGTTGTTGCAACTAATTGCGAACCCCGATCCACAGATTCAAGCCGTGCTGGCGCATCCGGAAAATATGGCCCTGGTGAAACGTTTGATCGGGCTGGAAGAATTTGTGATTCCGGACGAGGAGTCACGCACCAAGCAGTACCGCGAGATTGCGCAGCTTGTTGCGGAGATGCCGCTGGTGAAACGTCAGGATGTAACTAGCGCGGTGAATCCGGCGTTTCAGGACGCTATCGCGAGCGGCGTTGATGCGGAAATTATTCTTCCCAGCATTATGCCGGACGAATTCGCCGACAATCATGCCGTGGAGCTGGAAATTTGCATGCGGTGGTTCTCAGCCGATGCAGGACAGGTGGCGAAAGTCGAAGCCCCGCTGGGGTACGCGAACGTTCGCGCCCACGCCTTGTTTCACCGCGATTTTCTAAGCAAGCAACAAGCCGGGGCCATGCCCGCAACGCCGGCGTCATCGCCTCGACCGCGCAGATAATGCCTCTCAGCGTATAACACTGGACCCCGGGATTCAGTCGTGGTGCCGTGTCGAGGCGTTCGTATCTATCTGAATTAGCGGCAGCACTGCTGGCCCACGATCTACAAAGATACCAAACAAAAACTCTAGACCGCGGCTCAGTAGATACCACCACAATGTTCCAGCTACGAAAATCCAAATCGTAGCGAGTAATCCGCTTTCCCACGCTAGACCATAGTAGACAAGAGAAATCGGAAGATCTAATAGCAATAAGAATGTCCGGAAGATGCCGAAGTACGGAATGAAAGAAGCGAAAAACACCGAAAAGCATGCAAGAAAATGCACAGTTGGGAGAATGTAAACCCAACGCCCGCGACCATCGCGAATAAATTTCATGTCCACGTGCGACTGGAGCAAAACCTACAGGGTGCGTTCGATGGCGCTGCCGGAGACGCGGGAGCCGTAGGCGCTTTTGACTTGCGGCGGCGGCGCGACTAGGCGAACCACGTGCAGCAAGCGCTCGGGCTTGAAAGGCTTGGCCATGCAGACGACGGCGCCGAGTTGATGGCTGGCGGCGTAGTCGGCTGGTTGGGCTGCGCGCGTGAGCAGAATCACGGGGACCCGCTGCAGGCGGTCGTTGCGTTTGATAATTAAGCAAAGATCCTGGCCGCCCATATCGCTGCCTTCCACTTCCGCGATGAAGCAAACCGGAACGGTGGTGCGCAGGACTTCCAGCGCTTCTTGGGCGGTGGGCACCACGATTACGGTGTAACCATCCTGCCCCAGGACGCTGCGCATTACGTCAGCGGTGCGCTGATCGGATTCGACGGCTAGCACGACCGATGGTTGTTTCTTCTGTTCCGCGTTGCCTCTGGCACCCGGATCGCCTGCGGCGAACGGATCGCCCTTCGTGGCAGGCTGGTTTACATTTTTATCCGCAGGCTTTGCTGCGGCGAACTGTACGGCTACTCCGTATTGGCCGGAACCATGTTCCGCTACACGAACCACTTCCGCGCGTTGTGCTGAATTAAATGCAGCCGCCGCGCTGGAATACGGAAACGTAATGTCAAGAACCTGGCCCTTCCAATAGCCGCCACGGGCGGCAGTGAAAAGCAATCCGTCGCGCGAAACGTCAATACTTTTGCAAACTTCCTCAAATGGCTCAGGAGAATCGACGGCGCGAACGTGAACTCCCGCGGAAATTTTCGCGCGTTTGCGGCGGCGGCGTTCAATTTGCGCGGCGTTTTCTGCTGCAGCTTTTGCTTTAGCCTCTGCGGTAGTGATGGGAGTCGTGCTCATTTCTTCACCTTGAATTCATCTTGTGCATGCTTGGCTGAGCTCAGCGGACCGTGAATGGCGGTTGGATTTCCCGCTGGTATATATAGATGTACAGGTACGCGGAGAAGCGGGGAATAGTACCTTCGTTTCATTGTGAGACATGGCGCGCGTGAACAGCAGGCGAAGATTCCTAAGTCGTGTGAGCAGATAGCATTAGCGACGAATTCAAAAAGGTTACTACGTTAGCTTGTTGGAATCTTCAGGGAACTTTATTTGCCGAAAATCTTGCGGCCGCACGGCTTTGGGCACGCAGTCAGTCCGCCGCGAGAGCTTAAGGCGACAAGGCAGGGCATAAAAATGCCGGCTTGAAGAGCACCGCTCCAAAAACCCGCCAGGTTAAAATGCGTCGAAGTTGTTGTTGTTTTCGCCTTGCGAACGCTGCGCGAGTTTCCGTTGCGAGATGTTGACTACCCAGGACGCGATGTTCGATTGCGTCACCGGCGGGGGCAGGCGTTTCAGCATGGATTTCCAGCTGTAAAACTTCAGGTACATATCTTGGACGTTTTTCTCGATCTCTTCCGCGGAAAAATTCTTGGGCTTGATGTGGCAGAACTCGCCTGGGAAGCGGCCGATGTCTTCGAGACGAAGGATGCGATCGTCCGCCTTCATTTTCTCGAAGAACATGGTGCCTTTTTCCGGGCAGAGAATATTGAAGTAGGCTACCGGGACTTTCTCCTTGTGCAGGAATTCCAAGGTGTTTTCGAACACGCCCTGCGTTTCAGTGTCCCAACCGAAAATAAAGTTCAGTGAGTAGCTGATTCCGCGTTTGCGCAGGTTGGCCAGCATTTCGCTGTAGCGATCCACCTTGTTGAAATTCTTGTTCATGCCCTTGAGCGTGTCGCGGTTGATGCTCTCGATGCCCATATTCACATGTAAGAGTCCGCTGCGCTGCGCCAAATCCATATATTCGTCGTCGTAGCAAAGGAAGGACGTCCAAAGCGCGGACCAGCGGAGCTTCAACGGAATCATCGCCTCCATCAAGGCCATCGCCGAGGCGCGCTTGCCGCCGAAATCGCTGTCACCGAAGAAAACGTTCTTCGAACCAGTGTGCTTGATGTCCGCAATCACGTCTTCCACAGGACGCACACGGAAACCACCGCCCAGGTAGAGACGCTCGGAGCAGAATTCGCACTGCATAGGGCAGCCACGGGATGACATCAGCGAAAATGTTTTGAACGGGCCGTACTTGCGCAGGTCCAGCATGTCCCAGCGAGGCAGCGGCAGGCTGGCGATGCTTTTCATTTGCGGCGCTTGATAGACTTTCTGCAACTGGCCAGCCGCTGCATCTTCCAACATTTTCGCCCAGATGGGCTCGCCTTCGCCGATGCCTATGGCGTCGCAATGTTTGGAAGCTTCTTCGGGGTGAAACCAGACGTGCGGGCCGCCCATGATCACCGGGATGCCTTTATCGCGGAACCGGCGGGCTACGTCGTAGCCGCGGATCGAATGAACGGTCCAGGACGTGATAGCCACCAGATCGGGCTTCGCGTCGAAGTCGACGTCTTGAAGCTGCTCGTCAATCAGTTCGACGTCCCAGCCTTTGGGCGTTAGCGCAGCCAGATAAGGAAGGGTGAGCGGAACGAGCGCACGCATGCGCGATTTGAATACCGTTCGGTCGTTTTTCGAAACATAGTGCGACGGCTGAATGATCAGAATCTTATTCATGGCTCTCCGTACCCGAAAGTTGACAACTCTCCATTTTGATGCGCGGAACCTGAAGTCCGCGGCAAAAAAGTTTGCAGATTACTGATTCGCTGGGCAATACACCCCACCGTACCAAAACGAAATTCCAGCGTTCCCAACGCCAAAAATTTTAGCTGTGCCTTCTAACCGATGTCAAGCACGAGAATCCTATTGATAACATTGGAGAAACCTTTATGGCAGCAAGCCCCGCCAGCACCGTCGACCGCCAAAGCAGCCCGGCAGAGCACCGCCCGGATGACACGGCGAAGACGGCGGCAACGTCACCCACAAGGCTGAGTTCGAACGCGACAGACGACGAAATTCTTGGGTTGACCACGAATATACGGCGAAGGGATTCGACTGGGAGTCAGCGTCGGGATGATGGAGCCGCGCACGATCCAGCTGAGCCATCGAGCAGCAAAGCGCCTCCGGCCTCGGAGCGGTTGGCGTTGCAGAGCGCAGCTAAAGTTGGCGACGGTGCTAGCGGTGATGATCCGGCACTCGCGGCAACTCAACCGCCGACTGCAGCGAATACAACTACGGAGCCAGCGCATTTACAAGCGGCGTTCGACGCGAATCCGGAGTTGCGAGCGGCTTGGCACGATGCTGGATCGTATCGCGAAGCTTTCGCGACGCCTGAAGCAGCCCGAGCGGCCACCGGAATGCTCGCAGACCTAAATCGTATGGATGCGCTATTTTTCTCGCATCGTCCGGAAGATCATGCGCAGCTCGCGCATGCCGTCGCTGATCTGGATCCGGTTGCGTTTGCGTCGCTGGCTCGAGCGATGTCTCAAGTTGCGCAGAGTGCCGGTGTCACTTTTCCGGCGATCGCCGCGCATTCAGCGTCGCACACCGTTGCCGGCGCTAAAGCGCAGGAGCAGATCCCTCGAACTGCGTCGCGCGCCCCTGAAAATCAGGGGCAAGGCAAAAACGCGCGCGAGTTCGCTCGGGATGACAGCGCTTTGTTGGGAGTGGCAAATAAAAACAACAACGCCATGGTTAGTAATACGCCTAACGGAGTCACTCCGGCCCAGGAACAATTCTTCCATGCCACGAACGCGGCGGCCGTCGAAGGCGTGGTGGAAGCGATCGAATCGCAAGTGGAACGTTTGCTGCCGGAAGGGATTTCCAAGAGCGCGCGCAATCGCGTGGTGGGAGAAATCTACCGCGAACTGGATTCTACGCTGCGCGCGAATCGCACGCTGACGCAGCAAATGCGCGACGCATTTCGCTCCGGAGCGCTGGACGCGAATCACCAGAAAGCAGTCGTGTCGCTGATTACAGGACGCGCACGCCAGGCTTTGCCCGCGGTCGCCAAGCGCGTGCTGAACGAATGGACAAGTACGGTTGTCTCCGCCAACCAGCAGCGCCGCGAACGTCAACGCACCGCCGAGGGTCGTGTGGACATCGGTGGAGCTGGCGGAGCAGGGAACGAAGGACGCCACTCGATGGGTCCGCGCGATATTAATTACGCGCGCATGTCCGACGCCGACATCTTGAATCTGTGACTCGGACCTAGTGGCTGGCTATTGATACATTTGAGCTTCCCGCAAGAATCGGAGGCTATCGCTTTACCAAAGCTTCAATCCAGATAGTTCTTTCGTATGAAATAGGTTTGCCACCGCAACTGCGTACGGCCGCCTGGCGATGCCGCTCAGAGCCAAAAAATTCCTTTGAGTCCTCATCGCCTAGCTCAGCCAGCGGGGTTACGCGTTCAGGGATCCCGTCCGGACCAACGATCTCATAAATCGCAATCGGCGTAAGAACATGGGTCTTATCTGCTGCCGGAGCGGAAAAGAAAATCGTCTTCTGATCTTTTGGCGCTTTGACATCGGGCTTTAGGCACCAGTCCCAAGCCCGGCCATTTGGAAGCGGTTCAAAAACATCATCGCTAAATTTCTGAACGGGTTCCCATTTCTCGATGGTCACGTCAATCGAGTACATACCCATTTGTTTTTGTATGTGTCTCGGATATCGTACCTTGCCGGAGGTAACGTAATCGGTTAAGTCAGTGGACATTAGTAACTGTCCGGATTCACGATGAGATCTAGAACGGACATGCTGCGACGTCAGTTCTGAGCCGGTTGCGTCGAAACAGATTTCCCAGTCCCACCACGCCGCATTGCGGCTTTTTGCGCAGACGTCGCGCGTTCCATTTGTCGCTGCGAGGCGTGGTTTTTCCACAGAAGTCTTGGACAATTCAAACGGCCACGCGTGTGGAGGAAACGGAAGCAACTCAAGAATACACATAGGAACCGTCATCGTCGGTGTATTCCGCTCGACATACTTCTTGTCTCCCAAGACGATCTCGGTTTCGCTAATACGGCCCATGCGGAACCCGATGCGAAAACGGTCGGGAGCCGCCCACAAAACCTCATAGGTTCCGTCTAAAGAGTTGTCTTGCCAGGAGTAGCGGAATGTTGCGACCAAATGGTAGGGCAATGTATCCGAGGCTTCGAGGCTACTCATCGCACGCGCTTGTTCGATCCATTGACTCACTTCTTTTGCACTGGGAGGCGATTGCGCGGACGCTGGAGGCAGGACTGGGAAAATCAAAAGTAATAGGTAAGACGCGGCTACACATCTCATGACGTGGCGCGCACGTTAACATAATTCCAACGTCAACAAAAGGCCGTTGCGGTTGGGGCGCTAAAGCTTCTACAGCGTGGCGCGGTTGGTGGATACCTTATAGGCGTAGATTGCTTGGGCCACCGAGCTGACAAAAGTCTCGACCTGGACGGGGGTCTGGTTCGCTGGAATTTTCATCAGGCCTGCGGTGATAAAACTTTGCACTGCGTTCGTGAGGCTTGCATTCACCTGCGGCCAGTTGACGCTGCCGTTTGACGTGCCGGTGACCACGTAAGAATCGATAATGCGCAAGCCGACGCCGGGCGTCATCAACTGCATCATGCCATCGTTGTGATTCATGGCCGCGACGAGGTCGAGGGTAAACCACTCTAAGTCCTGCGGGGTGACGTTCGCCGGGGTGGGCGCGAAGCCTCCGGCGATAACGGCATCCACAATTTGCGATACGGCCAACCCCTGCGCGGACTGGTTCACCGAGCCGTCTGCGTTGCGGGGAGGCATGGCATCGGCGATGGCGCTGGAAATTCCGATAAGGACGAGATAGGTGTGATTGGTCTGTAGAATTTCGGAAACGGCCACGCCGTAGGCCTGAAATTGCGGCAGGGTCATTCCGTAGCGCGGCTCGGTGATTTTTGTGGCTACCGCGTTAGCCACGAAGCACTGGATCGCCGCGTCTTTTGACGCTGTGCAGTTTTGCGCGGACATCGCAGGGGCTGCGCACAACGCAGTTCCCAAAAACATTCCTAGAAAAGCAAACTTTCTAACTCGCATAGGAACACCCCTCTACCTGAGATTCTTAATGCGTTATTTCTGGAAGGGGGACTGAGACGAGCGCCAGGCTCGCCTGCTTCCTGACACGGGCATCTTCTCTTGTAGACGCAAAGCGTACAACTGGCCGAAAGGGCAGACTCCAAACAGGGCCGTTGGCCAGTAGCTCTGTCTGTCCACAGCGCGCATCAGATGCAGAAGTTTCGGCCGCCGCTCATAATCTTTTTCCAAATCGTCCGAGGAGGACACCCTGCATCAATCTGTATCCGCGCTGAACACTCGCCGGACTTCATCTCTAGCGCCACGACGACGAATCTTCGACCGTGTTGGCGTTAGCCAACTTCAATTTCCATTCCAAGGGAGAATTAAATCACATGGCACAAATGCAAAATGCGCAATCGGTTGCGTTGCAACTGGAGAAAGTCAGGGACAAACTTCCGCTGCTATATGAGCGCGACGACATCCTACTGACCATGATCCAACAGCGCGGCGACGTGGAACGCGTCAGCTCGCGCAACATGCGCTTGCCGCTGCAAATCCGCCCGGGAGGCAAAGCAGGTCTGGCCAACATGGACGGCGGAGATTTGGGCCGCGGCTCCGGGACGATTTACGACGTGGCGCAAGTGACTCCGGTATTTTTCCGGCAAGCGGTGGAAATCACCAAACTCGTGGAATACGCGTCAAACGCGCCGGAAAAAGCAATTGAGAACGCGGCGAAGCGCGAAGTGAAAAACGCGATGTTTCAGTTTCGCGCGTTCCTCGACAAAGTGATGCAGACGAACGGCAACGGGGTGCTCGGAACCGTTGGCTCGATCACCACGACGGGGTTACCCGCAGGAGTGGCCGCGCAATTCGGAATGGCCAAACCGCCCGGCGCCCAGCTTTTTTATTACAACCAAACCGTGCAGGTTTACGATCCCACGCTTACAACCAATCGCGGCTCGGCCAACGTGCTGCTCGTGGATCCATTCAATTCACTAATTCAGGTGGATTCGCTGCCTACCGGCACGAGCGTCAATGACGTGATCGTTCACGACGGCCTCACCGGTGCGCAGCCTACCTCGCTGTTCGGCATTTTGTATCACCAGACAAACGCGACCACCGGCACCTGGCTCAACTTGAATCGCGCTACGTACCCGGTGGAGCTTGCCACACCGAACGTGAACGGAAACAATTCCGCCATCACTCCGGGCGCCGTGCGTCTGGCGATTAACAAAGTGCGCAAGTCGTTGGGCTCGAATCAAGTTTCGAAGCTCATCGCTTACACCGCGCTCGAGCAGGAACATCAGTGGGAGCAACTCGGCGTCACCATTTCGCAAATCATCAAGGAAGGAGCGGGGGGCCGCGCCAGCGATCTCGATCTGCTCTTTACCGGCGAGAAGACCATGGCGGGTGTGCCGATCAAATCGTCCATCAATGCCAACCAAACGCGCGTGGATTTCCTGGACCTTTCGCACTGGGGCCGCGCCGTGATGCAGGACATTGATTTTTACGACGTCGGCGGGCAAACCGTGTTCCCGATCTACGGAGCAAGCGGCGGAATTTCCGCGGCGTATATCTTCTACTTCGTCACAGGATTTCAGGTGTGGAACGAGTCGCCACGCAGCGGCGCGTACATCAGCAACCTGGCAATTCCGACGGGGTACTAGCGGCATTTAGCGTCGGGAGAACAAAAAGGGGCGGGACGCTAGAAATAGCGGCCGCCCCGAAATATTCTACTCCTTAGCTATCGAACGAAAGCTGAGAATGATGACGTATGCACCGCAGGCGGACGAGGGCATGTCTTCGAGCGACAACTCGCGAGGCGGCAGTCCAGGACTAGGTTGTTTCAAGCAGCATCAAGTGAATGCGCATGAGAGTTCGGGGCATCGATCTGTGCCTCGTTACATCTGCTAACAATTCACGGGACTGCAACAGAGGCGTAACATTGCGTTAAATTGGTCTGGTAGGATGGCGATTCAGAGGAAACCACGAGGCCATGCTGCCGCCAAAACTGATTCTTGTTCCCATCGATTTCAGTGACCCGTCGCGTGCCGCGTTGGATGCGGCTGTGAACATGGCTTCTCGTCTCGGCTCGGAGATTTTGCTTGTTCACGTAGTACCGGCTATCCCGGACCTGCCCAAGAACGTATCCATTTTCAAGGAAGGGCAGTACGACGAAAGCCTAAACGAAAAAGCGGAGAAGCAGTTAAAGGAACTTGCCGACTTGCTCGCGCAAAAGAATATCAAGGCGCGGACACAGCTGGGCAATGCCAATGACGTTGCTATGGAATTAATACGAATTGCCGACAGCGCAAACGCGGACATGATCATCATCGCCACGCATGGCATGACCGGTTGGCGAAAGATCGCGTTTGGCTCGGTGGCCGAGAAAGTTGTCGAGGAAGCGGAGTGCCCGGTCCTGGTCTTGCGTACCAAAGCGGCGACGGGCGCGAGAGACAGCCGTCAAGCAGCCTCCTCCACGAAATCCAACTAATTTTCCGTTCGATAACATCGAAGCTTTCCTGCAAGAACCTGCTGCGCTTGATTTAGAATGAACGCGCTTTGCCAACTGTGGCGCAACTCGACCGAGTGCGGATCGTCCTGGTGTCCGTGAGGAATCCTTTGAATATTGGGGCTGCCGCACGCGCCATGAGCAATTTTGGGTTTCATCACCTGCGCGTCGTAAATCCTTACGAGAAGGCGTTTCGCGAAGCTCGGTCTGCTGTGGGCGCTTCGTCTGTGATGCGGGAGGCCGAGCAATTTAGCAGCGTGGCCGACGCGGTGGCGGATTGCACGCTGGTTGTGGGAACCACCGCTGTTAGACATCGCCAACTGAATCATCCGTTGCGGCGCCTTGAAGATGGCGCGAGCCTGATACGCAAGCGCATCGGAAAGACGAGCCGGGTGGCCGTGCTGTTTGGCTCCGAGAAATTTGGCCTGTCGAATAAAGACCTGAGCCATTGTCACTGGCTGATGCGCATTCCCACGTCTGAGCAAAATATTTCGATGAATTTGGGACAGGCTGTCGCGGTCTGCCTGTACGAAATTATCCGTGACGCGAAGACGGGCCGGCTGCCGGAGAAACTTCCGCGTGCCGCCGCGGGCGACGTGGAGCGGTTCACTACGAAGCTGCTTGATGTGCTGCACGCAAGCGGCTTTTTGGAATTGCGGCGTGTGGCCGACGCGGAAGAAAGAATCCGCCGTCTCGTGCGCCGCCTGAATCTGCCCGCGCGCGACGCCGTGATCTGGCTCGGAATCATGCAACAAACGCTGTGGAAGATCCGCTCGGGCCAGGAATTGACAAACGCAAAGGACTCGGAAAGTTAAGCAGCGGATAGACCGCGGCAATACCCACCCCAGGCCAGGGATTCTCATCCACAAGCCCAGCTAGGAAACAATTCACAACCTTTGATACGCGTCACACGAGAAACGCATGAAGTGCCGGCGTCTGTGCAGGGACGCGCCACTCGCGCCGGTGGCGTAAACCGTTATGACGAGCCGAACTTTCGCGTGGTATGGGGAGGGTCGCGGCTGGCATGGATTGGCGGACGGTGGACGGACCGCGACGCGAATGGGAACGCGATTCGCGAGAAAGTTGAGCTGCGTCGCGTCCCAAAATATCTTCCCGTGGACCGCTGGCATATCGAGCGCTGGATGCCGGCAGAGTCATACGGCTCGCCGGAACAGTGGCATGCACAGACAACCGAAATTGAGGATGGAATTCGCATCGCGGCGCTGGGGCCGTATCCGTCGCGCGGGGATTACGAGCATTGCTTCACGCTCGAAAGCGCGACTGGGGACTTTATCCCGCTTAGCCCGGCGGCGTGCGACTGGATCGTGCGCGCGATCGAATGGTCGCGGCAGCAGCGGCGCACGGAAATGCGCGGGGCCATCGGAGCCAGGGAAGCTCGCCGTGAGCGCCATATGGATCGCGGCATGGACGATATTCTCGACGACGCGGTCCCGGCTTTTCACAGCCAGCCCTTCGTTGCCGTCTAATCGGCAGAGTGCTTCATAGCGGCCCTTTAGGGCCCGTTTGTTTTGCGTTTTGAGATTTCTTAGGCCAATTAAAACCAAGATGCACGGCGGGAACCTCGGGGCGACGAAGGCACAACCGGCACACCGGCATCGTCGCCACTGTGGCGCTGCCGAGTTGCCGGGTCATTAAGAAGTCAAATGAGCCGGCAAGATGCCGGCGCTACCGAGCGCTAATTCCAAACAATACTTTTGTACAAAGGTAAAATACATTGAACCTTCTACTTGGGCAGGGAATTCATCGCGATATTTTAGTGGACACGCAGCCGAAGGGAGACACCGCCGCGACCGTGGCGATTGGCTCGGTGTCCGAACAGGATTGGTACGTTTCGCGCACGCATGGTGTTTATCACATTCCAGCGCGCGCTAAGGGCGAACCTTACGCATTGCTATTGCTTACATCGCGCGGCGACGCTCTCGACATGGGCGACAATCGCCGCTTTCCGTTTACGATTTCGGCGCGTGAAATCGCAGAGGATCTGCTGCAGGATCTCCATGACCACGGCGTCTTCGTTTGCGCTGGGCCGCGGCCATCTCCGGAGGAAATTGCGACTGCGACGGCTCGCCGCGAGGATTTCTATCACCGGCTGATCGGAGAAGGCGACGTGATGTGGGCGCGCGGCCACTCCTTCCGCGAAATTTCGGATCTGCACCGCCGCGCGGCGATCGGTCTGGGTGTCGAACGCGAATGGGCCTACGTTCCTATGCGCTTGAGCGATTGCCCCGCGTGCGGTGAAAAAGTGAAGCACGGTGTGGCGGTCTGCAAACACTGCCACGCAATCCTTGACGCGGAAAAAGCGGCGCAGCACGGCTTGGGAAATGGCACAGCTAAGGCGAGCAAGGAAGCGTCGCCAACTAAACCGCCGCGAAAATAAATCGCAGGTGCAACGAGGGAAAAATCCGACGCCGGCGACTCAAGATTTTAAATGTGACGCGCGACTGACAGAAAAGCCGACGGTGGGGAATAGCGCTCAAGAAAAAAGGGGACACCCGCTCTGCGAATGTCCCCTGGGTGACGGTGTTCGGCCTACTTACTTGCCGGACCGGCGGAAACGCCAACCGAGCCCGCCCAAACCTGCCAATCCCGTGATGAGCATCGGCAAGCTGGATGGTTCCGGCATCTTAACCGACTTAGGCCACTTGTCCGGCCTAACCGCCGCAATCGACGTTGCCGGAAGCAGCAAAATCGCCGCGGCGAGCAATGCGAAAGCGGCTATTCCCGAGTTCAACTTAGTCATAAACAACTTCCTCTGGCCGTGTGGCGCCTTTCCCGGCCTTAAACTATTGTCATAGTACAGGCACGGCGGCTGCCATACGGAAGCTGACCCCGCAGGGGAGCCCTCGAACATGGATGAACTAGGTCTGTAGGAACAGCTGGATAGATGCTTGGATATTCACCGGTCGCATCAAAGCCTAAACTACGTGATACGAATAACATATGAGAGGGAACCCGACAAGCGCTTCGCGGACTAAATGACCCTCGAGTGAGGCACGGAGAGTTGACCTATCAACGGAAAGGCCGGTATCTACGCGGCGCTATATGCAGGGTTTGAGCCTAAGAGACAATCCGCTTCTCTAAAGCGCAAAGATTTTCCGCCAGGAGTGACAAGGGAATGTCGTAACCACGCTTAGCTTGTTGTTCGTGTTCAGCGATGTTCCTAAATGGAACAATGCTTCCTCACCCGCGAGACACCGTTAGCATTGTGGCAGCTCCACGCAACTTGTCCGAATTCCCAATTTGAATCCGGAGGATCTGCTCGACATGCGCAGATAACTACGCGCGGTTAGCTGCTTCTGTTTAAATGGATGGGTTTGCGGTACAAAAGCGAGGACACCAGCAGCGACGAGGCGAACACGAGATGATAGCGATCCATAAAATACGGCGAACAGATGCTTGTCCGGTGCATGAGATCTCCGCGACCACGAAGCTTCTCCATCCCATGCGTAAAGCGTTGGTTGCGTTCCTGGTTTTCGGCGCGCTCGCTGCTTCCTGCGCACACGCACAAGGCTCGCGCAAGGACGACATCGTGTTCGGGCCGGACGGCCATCCGATCGGCAACGCGACGATCACTGTGTGCCAGTCCACCGCGACTGGAACGCCGTGCGCGCCGCTCGCCACGATCTACACGGACGCGACTCTCTCGGTCCCTTCGCAGAATCCATTTCAATCCGACGGCATCGGCAATTACCATTTTTATGCGCCGTCCGGACGTTACGTAATTCAAATCGCCGCGCCGCAAATTTCCGGAACCCAGACTTTTCCGGATACAATCCTTCCGGCCGATCCTTCGTCCACTGGAGTCGGCAACAATATTTCCGCATTCGGTCTTACACTTGGTGGAAATTTAACCGTGGCTGGAAACGCAAACATCGCCGGCACGTTGACGACCACCAATTTCAATCCCGGAAGTTTTACGCCCTCATCGTTGGCTGTCAGCGGCAGCGGCTGTTTTGGCGGACCCAGGCCATCCATTGACGTGACCTGCCCGCCTTACAACGCAAAAGGAGATGCGAGTACCAATGATGCCCCGGCTATTCAGGCTGCTATTACCGCGGCGTGCGCCTCCGTGATAGGCGCAAGCGGCAATAATGTACACCCCGTAATTACATTTCCACCGGGGCACTATTACATCTCGCAGCCGCAGCTGCCTTCGACTGCGCCGGTTTTTGAAATTCCGTGTAGTTACTTGACGTTTCAAGGTCTGGGAACTTCCAGCAATCTTTCTTTCGTGCGCTCGCCTTCCGTGCGAATTAGCTCAATACCGGGAGCCAGTCCCAACAATGCTCCGGTATTCGATTGCCGTCCACCGGCCTGCCATTCGTCAATTACGTTCAGGGATGTGGATATTCAGGGGTACAACAAAACCCTATGGTTCTACGACGCTACGGATATTCAACTACAAAACGTCTCTCTGGAGGTGCAGAACACCGGACTTGCCGACAATTCCGCGCTCGAACTGACCAATCTATTTTGGTTCGAATGGCACGGCGGGGAATGCGCGGGGACGGAGGCACCGAACAATTATTGTGTGTTGATGACCGGCGACACGCCGCTCCTCGGCGAAGCCCCTCTTGTCGGATTAGCCATCTTTGATAATTTACAAGGCATTGGGGGAGCTTTCCATTATGACCAGCGTGTGAATACAACCGGAAGTGGTCCGGGAAATCTTGTCTTTGAGAATATTCGCGGATGGGAAGTAAACTATGGACCATTTCTCTACATCACCAACAGTACCGGAAATCCGGCGAGTGCTTCTCTGCCTCAAATCACCGCTCTGACTTTTAATAACGTAACCACGTCAGACAGTCCCGAATACCCGGCGCTGGTGGAATTAAACGCTTCAGGAACGACACTGTTTGGAATCAATGTCGCCATGTCATTGGCGGGTCGTGGCGGCTCGCCTATAATTCAAAATGATAACCCGAGCACGTCTTTTCTTGCGGGTTGCCATATAACCGGAAACCAATCCAACTACAGCGCTATCTCAGTGGTGGATTCCAACGGCAATCCCGCTCCGGGATGTTCCACGCAAACTTTCAACGGATTCGATTATGCGGTAACCAATGGCGGTTCATCCGACCCTAGATTGCGAAGCGACATTTATCAATTTAATGGCGGACAGAACGGAGACCCGCTGCGAGCCACCTTTAATGGCAGCCGATTCGCCGGCGTTGCGATCGATCCCGTGCTTGGATTACTGCTCAATACTGGAACCGATTTCGGATACGGCGCCAGCATCGCACAAAATTCGCGCGGCACTGTGGACATTCAATTCGCCGCTTCCTATCCGCCGACGAGCGTGGCGGGAACGGCTACGACCGGTGGTTCGATTACATCCGGAACCTACTATGCGACGATGTATTCAGCCACGGGCGGCTCCGGAAATTGCAATAGCGACCAGTCGGCGCCTTCCGTGCAAAGCGCCGGAATTAGCTTGAGCGGGGCGAATAATGCCATCACGCTCACCTGGACTTTGCCGGTCGCCGGACTCAGCGCGATCCAGGGTTATTGTGTTGCAATCTCCACTACGCCAAATCTGAATAACGGGCAGTGGTTTCCAAACCAGACGAACAACGTTTTCGTCGCAGGGGCCGGTACAACGTCCTATACCTTGACGGCGCTGCCTTCCGCAGGCGGGCCCGATTCGCTGACTAGCACACTGGCGCCGGCACACCGCTTCACTCCTAGTTCGCTTGGCATCAACAACACGAATCCGCAATTCAACCTGGATGTGAACGGCTCCGCGGCGGTGAATGCGCTGAACGGCGTGCAGAAAGCCGAGCGATTTTCTGGAGCCGATGCTGCCGCGAAAATCACGGCATGTCTTGCGGCGGCAGCGGCTTCCACAGCTTCTTCGGTTTGCGATGCGCGCGGGATGGTTGGAACTTTGACAGGCGCGCATCACATCACCATCCCTGCCGGAACCGTTTTGCTTTGGGGACAGGGACAACTCACCATCACCGACACGACTACAAGTGACGCAGTGGAATTGACCGGGGACGGTGCTTCGATTAAGGGCTACCAGGAAAGCGGGACCGGCACCGTCGCGAAGCCGGATACTTCCGGGTTCATCGCCTGCGGAAATGCGGGATGCACTACGGTGAAGAATCCGAATCAAGCTACGTCCAAAATAAATTTCGTGCACATCGAGGGCATGGCCCTTTTCGCCACAGGCGCCAATTCAAAAGTGATCGATATGACCAGCATCGGCCACTCCGATATCGAGAACAACAACATCACGCTGGGAACCGGCGGCAATTCCTACGGAATATACGGCAACACTTCGGTCGGGGTCTTCGACGGCACCAATACTTTGTTTAAGCACAACAACATGAATCCGCAGTCGGCGGGCGATACGTGTTTTTATCTCGCGGGAATTTACAACGCGATCGTTCTGGAACAGAACGCTTGCATCTTGCCGCCCGCGGCGTCCACCGGCTACGTATTCGCGAAAGACACCAACGGAAATTATCCCAACAATGACGAAGTATATGGCAATGATTGCGAAAGCTCGTCCGCTGCCTTCGGGCAAATCTGTTACAACATACTGGGCGTCACCAGCGTTACCTTCGGCCCCAACAATCGCTGCGAAGATGTTTACAATTGCATTCAATTTCCTTCGGACGGCTCGGCCATCGGAATTCATCTGCTCGACCCATATCTCTCCATCACGAACAACACGCAGATCAAGCCGAACGAACCTGCTTCCGCGATGGTTGCGATCGATAACAACGGCCACAATTGGACGCCTTCGATGCATTTCGGGCAAAACGATCTGGCCGGCCCAAATTTGCTTTCGAACGCCGCTTTCGAAGCGTGGAGTGGCGGTACAACTTTGTTGGCGTGGGGCGGCGCAAGCGGAACGAACATCAATCAAGCCGCGACTGGAATTTACGCGCGGCAATCGAGCTCTTCGGCGCCGGTCGATACATACACGCAGGGAACCTATAACGTAAAAGTTGGAGACGGCGCTACGGCCGGGCTGGGTGTCAACTCCCAATGCATCTCCGTGGATCCCGCCGCGGAATACACTTTTGGAGTGCGCGTCGCTTCGGGTTCCACGTCCGCAAACTTTCGGCCGGGCTTCCGGTTTTACTACGACTCGAATTGCACCGAGGCGGACAAAATCACAAACATCGCCACCAACGCGCGCGTTCTCGCTCCGGCCAATTACGTCGATAATGGCGGCAACGGCGGCAACTGGCAAAGCACCAACGCTTCGCTCACCTATAACAACGGCATTACATGCAACTGCAACGTGACCGGCGCGGACTGGCAGGTGTCCACGGCGAACGCCTGGACGGTGAATCGAAACTTTGCCGTGATTTTTCGCGTGCCTAATGGTTATAGCGTTTCCACCAGCGTGGCGCACTCGATGCGGGTCTTTCTTCTCGAAAATTCCGCTTCTTCCACCAATTACGTTTATTTCGACGACGCCTTTCTCACCAAAGGCCCCATGCCTTCCGAGCCGCGCTTTGCTCCGCTTGCCGACAGCGGCAACGGCGGAACCGATACTGTTTACTCGAATCTGAACGTGCAGGGAACTGTGAACGGCACGAGCCAGAACGCGTCCAGCGCAGGCGGCCAATTTCTGGGGGCGCCGAGCGGGACTGCGCCTAGCTTGATCGCACAATTAAGCACCTCGCAGACCGGGCACATGTTCGATCTCGATCCGAGCGGGTCGACTACTCCTGTTTCGTTCTTCGATAATTCCGGCAATCTTGTGGCGCGCAACGATTTGAATGCGGTGAGCCCCCTGGGCGCGGCTACCGTCTCGATGTCAAATGCGAGCGACGGCGTGGCGATCGCGCCTGCGTCCGGCACCACCAGCGGAAACGCGCTGAAAGTCATGGCGCCCGGATCGTCAGCAACGATTAACGCGTCGATTTCTTACGCGGGCAACGTGCAGGGAATTTTCTTGCTGGCAAATCGCGGCAGCTCGATTGGACCTTCCAACATTACGCTGTCGAGCGGATGGGGAAGCGCGGCCTCAGTGACGGCAAGTGGAACAAGCCAGCGTTTTACAGCGACTGTAACTGCCAGCGGCACCACCGCCGCGAATCCCACGATTGCAATTAATTTTACGAATACCTGGCCGCTCACGCCGATCTTCATTTGCAAAATGGTTGGAGGTACCGGCGCCGTGGCCAACGTCACCGGAGAAAATACGGCCACCACGGGCAGCATGACGCTGACCTATAACGCGACGCCAGCGAGCAGCTCGACGTACATTTTCAATTGCCACGGCGAGTGATTCGCGGCAATTTACCGCCACCGAAGCCGCGCGGTCTAGTCTTTCACCGCGATGCCCTGGATCTCGAAGCGCGCACCGAAAAGCAGCGGGCCTGAACCGATAAAGGCGCGAGCCGGCAAGGGCTCGGTAAAATACGTGCGGTAGATTTCGTTGAACTGGGCAAACAGCGAAACGTCCGGGCAAAAAATCTGAACGGAAACCAAATCCTGCATAGTCATTTCAACTTTGGCCAGCGTGTCTCGCAGGCTGTCCATCATCAGACGAATTTCGCGATCGACGCTGTCCGGAACTTTCTTCGTAGCCGGGTCCAGGCCGATGTGGCCGCAGAGATAAAAAGTCTTATGCACGAGCACGCCGCTGCTGAAAGGCAGCGAACCAAAGCCGCCTGCTGCCGGAGTATGCAATCTTTTTTGTGTTGACGCCATTTTCCCCTCGCAGATTTCGATGTGACGACGTGTCGATCATATCCTGACGCCTGGGCGTAACCAAAAGAGCGTTGGTCGACGGCGAATCCGGCACGAAGACCATAATGGCGCGGTCACGCTCCGCAATCACCGGAGTGCTTAAGGTTTCCCGCACGTAAACAGAAATCTCGGAGGCAACAATGCCCGTCGTCCCGACAACCGCGTATTCGCAGGCGGAAGACGCGCTGAATCTGGCGCGCGCAATGGTGAACGATTCGGCGGGCGTGGTTTTCACTGACACGCTGCTGATGCCGTTGCTGAACTCGGCCTATCGTGGGTTGCAGCGCGAGCTGGCTGAGAACGGTGTGAGCGTTCTAGTCGAACAGCAGGACATTGAGCTCGATCAGAATTCCGGTACCGGCGTGACAAATCTGGAAATCAGCGACGTGTCCAGCCCGCAGCTCCCCGCTGACTGCCTGATGCCGCACATGCTTTGGGAACGCGCGACCGCGAACACAACTGACGTGTTTGTCCCCATGGAGAAATTTACCAGTGGCGGCGGAATGTTGAACTTGCAGCCGAGCACTTATTTGCGGCTGTGGGAATGGCGAGAAGACAAAATAAATCTGATTGGCGCCACGCAATCCATCACTGTTCGCGTGCGTTACGAAAAGATTCTGCCGCTGCTGGTGCTGGGAACCGATCCGGTGCAGATTCGCAGCGCGACTGACGCTCTTGGGTTTGCAACCGCGGCGCTGGCTGCGCGATCTCGAGGAGCGCGTGCACTCGCCGCCGACCTGCTTGGTTCCGCGCAAACCGCTGTTGAAAATCTGATCAATCGATACGTGCGTCCGGAGCAGACCAAGGGGCGTCGCCGCAGGCCCTACGGCTATCGTAGCCGCATCATTTATTTGTAGTGAAGTGCGGCAGCTCGCGCCGACTGCGAATTGCTGTTATTCGACGACCATGGTGACTGAAAAGCCGCGCGTGGCTCCTTGCGCTGTGCCTTGAACGGTGAAATTGTAGGTGCCCTTCGGCGTAACTACGATGCCGGTGGTGCTGGTGTGATGACACCCCGCCAACGCCAGAGCAAAAATCGCACAGACGGCGAAAACTGAAAGCATTCGCTTCGCGCCAAAAACGTGAAACACGAACATCAAACATATAATCGCGGATAACACCCCGAACGCACCAAGAAACGAGAGGGTAGGGACGCCAGCGGAATTTCGGAAGGTCGCGCCGGGCCAATTCATGTCGTCGCCGCGGCGGAAAATGCCGGAACCGGGAACCATTGAAGTAGTGGTGGTCGTGCTAGTGACCGTCGCGACGCTGGTGGTTTGAAACGTAACGTTGAACGGCACGGGCGTTCCAGCTGTAACTGTTACTGTGAGCGTGGGAACTAACGGCGTGGTGACGGTGGTGCCGGCGGAAATTCCGCAGGTCGTTGCCGCGGGCAATGCCGATCCTAGCGGGCAGAGCAAGGTTACCGAGCCGCTGAACGTATCGTCCGGAACGATCTGTAATTGGTACGTGGCCGCGAATCCTTGCGGGATTGTCATTTGCTGCATGGCGCCGCTCGCCAATGTGATTTCGTAATCGTCGGCGGTTCCGGTCACAGCGGCCGTCAAAGTGCTTTGCACGCCCGCGCTGGTGTACGTAACGGCCAAAGACGCTGAGCGCGATCCCGTCGCTTGCGGCGTGAACGCGACATTCAGATTGCAGCTTGTGTTTGACAGCAGGGTGCCGGTGCAGGAAGTATTCAGCACGGTGAAGTCTCCTGGATCCGCGCCTTGAAATCCGGAAGTGATTTGCGTGATCGTTCCGGTGGAATCATTTGTCAGCGTGAAGGTTTGCGTGGGGGATGTTCCGGCCACTGGTTCCGGGCCGTACGGCGTCTGATTCGTCGGCGGACTCAGCGTCACGCCATTGGCCGGCACGCCTGCAGCGCGAAGTGCCAGAACCCGGCGCGTGCCCTGGTCCGCGAGAAATAGATTTCCGTTTGAATCGAAAGCGATTTGGCCGGGCGAGCTTAATCCATGGGCAACGGTCTTAACGTTCGCTGTAGAAGCATCCAGCCGCAATATCTGGTCCAAGCCCGGGCCAGCTCCAGAAAACGAAACGAACAGATTGCCGGCGCCATCCACAGCGAGGCCGGCAGGAATAATTTTCTGGCTGCCGCGTTGCTGGCTATCGACGCCTAAATTAGCTGGCGAAATCCCCGCCGAAGCAATCGAGCGAGTCTTCGTATTGATTGCAACGATGGCTCCAGTATCAGCGGAAGCGACGAAAACTTTTCCACCGTCCAGCGTTACCGAGATGCTCGCAGGCGAAATCACGTGCCCCAGAATTTCCAGTACGCCGGGTGAAGCGGATGCAGCGGAGTGCAGCATCAAAACCGCATTCGCGCCGCGGTCGGCGATATAGAGGTTCCCGGCGCGATCCAATGCCAAGCCCAGCGGCTCGATCAGCTCAAAATTCTGGCGCGGCCCATAACGCCCTACCACGCTGCGAACGATTCCGGGCTCGCTGCTCGCCGCACTCGCGATGGTGCGAATCGTGCCATTTAAAGTGTCGGCCACAAAAATTGTACCGTCAGGCGCGACTACTACTCCGCTGCGCATGCCGAGCGAATCAAGCTTGAGATCGAATTCGGCGCCGGATGCAGCGCCGCCATCGCCCAGGGAGCCGGGTGAAACTTGCCCTGCAAACAGAGCGAGCCGGCTACCGGATGCAAGAGGATTCGCCGAGCCGAGCGGATTCAAGGTAGCCGCTAAAGTGAAAATCCTGTCCCCCTTGTCGGCGTTTGCAAGATAGAGCAGCGCGGATTGTGGCGCGGACGAATTTTCTGCGCTGGTCGCGTTCGAGGAGTTTTGCGATTGCGGTTCCACGGCGAGCGAACGCGCTGAGATACTCGTGGCAACGATTACCGGCGCATTCGCGTTTGCCGGCGACGGCGTCACCGCCTCGGGTGCCGCGCCACTCTTAGCGGCGTTAGCGTCTTCCTTTGTCGAAGAATACTGTGAGGCAGAAGTGGTGGTGCCGTTTCTTCCGTCACGAGCATGGCCGGCCGCGGACAATTTTAGCGCGACTGCAAATCCGAGCAGCGTCAACACAGTTACCGCACAAGCGATTCGCAATCGTCGCACCAAGCTCTCCTTATATTCGACGCTTAGGATTCAACTGAAGGCCGTCGGGTTGTGCGCTGCCGCACGCTCTGCGCAGTGTGCACGCAATCGAAATATGGCGGTTTCGTTCGGCGCACACGTACTGCCCTAAATCATAACATTTAATTACATCACGCATGGCCATTCAGAAAACAACAAATTCAGACGGGGAGGAACAATGGCACTCACATTTTCGCTCGTGGACACTTGGGACGATGGCAAACGCGTGCACGTCAGCGGCACGATTGTGGCGTCGGGAAATTATACGACCTCGGGAGACACGCTGGACTTGTCAGAAGTACCGGTGATCGCATCCGACCAGCCGCCGGTGCAGGGAACTGCGTGGATGGACGGCCTCGCCGGATACGATTACGTTTTCTATCCCGGCGCCGCGATGAACGCAAACAAAGTGAAAATCTTTCAACAGGGTGCGTCCGCCGGCCCGTTCCCCGAACTCGCCGCCGGAGCCTATCCAACCGCAATCACCGCCGACACCATCACGTTCTACGGCATCTTCAAAAAACTCCAATAGGAATGACGGATGAACTCGATTCAATCAAGGTATCGGGATAAGCTTGAGAATACCATTCTCGATTGCCGCCAGTTGATGACCCTCTGGCGAAAGCGCGGACGCCCAGGAGTTTATCGGCAAAGTGTGATTGAATATCCGGCGCTTGGTTTTTAGATCATAAACAAATATTTCATTCGGCCAAGCCCAGGCTGGGAAGAAAATGTTTTTCGTAAGTGCCGCTATGGCTAGACGCTGGTAATTGTCAGAAATCCCTACGAAACCAGGTTCTGAGAAACTTCCGAGAACCGGGATGCGAGCCTTCATTATCTGTTTGCCACTTCTGTCGACAACGTACAGTCGCTGATCGAAGGCATAGGCGATTTCGTCATTTCCGATAAAAGTGAGAAAGTCGCAAGCGGGAAGGTCACTGAGAAAAGCCCAATCGTCCTTCCTGACAGACACAATACGCGCGGACCCGAAGCAATTTCCTCCGCGAGTATACGCGAGCTGTTTGTCGCCGAAGTGGGGAGCGGATTCCAAGGGGTAAGTCAAACTAAGGTTCTCTTCGAGACTGTCCCCATCTAAAAAATGTGCTGTGCGCGTCTGCGAAACATCGTCAATTGTCATTTCGACTAGTTGGTTTAGCCGCCGGTTGAATGATATCCCCGTGACTGAATCTCCCAAAGGCACGGTCTTCAGCAAATGAAGACCAGAGTCAAAAAAATCTAGTTGACCTGAACGACCGAACAGAATTCTGCCGTTAGGTCCGGGCGTGAGATCCATCGCCTTTGGAGCGGCCAACACATTTCGCTGAGCCAAGCCATGGCCACTGATATCTAGGACTATCAGTTGAAAAGCTTCAGAGCCCGGGCCTGAGAGCGGTTGCTTATTGTTAAAGAATACGGCCAGCCGATCCGCGGACAGGTAGAACACTCCAATCTTTTCGTCAATGGGCAATTCTGCCGGGAAACCGTAGGGATGTAAATCAATACTAATGGGTCCGGCTTGGGACGATTTCAGACATGGGGCCGGGAAAAAGAAGAAGAGGAAGGCTCCCAATGCCCCGGCTATGCAGATGAGAAGGTCTTTATAAGTTCGCTTTTTCAATCGGAACTCAAGCACGGAAAGACCAGAAATTCAAAATCCAGTAGCTATACCAACGGCCTGACGCAGACCGTTTCTAGCACGAAACATAATTTATTGCTTGCGAGAATTATTCAACATGTCTATTGAAACTTTTACGCCGCTGCCGCTGAATATTTTCAGCACCTGGATCACGCTGCTCGATCCTTCCGACGTGCCGCCGGGGATGTCGCCTGCGCTCGGCGACGTGGAATTTTTTCCCGGCGGTGTGCGCACGCGCCCGGGGCTAGTTTCGCAATTCCCTGTGGTCGCAGGCGCGCCGCAAATCAACGGACTGAAAACCTACGGCACAACGAATCTTGTGCAGCGAATGATCGCGCTGGATTCGCTCGGAAATATTTACAAGGAAACTTCGCCGGGCGTGCTTTCCGTAGTTGCGTCGGGAGGCAAGCCGGGATTGTATCTTGCGTCTGACACGCATTTCGGCCGTGAATACATGGCTTTTGGCGATGGCTTCGTCGGTCAGGACATTCCGCGCCAGTTCGACGACACCTATTTCGATCGCGTGAGCCAAATTGGGCCAGCCGAAGGGCCTGCTGTCGCAGATGCCACCGATCCGGGCAACATATCTCCCGGCGAGCACCAGTGCGCGGTGATTTTTGTAACGCGCCAAGGATATTGGACCGCGCCTTCGCCGCCCACGACATGGACAGCAGCCGGAGGGAAAAAAGTTAATGTGACCAATATTCCCACGGGCCCTTCGAACGTGGTGCAACGCTTGCTCGCGTTCACGGCCAGCGGCGGCGCAACTTTTTATCAGGTGCCCGCTACCATGACGCTCAACGACAACGTGACCACGTCGCTGGAGGTCGATTTCAGCGACACGATTCTGCTGAGCGGCCTGAGCATGGAATATTTGTACGGACAGATCGAACTTCCGTGCCAGCTTGGCGTGGTGGATTACGCCGAGCGACTTTTCTGGTGGGGCGAGCGCGCGAAGATGGATAACTGGCGCAATCTTTCGTTTGACGGCGGATGGGACGCGTCCGGAAGCGGGCGCCCGCTTGGCTGGCAGCTCGATCCGATTTTTGGCGCGGGCGGAAGCCGCGAATCGAGCGATGTGGTTTGGGGCGACGCATATCGCATCACCGCTGACGGAGTGACCACGCAGCGCGGCACCATCGCGCAAAACGCCATCACCGACGCCTTCGGCGATCAATTGCTTTTAAATAACACGGACTATTCGGTACGCGTACGCATTGCTCGCAGCGCGAATCTGGCAGCCGGCTCTCTGCGCATCAATACCTACAGCCCTACAATGGGCCTGGTGGGCGCGGGCCTCGCCGTATCGTTCGCGCGAACAACAACGTCCTATCAGGAATTCACAGCGCAACTTTTTCCGCCGCAAACCGCGTTGCCATCGGATTTAAGCTTGCGCGTTTACGCCGACAGCCTGCCGGGGCCGAGCGGCGAATCTTTCCTGGTTGACGACATTGAAATATTCCCTACCTACGCGGCACAGAATTCTTCGCTGGTGCGCGCGTCCGCCACGGAGGCGCCGGAAAGTTACGACGGCGTGAGCGGAATTCAGGAAATTGCAGTGAATAACGGGCAGGGAATTCGCGCCGCGTTCGCTCTTCGCAACAATTTGTATTTTGTGAAGGAGCGTTCGCTATACGTGACCGCCACGGATGGCGTGAACGAACCGGCGCTTTGGAGCGTGGAAGAAGTTTCCAACAAAGTAGGCACTCCTTCGGTGCACGGCGTGGGCTACGGCGAAGAGTGGGTAGTAATCGCGGGGCGCTCGGGCCTTTATTATTTCGACGGCAGCGAGCCGATCAAATTGTCGCAGGAAGTTCAGCCCACTTGGGACGCGATCAATTGGGAATACGGCCAGCTGCTCTGGGTGCAAGTGGACACGCAGCACAAACGCATTTACGTGGGCGTCCCAATGGGCGCAGCCACGCAGCCGAATCAGATTCTCATGCTCGATTACACGGAGGGAATGCAAGACCCGCTCGTTTCGATTTACACCACCGCAGCGGAACGTTCGCGAAAATGGGCGCCCTGGATGATCTCAGCGAATTCGTGCGGATTGATCGAGCGGCCCAATGGAGAAGCGCAGGTTTTTTTCGGTTCGAACAATTCCAGTGGAAAGATTTACGCGCTCACAGAAGGTCAATATTCCGACGACGGCGCCTCCATCAATTCGTTCTACTCCACGGCGTTTCTCGCGGCCACGGGGTTGAGTGGTCGAAATCTGTTTGGCTACCTGACGGCCTACGTGCAGGGCGCCGGTTCGCTCGCGCTGTCTGCGGCGTTGCCGGGCAACGTGAGCGTGATGTCGCTGGGAGCGTGGACGCTCGCGGCACCAGCTTCGCGCGACATGGAACAGTTTACCAATGTGCTGGCCGAGCGCGTTTCTTATCAGATCGGCACAAACGCCGCGGCATCGTGGTTTTCCATTACGAAATTAGTCCCCTGGGCAAAACCGGATCCCTTCGCCATCGTCCGCGGAGCTGAGTGACCCTTCGACGAAAACCTGCAGTTCGATTGAATATCGTAAGCCAGGAATCCACATCGCAGCGCCACAAATTAGAATGCTGAATATTTCACAACTTGAAGCACTGCGGCGCACGAATCCGCAGCTGTACGAAGCGCTGAAGAAGCTGGCGGAGGCTTCTCTCGGGCCTAATCAGGGCTGGAGCATCGACAACCAGATCACCGACGGCACGAATTTCGCGCGTGTGACGTCCGGCGCGCTTACCGGGAACCACATCGATCCGACCAAGCCCGGCGTTTTGATGAAAGGCTCGGTGCCGCCGACGTGGTCTGGCGCGTTTACGTATGTTTCCACCTCGTCGAGCATCACGTGGTCGTGGTCTTCGCTTGCTATCGCGCGCGCTGACGGCACATCGACCGCCGTGCCGAACGGCTCGCTCGCCATCAGCGGGCTAACAGCCGCAACCACATATTATTTTTATCCTTACTGGGACGAAGTCGCGCTGGCCATCGTGTGGGTGGGAGGAATTTCCGGCAGCGTGGGCACGCCAGCAAACGCGCAAACGGCAAAGACAAATATCGCCGCGCAACAGCAAGCATTGCAGGGACGCGTGCCGCTGTCGCAGGGCGCGATGATGGCCGCTACGACCAGCAGCGGGACCGGCGGAGGCTCGGGCGGCGGCAGCGGAAGCTGTTTGCGCGCGGGAACAAAAGTTCAAACCAAAGAGCGCGGCCTGGTCAAGATTGAATCCTGCCAGGTTGGCGAACATCTTTGCTGCCCGTGCCTTCCGCGCGAAGATCCCTGGACGCGCATCGTGCGCCTGGAAATTCGCGACGCTGACACGTTCATTCGCCTGCATTTCTCGAACGACGAGTCTCTCGACGTGACCCCGCACCACATTTTCACGCTAGGTGACGGCTCGCCCATGCGCGCAGAGCGTTTGTGCCTTAGCGACGTACTAGTTGGCCGCTTCGGGCGTCTGACCATAAAGAAAATCGAAGCCATCGTGGAAGACGGGCAAAAGGTGACGGTAAGTTGCGAGTCCGAGCACCAGTTTTTCGCAGGCCGCGTGAACGCAACCGTGCTCACGCACAACTACACCTTCTCGTCGTGACTCTACTTTAGGGCCCCGGTTGAAAGCGCCCGCTATATAAGCGAGTTTCGGTTTCAGTAGCGCCGGCATCTTGCCGGCTATTTTGATTTTGTCGATCGTTCGGCAAACCGCCGACGAGACCAGGCGCTACCAACGACGCTCGGCGACGGAGCATTGTTGCGCTAGAAAGCGGGAGTAAGCTCCCGCGCTCCGTAGTAGGTCGAGACGCCGGCACTACCTTGCTCGTTGTGACCGCCGCATTCCGCACCCTTATAGCAGTGCCCTCCACAGGCCGGCGATTTGCCTCGCATATCGTTTGGCACCGTCAACTGCTCCCGCCGAAGGCGGCCGTTACATAAACAAATTCTCTGCCTCCTGCAAAATCGAAATGACTGGAAAATGCTATTACATCACGACGCTCGGCGCGTGGCGCCGCCACGCAACGCGATTCGTCAATTCACACTGGGTCGCGCTGAACGAAACCGCGCCCGCGGTTATCACTGACGAGCCTGTTTCTTCCGACGCGACACCGATCATTGTGTTGGTGGAGGCTGACGAAGGCGCGCATCTCGCGTTGGAAGACGACGCAGCATTCGAAGCGCTCCCGCATCCGCTGGCGCAGAAACCGATCTCGTCATCGGCGCGCGCCGCGCTCGCGTCACACGACATCCCCTATGGCGCGACCACTTTCGATGTAGCCGAAGCCGTCGGCCGCGCGCATCCGCTCTTGCGCCACCGCGTTTTCTAAATGCTCGTTCGCGAATACAAGGAAAGCGATCTGGACGCGCTGCGCCGCATGCACGCGCAACAAGGATTCGACTACGCTTTCCCGGATCTCGCCAATCCGCTATTCGTTTCGAAGCTGGTGGTGGAAGACGACGAAGGCCGCGCGGTGATGGCGTCGCTGGCGCGCCTGACCTGCGAAATGTATTTGCTGCTCGCGCCCAGAGAAGGGAAGGCGCGCGAACGTTACGAACGTCTGCTCGCTCTGCATCGTGCCGGAGAGAGCGATCTCGTCACGCGCGGCCTGCACGACGCGCACGCCTGGCTGCCTCCACCCATCGCAAAAAAATTCGGACGCCGCCTCAAGGCGCTAGGTTGGGTCCGCGACGACATATGGACGCCGTATTGCCGCCGCCTCGTTTTGTAGCGGGGCACGCCTTAGGCCTAGCGAGGCCACCAAAATCGCGTCCGCTTCTTTCTGTTGAACACCTGGTGCAGGTGCAAATGTAAAAGATAAAAATGCGGTTTAGATGCTAGGGTGGCTTTCCATCCATTTGCCTAGGAGTTTTGCGGCGTGCTCGCAGAGTTTGCGGTCCTCTTCGGCGGCGAAGGCGGCGGGGAAATGGCTGTCGATGTCCAATTCGCCGACAACTTTCCCTGCCACGAAAACCGGCACCACGATTTCGGATTTTGTTTCGAGCGAACAGGCTAGATAGCGCGAGTCGGCGCTGACGTCGTCAATCACAACGGTTTTGCCGCTGGATGCAGCCGCGCCGCAGATGCCCTGGTTCAGTTGGATGCGCGTGTGCGGCGTCATGGAGCCTTTGAACGGGCCGAGGATCAGGACATCTTCTCCCGGCGCCTCTTTCTGAATCATATAAAAGCCGACCCAGTTGTACTTCAGCAGATTTTTGTGCAGCAGTGCGACAATCCCGTTCATCAATTCTGCAGCGGAAGTTGCCGCGGCCGCGAGAGCGTCCAGCTCGAGTATCAATTTTTTCGGTTCTGGATTTGTGCGAGACATACTGGAATTAAATCACGGCGCCGCTCGATTCGTCGCAAGCTGTGGGACCACTTTGGTTCCATCTTCGCAACTTACGTCTTCAAAACTTCGCGCTCGTGATGGGCGTAAGGTAACTCAGGTTCGCAGGGGCGCAGAACACTCGTTGAGCGAGAGAGCTGCACCCCGGCGCAAACGACTTACTAGGGCTTTTGGCCCCAGAAGTCCGGATCATCCTTGGCGAGATCTTCGCCCATGTAACTCATCTTGGGACTGATGCTGAAGATGTTCGTCTCGATGGAGGCAATGGCTTCGGCGGAAAGCTCGTTGAGTTTCTTCATTCCGTCGGGCCCCATCGCGTCCATGAACTGTTTGCTGTTTGCGAAATCGCGGTCGATTTCCGCCGCCGATTTGCGCGGCGTGATGACCAGAAACGCGGATTGTTCTCTGCCATAAACGTTTTCATACATGGCCCAATGAGCGTCTGGCACTTTGGCAAAAGCGTCCTTCACCATTTTCACAATGGCGTTCCAATCTTCTTCGTGACCCGGCTTAATCTGGAAAACCTCAAGTTCCATATAGCGGACGCCGACGAGGTTTCCCGTTTGATTCAAGCTTTGGTCTTCGCGGTAAACCCAGGCGGTCTGGTCCATGGCGTCCAGCAATTCGCCGTCGGCCATTGCCGCGCGGTCGAGGTCCGCGGATAGCGTGGCGTTCTTCATGTCGGCCAGGTTCTGCTTCTCCCAGTCTTCAAATGACGCATAGCCGGTGAAAAACAGGGCGCGTGGTTTGCCACTCATTGAAGTCAACGCCAGATAGTGCTGGTCCGATTTCCCGGCAGTCATGGCCTTCACAAACGCGCTCTCAGCGTGTTCGTGGATAGCGCCGGACTTTCCAGGCTTCACAAATTCGCGAGTGATGGTGAGAACCGGGGGCGGCGCATGCATCTCGCCCGGCTTATCCTGCGCGACGGCGACGCCTGCGGTTGCTAATACAAAAGACATTCCCAACAGAAAACTACACAGTTTTTTCATGGATGCCGACCTCCTCGGCGGTAACCTGATCGAAATTCCTGGTTGATTGGGCCAACGTGCTAATTACATCGGGCAAGAAAACTCGAATCTCGTGCCGGTGTTGCGCGGAGAGTAACGAACGGAGCCTCCGAAGTCAAGCCGCGGCAAGTTTGCGAATTTTGACGGCCAGATTTCCGACTGAACCCCGCAGGCACGAAGCTGTTGCCTGTGTGACAATGTCGGGGGTAAAGTAGGGACGGAAGTTGACGCAATAAAAATATTTCAAATCCCGACCCCTGCATCTATCTTTATGATGACGCGCATCTTGATTTATCTCGCTCCAATTTTTCTGGTGATTCCGCTCGCAACGGCGGCGCAGGATACTGCCTCGAAAACGTGGTCTGGCACTGTGGTGTCCAGCAGTTGCAATGCCGACGAAGCATTCGCCGAATCTCCCGAGTGCACCAAGAGCGTGCCGGGCGCAAAACTGGCTCTGTATGACGACACCAACAGAGTGCTTTACAGTTTGGAGCCGCAGGAACTGGTCTCCGCGCGGTTGGGAGACAGCGTGACGGTGCGCGGCATTCTGGACGTGGATACAATTCACCTCGTGGCCATGGAGCCCATGTCGATTGGGCTTGCAGTCGGCCAGAAAGCTCCCGCGTTTTCAATTCGCGATCAGTTTGGCAAAACGCAGACTCTCGATACGCTGAAGGGCGCCAACGGTACCGTACTTCTCTTTTTCCGTTCCGCGGATTGGTGACCCTTTTGCAAAGGGCAGCTGGTCCAGCTGCAAAACGCACTCCCGAAATTCGCGAAGCAAGGGGTAAAGCTCGCCGTCATCAGTTACGACTCGGAAGCGATCCTGAAATATTTTGCCGATCGTTACAAGATTGAATATCCCATGCTTGGCGACCCTGACTCAAAAACCATCGAAGCCTACGGCGTGCTGAATCGCGAAGCCACCGGAATGCAGAGGGGATTTGCGCGCCCGGGATATTTCTTCGTGGACACGCACGGTATCATTCGGGAAAAGTTTTTCGATCCGCGATATCGCGAACGGCTCACCGGCAACAGTGTCATTTCAAAACTTTTCCCCGAGCTTGCTGAAGAAGTAACAGCAACGGTGGACGCGCCGCACCTTCAAGTAGCTCTGGAGCAATCCGATTCCACGGGTGTTCCCGGTACGCGCGTTACGCTTGCGGCTGAAGTGCGATTGCCTGCGGATGTTCATGTATATGCGCCGGGCGCTAAAGGCTACAAACCGGTCCAGCTCGCGCTAGATCCCACCGGGGGATTGCAATTCAAGCCGGCGGTTTATCCGGACTCGAAGATCCTCTATTTGCCGGCCATAAAGGAGAGCGTACCAGTCTTCGAAGGAACGTTTCGCATCAGCCAGGATGTGCAGGTAAGCACGAGCTCCGAATTTTGGGGGTCGCTTGGTAAAGACGGAAAGCTCTTCACAATTTCGGGGAAGCTTGAATATCAGGCCTGCGATAAAACGACGTGCTTCGTGCCAACTTCCGTCCCGGTGAAATGGCAGCTTCAAGTGATGCCCCTGGACCGCACCCGCGCCCCGGAAGACATTCGCCACAAATAATTCTAAAAATTATTCTCCCTGTCGTGGGAAAACGTTTGAAGGGCAATCCCAAGAACGATCTCGCAAATTTGTCTAAATGGAGGGCACCATGTCTCGCGGAGCAGAACGCACTACGCGCCAACTGACCGATCAGCAACTCGCGCAGCAGAACCAGCTTATCTCGCAATCCGATCAGCAGGGAAGTCAGGACCGTTCGCTGCTGATCCCAACGATTCAAAGCCTGCTCACCAGCACGGGTTACACGCCGCAACAACAGTCCGACATCACGCAGCAAAGCATGGGCGCGGCCAACACCGCCTACGACGCGTTGCGCGAAAGCGCCGCCAACCACGCAGCCGCTACCAACGACACTGCCGGCTACGGCGACCTGACTGCGCAACTCGGACGCGAGCAGGCGCAGACCGACGCAAGCACAGCGCAGCAAAATCAAATCGCGTTTGCGAATCAGGCTTACAAGGAACAGCAAGCTGGCCTTAACGCGCTCAGCCAAACGTACGGCATCGACACAAATCTTCTCGGCAAAGCCATGGGCGTTCCTGCGGAATTGCTCAACGTGCGGCAGCGCGCTTCAACCGGCTCGTCGGTAGGAAACCTTGGCGGCATCGCGGGCCTTGGCTCCAGCGTCGCTTCGCTCTTCGGCTGAACCCCGTCCTTGTACGCTTTCCAGTAGCCATTTTCGTTCCGCCGCGATGTCCATCGCAGTTGTAGTTTCTCCGCGGAGAACTATCCATGCCTTTTATCAATGGCAGGTTTTACATAAATCCGGCCTACGGTCGCGCCTTGGAGCGAGCCCGCGGAGCGGACGGCATCTGGTCGGAGCAGTTTCCCGAACTTGCCGAACCGGCCCTTCAAGAGCAGGATTTCTGGAGCGGAGGAGCGCCGAGCAAGGCACGACGGGAAAGCTCTGATTCGCACTGGGTCGCGATTGGTGGCCACCACGTCTTGATCGACCAGACAGAAGGGAATCAAGAGTCCCACAACCGTCGTAATCAACAGAAGCAGCGAGCTATTCGCGACAGGATTGCTGAGACGGCAAGAAAGTATGCCGACAGCTCTGAGTGGGCGTGTGCTAAGCGAAAAGGAGACTTCCCGAGGAACACAATAAGTGCAATAAGTTTGTATATGACGTGACGAAGGAAGCCGGAGCAGAAGCTAGTGTTACCGGCAGGGATGGGAAACCGCGACCTCCGCTCGCCAGCGAGTGGGCTGATCCGAATACGAAAATTACGAACTGGAGGCCTTTAGCTAAAGCTGAAAAGCCGCAGCCCGGCGATGTCGCCGCATATAAACTGTCCCGCGGAGGAACTTCATTTTCCGGACACTCTGGAATTGTTACCTCCGTCGAACCTGACGGCTTTGTTCACGGAATGGCGGCTCATGACGATAAGGTTGGTCCTGACGATAAATTTAATTCACAACGAGATAGGCCCGTAACCTATCGAAGGTACGAACCAGGAGGCTAACGATGTCCTTTTCGCTTCGGAGCTTTATCGTGACGGCGTTACTGGTCAGCGTACTAACCATGGGTCGCGCCACTGCGGGCTCTCTTCAAGATCGAAGTGCGCCTCCGCGCAGAAAACCGATTGTGATTGTTGCTGAGATGGTCAATCGGCGTATCACTTACACGGTGGATTCGAAGTCCGCTCTTCCAGATATCTTGCGAGTGCTGAGCGTACTGAGAGAAGAACGCGGTAAGGATTGGCCGGTGGTCGCTTTAGTCGACGATTGCGCGCCAATCAAGGAAATGGGAAATATTGACGGGATTGCGGGGAAAGCCGGTTTCCCCAAAGTTAAATTTTTCGTTTTCGATAAAGAAGACGGCCTCATGGGCAGCGTTGAATTCGGTTCCGACATGCCTTTCTCAACAAACCCACCGGTCGATTGAGATCGAGATACTGTGAGTTATTTTGGGTCACATTGGGCATCCAATTCACGGCCACCGTGAGCTAGCGACGCGGCGTGAAGCGGTTAGATTCTGACTCGGATCGGGTTTTCAGTGGCCACAGATTTCTCGGTCGAGGCGCGGGTAACAAAACCGCGATGGCAGGCGTATAGTACAGTGCAACTTTGGGGGTTTTGCGCTGATGCGCGCCACGCAATTCGAATTCGAACAGCGCTTTTGGATCATTGGCGGCATTTTTGCCTTAGGCTTTTTTCTCTACAACATCGATAAGACGAATGCCGCGCTCTGGTTGCTGCATGTGGCCGCGCCGTCGGTGGATCCCAACAGTGATCACGGGAATAATCTGGCGCGGTTGATTTTTGGAGCCGGCGCGTTGCTCGTTTTTCTGGCCGCGGCGTTCCGCACCTGGGCCACTGCATATCTGAAAACAGAAGTTGTGCATGACCAGGTGCAGCATTCCGAAGACTTGGTCGCTGACGGGCCCTATCGCTATCTGCGCAATCCGTTGTACTTCGCCAATCTTCCGATGGCCGCTGGTATTGGATTATTGGCCAGTCGCGCGGGTTCGATATTCATGGTGGTCGCGATGTGGCTGTTCATGTACCGCTTGATTTTTCGCGAAGAGGATGGCCTGCTGCGGACGCAAGGGGAATCGTATCGAGCTTACTTGAAGGCGGTGCCGCGATTTTGGCCTGCGCTAACGCCGCGCATTCCTTCCGCTGGGGAAGAGCCGCGTTGGGGACAAGCATTTGCCGGGGAAAGCTTAATCTGGTTATTCGGCGCCGCGGAACTGGTCTTCGCCATCACTCTGAGCTTTAAGTTGATGTGGATTGTTTTTGGCGCGAGCTTCGTGGCTTACTTTCTTTCAGTGCACCTGATCAAAAAGCACGCCGCCTCGGGAAAATCGTAAGCGCCGCTGGATCGGAATTTCGTAGCGCCGGCATCCTGCCGGCTCTTTTTTTTTCCTAGCTCTTCTATTTGTTCGCGATCTTTAGAAGCTGGCACCGGATGCTGTGACTTCACCAACACGAAAGAGTTTTTCCGTGCACGTCGCTCTAGCTCGTCTCTTTCAGGAACATGGGATATCGGGCCTGTCCTATCAAAAACCTCGCAGAGGACCTCCCGCGCGATGCTTCATTTCTCCGAACTTTTTGGCACTCTTGAAAAACTTATGCGGCTTTTCGAAGATCCCTACTGGTGGACTGTGGCTCTTTCTTCCGTGGTGCAATTGACCATGTTCGGCCGCTGGATCTACCGCCGCATACGTAATGACGAAATGATGCGCGCCTTCGTCGAGGACATGGCAAAAATCCATCTGCCGCACACCTACGCGCTGCTGGAAGGAATCTGCGAACGCCAGGGAATCAAGACTCCCGAACGCCCGCAAATCAACTGGATCGACCTCGCCGGCCCGCGCCACTGACCCGCTATTTGCTATCCTACTTCGGAAATTCACTGGTATGCGACGTTCTTAGAGCTTGGGACGGCCACAACTGCGACAGCAGCAGCGTCCCTCCGATTATCGCGAAGAGACCGCCTACGAGGAGTCCACAAAAGTAGACGCCAGTATCATCAAAGCCATTTGCTCTTGTCCCGTGATGGCTCCAGAGATACATGCCCGCAAGATCTCCGACAAACCCCAGCAGGACCGCCATTATTAGCGAGAAGAGGATTGCCGTCACACATCTTTTTTGAATTGAATCTGCCATTATTATTCCAGCAAAGGTTGAAAAACAGATTATGAAGGAAACTTTTCGTATCCTCGTGATTATTTTGCTTTCTGCTGCATGGTTTATACTGGCGGCACCAGGCGTGTTTGCGCAAGGCTCGCAGCGTATCAGCGCGGTGCAGGGCGACACCGGACAGGCCATCGCTGGCGCGAACATTTGGGTTTGCGCCGGCATCGTGCAACCTGCATATAGCAACACGCCCGCGTGTTCGCCGGCCGCCGCGATTTACTCCGATCCCATGCTGATGAATCCGGTCACACAGCCGCTGGTTTCCGACGGGCTTGGCAACTACAGTTATTTCGGCGTCGCGGGGACGTACACCGAAGTAATCACGGGGCCGATGATCGCGGGGTACACTTCGACGATCGTTCTTCCGTGCGCGCCGAGTTCGCCAACCGCGGGATGCGGAGGCAGCGCGGGAAATCCTGCGTCGCCCAGCGGCTCGATTCAGTTCAACAATATCGGGGCGTTCAGCGCGTCGATCTTGAGCCAGGATTCCGGCGCGACTACCATCACCGACTCCGGCAACATGAGCGTGCAGGGCGCGCACGTCACCGTGAACACGTCGAGCAGCGGGGGTTACAACCTCAACGTGAACGGCACCGGAAATTTTCTCGGCTTGCTGACTACACCCGGCGGCTTTTCCGCGAACGCCGAATCGCCGAACAGCGCGTTCAGCGCGCCCACAAAACTGTTTTTCATGGCCGCGGGCTGCAACAACGTGACGGCTGGAAATGGCTGGCAAATTGGCACGGTCAACGCGCCCACGCTCTCCTGTCAGGGGACGCACACGCGCAAAGGCGTGCTGCAATTCGCGCGTGGCAACGTGGCATACGTCGAGCTCGAGCTGCCCGCCGATTGGAATTTTGGCGTCAATGTGGACTTGAAAATCGCGTTCACCACCACGGATTCGACCAACGGCCACTTCACTGCGTGGAGCGTGCAAACCGGATGCAATTCGCTAACGGGCGCCTCCACCGACGATCCCGTGCTCAATGCGGTGCAAACCGTCTCGTCCACTATCGGGAGTACGGCTGTTTCCGGAGGCGAGTATCTCGCGTTGCTTACCGCGCTCAACATGACGGGCTGTTCGGCAGGGAACAACCTGGTCCTCGCGATCACGCGAAATAATTCAGGGGCGGACACGAATACCGACACCGCCGTCGCCGCGAAGTGGGCCGAGCTAACCTTCGGCCGCACCATGAACAGCACGAACCGCTGACGCTTCGACGCCGGTAAGGCTTCAGCAGGAAGGCGGCGGTAAGCCTTCGCGCCGGCAGCCAGGCCGCAGCACTCCAAAGCGTACCGCGGCTCCGTCGGGTGCGGAGTTTGCTCTGGCTTTCGCCAACTCCTCACGTCGGCAAGCTCGAAGTCGCGTGAAGCGCTAGACAGACGCTCGATTTTCGTCGCGCCGGCATCCTGCCGGCTCTTTTGGTTTTCCCCTAACCTTCGGCAAACAGCCGGCAGGATGCCGCCGCTACAAGGTCTAAGGAGTCTCCATGCCATCCTGGCAGAAATTTCTGGATTCACTTTCCACCAAGGGCGGGAATCTTTTCGTCCTGCTCATATGTTTTGCGGGGCTGCTCTGCCTGCTGATGCATGTGTTGCATCACGGCGATTCGGGCAACATAACAATGGTCGTGGTCGCGACGTTCTCCGGTTTTTCCGGCGCGCTGATGGCCACGCTCACCGGAAAAGACAGCAAAGAGCAGAGCGAACACGCTGCGGGCGGCAACGCCACTAGCGTAACAATTTCCAATCCAAACGCTGCAAGCACCGTAGCCGTCGCGATCCCTGAGGCTTCACCCACGATTTGCGCCGATGGCTCTTCGAGAAATGATTCGCCTGCCTCGTAATGCAAGCTGCACCTTACAGCGAACTCAGCGCGCTCGACCTGATGAAATTGTGCGTGTGGCGCGAAGCGCGCGGCGAAGGAGTTTTGGGCAAGCGTGGCGTGGCGCATGTAATTCAGAATCGTGCGGACGATCCGTCGTGGTGGGGACACGACGTCCGCTCGGTGATCCTGAAACCATGGCAATTTTCGAGTTTTAATCCCGTTGACCCAAATTCAAGCAAGTGGCCAGCCGACGGCGATACTTCGTTTCACGAGTCCGAAAGCATTTGCGAAGCGGTTGCAGCAGGCAGCGATGAGGACATTACCGCGGGCGCGACCTCCTACTACGACATTTCTATTCCGCCACCAGCCTGGGCCGCCGACGGCAGCAACGTCCTAACACTGTCGGTAGGCCGGCTGCGATTTTACAAGCTCGCTCCCATAGCAGTAACCGACATTGACCTGGCCATGTAGCGCTTCGGGATCTCTCTGAGAGCCTCCACAAAAAGGCAAGCGGGTGTACAATTTTATTTGCTCGGGCTTGCACGCGGTCCGAGCGTCGCCCGCCCAGCCGACATTTGCGTGCTACCGGGAGTTCATTTGGAGACCGCCGTAGGAGTATTTAGTTCGCGAGAGAACGCCGAACACGCGCTGGAATATTTGCTTGAAAACGGAGTGCCGGAAGACGCCATCGTTTATCTCACGCGCTCGGAAACCGAAGCGGTGATTTTGGGCAAAGAAATTGGCGGCTTCGCGGGAGGCATTGCGGGCGGCGCCGTTGGCTTCGGCGCTGGAATGGTGGCCGCGTCGCTGGCCATGATTCCGGGGATGGGAGAAGTTTTCGCGCTTGGCGCAGGCGCCGCGGCGCTGCTCGGCCTTCTCGGCAAGAAGGCTGGAGAGGCGGCTGGCGCGAAGTTGACAAAACAGATCGACGCCGAAGTCCTTAGAGACAACCGGTCCGCGGAAGACGCTGAAATTTTCCTGAATATCCTGAAGAGAAATCGTTCCCTGATCGTGGTCCGAACCGAATCGCGTCAAATCGCTGAAACCGCATGCAACATCCTGGACCGTCTGGGAATCAGTGGCGCTGCGGCGCCCCAGCCGCTGGAAAAGAAGATGCGCGCCACTACGCGGCCGGCCGGAGAAGGCATCACGGTCTTGGAAGTGCACGGAAGAATCATGCTGGGCGAAGGCAATGTTATTCTTCGTGACGCAGTACAGGATTTACTGACGCGCGGAAACAACAAAATCCTGCTGAGTCTGGCTGAGGTAGATCACATCGACAGCGCGGGCATCGGAGAGCTGGTGCGAAGCCACTCCGCCGTGCGCAAAGCAGGCGGCCAACTAAAGCTTTTGAATCCCAGCGCCAAGATTGAAGAAATGCTGAATCGCAGCATGCTGCACAAAATCTTCGACGTGCAGAAGGATGAAGCTGCTGCCATAAAATCCTTCGCGACCTCTTCCCACTCAGGCGCAGCTTCCTGACTTGCTGTTGTAGCGGCGCCTTTAGGCCGGCGGTGGTGTTTCATTAATTTGCGAAAGATGCCCGCCTGAAAGCGGCCGCTACAAAATCTAACGCGCCAGCTTGCACTGAATCTCTGAGTAAGCAACAGCCTGAATTTCGTTCTCCACTAATAACAGACCAAACCGGCACCGCAGTCGCCGGTGACACATCAAGCCCCACGGAATAGAAATTGCGGGCGCCGCAGCGGGGCAGCGCGCCCCTCGTCCGGCAGGGCTGCTTCTCTACCATCCATAAAGGCTGATTTTATCCATGAAGAAATTCTTAATGGTTTTTGTGTGCCTGCTAGCGATGCTGGCGCTTCCCGCAATCGCGAAGGCCCAGCTCCAAGTGCCGATCATCGTTCAGCCCGCCGAATGGACCGGGATGGCCGTGTATCCGGGCGGAACACGCACAAATGCGCCGGTAACTTTTGGTCTGGGTATCCCGGACGCCGCGGGAATCGACTGTCCCGGCACGCAAGATTTCCCGCAACACGAGCAAGCGCCTACCAAGCTTTCTCTCTATAACGGCGCCACGCAACTCAATTCGCAATTTCGCTGCATGGCGAAATGGCCGGACGGCAAAGCGGAATGGGTGCTGGTGGACGCGCAGTTGCCGAGTTTCATGGAATGCCAGCCGAGTTGTACGGGCACGGCAGGTTACGACACAACCATCACCGTGAAACAAGTTTCCTCCGGCGGAGGAAATTTCCCCGCCACGAGCATGGCCGTGCAATGCACGGGTGCGGGTGCTCCCGTCTCCGCGTGTCCGGACAGCAATCACATTCTGGTAAACACGACTGCCGCCACGTTTCTCATAAAAGAAGCCAATTACAATCTCTTCGATGACGTCCAAACCGGATCAGCGCACTTAATTTCGAAATCGAATCACGGAAACAATGATGGCTTGATTCTGCTGGGGCCTCCGACCACAGCGACAGGTATTGACTCCGTTTCCTGCGTGCCCAGCGCCAACGGCACTACGGCGCTCGCGGGCTCTAGTGGCCCGATCCCGACGAATTATTCCGGGCCATCGGTTTGCGGAACACCATACAGATCCAATCAAGACTCCGCGTCCACATGTGTGATTGAAGAAAACGGTCCGCTGCGCTCGGTGGTGATGTGCCAAGGCAACATGGTCAACGGTACGACGGCCTATTTGCAATGGCGCACGCGAACACATTTTTGGTATCAGCACTCAGATGCCAAAGTCACCGTCGCGCTGCGAAATGCCCTGGCCACAAATCCAAACGTCATCAACCCATCGACCGCGTATCGGGAGTTTCAGCAATTTGAAGAGCGCCTAACCGATAACTTGGGCACTACGCGGAACTACGACATCTCTACGGCCAGCGGAAATGTTTCAGGAACAGGATTCACAACCGGTGAATACGCGTATCTCTTCCAAGGGCATTCTTCAGAGGGTACCTGGCCACACTGGGACGCCGGCGGCGGGAATAATTGCCAGTATGAATCTGACGGCTGTGTGGTTTCCTACATTCCTCGCTCCGGCACAGCCAGTTCGCGCCAATATTCGCTCGATGGCTGGCAGATAAATCAGAACAGCGCCACGCCTTCAACAGTGGGCGGGAACAATACTTTTCCGGTGGGCTGGTTCGATTTAGACGATGGTACGAATGGAATCGAGACCGGCGTATATCAATTCGCGATGTACTGGCCAAAGTCCTTGGAAGCGCAACCGCTCCCCACCGGCGCGACGAATGGGAACGAAATGCGCATCGGCGTATGGCCGAATATGCAAGATGCCATCAGCGGCGCAGCCAGCCCGGTGTTTGGCGCCAACACGATTCAGAATCCGAGCTATTCGACCGCAAGCGACAGCCAACCCATCGCGTCTTACGTGATCGGCTATCCGCAATATCAAATTCACGACACTTACTGGAATTTTCACAGCGGCACCCAAAGCGCGGCTGTCGCGCAACAAAACTTTCTTTATTTTCAGCACTATATGCTGGCGCGTCCGCAGTCGCCCACTTATTACAACTCAGTTACGGATTCAGCATCGGGATTCCCCGCGCTTTTTTACAACATTCCTGACCCGGTCGCCGAGGATCAGCTTTACATCAATATGGGAGCGTGCTCGCAAGCAGCAGGCGAGTGCCTCGGCGATGTAGGCATGACCGCCACGCAGGGATATCCGTACCAAGGCAGTTATGGCGGGATGAAGATTTTCCGTTATTTCGGTTGGCCTACTGCGGGCGGCTCCGACGGCACACAGTTCGAGCAGCGCGATTCTTTTCTGCGCAATTTTCTGCAGCGCGGTTGCATTCCATCTGGCACGTCGTGCGGCAGTGCGTCGCTCACCGGAAGCACTCCGGGACGTTATGTCTTCGCCGCGCATTTCTATCGTATGGTGGCGGAAAAAACCTTGCCGCGCTCCGACGGCACGCCTACTTCCGGTGCGAGCGCCGGGTTTCGCCAATACTGCACGCCTTACACCGTGACCTGCCAGCAATCCGAAGGCTTCTCGTCCTGGGGCGATCCGCATCCGGTGAATCTCACGTCCAGCACCAGTTGGATGAACGGCGGAATGCGCAACTGGGGCGATGCCATCAATGAGATGGAGCACTCCACCTACTGGGGAATTTTTGATTACTACCATCTATCCGGTGACGAATGGATGAAAGAGCAATTGCTCCAAGGCTTCAAAGATCGTTACGAAAACCCCTGGGTGCAGTACAACAATTCGCAAGCCAACGTGGCCGGCGGAAATAGCGCGGCAGGGCACGGGCACATCAACGCGATACGCGCGATCGGTCATCATCTTTCCGGAATGGCGCGCGAAGCGGACTTCCTGTGTTCTATTGGCGATCCTGATTGCGACACCAAAGCGAATCTTACGTCCGGCTCTCCGTCGATACCTGGCTCGGCCGTAGGCACGACGACGCCGCTCGAGAGCGCGCTGAATATTCTGTCCACGGCGGTTGTGATTCCATTTATTTCGGGTGGCTACCCTCAGGGATTTGTGGAAGCGTCTGGCGGAAGCCTGAACTGCCGTCAGAACGCCGGCACCGGAGTGCAGAACTGTTCTCAGGGAATTAGCCCCATACGCGGATTTCCGCGCGCCGGGGGCAGCGGAGAAGATTGCACCATCCCTTGGAATAACAGCAATGCCGAATCTTTGGGCCAAACAATCGTTGATACAAACGGCAATCTGGAAGAGGTAACCACGGCTGGAACCACTGGGTCCGGCAGCCATCCGGCTTGGAACACGGCGACTGGCGGGACAACTTCAGACGGAACGGTGGTATGGACCAACCAAGGCCCCGCGACTCCTCCATGCAACGCCAATAATTTTCGCGCGGCGGATTCTTTTCAGCAGGGAATTGAGGCTGAAGGGATTTACGACGCCTGGCAAGAGCTGCGCAAGATCATGGGTCCGGACTGGCACATCAATGTGGGGACGGCTTCCGGCGGCTCGCCGATTCTAGACGGTGCGACTTCGTTGAGCAATGTGCTCGTCTCCGAAAAAAATCTCGTGGATGCCATGGGCCTGATCGGTTTGCAAATGAACGATGGTAACTGCGTCAGCGGCGGCAACTATACGAACAGCGGATGTGTTTACACGCAGTCATCGGACTATTTGAACGCGCAAACTTCGCCGGCGCCCGCCCCTGGCCCCGGTTGTGTAAGCACAGGCGACTGTTTGCGGACCACTACCGCAGGCGCGTCCGCATGCACTTTAGGTTGCAGCGGCCTGACGGAGTGGTTGGGAATCGCGGGCGCCGCGCTCACTACAAATTCCATTTTCAATCTTAACGGAACGCCCTGGCAATTCTTCTTCAACGCGCAATTGAATGGCGGGCAAGTGGTACAAGAACTTGGCTCGCACATGATGCAGCAGGCGATGAGTTACATCCTGGCCAATGGATCAACGTCCAACTCGACTTCATTTTCGCTGGCAAGTTCAATTCCCGCGCTCACCGAAGTGCCCGTCACTATTACGGGTTGCACCGGCACTGGCTGTACATTTGGCGCAAATCTTTGCACTTCTGGAAGCACCGCAGGTACTTGCACCATTACCTGGAGCACGCCCGCAGGAATCTGCACGGTCGGAATCAATTGCCCACCGAATAACGCGCCGAACGGGCAGCAGTATCGTTTGAAATATTGGTACTGCACGACGGGGACACTAACGATCCTCGGCAACGATTGTCCCTCTGGCGGAAAAACAATTCAGCGTGACCTTGGATTCCGCGAGGACATCCTGACCGCGGGCGCGGTAGCAACTGACGGCTTCGGCACGCAAGTCGGCTCATCGGCCCACGATCCCGCGCATAACTGGAACCTGCTGGCATCCATCGATGTGCCCGATTGCGGTAACGGCACTCCCGCCTCGGGATGCAACTCCGCTGCAGTGACTGGCACGAGCTACACGTTCAACATGCGGCCCAACTCGACCTACAATTTTTATTTGGGAGCTTACCAGACGTCCGGATGTAGCGGGGTGACGCTCAGCTTGTCTTCCTATGATTTCAATTCTTCCGTCGTCGGCGTTCCCAGCTCGGACAGCCCGCAAACATTCGTGTTGAACAACTGCACGGCGGCAGCGATTACGTCGGTCACTCCATCTGTGAGCGGCACGAATTCTGCTGACTTTCCGTACGCGATACCTGGAACGGGCGGCTGCGGTTCAACGCTCGCAGCGGGCACAAGCTGCAACTACACCGATACATTCACGCCAAGTATTGTGGGCGCGGAGAGCGCCTCGCTCAACGTGACGTATGGCGGTAGCGGCGGAGGGGGAACGGTTATCAATGCAGCAGACTGTACCTATGGAAGTTTCGTGACGGCGGTGGGCTTGGTTGGTTCTAGCGGAGCCTACACTATCCAGATGCCTGCCTGCGGCTCGCTTTCGTCTCCTATCGATTGGACTACGCAAGGTTCCGTCTCTGTGCCAGGAGCCGTGAAGCTCATTGTCAGTGGGGCGGGAAGCGGCTCTACGTTTATCGGAGATAATGTCACCAAGAACGGCGGCACAACTTCGAGCCTGATGGCCTTCACGGTCACTGACCCAGGGCAAGTCTATCTGGAAAATATGACCATCGTCGGTGTGGCCACCGACCCCAGCGTTTATAACAAGGGGCATGTGGTGTTTCAGGGGCAGGAGACAACCAACCCCTTTCGCGTTACGGGAGTAGCTTTCAGCAACCAGCAGACTACCGCCATCGAAACACACGGATGGGTTTACGGAGTCATCGACCATAACACTTTCAGCGGCTCGTTCAAAGATGCCTTGGAGTGCCTGGAGGACGGCTGGGGCGGAGGCACCGAAGGTTATGGAGATGGTTCGTGGGCCGCGCCGACTCAATGGGGAACTGAAGCGGCTGTCTTTCTGGAGAATAATACCGCCACGAACACTTATTCGGTAATTGCGCAGTTTAGTGACGGGGCAGCAGGCTCGCACATCGTAGCCAGATTTAATACCTTAAATGGGTTCTATACCGGCAATCACGGTACAGACACTTCGCAGCGTACGCGCTCCGGCCGCACGCAGGAAATCTACGACAATACCGACTCGATTCCCACGGGCGAAACCATCGACTTTTTCAACTGGACGCGCGGTGGCTCCAGCATGGTCTTTGGGAATACCATCAGCGTGGGAAGTGGCTCAGGATATGGTCCCACTTCAATGGTCTATGACTTCAACGAGCGCGACACCGCTGCGTACACTCCCTGGGGGCAATGCAACGGGACATCCGTGTATGACCAAAACTCGCTTAGTTCCGGCTATCGTTGTGTGGACCAACCTGGCTCTGGACAAAGCAACGATTTGGCGGGAGCGGCCACGCCTCCATCCGCCCCTGTAAATAACGCTTCCGAGCCTCACTACGTATTCCTCAATCAGGCTAACAGTTCGGAGTTTGACTCTATTAGCCAAGGTAGCGGCGTGAATGTGCTTCCTAACCGCGATGCCTACGTGTATACCAGCGGCTTTACTGGAGCCACAGGCGTAGGCTCAGGTACTTTCGCTGCCATGCCTACCACCTGCACCGTGGGCGTGGGCTACTGGGCGACAGACAGAGGAAGCTGGAACACAACCCTTCCGGCGAACACTTCTGGCCAACTCTACAAATGCACGGCGACAAACACTTGGACTCTGTTTTACACGCCGTACACCTATCCGCATCCGCTGACCACTGGTGGCGGCGGCGCAATGGTGTCATCTTCGCTCTCCGGCGCCGGATTATCTCCCGGAGGAGTGCCACTGACGCCCGCGAGCCACACCTTTGCAAACACGGCGGTGGGTAACGACAGTTCCGACAGCCCGGTGACGTTCACGTTGACGAATTCCAGCAGCTCGGTTGTCACCGCCATCTCAATTTCCATTACAGGCGCGGGCGCGTCGGATTATTTCGATGCGCCTCCTGCAACCACGTGCGGCACGTCACTACCGGTTGCCGCCAGTTGCCAGATTTACGTCAGTTTCGCGCCGATCGCTACAGGCGTAAGCGCGGCCACGCTGAGCATTTCCGATTCAGATCCCGGCAGCCCGCAAACCGCCAGCCTTTCCGGAACGGCAATTCCTCCCGTCATCAATCCGACGCCCGCCAATCCTGTCACATTCGGCGTGGTCGTCACGGATCCTTCCATTCCATCCACGGTGAAAAATGAAAATCAAAAACAAGCTTTCTCGTTTGCCGCTAGCTGCCTTTCGTCTGCCGGATTATTCCGTATGTCGCGGGAGGCAGGGAACTGCGCGGCAAAAGATTTCAGAAAGATTACTTCTGCTCGCGATTTTAGCCACGTCGATCTGTTTGGCTTCCTGCACCAAGAGCGTCCCGGTTACGCCCCCCGCGCCTCCGCCCGTTAACAAAGACTGGCTCATCACCGCCAGCTTCAGTTACAACTTCACGAACTACATGCAGTGCAGCGCGAGCGTCACGTCTGGCTGCATCAGCGGATTTACCTGGGGCTATTTAAACGCGGCGGGCGCGCAAGTGCCGCTCAAAACCAGCGCGGTTTCAGTCTGCTCCGGCACGGCCCAGCCGCAAGCATGCACCGACACCGCCAACAGCCAGCTACCGATTGGCTCAGACACCTTTACCATCGTAGTGAACTACATCGACTCAACAGGGAAGCCGCAAACCACTGCACCGGTAACAGCCGCGTCGCCCACAGTGATCGCCGCCGGCCTGCCGTCAGCCTTCACCGTTACCGCCCAGTAGCAGTTCTAATATCGACAATTAACCGCGTCGCCCGGACCTGTCTCGACATCCGACATAGCTTTTTTGTTCGCACAAGATCAGCAACTCAAATCGCAGTTCACTCCAGGAGAAAATTGAAATGCACAATTTAAGCAAGGCTGTACACGCGGTATTGATTGGAATTCTTTGCGGCACGCTGGCAATGGGAAGCGTAACGCTTGGCGGCTGCAACGCAACGCAAGTGGAAGCGGACATTCAGAAGGTAATCGCGCTGCTTCCCACCGCAGTCCAAATCGCCGGCAGCATTTTGAATATTGTCGCCGCCGCGGAAGGGAACTCAGCGCCCAGCTCGGCCCTTCTCGCCACGGTGCAAAACGCCTCCGGCCAGATTCAGACCGACCTCACGCTGGCAAACTCCCTGGTCGTGCAATATCAAACTGACCTGGCTTCCGCTCCCGCCGGCGTTCTAGGAAAAATTGACGCCGCCATCGCCGACGCGCAACAAAACATGGGAGCAATCCTGACCGCCGTTCACATCGCAAATCCCACGGTGGTTGCGGCAGTGAATTCCGCAATCGCCAGCGTGCAGACGGTCATCCTCGCGCTCATCGCCATTTTGCCCGCGGCCGCGCCAGCCGCGCTTTTTCCGAAGCTCACCGCGTCGCTGCATTCCGCGGGAATTCAGCCCGGAAGCGTGAAGGTTGCCGTCCCCACTCCGCACGCGTACGCCAAATCATTCAACAACGATGCGCGCGTCGTCGCGGTGCAAAAGGCCTATCCGGCAGCGAAGATCAAAGTTCCCGTCCCGCACGCGCACGTCTTCGGCATCCCGCTCCCCTAGTGAAAATGCTGTTGCAGCTTGTCACCGAGCGCTTCGACCCCATCTCCGCGGCGATTCGTTTCTCCACTCGTTCATCCGTATCGCACGCGGAGTTTGTGGACCCTGCAACCGGCAAGACCTTCGGCGCGCGATGTACTGGAGTGAAATGGCGCAGCGCACATGCAAGCCGCCGTTACACGTGTGTGTTGCGTTTCACCGCTCCAGCGATCGACCGAGCGTTCCAGTGGGCGCTGACCCAAGCAGGGAAGTCCTACGACTTTTCCGCCATCGGCGGCATAGCGCTCGACCGCAACTGGCGCGATTCACGCCGATGGTTTTGCTCCGAACTGATCGCCGCCGCCTTCGAAGCGGCCGGCTCCTCTCTCCTCAGCCCATCCGCAAACGTGTGGCGAATCACGCCGCGCGACCTCCTCCTCTCCATGCAACTCGTTCCCGTCTCCGCCATATCCATCCGGTAACTTCACGCGAGGACGCGCGGTTTGCCTGAATTTAGCCGCTGACGTACAATGCACGGCCTGTGCCGGATACTTATCCCAAAGTAGGCCGCAACATTTCCCACTATAACGTCCTGGAAAAATTGGGCGGCGGGGGAATGGGCGTTGTTTATAAAGCCAAGGACACGCGCCTGGGCCGCAACGTGGCGCTGAAATTCCTTCCTGACGATATTTCGCAAGACTCCCAAGCCATCGAGCGCTTCCGCCGCGAAGCGCGCGCTGCCTCCGCACTCAATCACGCCAATATCTGCACCATTCATGACGTGGGAGAGTTCGAAGGCCGTCCCTTCATCGCCATGGAGTTGCTCGAAGGGCAAACTCTGAAGCATCGCATTTCCGGCAAGCCCATCGAAACATCGGAACTTCTCGAAATCGGCATTCAAATCGCGAGCGGCCTGGAAGCAGCCCACACAAAGGGCATCGTGCATCGCGACATCAAGCCGGCAAACATTTTCCTGGTGGATCACGGGCAGGCGAAAATTCTGGATTTTGGTTTGGCCAAGTTAAGTTCGGTACATCACCCCGCCGCAGAATCCGTGGGCGCGACATCCATGCGCACCCAAACGCATTTACTCAACGAACAGGAACTCACCAGCCCGGGCAGTTCGATGGGCACCGTCGCCTACATGTCTCCGGAGCAGGCTCTTGGCAGGGAACTCGACGCGCGCAGCGATCTTTTCTCGTTCGGCTCGGTTCTCTACGAGATGGCCACTGGTGCTCCGCCTTTCGCCGGCACCACGTCGGCCGCCATTTTCGACGGGATTCTGCACGCCATGCCGGAACCGCCATCGAAATTGAACTCTCATCTGCCTGTTCAGCTCGATCAAACAATTCTGAAGGCCTTGGAGAAAGACCCCGATTTTCGCTATCAGACGGCTTCGGAGCTGAAGACTGATTTGCGGCGTCTGAAGCGCAGCCTTGAGTCGTCTGGAAGCGCTGAGGGAGCGCGCAGTTCGGGGGGAACTCCACCGGCGGGAGTTTCCGCAGCGCCCGCGAAGGCCACGCAGAAGTCAGTGGCCGTTTTATATTTCGAAAACCAGAGTGGCGCGAAGGAGGACGAATACTTTCGCGACGGAATCACCGAAGACATCGTCACCGAGCTTTTGAAAATCAAGCAACTGGAGATCTTTCCGCGTTCGGAGATGCTCGCGTTTCGCGACAAACCGGTCACCGCACTCCAGGCCGGACAGCAACTTGGCGCCGCCTATGTGCTGGAAGGTTCGATTCGGCGAGCGGGCACCCGCGTGCGCATTACTGCGCAGCTGGTGGAAGCTTCCACCAGACATTCCGTGTGGGCTGAGCGTTTCGATCGCCAACTGGAAGACGTTTTCGCCATCCAGGAGGAAATTGCGCGAAGCATCGCGCAGGCTCTCCGCATCACGCTTACGCCGCAGGAAGAAAAGACCATTGCGCGCAAACCCACGGAAAACCCACAGGCCTACGATTTTCACCTGCGCGGCAGGAATTACACGCGCCGCTACAATATGGATTACGGCCTGCAAATGTACGAACAAGCCATCCAGTTGGACCCGAATTTTGCTTTGGCACACGCCGGGATCGCACATTTGTGCGGTCTCATCTACGAAATTCGCGAACAGAGTCCGAAATGGATCGAACGCGGACTGGCTGCCTGCGACCGCGCCACCGCCCTCGCGCCCGACCTGCCGGAAGTGCTGGTAGCGCACGCACGCATCTGTTACGCGCAGAAGAAATATGAGGAATCCGCGCTTCTGGCCAAGCGCGCCATCGAGCGTAAACCTGACTGTGACGGCTCCTGGGACATTCTTGGCCGGGCGTATTTCGCGTCCGGTCGCTTCGAAGAGGCCGCGGCATTGACGGATCGCGCGGTCGAAGCCAACGGTGACGACTACAATACTTATATCCCTTATACCCGGGTCCTCAGACGACTCGGACGGACGAAGGAAGTAGAGCAGCTTACGGAGAAGTTCATAAGAGCCCTTCGCCAACAACTTGAGCTGGTGCCGGAAGATGTGCGGGCACGCATTTTGCTGGCTGTTAGCCTGGCCGCCAATAAAAAAGACGAGGACGAAGCCGTGCGGCATTTGCAGACCGCCGTGGCCCTTCGTCCCGGCGATCCCAGCACGCTTTACAACGCCGCTTGCACCTACGGCGTTCTTGGACGGAAGGCCGAGGCGCTGGAAACGGTCAAGAAGGCGTTTGCCGCTGGGTACAGCAACCGGGATTGGGCGGCCAGAGATACTGATCTTGATCTCCTCCACGACAACCCCGAATTCCAAAAGCTAGTTGGCCTGAGCGAACAGTCCGCGTCGTAGCGATCAAGTAGCTTGGCAGCATGTTGGCCGATTGCCTGTATTTAGCCGGTGACGTACAATGCACGGCCTGTGGCAGATAAGTCCTCCAATGTAGGCCGTACTATTTCCCACTACAGCGTCCTGGAAAAATTGGGCGGTGGAGGAATGGGCGTTGTCTATAAAGCGAAAGACACGCGCCTGGGCCGCAACGTGGCGCTGAAATTCCTTCCGGACGACATTTCGCAAGACCCTCAGGCCATCGAACGATTCCGCCGCGAAGCGCGCGCTGCATCCGCGCTCAATCATCCGAACATCTGCACCATCTACGACATCGGAGAATTCGAAAGCCGGCCGTTTATCGCCATGGAACTGCTGGAAGGGAAAACTTTGAAGCACCGCATTGAAGGGAAGCCCATCGAAATATCGGAGCTTCTCGAAACCGGCATTCAAATCGCAAACGGTCTGGATGCGGCGCACACCAAGGGCATCGTCCACCGCGACATCAAGCCCGCGAATATTTTTCTAGTAGAACGCGGACAAGCGAAAATTTTGGATTTTGGCTTGGCGAAGCTGACTTCCGTGCATCGGCCGGCCGCCGAATCAGTCGGCGCGACAGCGATGCGCACGGCAGCGGTGAATATTCTTCACGAAGAACATCTGACCAGTCCGGGAAGCTCGATGGGCACGGTCGCTTACATGTCGCCGGAACAGGCGCGTGGTGAAGACCTGGACGCGCGCTCGGATTTGTTTTCGCTCGGCGTGGTGCTTTACGAGATGGCAACCGGGTCTGTTCCGTTTCCTGGGGCAACTACGGCAGTCATTTATGACGGAATCCTGCATTCCACGCCCGCGCCTGCGAAGAAACTGAATCCGCGCTTGCCCGCGGGGATAGACGTTGTTCTCGGCAAGGCCTTGGAGAAAGACCCTGACCTCCGTTGCCAGACGGCTGCGGAACTTCGCGCCGATTTGAAACGTCTTCAGCGCGACGTCGAATCCAGCCGGCGTCCAGCCGCCGAAACGAGCGCTCCGGGTGCCGCGGCGGGTCCTGCCGCCGCCAAGCAAAAATCCGTTGCGGTGCTCTACTTTGAAAATCAGAGCGGTGCGAAAGAAGATGAATACTTTCGCGACGGAATTACGGAAGACATCGTCACGGAGCTTTCCAAGATCGCACAACTGGAAACCTTTCCGCGATCGGAGATGTTGGCGTTCCGCGACAAGCCGGTGACGGCGCAGCAAGTAAGCCAGCAACTGGGTGCAGGCTACGTGCTGGAAGGTTCGATCCGGCGCGCAGGAAATCGCGTGCGAATCACCGCACAACTTGTCGAAGCGTCCACCAGGCACCCGGTGTGGGCGGAGCGTTACGACCGGCAATTGGAAGACGTGTTCGCCATACAGGAAGAGATCGCGCGCAGCATCGCGCAGGCCCTGCGCATCACGCTGACTCCGCAGGAAGAGAAAACCATTTCGCGCAAACCCACGGAAAACCCGCTGGCATACGATTACTTTCTGCGCGGCCGCAGTTATGCCAGGCGGCTGGATTTGGATTTCTCTTTGCAGATGTTCGAACATGCCATCAAGTTGGACCCGAATTTTGCTCTGGCGCATGCCGGGTTGGCCACTGCTTGCGGGATGATCTATCAGTTTCGCGAAGAAAATTCGCGCTGGATTGAAAAGGGACTAGCCGCCTGCGAGCGTGCAGTGGCGCTTGAACCTGGCCTTGCCGAAGTGCTGGCCGCTCGCGCTTGGATTCTCTCCGGCCAGAAAAGGTACGACGAGGCCATTCAATTCGCGAAGCGCGCCATCGAATGCAAGTCAGACTGCGAGGGCGCCTACACCGTTCTGGCTCGAACCTATTTTTCCTCCGGCCGGTTTCAGGAGGTTGCTGACATAGTCGATCGCGCCCTGCAAGCCAACGGAGACGATTACAACGTTTACATTCCGATCACGAATGCGCTGGCGTCACTGGGTCAGAAAGAGCTCGCAAGGTCGATGCGGGAGCGCGGGATTCTTGCGCTGGAGAAGCAGCTCGATTCGGTTCCCGAAGATGTCCGCGCCCGGATGCTCCTGGCTAGCTATTATGCAGCCTTAGACAGAAGGGAAGAGGCAGTACGTCAATTGCAAACCGCGGTAGCCTTGCGTCCGCGCGATTCAAACGTTCTCTATAATGCGTCCTGTACTTACGCTTTGCTCCAGCAGCCCATGGAAGCTCTCGAGATGTTGAAAGCTGCAAAAGAGGCGGGCTGGGCTAACCTGGACTGGGCGAAACGCGATCCGGATTTGATTTCATTGCGCGACCACCCAGAATTCCAAAGACTAACCAGCGCAAGCGAACGCCCAGCCTCGTAGAACCCAAGAAGTTATTCGGAGCCAGATCCCTTTGCGCTATGAATCCCAGCCCGAATGATTTTCTGGAATTCCGGTTCGTCATACAGGATTTGAAGGTCAGGATCCTGCTTGCACCAATCCGCGTTGGCGTAGCCAGCTGCGACGGATCGCCGGAGCGCGTCCAGAGCTTCCGATTTCATCTTCAGCAGCCCGTAGGTGCAAGCTGCGTTGTACAGAATATTTGCGTCTGACGGACGCATCGCGACTGCAATCTTAACTTGCATAGCCGCTCCTTCGGCGTCACCGAAGATGGCCAAATCCGCAGCCAACAGGATTCGTGCGCGCACGTCATCGGGAAAATGTTGTAGTTGATCCTGGAGCACTTCCAGTTCACGACGGCGCAAGCGCTCGGCATCCTCCATGCGGCCAAGCCGCTCGAACGAATTGATTAGGGGGATAAGAGCGTTGTAGTCGTTCTTGAAGATTTCCAACGCGCTTTCAGCAAGTTTTGCGGCATCCTCATATCTGCCGGAAGCGAAATAAGCTCGCCCGAGAACGTCATGCGCGCCTTCGCACTCTGCCTGCTGCGCAATCGCCTGCAACGCTAGTTGAATCGCTTCGTCATACTGTTGTTGCACGTACAGTATGCGGGCCCGCGCGGATAGCACTTCAGGCAAATCCGGAGAAAGCCGTTCCGCTTTGGCGCATGCCTCCAAAGCGTTCTCTATGTTCTTGGAATTGTGGCCCCGGAATTCGTTAATCCCGCCCCACACATTTGCAATTCCCGCGTAGGCCAGGGCAAAGTTTGTATCCAGCTTCACTGCCTCTTGATACATGGCTAGCGCATATTCGAACTGCCGCTGCCGCAGGTAATTTCGTCCACGCAAATAGAAATCGTAGGCCTGCGAGTTAGCCGTGGGCTTCTTGGCGATCACTTTTTCTTCCTGCGGCGAAAGTTTAATCTCCAATGCCTTGGCAATGCTCAACGAAATCTCTTCCTGTATGGCAAACACATCTTCCATCTGGCGGTCATAGCGTTCCGCCCAAACAGAATGGCGCGTCGTGCTCTCTACAAGCTGCGTCGTAATTCGCAGACGGTTGCCCGCTCGCCGAATCGAGCCTTCCAACACGTACATCGCTCCCAACTTCTCGCCCACTTGTGGCGCGGTTACCGGCTTATCGCGGAAGGGAAGCATCTCGGAACGCGGGAAAATTTCCAGTCGCGCGATTTTCGAGAGTTCGGTGACGATGTCTTCCGTCATTCCGTCCCGGAAATACTCGTCCTCCTTCGCGCCGCTTAGATTCTCGAAGTAAAGCACAGCCACGGTCTTCTTCTTGGCCGCGGGGGGGGACCGCCGGAACGGCGTTGGCTCGCGAGGGCTCCGAACTACGCACTCCGGAATCAACACGGCTGGAGGAGTCCATATCGCGCTTCAGCCGCCTTAAATCGGCACGAATTTCTGCCGCCGTCTGGCAGCGGAAATCACGATCCTTTTCGAGCGCTTTGGCCACCAGACGACTTAGCTCCGCGGGCGCCTTCGGATTTTTCTTGGAAATTGGTTCCGGCGATTCATTTAAGATGCGATTGAAAACAATCGCGGAGGTTTCTCCCTGAAAAGGGAGCTGGCCCGTCGCCATCTCGTAAAGCACAACGCCAAACGAAAACAGATCCGTACGCGCGTCCAACTCTTCGCCTCGCGCCTGCTCCGGAGACATGTAGGCCACCGTTCCAAGCGTGCTCCCTGGACTCGTCAAATCCCTGTCCGAAACGCCGGCCGTCACCTGGGACGGATTGTTGGCGGCACTCGACGGACTGTCAGAATGGCGGAATTTCGAGTCCATCTGGGCCAAGCCGAAGTCGAGAACTTTGGCGCGATCGCGGCCGGTTACGAAAATGTTGGCCGGTTTAATATCGCGATGAACGATGCCTTTAGCATGCGCCGCATCCAGCGCGTCGGCAATGTCAATTGCAAGCGCGAAGAAAGATGCGAAATCGAGCGGACGTCCCGAAATTCTGTGTTTTAGAGTCGCACCATCCAAATACTCCATGGCGATGAAAGCTTTGCCATCATCCTGTCCGATGTCGTAAATCGTACAGATATTGGGATGGTTAAGGGCAGAAGCAGCTTTAGCCTCTCGACGAAAACGTTCGAGGGATTGGCGGTCTTGGGCCAGGTCCACAGGCAGGAACTTCAGCGCGACGAAGCGATCGAGACGAGTGTCGCCAGCTTTGTAAACAACCCCCATACCGCCGCCGCCAAGTTTTTCCACGATGCGGTAATGCGATATGGTCTGGCCGATGAGCGAGTCGGGAGTGGGCACTGGGAAGACAATCTTAGGGTGAGCGAGGAATCAAGTCAACGGCGGGCCGCAGCCTCTTGTTGACGCGACAGGGAAGTTGGCACCCGCCGCATCGAGTAACCGCGCTTAACTGATAGAATTGCCGGCATCGAATGAACGACCTAAGGACTTCTCGTCCCGTCATCCAAGTTTCTGGAATCCGAAAAACCTACGGCCGAACCGTGGCAATCGACGAAGTTTCGTTCGAGGTCAACCACGGCGAGATATTCGGTTTGATTGGACCAAACGGCGCGGGAAAAACCACTACGATGGAGTGCGTCGAGGGGATCCGCAAGCCCGACCGCGGCACAATTTCGGTTTTGGGCCTCGATCCCTTCCGTCAAGTGTACAAACTGCAAGATCGCATCGGCGTGCAGCTCCAGCAGGCGCAGCTTCAGAAGCGGATAAAGGTCTGGGAGGCCATTGACCTGTGGGCTTCACTGTACAAGAAAAAATCTGCGGACGCAGAACGCTTGCTCGATCAGCTCGGACTTGCCGACAAGCGGGACGCCTGGTTCATGAATCTGTCGGGCGGCCAGAAGCAGCGACTGTTCATTGCCCTCGCGCTGATCAACGATCCGGAAGTCGTGTTCCTCGACGAATTAACGACTGGCCTGGACCCACAGGCGCGACGCGCGATCTGGGAGCTTGTCCGCGGAATCCGCGAGCGCGGCAAGACCGTCTTTTTGACCACTCATCTGATGGAGGAAGCGGAACGCCTGTGCGATCGCGTGGCAATCATCGAGCGCGGCCGAATCATCGATATCGACACGCCGCAGCGACTCGTTGATCGGCACTGTCCTGAACGAACCGTCGTTTTAGCCACCGATGACCTGGCGGCTGAGGATCGTTTCCGAGCGATCCCGCGCATCGAGTCCGTGGTTCGTAGCGACATGCAATTCACTATTCGCGGCCGCGGCGAAGATCTGGTTACCGAAGTGATTCACTGTCTGTCCGAGAACCGCATGCGCGTTACCGACTTTCGAATGATCGTCCCGAATCTCGAAGACGTGTTTATCAAACTGACCGGTCATTCGATTCGCGACTAGAGGGAAGAATGCTGCGCGGGCTTTGGAAGCTAACCTGGATCGAAATCAAAGTCTTCATGCGCGAGCCGCTTGGCGCGTTTGGAACCATCGGCTTTCCGGTGGTGGTATTCCTGGTGATCGGGCGAGTAGCCGGCCGCAATATCCCCGCGCCGTCGCTGGCCGCCAGCAGTTTTCTCCGCGTAGGCCTGCCGGTCCTTGCGGCGCTGCTGATCGCGGTCAGTTCCGTGATATCGCTGATAACCATCGTCTCCATCTACCGCGAAGGGGGAATTCTTAAACGACTCCGCGCCACTCCGTTGCGTCCGCAGACAATTCTTACCGCGCACGTAATCGTCAAGTTGGCGCTCACCGCCGCCACACTGGCCTTGATGGTGCTTGCGGGCAAACGCTACTACCCGATCGGCATTCATGTTCCATGGTTCGGGTTTACCATCGCGCTGCTGATCAGCACTTTGAGCATCCTGTCGATCGGATTTATCATCGCCAGCATCGTTCCCACGGCGCGCTTTGCGCAGCCCATCGGCGCCGCGATTTTGTATCCCATGATCGGTATCTCCGGACTCTTCGCGCCCGTTGATTCGATGCCGCCGGTCCTCCACGCCGTGGCGCTAGCGCTGCCCATGACCTACGCAGTGTCGCTGCTCGAGGGCATTTGGCGGGGGGACGCGTGGCGGGCTCACGTCGGCGATGTAGCGGCACTGGCCATAGTGTTCTTCATTTGCACAGCGCTGTCCGCGAAAGTATTTCGCTGGGAATAATGAAACCTCTCGATCCCCAGAACATGATGCCGGCAAATCGCCTCCTGAGCTTAAGCCCACATATCAACTCCTGATTAAGGTCCTAACCGCGGAAGGGAAGGGTCGCATCAGCAATCCTGGCGGGTATTTTTCAACGCCGCCGTGCCTTGGTCCTCAAAGCGCCAGGCTTTCCGGGATCTCGCGGATCGCAGAAGTCACGTAGTTTCACCGGAAAATTCGAATAGCTTCCACCACTTTTAATTCAGCGCGCAGTCGCTTTCCTTCTGAAATGAACGCTAATGATACTGACTAACGCGATCCCTCCGTTCGACGGCGATCCCATCGCGATCCCCGATCCAACTTGCATCAAGGATTTTTCGCTCGATCGCTCACTCGCAAACGCGGATTGCACGCGCGTGGAACTCGACAACGGATCCGTATTCCACGTCCAGCAATCGGTGGAGGAAATCCTCGCAATGATCTCAGCCGACAAAAATGGAGAACACAAAATGACTCTGCCGCTTTCACCAAGCAATCGCAGATACGGAGCGCTCAAAAGCAAACCCGACGCCCGAGACTTTGGCGTGGCTAGGCTATCTCTACCAAAGACAATCCCTTCGGTGATCGACCTAACCGAATGGTGCGGCCCCGTTCGCGACCAAGGTAATCTGGGAGCCTGTACCGCCTTCGCCGGCACTGCCATGACAGAATTTCTGTGGCGCAGATACAAAAACCAGCAGCTTACCTTCAGCCCGCTCTACCTCTATTACCAGGAGCGCGCTCTGGACGGCGACCGCAACAAAGGTGACCTAGGTTCCACCGGACGCACTTGCGTAAGAGCCCTAAGCCAATTCGGCGCCTGTCTGGAAGTCGACGATCCCTACAATCCGAGCGCCTTTCAGAACTCTCCGAGCGCTGCCGATTCGCAAGAAGCCCTGCTGTATCGCAGCGGCGCCTACCACGCGCTAACAAATGTGCAGGACATGAAAGCGTGTCTCGCGTCCGGTTACGGATTCATCGCCGGCTTCAACGTGTACGATTCTTTCGAGTCCGCCGCCCTCGCCAACACCGGGTTGATGCCGGTGCCGGATCGCAGCAGGGAATCGCTACTAGGCGGTCACGAGGTCTTCTTCTGCGGATACGACGACTCCGTGGAATGCCCCGGCGCAACCCTTGGTGCTTTCAAAGTGCAAAACAGCTGGGGTGTCAGCTGGGCCCAATCCGGCTTCTTCTGGTTCCCCTACCGATGCGCCGCCGACCCCAACATCCTCCTGGACGCCTTCATCCAGCACTTCGGTAAACCTTGGTAGGAACGCTGAGTAAAGAACAGAAATCCCGTCACCCCATGATGCGTGCGCTGATCACGTCACTCGCTGCAGTTCCTTCTGGACTCAACGTGAATGTCTCCTGTCTCAAGGGAGAGCTGGCGTGGGCCAGAGCGGCCGAACTCCCGTGCCTAAGCGTGCGCCAGATTGAGCGCTTGAAGAAGAGGCGTATGCGCGAAGACGGGGAGGCGGCTCTGGCC
>JBAVQB010000042.1:0-28108 GCA_049693615.1 Candidatus Acidiferrales bacterium | reverse complement strand
TGGTTGCGGGGGTTGGATTTGAACCAACGACCTCCGGGTTATGAGCCCGACGAGCTACCAGGCTGCTCCACCCCGCGAAAACATGATAGCTGATGCGCGCGACGCGGTCAAATCAGCGAAGCGCGCGGCTGCGGCGTGGTTTCCGTTTCCTTCCGCGGGAAATTTTACATACCGATGATCCTCTCGCAAACTATCGGGTTTCCTACCGAGACAGTCGGCTGGGAAACTCGCAGCTGTGCGCATCCATCGCCAATCCCAACTTCGGAATCGCGACAAAAGGACTTGCCGGACGCACGATCGAGCTAAAGGCCGGTTCGTTTTCTAATTGAGATTCTAGCGATTGCCGGCGTAATAGCGATGCTACAATTGCTCTCACGCTGGCGGAGCTTATCCTGGGGAAACTTCCGTGAGAAAAACATTCTGTTACGCCTGCCTGCTGGCCGTATCGCTTTTGTGCTCTCATGTTCCTGACGTAAGCGCCCAAGACAATCCTCCGGCTGAAGTAATCGAGGTGGACGCCCGGGCTCCATCCCATCCCTTCCCACACTTCTGGGAGCAGATGTTCGGCTCCGGCCGCGCCATACTCAGTTTGCGCCAGAGCTACCGCGATGATTTGCGCGAAGTAAAATCCATCACCGATTTTCAGTACGTCCGCTTTCATGCAATTTTCCACGATGAAGTGGGCTTCTACGACGAAGATGCCGCGGGAAATCCGGTTTACAACTTTTCCTACATCGATCAGATCTATGACGGGCTGCTGCAAAACCATGTGCGGCCGTTTGTGGAACTGAGTTTCATGCCCAAGAAGCTCGCGGCTGCAAATAATCTGCACGCCTTTTGGTACAAGCAAAACGTCTCGCCGCCCAAGGATTACGACCGCTGGGGCGCGATGATTGCAGCCTTCGCCAAGCACTTAGTCGATCGCTACGGAATTGAAGAGGTTTCCCAATGGTATTTCGAGGTTTGGAATGAACCTAATATCGATTTCTGGACCGGCGATCCTAAAGAAGCTACTTACTACCATTTATACGATGTCACTGCTAGCGCGCTGAAAAGCGTAAGCCCTCGGCTCCGCGTGGGCGGGCCAGCGACGGCTCAAGCTGCCTGGGTCAATCGCTTCATCCGCCACTGCGCCGATAACAACGTTCCCGTGGATTTTGTCTCCACGCACGTGTACGGCAATGATACTTCACACGATGTCTTCGGCAACGATAAACCCGTCCCGTTGAACAAGATGATCTGTAGCGCCGTGGACAAAGTTCACAATCAGATCAAGTCCTCCGCCAAGCCCGACCTTCCGCTGATATTTTCTGAAGTGAACGCGGTTTACGATAATAACCCCAAGGTGGAAGACACCGCATTCATGGGTCCCTGGCTGGGCGACACCATTCGCCAGTGCGACGGGCTCGTGAACATAATGAGCTACTGGACGTTTTCAGATGTATTTGAAGAACAAGGCGTAATTAAGACGCCTTTCCATGGCGGGTTCGGATTGCTGGCCGAGGGAGGCGTCCCCAAACCTGTCTTCAACGCCTTCAAATTGATGCATCATCTCGGCGATCAACGAATCGACGTAGCTTCGGATTCCATGCTGGTTACGCGCCGCGCCGACGGTTCGCTCGCGTTAGCCGTGTGGAACTACTCCCTGCCGGACGAGCCCGGCCACGCCGTGAATATGACGATTCATCTCGAACACTTGAAATCGGATCGCCACGCGGAGATCAGCGAAGTTGATGCCGAAATAGGTTCGCCGCTTCCTGCATATCACGCAATGGGCGATCCTGTATCTCCAACGATGCAACAGTACGCCGAACTCAAGAAGGCTGCCGAATTGCCGCCTCCACACATCGAAAAAATAAAGAATGGGACGATTGACCTCACGCTGCCGCCAAAGTCTTTATTCCTGATTGAAATCCGCTAGAATCTTCCGGCGGCCTAGATGGTCAAACGCTTCTGTGAGAAAAGAATCGCGTCAGAGTTCCGCATTTACCCAAGGAGAGCTTTATGATTGCTGAGGTAATACGAGGAGTCATGGCGGAAACGCAGGCGGGAAAGCTCATCTTCCCCGAGGTTGTGCGCCGGCTTCTCGACGCAGGTGTCGAGTCTTACTTCTGCGATCTTGCAGTTCGACAAGAGACTTTTTATATGTCCGATGGCAAGACCCATTCCGAAAAAATGACGCTGCCACCAGCGCAGATTGCTTTGGAGTTCTCTCCGTCCGAGGTTGTGGCGGCCATCCGCGGCGCTCAGGCAGATACGATTCGCTATCCTGAGTTTGTTAAGCGCTCGGTCGCTGCCGGCGTGATCGCTTATTGGGCTTTCCTTACCGGCAGGCGAGTTATTTACTTTGGCCGCAAAGGCGAGTTTCACATCGAAGAATTTCCGCGGCCTAAGCCGTAGAGATTTCGGCGAAAGTTCGGCCGCCGGTTCGTTGCCCGGCGCAACTCGTTCGTTTCCACTGCTATGAATAGCTAGAACGAATAGCATCGATAAATAAATCTTATTTGACCGCGTTCGAAACAACGTGATACTTAATCCACTCACAATGGGAAGCAATAATCAAACACGAGGGCTTACGGTCCGTGCCAATGGTGCGGGTGTACCGTCGAAGTCGGTAAGGCTCCCATTCGCCATGTCTCGCCTAATTCAGCTCGTAATCGTAGTAGGGGTAGTACTCGTACGAGTAAATATTCTGCTTAGGAGCGGGTAGCGGCCGGGGCGGAAAAAAGTTCGAACCCCCAAGAGGCCGTTACCCGAAAGGGATAACGGCCTCTTGGTTTTTGGAGCCAAAAGTTCAAGGCCAAGGGAGCTCGAAATGAAGTTTTCCGATTTCAGTGCAGCGAAAAATGTATGGCGTTACAACCGGGAGAAATTGCTCACCAACAAAAACATGAACGTCGCCATGGTCGAGGCCCAAAAGGGCACTTCCGAACTTCCCCACAGCCACGACCATGAGCAAGCCATTCTGGTCCTTCGCGGCGCTTGGCGTTTCCAGATGAACGGCCAGAAATTCACCGTCCGCGAGAACCAGATGCTTTCGATTCCCGCGCGTGTGGAGCATTCCGCTCTCGCCCTGGAGGACACTCTGGCCATGGATATTTGCACCGTGCCGCAACAGGACCATGTCGCTGTGGAAGAGCGGTCTGTTCCCTACGATGCGGACCAGTATCTGTGGGGAGTTTAGGCAATCGCCATGCACAAAACAAAAAAGAGCGGCGCGGAAATTATTTGGGAATGCCTGGAACGCCTCGGGGTGGAATATGTTTTCGGCTATCCAGGCGGCGCGATCCTGCCGGCCTATGACGCCATGACGCGCTACAAAGTCCATCACGTCCTCGTCCGCCATGAACAAGGTGCCACTCACATGGCCGATGGTTATGCGCGCGCCAGCGGGCGTGTCGGTGTGGCGCTGGCGACGTCCGGTCCCGGCGCAACGAATATGGTCACTGGCATCGCCACCGCCATGATGGATTCTTCGCCAATCGTCTGCATCACCGGACAGGTGGGAAGCAAACTGATCGGCAGCGACGCCTTCCAGGAAACGGACATCACGGGTATCACCTTGCCGATTACGAAGCACAATTATCTGGTCACGCGCCCGCAAGATATTGCCCCGAGCTTGCGCGAAGCATTCCAAATAGCAAGTTCCAGCCGCCCAGGCCCGGTGCTGGTGGACATCACCAAAGATGCGCAAAACGGTTCGTGCGAATTTGATTGGGAAGCGGCTGCGCCACAACGGCAGCACTTCGTGCGCGGGCCTTTTTATAACAAAACGCAATTGGCGCAGGCTTTGGAACTAATCAACCAAGCCAAACGGCCGGTAATCCTCGCGGGTCACGGGATCATCCTGTCCGGCTCAGAGCGGGAAGTTCTGGCGTTCGCGGAGGCTGCTTGCGCCCCGGTCGCGCTTACCCTCCTCGGGATTGGCGCCTTCCCTGCTTCGCATCCGCTATGCCTGGGAATGATGGGCATGCACGGCGAAGCGTGGGTGAACAAAGCGATCCAGGAATCAGATTTGTTGATCGCTTTGGGGATGCGTTTCGATGATCGCGTCACAGGAAATTTGAAAACGTATGCACCCACGGCGAAGAAAATCCACGTCGAGATTGACCGAGCTGAAATAGATAAGAACGTCCACGCGGACGTTCCATTGATAGGCGACCTTCGCGAGCTGCTGCCACAATTACTTCCCGGCGTGAAAAGAGTGGACCGCTCGGACTGGCTCTCGCGTATCGACGACTCCAAGCAGGACTCCGCGGTGCGTGACATTCAGAGCCTTCCCGATGATGGCCACCTTTATGCCGCGCACGTGATTCACGAATTGTGGCGGGAAACCAACGGCGACGCCATCATCGTCACCGACGTGGGCCAGCACCAAATGTGGGAAGCACAATATTACCGGCACGAAAAGCCGCGAACGCTGATTACTTCGGGCGGATTGGGCACCATGGGCTTCGCTCTCCCAGCCGCTATCGGCGCTAAGTTTGCGAATCCGAACGCCGAAGTTTGGGTGGTGGCCGGAGACGGCGGTTTCCAGATGACCATGGCGGAACTTGCCACCATCGTGCAGGAGAAAATCGAAATCAAAATCGCCATTGTGAATAACGGTTACCTGGGCATGGTTCGCCAGTGGCAGGAATTCTTCTACGATGGCCGCTATTCTTCCACTCCCCTGTTAAGTCCCAATTTTCAAAAGCTCGCGGAAGCTTTCGGCATTCCCGCCTTTACCGTTAACACGCGGCCCGATGTGATTCCGACACTCCGCGCTGCCCGGCAACATCGCGGGCCGGCTCTAATTGATTTTCAAGTCGAACAGGAAGATTCCGTGTTTCCGATGGTTCCGGCGGGCGCGGACTTGCACGCCATGATTCGCCGGCCGAACCCACTGGTCGAGAGGGCCACCGATGTCTGAACAACAGAAACTCCACTCTTTCGTGCTCTACGTGGAAAACCAGCCGGGCGTGTTGAACCGCGTGGCGTCTTTGTTCCGCCGCCGCGCGTACAACATCGAATCGCTCACCGTGGGCCACACGGAACGCCCGGGCATCTCGCGCATGACGATTGTCGCGGGAATTAGCGAAGGCGCGGCGCACCGCGTGGAGGCCAATCTTTACAAGCTGGCTCCCGTGCTATCCGTCGAGGATGTAACTCACATTCCCGTAATTGCGCGAAGCCTGGCCTTCATCAAAGTCGCGGCGAACGACGAATCGCGGTATCGCCTGATGGAGATTGCGCGTGTTTTCCGAGCGCGCGTGGTGGACCTGGCCAACGAATCTCTCGTGATCGAAATCACCGGCACCGAAGACAAGGTGGATGCCCTTGTCGGAGTTCTTCGTCCATTTGGAATTCTCGAAATGGCGCGAACGGGACAGGTGGTGATGTCGCGTGGAACGAAACTTGCGGCCAATGGTCATTCTGCCGGACGAAATGATTTGCTGTTGGAAGAGGAAGCATCGCAGTCGGTTTAATGAATCCGTATCGAACGACCCTAGGAGACAAAAATGGCGAAGATTTATCACGACAACGACGCGGATCTGGCGCTGATTCAGGCCAAGAAGATTGCAATTATCGGATACGGCTCGCAAGGCCATGCCCATGCGCTAAACCTTCGCGATAGCGGCTGTGATGTATGCGTCGGATTGCACGCCACTAGCCAATCCTGGGAGAAAGTAAAAAAGGCCGGGCTGCCGCTTTTTTCCGTAGCGCAAGCAGCGGCTGCCAGCGACGTGATCATGATCCTCGCCCCCGACACCGCGCAGCCGGCGATATACAAACGAGAAATCGCACCGCATCTTTCCGCCGGAAAAATGCTGATGTTCGCGCACGGATTCAACATTCGCTATGGAACCATTGATATTCCCACTGATATCGACGTGACCATGGTGGCGCCGAAAGCGCCGGGACATCGCGTCCGCGAAGTATTTGTCGAAGGCGGCGGCACGCCTGCGTTACTGGCCGTTCATCAGGACGCCACAGGCTCGGCCAAGCAACTCGCTCTTTCTTATGCGAAAGCCATTGGCGCCACGCGCGCTGGAGTAATTGAAACAACATTCACCGAAGAAACGGAGACCGATCTGTTTGGAGAGCAAGCCGTTCTGTGCGGCGGCGTGAGCGCGCTGGTAAAAGCCGGATTCGAGACGCTTGTAGAAGCCGGTTACCAGCCAGAGATCGCTTATTTCGAATGTCTCCACGAGCTGAAGTTAATCGTTGACCTGATGTACCGCGGCGGCCTCAATTACATGCGTTACTCCGTAAGCGACACCGCCGAATACGGCGATTACACCGGCGGCCCGCAGATCATCACCAGCAAAACGCGCGACACTATGCGAGAAATGCTGAAACAAATTCAGAATGGCGAATTTGCAAAAAAATGGATCGGCGAAAACGAAACGGGACGCAAAAACTTTAACGCGCAGAGACAAAAGGAGCAGCAGCAATTGATCGAGCAAGTGGGCGCGCAGCTCCGGGCAAAAATGCCGTTCCTGGACCCGGTCACGGTGTCCACAGAACGGCCTGTATCTGAAGAAATTGCCGCATCGGCCATGACCACCAGCAGCAAATGAATCGTTCGAATAGCAGAAGCAGCGCGATAACGAAAGGTGTCGAGCGCACCCCAAACCGCGCCATGCTTCGCGCTGTCGGCTTTGGCGACGGCGATTTCGAAAAGCCGATCATCGGCATCGCCAATGCCTATAGCAACATCACTCCTTGCAACGCCAGTTTGAACGAGCTCGCAATGCGCGCCGCAGAAGTCCTTCGAGAACAAAAAACCATGCCGCAGGTTTTCGGAACCATCACCGTGAGCGATGGCATTTCCATGGGCACCGAAGGAATGAAATATTCCCTGGTCTCGCGGGAGGTGATTGCCGACTCTATTGAAACGGTATGCAACGCGCAACGCATGGACGGCGTGCTCGCCATCGGCGGCTGCGACAAAAATATGCCGGGCGCCATGATCGCCATCGCGCGACTGAATATTCCAGCAATTTTCGTTTACGGCGGCACCGCCAAGCCCGGCCATTTCGAAGGTAAAGACCTCACTGTCGTCAGCGCGTTTGAAGCCGTCGGACAGCACAGCGCCGGAAAAATAAGCGACCGCGAATTGCGCGAGGTCGAAAAACATTCCTGCCCCGGCGTGGGTTCCTGCGGCGGAATGTACACGGCCAACACCATGTCATCCGCGATCGAGGCCATGGGACTTAGCCTGCCTTACTCTTCCACGATGACCGCAGGAGAAGACGAGAAGACGCAGAGTACGGCCGACTCCGCGCGCGTCCTCGCTGACGCCGTTCGCCAGCAGATTCTTCCCGAGAAACTTTTGACGCGCAAAGCTTTCGAGAACGCAATCGCGGTAGTGATGGCGACCGGCGGCTCGACGAACGCCGTCCTGCACTTGCTGGCCATCTCACAAGCCGCACACGTTCCTTTGTCACTCGATGATTTCGAGCGCATACGGCCGCACGTCCCGGTCCTCTGCGATTTAAAACCTTCAGGCAAATACGTGATTACGGATTTCCATGCCGCCGGCGGAATTCCTCAAGTGATGAAAATCCTGCTGGACCACGGTGTAATCCACGGCGATGCGCAGACCATCGAAGGCAAAACAATTGCCGAACGCCTGGAAAAAGTTCCGGCCGAACCGTCAAAGAACCAAGACGTCATACACTTGTGGAACAAGCCGGTCTATCCCAGCGGACATCTCACCATCCTCAAAGGAAATCTGGCAAGTGAAGGCGCGGTTGCCAAAATCTCCGGCATCAAGAATCCCAAAATTACCGGCCCAGCGCGTGTGTTTGACTCGGAAGAAGAATGCCTTGCAGCCATTCTCGCAAACCGTATCAAGCCCGGCGACGTGATCGTGATTCGCTACGAAGGCCCCAAGGGTGGCCCAGGAATGCGCGAGATGCTTGCTCCCACCGCGGCACTTATCGGCGCCGGCCTCGGCGATTCCGTGGGACTGATAACTGACGGACGCTTTTCAGGTGGCACTCACGGCATGGTGGTGGGCCACGTCGCTCCCGAAGCCGCAGTAGGCGGCGGCATCGCGCTGGTCAAAGAAGGAGACTCCGTCACCATTGATGCAATCACACGGCTGTTGCAATTGAATGTTTCGACCGACGAATTTGCGCGCCGCCAAGCCGCCTGGGTTAAACCAAAACTGCGTTGCACCAGCGGCGTCTTGGGAAAATATGTTCGCCTAGTCTCAAGCAGCAGCATTGGCGCCATTACCGATGGATCTGTGGAGGATACATAGCAAGAGCTGACCGTCGCCGCTAGCGGACGGTCGCCCAATCGATATGCCAACTCGAGCCAGACCAGGAACGAAAAACCTTTTCCTTCAAACCACTCGCCAAACACCTCGAGCGATGAAGCACGCCTTTCCGGATTCCCTCTCACCCCTGTCATCGGAAAATTCTATCGCTGAAAAAAGAAAATCTAATTCGGACGAAAATAGTTCTCAGTTATATTCGCCGGTACAACACCTTTGTAAGTTCAGCAGTTTCCGCACAAGTTGCAACAAGGAGCGCCACAAATGAAACGCATTGACGCCGTAATCAGGCCTTCGCAGCTTGATGAAGTAAAGCAGCGCGTGAACGCACTGGGCATAACCGGCTTGACCGTTTCCGAAGTCCGCGGATTCGGCCGCCAAAAAGGCCATACCGAAACTTATCGCGGCTCCGAGTACACCGTGGACTTCCTGCCGAAAATCTTCGTGACCATCGCGGTCGCGGAAGATCTCGTGGAGCCCGTGGTGGAAGCCATCATCGAAGGCGCCCGAACAGGCGTGATCGGCGACGGCAAGATTTTCGTGTCGTCCTTGGATGACGTGATTCGCATTCGCACCGGCGAGCGCGGCCCCGGCGCAATTTAATTATCAATCTCGAAGAATTGCAGATTATTCGACTGTCGCAAAAGGAGCCACCAAATGCGCTTTTTATTTTCGCAACGCAGACGCGGTTCAGTCGTCCTTTCAAGGGCACTCCTTGTTTTGCTTTTGGCGCAAACCCTTTCCGGATCGATGTGCGCCGCTTTCGCCGACCAGTCCCCACAGCCCGATCCTGCCGGCACCGCGACTGGCGACAAGAATTCAGTCGTGGACGCGGCCGGTAACCTCTTCGTCGTGCCCGAGCCGACCGACACCAGCTCGCCCGATTACGCCAGGAACAAAAAAGCCTTCGACGAATTCCGAGCCCAGGCTGCGCGCGAGCCTCTCGCGATGAAGCTCGCCGACGGTGTTGGCCACGACCGCATCGGCTCAAACTTCTCCTGGACATTGCTCACCGGCTATTTGGTTCTGTTCATGCAAGCCGGCTTCGCGCTGCTCACCTGCGGACTCGTGCGCAAGAAAAATGCCGCGCATCTTATGATGCTCAATTTCGCCGCCTATGTTTTTGCTTTCCTCGCTTATTACGCGGTCGGCTACGCCTTCCAATTCGGCGCCGTCGCAGTCAACGCGTCTCCCGCCAATATTGGTGGCGCGCAAACTCTGAATCATTTCTTGATCGGCAGCGGCCAATGGGGATTTCTCGGCGGCAAAGGATTTTTTCTCACCGGTCCCGCGTATGACGCCAGCAGCAATTGCCTCACGCTCTTCGAAGTCGTATTCATGGAGACCGCCGGTTACATCATCGTGGGGGCGATTTGCGAGCGCATCACTTTCTGGGCCTTCCTCCTTTGCGAACTATTTATTGGCGGCTTGCTTTACCCCATTTCCGGCTGTTGGGTTTGGGGCGGCGGATGGCTTTCGCAACTGGGATCCAGTATGCACCTAGGTCACGGTTACGTGGATTTCGCCGGCTCCTCCGTCGTTCACTCCGTCGGAGGATTTTGTGCCATGGCGCTAGCGCTAATCCTCGGTCCGCGACTGTTCAAATACGGTCCGGACGGAAAACCGCGCGCGTTCCCTGCCTCCAACATTGTTTTCGTCGTCACCGGAACATTCGTTCTTCTCTTCGGCTGGATGGGATTTAATCCGGGCTCGACTCTCGGCGCAACCGATCTGCGCATTGCAGTCGTAGCGGTGAACACGAACCTGGCCGCCGTCGCCGGTTCGGCGGCCGCCATGCTGCTGTGGTACCGGCTTTTCGGAAAGCCCGATATCACCATGGCGTGCAACGGAATGCTCGCAGGGCTCGTCGCCATCACCGCTCCCTGCGCGTTTGTATCCCCCACCGCCTCCGTAATTATCGGAGTGGTTGCCGGCGTTCTAGTTTGCTTGGGCGTTCTCTTCAACGAACGAATTCTCAAGATCGACGATCCCTGCGGCGCAATTTCGGTTCACGGATATTGTGGCTGGCTCGGCGCGGTCTCTCTCGGAATTTTCGCCGACGGCACGTACGGTGCCGGTTGGAATGGCGTAGGGGCCGCAGCGTATCTCGGTAAGACAGGTCAAGGCGTAACCGGCCTGCTTCACGGTGATTGGTCCCAATTTGTCGTGCAACTCGGTGGCGCGACCCTCCTCGCGTTGTATGCCTTCGGCGCGACGTACATTGTGTTCAAAGCTGTGAATGCATGGCGCTCGATGCGCGTCCGCAAGGAAGTGGAACTGGAAGGCCTCGACGTGCCGGAATTTGGCATGTTGGGTTATCCCGAAGATGCCGTCCAAATGTTGAGCGCCGGATCGCAATCGCCGCAACGAGCGATGTAGTCCAGGAGAAGACTTAAGTCTCCATGTCCACCAATCCATTGCTGGCCGCTGAGCTTCGCGATCTTTCGGCGAAGGAATCCGCGCGCATTCAGGACCAATTCGCCGCCTCCGCTGACGGCCGCGCGTTCCTTCTGGGCCGCGCCGCTCTCATCGATTCCGTCGTCGAGCGTCTGTGGAAGGAGTTCGTCTCAGCCGATCCCGACGGCCCCGCGAACGTAGCCCTTGTGGCGTTGGGAGGTTATGGCCGACGCTGGCTATTCCCTTTCTCCGACGTCGATCTGCTTTTTCTCCACGGCGGAAACAGCGCGGATGAAAAATTCAAAGAACCCATTCGAAAATTCTCGCAAGAACTATGGGACTTGCAGCTAAAGCTCAGCCCCGCCACGCGCACTCTCGCCGAATGCGGCCAATTTGAGTCCGCCAATCCTGAGTTCGCCATCTCAATGTTGGATTGCCGTTATCTGATTGGCGATCGCAGACTTTTCACGCGCCTCCATGATGAAGCGATTCCCAAGTTGATCGCGCGCGAGTCGCGTCAAATCGTAAAAGGTTTATCGGAGCTAACGCGCGTCCGCCACGCCAAATTCGGTGAAACCGTGTTTCACCTCGAGCCAAATATAAAAGATGGCCCCGGCGGTCTGCGCGATTACAACGTGGTTAGTTGGCTTTCTCTTCTCGCGGCCATCGAGAGATATCACATCTGGCCCAACGAAAATGCTGTCCTTCCCGTCTCAATCCAGCCGCAGTTTGAAGCCGCGTTGAAATTTCTCATTTCTGTTCGATGCTTCCTGCACCTTCGGCGAAATCGCGATGATAATGTCCTCACCTGGGAATCTCAGGATGCTTCCGCCGCGCGAAAGATCGGCGTCACAATCTCGCCGCCTATAATTGGCGGAAACCACGAGCGCAGCGCCGGGCCTTTCACTACTCCCGACTGGATGCGTATCTACTTCGGCCACGCGCGCACCGTTCATCATGTTTGCAACCGTTTGCTGGAGGAAGTTCCCGCCGCGAGGCTGTCGATTCACGATCAATTTCAGCAATTGCGCTCGCGCCTTTCGAATGCGGAATTCCTGGTTGTGGACGGGATGCTAGCCCTTCGCCAGCCCGCCGTTCTTGATGATCCTCATTTAATCCTTCGCGCATTCCATTTTCTGGCGCGCCACGGTCTTCCGCTCAGCTACAACACCGAACTTCAAATTGAACGCGCCCTACCGTCATTGTCTGCCAATCCCCCGGTTGGCGCCGAGCTGTGGCACCCGCTGCAGGAAATTCTCGTCGCGCCGCACGCCGCGGACGCGTTGCGTGCCATGCACTCATTGGGCCTGCTCAACATATTGTTGCCGGAATTTGCGCGCATCGATGCCTTGGTAGTGCGCGATTATTCTCATCGCTTCACCGTGGACGAGCACACCTTCGTGGCTATCGACAATCTGCACGCTCTTCGCCAGTCTCAATCAAAGTGGGACCAGCGCTACGCCGAATTGCTGGAAGAGCTCGAACAGCCCGATTTGCTTTACCTAGCGCTGCTATTACACGACGTGGGAAAAGGCGCGAAAACAACCGATCACGTTCGCGCCAGCGTGGAAATTGCCCAGGGCGCCATTGCTCGCCTCGATCTCGACGAGCCCGACCGCGAAACAGTACTTTTTCTCATCGAACGCCATCTGGAAATGAGCGCCGCCTCGCGCCGCGACATTTTTGATCCGGAAACAGTTCGCGCTTTTTCCGAAAAGGTGGAAACTCCCGAACGCCTGAAAATGCTCTGTCTGCTGACCTACGCCGATATTAAAGCCGTCAATCCCGAAGCACTTACTCCCTGGAAAGCTGAAAATATCTGGCAACTCTACATTGCCGCCGCCAATTACCTGAACCGCAGCCTCGATCAACGCCTGCACGTCGATGCGCACGACGAAGTGATGGCGCATCTCGGCACTCTCGCGCAGAAAGTTGGCAAGCGCCTGGACGATTTTCTGGAAGGTCTTCCCCGACGCTATCTACTCACGCATCCCGCCGCGGAAGTTCTGGCCCATCTGGAAATGGCCGCACAGCTGGCGAAAGACCCTTTGCAAATAAGTCTGCGACGCGGCCGCCATTGGTACGAACTAACCCTGGTAACCAGCGATCGTCCTGCTCTCTTCGCCACCATGGCCGGTGTTCTGGCCGCCTGGGGCATGAACATCGTGAAAGCGGCCGCATTTTCAAATCAGTCAGGCGTGGTTGTGGACACGTTTTACTTTACCGACCGCTTTCGAACGCTGGAACTGAACCTGCCCGAGTGGGAGCGGTTTCAAAAGAACATCCAGGATGTTTTGAACGGAAAAGTGGACTTGGATCGCATGCTGAGCAGCCGCCTGCGTTCACAAAAACATCCCACGCCGAAAATAAAAGTTGAAACGCGGTTGAAGTTCGATGACTCCTGTTCCGCGCACAGCACGCTCGTGGAAATCATCGCCCAGGACCAGCCCGGCCTTCTTCACCGCATCAGCTCGATTTTTTCGCATGAGAACTGCAACATCGAAATTGCCTTGATTGAAACCGAGGGAGAAACCGCTATCGACGTTTTTTACCTCACATCTTCGGGAGCTAGGCTTTCAGACGCACAACAGACCAACCTTCGCTCAGCTCTCCTCACCCAACTTGCTGTCCCGACAAAGTAACGGGCGGCGCAACTCGCGGAACCGTGAATCAGCCGCCCGTTCGTCTTTTGTGAATGTGCCGCAACTACTGCAGTGTTCGTGGCTCTGCTGTTAAGCTTTGGCCGCCGCTGCCATCTGCTCGCGCATTTGCTTCATCAATTGCCGCATGTGGGCGATATTTCCAGGATTGCGTTTCTCGCTCCACGCTTCATACCGCTGTGCCGCCTTCTCCAGATGACCCATGAAATCCTTGTTCAAAAACAATTGGCGGACTTCTGGAATAATGCGTTTCACCCGTTCCCAGACTCCAAAAAATTCGCCGCTGGTTTCAAAGAAGAGATCTTCATGGAGCAGACCGTAGTTCAGATACGCGCATGCCTGGTCCCAATAGGTAAGCACCATCATTGCGAACGCCCCTTGTTCCGTTCCCATCGGCGCCACCTTCTTGAAGTCGTCCATGTTCTCGACGAAGTAATTCTTGAAGAACCATTCGCGCGCCTGCCGCAATTTTGTCTCGCGTCGCAGATCGTACATCTTGAGCTGGAGTTTCCCTTGCTCGTACGTCGGTTTTGTATCCATTTGATGCTCCTTTTTATTTTTATAAATTGAATCGCCCGAAACTCGATTGAACCGCCTCTTCAACTTTGAATCGAATGAAGAGTGGCTAAATCGACAGTTCACTCCGCTAGTTTGTCGGCAACCCTTCTATCTCCATCACTGGACGGATTTCAACGGTTCCCCAACGTCCCCCCGGGATCTTCTTGGCTATGCTAATCGCTTCGTCCAGGTTCTTGGCGTCGATCAGGAAATACCCGCCAAGTTGTTCGCGAGTTTCCGCGAACGGGCCATCGGTGATTAGCTGCTTTCCATCGCGTATTCGAACGCTGGTCGCTGTTGACGTGGGATGCAGCGGCGCTGCGTCCAGATATTGCCCGCTGGACGAAAGCTCTTGCGCACATTGCGCGGACTCATTGTAACAATGCTCTCTTTCCGAGACGCTCAAGCCGTTTTCGTCCATATAAATTAGTAGCATGTATTTCATTCATTCTACCTCCATACTATAAGTCGAACGGCGCTGGCCGGAATCGACAGCTCGCCCGAAAAATATTTACAATAGTTTATGCTAGCAAACGCAACTGCTACCGTTGAAACAGTTTATCGCGCCGATTGGGGCCGCATTGTAGCTACTTTGATCGGCCTCGTCGGTGACTTCGACTCGCCGAAGAGTGCGCCCAGGAGGCTTTCGCCGCTGCCGTGGATCAATGGCCGGCCTCCGGCGTCCCCGAATTTCCGCGCGCGTGGATTATTCGAACCGCCAAGCACAAAGCCATCGACCGAATTCGCCGCCAAGGCCGCTACGCCGAAAAGCTCGAATCTTATTCTACCTCCGGGTTCGTGCGCCTCAGTGAAGAGCCCGACTACGACACAAACGAAATCCCCGACGACCGCCTTCGCCTTATTTTTACCTGCTGCCACCCAGCGCTCGCATTGGAAGCGCAAGTAGCGCTTACCCTCCGGACTCTATGCGGCTTGGGAACCGACGAGATCGCGCGCGCATTTCTCACCTCCCCGACGACGATGGCGCAGCGTTTAGTGCGCGCAAAGCGAAAAATCCGCGACGCGCGCATTCCTTACGTCGTACCCGAAGCTAATGACGTAGCTGCACGCCTCGATGCTGTCCTCACCGTGATCTATCTCGTCTTCAACGAGGGGTATCTAGCCACTCGCGGCGAATCTTTGGTAAGAACCGACCTTTGCTCCGAGGCCATTCGCCTCGGCCGCCTGATTGTCGCGCTGATGGCGCCCCAGCCTCCCGCCGAAGCGAAGGGCCTTCTCGCGCTCATGCTGCTTCACGACGCACGACACGACGCGCGCCTCGATGATGACGGTGAAATCGTCACCCTGGAGGTGCAAGACCGAAGCCGCTGGAACCGCGATCAGATCGCCGAGGCCTTACCTCTGGTGGAAGAAGTGCTTCATGGAACTCCCGGCCCGTTTGCGCTACAGGCCGCCATCGCAGCCGTGCATTGCCGCGCCGCGCATGCGGACGGTACCGATTGGCCCGAGATTGTCAAACTTTACGATCGCTTGGAACGCGCGCAACCTTCCCCCGTCGTGTCGCTGAATCGAGCCGTTGCCGTTGCCATGGTGGAAGGGCCGCGGGCTGGGCTCACATTAATCGACTCATTGGCCGCGACAAATGACCTGGACAGCTATCACCTGTTGCATGCCGCACGCGCCGACTTGCTCCGCCGCGCCGGTTCCCCAGAGGAAGCCGCCAGAAGCTATCTGAAAGCGCTAGCCTTGGTCACTAACGACAGAGAGCGCCGCTACCTTGCGAGACGCCTGCGTGAAGTCCAGTCGCCGGCCGCGTAACTCTCCATTCCCGATTTTGTTAATGTCACACCTTGGTGCGCGCGAGAATTTTGGCCATGCGCTCGCCAATGGGGGCCGGTGAGAGCAGCATAGCCTTTGGAATGCTTGCCCTTCATAATCCGAATGCTGTATTCGTTCTGCAAAGCGCGATTATCGGTGCGCGCGACGATGCTCCCGTGGCAAGTGAGGCGCAGGAGCCGGGGCGCCGTCCCGGCCGCGCTAAGTCCTGAATAACATGAAACTACGCAAGAACGGGCGTTATGATCGTTCCGTGATCATTGACCAATACTAATGGGAGTTACACAATGCCCAGAAATCGCCTGGTCGTCATTTTGTTGCTTGCATCCGCCATGTTCGCACTTCACCGGGCGAGCGGCAGTCCTTCTGGCAAAAATAGGCTCCAATCGTTTTATATCGTCCGGTTCTTTTTCTCCGATTACCTTCCTGGCTGGTCTGACCAGTTTCTTGAAGTCACGCCATCGGGCGACGACGTGCGCGTCCGCGTGATTCGCATCTCTCAAGCCAATGACTTTTGTCCAGGTGTAATCGTACGCGCCGCGGAGCGTGTGTTGCCGCATACTTCCGTGAAAAAAGTCGCGCGCACCGACATATGTGCTTTTACATCCGCAGGAGTGGACGCCGCACTGAAGGCCGCTGCCCCAAACTACGGCGCCGACCCTTCAGATTCGGCGACTGAAACGATCGTGGCACAGTGTGGAACCACCCAGAAGGTGTTCGACTTTCCCTACCCAGTGGAAGTGGATCTGAAGGTTCTGCGCGAATCGAATCCCGAAATTTCTGACCTTTGGGACACGAATTATCGGGTATTCAGACGAACCTTTGGCAAAGATTTCTCATTCAACACGGCCACGCCGGAGCAGGAAAAGCGAATGGAGCAACTCGGGACGAGTCTTGTGCCCGAGATGATGTCGGGGAAATACCAGCCTGCGTACGCCGGCAGCAAATGTGGCAATCAAGACTGCGACAATTACCTGGCCTGGGAGCTGAAGGGATATACCGAAGCTCCCCAACTAAAAGACCCCTTCGTTGTTACGCTGCGGGACGCGGCTTCCTTGCACTTCGTTAAATATGTGCCGCCGATCATGCCACGGATAGCGGCGATCGCACGCATATGGGGTGACGTGCACCTGCTAATTCTCGCCGATCCAAAGACGGGTACCGTTACAAGTGCGAAGATACTCTCGGGTAACGCGATTTTGGCGCGGGCTGCGGTGACAGCCGCGCAATCGTGGCAATTCGATCCACGGACCTTATCGGGACAACCGATGGGAGTAGCACTCAGCTTTGAATTGAAATGCTCCTGAAGTTTGATGAAAGCGCCGCCCCAAGCGAACCGTTCAGAAGCGGCCGTTCAAATCCCCTCCCATCGGATTCAATTCAGCGCCGGATATTTGGGCTTCGCCGATTCCGAAACCAAACGATCACAACAACCGCCAGAAAGCCGAGGCCAAAATAAAAGGTAAGAAAAGGGTGATGAGTCAGGACCGCAAACAACGCCAATATACTGAAGATCGCACAACAAGCTGTAGCCCAGACGGGCATACGCGGTTTCGGCTTGTCCATTTGCCGCACATATTAGGTTGCACCCACAGCTAAGTCAACGAAGAGCAGCACCTATGGCACGTGCAAAATTCTTTGTAAGGTTTTCTGCCTACCTGAGACTACCTAAATAGGGAGATATTCCGGCCACTTCGTGGTCTCAGCCCCAGGCTCGACTGATCGATCTCCCGGGCTCGACTAACCGTCGACCCAGGAGCCCTATCTGCGACCTGGGCGGCCCCGATACTTCGGGCGGGTTCGATTTTCTTTGAGGGCCGGACCGATCCTGATGCAGCTGATTAAAGGAGAGAAAAATGACATTCGCAAATCCAGTGAAGGCCGCTGAGAACTTGGCGGTGTTACCGACTGAATCTTTCCAGCCAAATTCCCAGCCCACGTTCGGGTTCAAGCAAATTTTTGTTGGACCCAACGGTCTGCGGGCTGGCTGGCGAGTGCTGATGTTCATCGCGCTGGTTGCCGTTCTATTTGGAAGCTTCATTCTCATGCGAGCAGGCGGACCTGCAGCCTTTCGGGAGCAGTACAGGAATCAAAAGCAAAGTCAGATTACGATCACGCCGCTTTTGATGGGCGGTTCGGAAGCAATCACTTTGTTGGTTCTCTGCGTCGCTGCACTAGTGATGGGCAAAATTGAGCATCGCAAATTCGGCGAGTATGGTCTGCCTTTGCGGCTGGCGCTGAGAAAAGATTTCTGGGTTGGGTCTCTGATAGGTTTTTCAGCGATCAGCGGGACGTTGCTGACGATCTTTCTGCTACACGGATTCCGTGTTAGCGGACTGGCGCTTCACGGGACCGCAATTTTGTCCTCGCTTTTCGGATGGGGCATCGCGTTCCTGCTTGCGGGCCTGGTTGAAGAATTCTTGTTTCGCGGGTACATCCAGTACACACTCACCACCGGGATCGGTTTCTGGCCGGCCGCGTTCTTGATGTCTGGCTTGTTCGGCTTGGGCCACTTCTTCAATTCGCACGAGACTCCGCGAGGCTCGGCGACGGTGGTGCTGTTCGGCCTTCTTCTGTGCCTGTTTTTGCAGCGCACCGGAAATCTGTGGTGTGCGGTCGGCTTTCATCTAGGTTACGACTGGGGACAAATGTTCTACGGAGTTCCCGACAGCGGCATCGTGCCCTACCAGAATATGCTCAACTCCACTTTGAGCGGGCCGACGTGGATCACCGGCGGCTCAGTTGGTCCGGAAGCCAGTTTCTTGACGCCGCTGGCGTTGCTGGTTGTTGCCGTGATTTTCAGCCGCTACTATCCCGAGACTCGGTATCAGGTAGCGAAACCAAAGTCGATGCCGGTGAGAATCTCGTGAGGTTTTCGCCACCTCGGCGACCTGCGTAAGTTTTGCTTTTAACGTTTCTGTGTAAGTGAGCGATGCGTATTCAGACAAAGAGCGATTTGCCGGCCAGGTCACAATCGTGAGCGAACGCCGCCACGATTTGGAAGCGCAGTTTGATCGCATTCTCATTGAGCACGGTGCGGCCATCTCGCGGCTGGCCTTCGGCTACGAGACGGCTGCGAGCGTGAGAGAAGAGCTGGTGCAAGACATCGCGTTGGCGATATGGCAAGCCCTAGCTCATTTTCGCGGTGAGTGCTCCGAAAGAACATTTGTTTACCGCATCGCTCACAATCGCGGGCTAAGCCATGTATGGAAGCGACGGCCGCCGCATCAGCCGCTGGAGGAGATCGAAGAGTCCGACCAGCCGATTGATCCGCGGCCGCACCCGGAGGAGCAGGCGGCACGAACCGACCAGCGGATGCGGCTGATGTCGGCGATTCGATCGCTGCCCGTGGCTCACCGGCAGATGATCGTACTCATGCTGGAAGGTTTGTCGCACGCACAAATGGCGGAAGTGCTGGGTATTAGCGAAAACAATGTGGCAGTACGTTTGAACCGCGCAAGGAACCTGCTGAAGGACGCGTTGGGAGAGAGACCGTGATCGAAGACCGCGAACTCGATATTTGGCGCGAACAATGGAGCAGCGTCGCCGAGCCATCGCCCGGCTTCCAGCGCGATTTCCAGCGCAAGGTGCAGCAGAGGATCAAACGTCAGGAACAGCGCTTCGTGCTTGGCAATATTCTGACGGTAATCGCATTCCTCGGGATGCTGATTTTCGCCGTGTACATGCGACATCAAGCGACCTGGATGGGACCCGGCTGGGCCGCAGGCATCTGCGTCTTAGTTTTCGTAGCAGCGGGATGTCGTGTATGGGCCTTGCGCCAAACGTGGCGTCCTGAGACACAGTCAACGCGTGCGTTCGTCGAACTTTGGTACAAGAGAGTTGAGGTTCGAATTCGGATGCTTCGGATTTCTACCTATTTGTCGATGGCTTGGCTTATTTTTTGTGCGGCACTTATGGCGGTGAATTGGTCAATTATTGGGCAGGACTTTAGAGCTCATCCCAAGAGCTGGCTTGTTTTGCTCGTTGTCTGCGTAGTCATGCAGCCGGTGCTGCTGTTGTATGGGGTAGGTTGGCTCCGTCGCCGCAAACTAGCCGAACTAAACGAAGTAAAACAAATCCTGGATGAAATGGACGGGAAGAGCGTTCCGTGAAGTTTCGATTGACATGTTCCCTACCCGCGTTGCGATTTCAGATGGCCGGCCCGTACGGGGAGATTGCATCAGTTATGGCAGCGGGATTCGATAGAGGTTGCGGCGCGTATTCTGCCGTGTATAAGCGTAGATGGAAGGGCTTACGGCGGAATCCACGATTTGAGGAATCACATCAGTAGTCGCGCCGCTCTTCAAATCCTCCACTCGTGCAATTCCCGTTGGCGGCAACTTCGGCAATCCCGTGTTCTGCAGCACGGGCAGAGCGTAGCTACCCTCGCGCATCAATGAAAACGACACGTACAGAAATTTTCCAGAAGTATCCCAGGTAAGGCCACAATAGGACACGCACAGCGTCACAGACGTGCTTCCGTCCACGGCAAATGCGATGACCTGCGCGGTGTACTCTTCATCCGGCCTCGGCGCGGCAGCAACAAACCAGTGGCCATCTGGTGACACCGCCACTGCATCGATCACGCGCTGCGAGGATATCTTGCGTCGGTCTGTACCATCCGCTTTCATGCGATAGAGAAAGTTCGAGTTGCCTTCGATTGCGCGAAAAACGAGATCGCCATCGGGCAGAAAAAAAGGAGAATCCTCGATCGCTGTTGCGGGTGAGATGCGCGCCGGGGAAGAGCGGCGGTTCGTTGGTGCAACCCACAGGCTGGAATGCCCGCTCGGGTCGTTCACCGTAAACGCGACTTTCTTGCCATCCTGGGAAACCGAGTAGCCTTCCATGAAATAACCAGGCAGAAGATTCTCGGTGTTCCCGCTGGTCAAATCCCTCACCTGCAGTTCGTAACCCGGCGTTTGGCCGTTCCTCGTCAAATAATAAAGACTCTTTCCATCGGACGAGAAAGAAGGCTGCGAAGCATACCCTTCAGAGGAAATCTGGTGATCGCCGTCCTTGTCGTGGAACCAAACCGTGCTGTCTTTCGATCCTACAGCGGTAATCAGCGATTTGCCGTCGGGCGCCATGGCAATGCCCTCTTGAGAAGTCGGGCCGGACGTTAATTGCTCAGGCTCACCGTCCGGAAAACGCTGTCGCCAGATATGCGATTGGCCGTCCTTCTCTGCACTGAGGTACATCCATTTCCCGTCGAGAGACCAGACGCCTGAATAGCATGGAGCGTTCGAGGGCCCGATGACCCGCACGTCAGCAGTGCCTTGAAAAGGAACAATGCGGCACGGCAGAATGTCGCCACGGCTGCCCATCTCCACCACCAGCACCCATTTTCCGTCTGGGGAAAGATAGGAATGATGGACCATCCCGCGTTCGCCGGGTGGAACGTAAACGTCGCGGCTCTGCCCGCGGCCTTGGTCCGTGGTGACCAGGACCATGTGAAGCCCCTCTTTAATCTCCGAAAATAGCAGACGCTTGCCACCGTCGATCCACTGTAACGATGAGGCGTTGGGCAGAAAAATGTGCGACTCGCCACCGAGAACCGGCACTTCCCATACGTTCCAGGGTTCCACCGTGCTATATGCGATGTTCGAACCATCTGGAGAAAACGCTGGAGCTAACTTTACCGACGCGTCGTGCGTGAGCTGGACGGGCTGGCCGTCTGGCAGAAACTTGACGTAGATCTGCCCCGGTCCCAGGAAAGAGCTGTTCCCACGGATGAAGGCGAGGATGCGTCCGTCCGGGGAGAGAGCCGGGTAAACAGCAGAGTCGGTAAAAAATGTGAGCTGCTCCCAATCCTTGCTCGCGGAAGGACTACTCCGCGAGGAACGGTATAAAAAAAATGCTCCCACCACTGCCGCCAGCACAATGATTGCGGCCGCAGCGTAGTAGTAGCCTTTTCTGCTCGGTTGTCGCGATGTTGTTACGCCGGAACTTACCGGCTGTAACTCGAGTCTCGCCTGGTCCGCATGGCCTGAAGACGACACATGCGTGCGGCCCGAGCTGCTGTCGCGCTTCAGCCTCTGCAATTCCGCGCGCAGGTCTGAGGCGTGCTGGTAGCGCAGATCGCGGTCTTTCTCCAGCGCGCGATTAATGATTTCTTCCAGCTTGGTGGGTAGATCCGGATTCAGCCGAACGGGCGGCACCGGCTCTCGATTCAAGATGGCGTCGAAAATAACTCCGGAGGTATCTCCTCGAAATGGCAAAGCCCCGGTGGCCATTTCGTACAGCACCACGCCAAAAGAGAAGAGGTCCGTTCGCGCATCCAGTGGCGCGCCTCGCACTTGTTCCGGCGACATGTAAGCGACCGTGCCTACTGCACTGCCAGGGCTGGTTAAGAATTCTTCCGCAGCCGCAGTTGGCAGCGCAGAAACACCCGGACCCGATCCGGCAGGCGCGAGCTTTGCCAGCCCAAAATCCAAAATCTTGGCGTGCCCGCGCTCGGTGACAAAAATATTCGCGGGCTTGATATCACGGTGGACAATTCCTTTCGAGTGCGCCGCGTCGAGTGCATCGGCAATCTCGATTCCCAAGTCCAGCAGCCGCTCATGTGGCAGCGGCTTCCCGGAAACGACCTCTCTTAACGTCTGGCCGTCGAGGAACTCCATCACGATGAATTGCCGGCCGTCTTGCTCGCCGATGTCGTAAATGGTGCAAATGTTAGGATGATTTAACGCTGAAGCTGCCTGCGCTTCTCGCCGGAATCGTTCGAGGGCGGCAGGATCCTGGGACGTCTCGGCGGGGAGAAATTTCAAACTAACTGCGCGATGCAGCCGCGTGTCTTCAGCTTTATAGACCACGCCCATGCCGCCGCCGCCCAGCTTTTCAATGATGCGGTAGTGCGAGATGGTCTGGCCGATTAGAGACGAGGAGTCCTGCATGCGAAGTAATCTTAGGTTGCGCCACCATGCAAGTCAACGAACGGAAATCGTGCTAGGTGGCGAATCTGTTCTGCGGTGGCCTGAAATCCAGAGCTAAAGCAGCAGGGCAGCAAATCCTGGAACGCGAGCCATACAAATAATGCGGAATCATCGAGGAGGTGGACGGGCTTGACATTGGATTCACGGTGCCATAACGTCTTGCGCAAAGGCACAGCCGAAACCACAAACCCAGCGCCGATCAAGAGGCTTCGGCTTGAGAGGTGTCGCATGCCGTTAAACCTTACAACTTTGAGGTTCGTAGATAAGCCGGTGACCAGACAGGAAGGACTGCAAATCCTGGAACGCGATCAATACATTTGTCAGTACTGCGGACTGGACGGCGGGGCCAGCTTTGAGAACGCGATGTCGATGTCGGTTGATTTCGTGGTGCCCAGGGCTCGCAAGGGAAAAAAGGATCCGCGCAACCTGGTGGCGTGTTGCCGTTCCTGCAACATGATCAAGGGCACGCGCGTATATCGCAGCTTCGACGAAGCGAAAGCGCACGTGCTGGCGCAGCGCGAAGAATTGCGCAAAGCGTGGGAGAACAGGAAGGCCGAGCCTCCGGCCAAGAGCGCAAAAGTGCAGAAGCAGGCTCAGCCGGTAGCGCCACCCGAAAAAGCGAAAGCGGCTTCAGCGTCTGTGCTGAGCAGTTCGCCGCTTTCGATCCGCAAGGGATGAGCATCCGATTTATCGGATGATCGCGATCACGGCCGGCCGGCGCTCATCTAGAGCTTTTTTAATTCAGTCCACGGCACATTCGGTACGACGTGCCCGCTGCCGTCTACCAGCCGAATGTTGGCCGTCTGCATGAGCGAGTTGACAAAAACCACTTCAAAAACGCCTTCATGCCGAGTACTCGAAACATGCTCGCCATTCTTAGGAGCAATCTGTTTGGGGGCGGTCGACATTTGTTCCTCCGATTGAGAGCAGTGTACCGCAAGTCTGAAGGCAACCGATGAGCCTTCTCGTGATGTTACTGTTTAGGTAGGGTAGGATGGTCGTAGGTGCGAAGTCGCGCAAAAAAATGCAAAAAGCGGAATCGCGAGAGGAGAAAAAATAATGATACCGATGTGCAAGGCAATGTTGGATGAGCTCGAGCAGGAAGCGGGAACGACCCGGCGAGTGCTGGAACGAGTGCCGGAAAACAAATTGTCGTGGAGGCCGCATCAGAAATCGATGACGCTGGGCCAACTGGCGCTGCACACGGCGTCGGTTCCCGGAGGCATCGCGAAAATTTCACAGGGCGACGAATTCGACGCGTCGCAAGCAACTTTTGGAGCCGCGCAGCCAAAGACCCTGGGCGAGATTTTCGCGGCGCACGACGAAAGCGTTCGCGCGGCCGAAGACTGCCTAAAAGGAATGACGGAGGAGAAAGCCAGGGGAACCTGGCGGCTGAAAATGGGCCCGAAAGAATTGATGAGCATGCCGCGAGCGGTCTTGCTGCGGTCGACCATGCTGAATCATTGGTATCACCATCGCGGACAGTTGTCGGTTTACTTGCGGCTGTTGGATGTGCCGCTGCCGTCGATCTATGGGCCTAGCGCGGATGAAAACCCGTTCGCGTGAAAGATCGTGGACCGAGGCCATATCGATCTCTTGAGTGATGTCCGTTGGGCTCCGGGCTGACGACGTTACTCTCGGCGTGAAGTTGCAGCCGGATCGAAACCGCGCGCGTCCGCCAGGGAAAAACGCCGGCACGACGCCCGCGCCACACGTATCATGATTGGAGGAAAGAAAAACCTGCACAAGGCAATCTCGAGATTTTTCAATCAAAACAATATTGATACGGCTGCGACGAACTCAGCGCTACATGCAGCGAAGGAGCGAAACTTTCGGGCAAGACTGCCGAACGACACTCGACTGCTCAAAAACCTTTATGCCTGAAAAGAATGGATTACTCAGTCGCTGTTTTTTGGATTCGGGCTTGCGGACGAAGCCGATGCAGGCTCGGTCCTTTGCGAGTCTTCGATTGATCGGGGATGTCTTCCACTTCTTGAACATCGGCAATCTTGTAGAAATTTTCCTTTTGGCAGACGCGGCAACGCAAATTCAAGGAAGGGAAATTTTGTTCGTCTGGGTTCACGGCCGAGTCTAGTTTCAGCGAGGCTTGCTTGTTTGCAACTCTTGCCGGTACGGGAATCGTTTCTCCGCAGAAATGGCAGCGCACGCCGTGATACTTCTCCATCTTGGTTCCCAACGTCATTTTCAACCTCATCTAGCGGAAGATTGTAGCGGATTGGTGATGGATTGTAACTCACCGCGATAAGCAATCCCACCTAAAATTTTAGGGCAGCAAGAGTTCAATTGCAAAAAATAGATCGCCGCTAAGACCATTCCTGTCCGCAATATACGAGATAGTGAGGGAATAAACGTGCCTCCCTGGCTGAATTATCGGAGCGCCCTGATAGCGTGGGAGTTATTGACGTGAGAATAGCGCCAAGTTACACTCTGGCCTATTCCAATCGCGCATTTTGCCGGGGACACGCGGGTTCCACAAATGGGCGGCGCACCGGGGTGCCGGATGAGTGGTGCTGCGGGCCGTGGTTTCTCAGGCTTCGATATCGGACGTCGCGGTTTGTTTCTCTGCGCGCTTCTGATTTCGCTTGCGTTTGGCGGCGCGGCGAAATCGCAGGAAGCCGGCACAAGCCAACAATCATCCGCTTCTCCATCCTCAACTGTGGCACAGGCAGCCCAAGATTCAAATTCCAGTTCTGCATCGAAAACGCAGTCTACTTCCGATACAACTGAAGTTGACTCGCAATCGACTGTGCCGTTTCAGTCGCACGTAAACCTGGTTCCGGTGCGCGTGGTGGTGCACGACGGAAACGGAAAAGTGGTCACCGATCTGACCAAGGAAGATTTCCGGTTATTTCAAGACCGTCGGCCGCAAACAATCTCGAATTTCTCAGTGGAAACTCCGGCATCCGCCGCTCAACAGGTGGTCCAAGGTGTACCTGGCGATGCTTCGTCCGACCAACCGGATGCGAATGCGGGCACCGCTAGAAACCTTGCTTTGCCTTCTCGATTCGTGGCACTTCTGTTTGATGACGTGCATTTCAAGCCGGAGGACCTGATGCAAGCGCGTCTCGCTGCGCTGCGTTTTCTCGATTCTTCGATGCAGGCGACCGAGCGCATTGCGATCTTTACTACTTCAGGGCAAACGCAAGTGGATTTCACCGATGACCATGCCAGGATTCGCGAGATGGTGACCCAGTTGATACCACATTTCATCGGCGGCTACGATCCTTCCGGCACTAGCCAGTGTCCGCCGATGAATTACTATGAAGCCGACCTGATTCAGAATAAGAACGACCATCAAGCTCTGGAGGCGGCAACGGACGACGCGATTGCCTGTTCCGGCTACAGCGGCGCAACCGCATCGAGCCAGGCCCGTTCTTTGGTTAGCTCCACGGCGATGGAACTTCTAAACGCGGGAGACACCAACACGGAATACGCGGTTCGACGTTTAGTCGAGGTGACTCGCCGGATCTCGGTGCTTCCGGGCCAGCGAACGATTGTTTTGGTTTCACCGGGATTTCTGACGCCGAATCATGAATACGATATTTCCGAGATCATTGACAAAGCTAATCGTGCAAACGTTTTTATCAACACGCTGGACGGACGCGGGCTGTACACCGTAGATGTAATCGGAGATATTACCCGTCCTGCTCCGGTTCCTTCGAATTCGGCGGCAATGGCCCTGGACCTAAGCTACCGGGTCACCAGCGAAGAGCGCCAGTCGGACGTGCTGGCGGATTTGTCCAACGGCACGGGCGGCTTTTATTTTCACAACAGCAACGATCTTAACGCCGGATTTCGCATGACTGCTGCGGTCCCGGACGTTTCCTACCTGCTCGCGTTCATTCCCGAAGCCTTGAAATTCAATGGCCAGTTTCACTCGATTAAAGTCACGGTAGCGAAAAAAGGAAGCTATACGGTGCAGGCCAGGAAGGGATTTTTCGCGCCGAAACACGGGCTGACTCCGGAAGAAACCGCAAAGCAAGACCTGGAGGAAGCGGTTTTTTCACAGGAGGAGCAGCACGGTGTTCCCATCGAATTGCATCTGCAATATTTCAAGAGCGATTCGGTCAATGCGAAGCTTTCGGTACTAACGCACGTGGATGTATCGCAGGTGCGGTTCGAAAAATCGCAGGGAAGAAATCTCGACGACCTATCATTTGTTGCAGCTCTCTTCGACCGCAACGGAAATTTCATTACCGGAAACCAGAAGAATGTGGAACTGCGTTTGAAGGATGCCACGCTGCAACGGCTGACCCAGACAGGCATGACCGTGAAGATCGGATTCGACGTGAAACCGGGCGGTTACATCGTGCGCCTGGTTATGCGAGACTCGAAAGCAGCAAACCTATCAGCAAGAAATGGCGTGATTGAAATACCGTAGGATGGAGGCTGGAGATGAACTACCGCCGATTGGCCTTATTTGCACTTCTGACGGTGGTGTTTCTGGTAGTGGGAAGCTTCGGCGAACACTTGTTGGCGCGGCAGTCGTCGCAAAGTTCCACGGCGCAGCAATCTGACCAAACGGTCACGCAACTGCCTACGATCAAGAGCGAGGCGCGCGCGGTGCGCGTGGATGTGATCGTCACGGACAAAAAAGGCAATTACATACACGACTTGAAGGCCGAGGAGTTTAAGGTTTACGAAGACAACAAGCAGCAAGCAATCGTGAATTTCTCTTTCGGCGTGAATCCGGACGCTCCTGCTTCGGCGCAAAGGCGCTACCTGGTATTGTTTTTCGACAATTCGACCATGGCGTTCAGCGATCAGCCCTATGCACGCACGGCAGCAGCGAAATTCATCGACCAGAATGCAGGGCCCGACCGCGTGATGGCGGTAGTGCAATTTGGCGGCAGCATCAAAATCGTGCAGAACTTCACAGCCGATCCTGTGCGACTGAAAAAGGTAGTGGAACAGATCGGAACCTCAGCGGTGCATTCCAACGCGGAGACTTCGACTATCGGGCCGGGAGTTAACGGCGATCCCTCGGTTGGATTGTCGAGCAGCGGCGCAGACCTGCTGGATGCCCGCACGATGGAATTTGGAGCGCAGAGTTTGCTGCTCGCAATTCGAAATATGGCGCAAAGTCTGGCCACAATTCCAGGGCGGAAGAGCATGATCCTGTTTACCTCGGGCTTTGCGGTATCGCCGGAGCGCCAGTCGGAGTTGACGGCGACGATTGACGTTTGCAATAAAGCGAACGTCGCGGTGTACCCACTCGACGTGCGCGGGATAACCACACCAATTTCGATGGTGCCGGCAAATTCGCCGGATGGTTCCAGCTTCGCGTCTAATCGCGCCGCGATCCAAGACGAAGCTTTGCAATCAGCGGCGCCGAGATTGCTGCTCGCGTCTTATCAACCTTCTTTGCCGAATGAAGCGATGTATTTTCAGCATGGTGGCGGCGGAGGCGGACACGGCGGTGGCGGCTCCGGTGGCGGCGGGACGGGAGGTGGGGGCACCGGCGGAGGAGGAAC
>JBAVQB010000041.1:0-112267 GCA_049693615.1 Candidatus Acidiferrales bacterium | reverse complement strand
GCTGCAAGCCGAGCGCGATGCGGCGCAGTCCGCGGCGGCCAGCGCGCGAGCGGATGCGGACCGACTGGTTGCGCAGCAACAGGCGGAGCAAGAGCGTTTGAAGGCGCAACAAGCGCAGGACGCAGCGGCGCAAGCGGAGCGGGAGAAACAGCAGCTTCGCGCGCAATTGCTGGAGCAGTTCAATCGGATTCTGCCTACGACGGACACGCCCCGCGGGCTGAAAGTAAACATGGCGGACGTGCTCTTTGCGTTTGGAAAGTACGATCTGCGACCCAACGCGCGTGAAGCGCTGGCCAAGCTTTCCGGCATTGTGATCGGGCATCCGGGACTGAAGCTTTCGGTGGAAGGTTATACCGACAGTGTCGGCAGCGACGAAGTGAACCAGGTACTTTCAGAGAAACGGGCCGGAGCAGTGCGAGACTACCTGGTGCAGCAAGGGGTGGATCCGGCGTCAATCAATGCGACGGGCTTTGGGAAATCCAATCCGGTGGCGAGCAACGACACGAATGAAGGACGCCAACAGAATCGCCGGGTGGAAATCATAATTTCCGGCGAAGTGATCGGCACGCAGATCGGCGGGTCTTCTTCGCCAGCGCAACCGCAACAGTAAGGACGGGCTTACAACTTCAATTCGATATTGCCTTCTCATATCGATTTCGTACCGGCATGCAAACACAGCATCGCGCTTGCATGCCGGGCACGCCAGGAATTACAGCGACCGCAAATAGTTCAACAGATCCTGCTGATTCTGAGGCGAAAGCTGATTGAACAGACTGATTACCTGATTGGCTTCCGAACCATGGCCTTGATGGTCCTGAATCGCGCGGAGCAAACCACCATTGGCCGGAGTAGCGCGGCCGTCGTGCAGAAAGAAAATCCGCTGGCCCACACCCCATAACGGAGCGGTGCGGAACTGATCGCCCGCAGCCGCACCTTGAGAGATGTTGTCGGCGAGACTCGAGCCCATGTGGTGCAGCAACAGATCGGAAAATAGCTGTACGGTCTGATTGCTGAGCCCCGGAGTAAAAGCGGATGTGCCGGTCTGCATGGAAGGCGTGTGGCACATATTGCAGTGAACGTTGCTGAATTGGGCCTGCCCGTTTTGAATGGATTGCGGCGAAGGGTTTCCCGGAATTCCCTGCGAGGACTGCGGGGGCGGCGCGAGGAAACGCATAAAGTGCGCGAACTCGACGACATCGCTGACAATCGCGTAACCGGAAGAATCGAAGTTCGTGGAATCTTCGGGCGTGGCGTTGTAAAGACAGGCTGCGGGCGGATTGTTGCGTTCGTTGGGGAATAGCTCGTTGGTGACGCCCATTTCTACGTTGTAAGCCTCACCTGCAAAGATATCGAGCGATTTGTTCTGGGCCTTCCAGCCAAAGCGGGTAATGGTCCCATCGTTGCCGCTGGTGTTAGGTTGGCCTGAAATGCCGAGAGACTGCTTGAGCTGGGCGTTCGCGTTCATATTGGCGAGGATGGTGGAGTCCGGAATACTTTCGATCAGGCCCGCGCCAAAAAGGGGCGTGGGAATACGGAAGATGATGTTGTTGAGCTGCTGCATTTGCTCGAAATTCGGCTGCGCCATGGTGCAACCTTCTGCGTCCTGACGGCCAGCGATGGTGAAGAGGTTGTGAACACCACCGTCGGGCGTTTGCGTGACGGAGCCACGAGAGCTGACGACAAACGGAAAGCGCGCTTCGCGTACGGGACCGTCAGCGGTGATGAAGTAAGGTATCGAGTTGGTCCCGCCGTAATCGGTGGCGGCCAACATTTGCGGATTCTGGCCTATGAAGGGATATTGACTCTGGCTCGGACTCGAACCTCCAACCGCCGGCTGGGCGTGGCAGCTTGCGCAGCTATTGGAGTTGAAGCCTGGACCTAGTCCGCTGCCAGGTTCATTGGGAGCGCTACCGCTGACCGAATCGGTCTGAACGAAGCGGGCCAGTCCGTCTTGGAAAAACTGAACTTGTTCCGATGAGAGAGTGGTAAGAGGCTGGCCGACGGTGCTGCTGGAGGCGCGAACGCCGGGATCTTGCGCAGTGGTCGCCTGCCCTCCGGCAGCGCCACCAGGACCCGGATGGTTGCGATCACCTCTTTGAGCTTGAACGTAAACAGCGGCGGTGGACAGGGAAATCATGCAAACGGACACGGAAACCAGAAACCTGACACTTTTCATTTGGTCCCTCCCCAGGAAACGGACTTGCAACAGGCACACGTGTGCCGTTAGTGAAAAAACATGCTGCGATTCGCGAGTTAACCAGGCGGGAGAGTTAACCGTGTGAAACTGTCACGGTGCTATCGGCGGCGGGGGTCGATAATTTCCAGCTTCACGTCGAATATTGCGGTAGACCATACGTCTGAGTGGAAAACCGGTCAAGTTGATCGGGGTACAGTTTAGGTACAGTGTCGATAGGGAGAAAGCATGGAAGCAAAATGAAGGAGGGCATCTCCGGTTTTGGAAGCGGTGTGCCGGACGGATTCGGATAGCGTGGGACGGAGAAGAGGGCGAGAGGAAGCCCAGCCTGCTGTGGACAGGTCCAGAACTCCAGAGGAACCGGCCGGCTTCGGAGGGAGCGGCCTGCGACTGCTGCCTGGTGACCGGCGCTAGTCGATCCTAAGTCTCGGAGCTGCCGAACTGTTCTTCGCGGGCGAGAAAGGCCAGAAATCGCTCATAACGAACAATCCTAGATCGGCGTAACACCCCTACCTTCAATAGGTTAGTGGTTCACCTTTGTTACACAATCATTTCACCTCGCGTGCATTGCCATTCTGGGCTTGGTGAGCCAAAGTGCGGTCGTTCGAGGGTGAGCCCAGCTCCGAGAACACTCGGCAACGCAATACGAGCCGCCGAGGTGCGATAAAGGAGAAGAAAGATGCAAGCCTTTGTGGGTCTTAATTTAATAGCTCCGTGGGCGCCAAAATCCCGCTCGGCAACAAACGCTACTGCGGCCATGGGAATTGTAATGGACGTGCCCTTCGACTTCGTTGTGGGCACCTATAGCGTTGGCGCGGGCGTCTACCGCTTTGAAGCGTTGCGCAGCCCGACCTCGGGAGTTTGCGTGTTAGCGGTGCGTGGAGAAGATGGGCGAGTTTACAAACTGGCGGTGAGCATTTCAGCCAGCCGCAGCGCGGGACGTTCGCGATCGAAATTGATTTTCCATCGTCGCAACGGGAAGCACTTTCTGACTGAATTGTGGCTGGGCGGCCGATGCTTGAGCCTGGAGTTGTATCGTTCGCTTCAGGATTTCGACACGCAGCAGGAGAATCAAGAAACCGAAGTGATTTTGCTGGTGGAACCCGATCGTGAAGGCCATGCAGTTTACGTGATCGAAGATTCGGGCTGCACCGCGTGATCCCATGTTCCTGGCAGACACTCGGGGGCTGATTTCGTTCCCTGACCGGTCGACTGACTGGCCCAGCACCAGTCAGCGGCCGGGTGTCTGGCCTCGCGTATGGTTTCCCCCGTGGCACGATGTTAGAATCGGCGTTTCGCACAGTCTGGCTGGAGACATGGCGAAACCAACCCAAATCTATCGGTTCGCCGATTTTGAAGTAGATGTTCGCGCCCGCCAGCTTCGCAAGCACGGAACAAAAATAAAACTGCACGGGCAGCCGTTTCAGATGCTGTTGATGCTGCTGGAACCTGCCGGCGGAGTGGTGAGCCGCGAGCAGATGCAGGAAAAACTTTGGCCGGCGGATACGTTTGTTGATTTCGAGCACAGCCTGAATACTTCCATCAAGAGGCTGCGACAGGCGCTGAACGATTCGGCGACGGAACCGAGTTTCATCGAGACCCTGCCACGCGTGGGCTACCGGTTTATTGCGCCGGTGACCGCTAGTTCCGGCGACGAAAATATCGGCGAGCCGGCTACGGAATCTTTCCACGGTCCCTCCCCCGTAAGCGGCATCCCAGGAACCACTGCTCAAGCGTCGTCCCCCCGACACTCGTCTGCGTGGTTCCTGGGCCTTGCCACGGCTGGCGTGGCGATTGCGGGAATGTTTATAGCGTTTAACGTAGCCAGAACGCGGGATCATTTGGCTGGAACTATTCATCCGGCAAAGAACGATGCAGGACTTTCGGCAAGCGCGAAGAAGGCGCGGCGTTCAGTAGCTGTTCTGCCACTGCAAAATCTCTCGGCCGATCCCAGCCAGAATTATTTCGCGGACGGAATGACGGACGAGCTGACCACCGATCTGGCGCAATTTGGCGACTTGCGCGTGATTTCGCGAACATCGGCGATGCATTACAGAGACGGCAACAAAACCGCTCCGCAAATCGGCAAAGAGCTGGGCGTGGACGCGTTGGTGGAAGGCTCGGTAGAGCGAGTGGGCGACCGCGTGCGGATTCGGGCGCAACTGATCGACTGCGCCACAGACCGCCATTTGTGGGCGCAAAGCTACGACCGCGAGATGAAGGACGTCTTGTCGCTGCAGACGGAGGCGGCGAAGGAAATCGCCGAGCAGATCAGGGGCTCGGTGGGTTCGCCACAGCTTGCTTCGCGCGAGGCAAATCCAGCGCCGGTGGATCCGGAGGCTTACGAAGCGTATCTGAAGGGGCGCTATTTCTGGAACAAGCGAACCCCCGATGGGTTGAACAAGAGCATTGAATATTTTGGCCAGGCGATCGCAAAGGATCCGTCGTTTGCAGCGGCGTATGCCGGCTTGGCGGATGCGTATTCTCTGTTGGGATCCGATGTGTTGCCGGCCGATGTTGCCAACTCAAAAGCGCGCGCGAACGCCTCTAAGGCCATCGAATTGGACCCGAATATCGCGGAGGGGCATGCGGCGCTGGCGTTGGTGGAGTTTTACTACGATTGGAACTGGAAACAGTCGGAGGAAGAGTTTCGTCGCGCGATCGAACTGAACTCGAATTACGCGACGGCGCACCAATGGTACAGCTACTACCTGACGGCGATGTTGCGTTTTCCGGAAGCAGTGGAGCAGGCCGAAGCGGCGCAGCAGATCGATCCTTTGTCGCTCTCGATCAGCACGACGCTGGCATCACGGTACAGGCATGCCAGCAGGACGGACGATGCGATGCGGCTGGATCAGCGCACGTTGGAGATGGATCCTAACTTTGTTCCAGCGCATGTTTCGCTGGCAGGAGTGTACGAAAATAAACAGGAATGGCCGCAAGCTCTCGACGAATACAAGAAAGTGATCGCTATTTCGCCAAGTGATCCCACTGGACTGACGGGAGCGGGCTTTGTATACACGCGGCTAGGACAAAAGGAAGAAGCTCGCAAGATAATTGCGCAACTGACGGAACTAGGTAAGAAGCATTACGTCTCCTCGTCTCAGATGGCTTCTGTTTTCGCCGGATTGGACGACGCTACCAGCGCGATGCAGTGGCTGGAAAAGGCGTACCAACGGCGCGAGAGCCAGATGCCATTCTTAAGTTCGGATGACCACTTCGATTCCCTGCATCAGGACGCGCGATTTCAAAATCTGTTGAAGCGGATGAACTTGCCTTCCCCCTCCAACTAGTTCGCGAAGTTTGTTTCGAGAAGCAAGATAACGCGGCGCGCGCCGATAACGCGGTTGGCGGAATTGTGACGGGCTTGTTACAATAGGAGTTGGCCGGGATTAATTCTCGGCTGTTCGATTCGGGGCCTTATCCCCGCAGGTGGAAAAACCAACCGTATGGCAGCCCGCACTCTCTACGAAAAGATATGGGAAGCGCACACTGTCCGCGAAGAACCCGGACAACCGACCTTAATTTACATCGACCGACACCTGATTCATGAAGGCACTTCTCCGCAAGCGTTTGCTGGACTGAAGGCCGCAGGACGCAAAGTCCGGCAGCCGCAGCTGACTTTCGCGGTAATGGACCATTCCGTTTCCACGAAAAATCGGTTGTTGCCGGTGCTGGACGCGGATGCACTGGGACAGTTTGAAGCGCTCGCGCGGAATTGCGAAGAGCACGGCGTGCATCTTTTCGATATGCACAGCAAGAACCAAGGGATCGTTCACATTATTGGACCGGAACTTGGTATCACGCAGCCGGGACAGACAATTGTTTGTGGAGACAGCCATACTTCGACGCACGGGGCGTTTGGCGCGCTGGCGTTTGGTATCGGAACCAGCGAGATCGAACACGTTTTGGCGACGCAATGTTTGACGCAGTTCAAATCCAAGACGATGAAGATTGAAATCAGCGGGAAGCGGCCGCGCGGAGTTACGGCGAAAGATTTCATTCTCGCGGTGATTGGTAAGATTGGAATTGCAGGCGGAACCGGGTACGTTTTCGAATATACGGGCGAAGCGGTGCGCGGATTGTCGATGGAAGGGCGCATGACGATGTGCAACATGACCATCGAAGGCGGAGCGCGCGCGGGAATGGTTTCGCCGGACGAAACGACCTTTGCGTATTTGGAAGGGCGGCCGTTTGTTCCGCGCGGAAGAGATTTTCAAGTGGCGGTGGACCACTGGCGTTCATTGGCTACGGATCCCGGCGCGAAATTTGATGACAGTTTGACGCTGGACGCGAATGAACTAGCGCCCATGGTTACGTGGGGCACCAATCCGGGAATGGTCACGCAAGTGACGGACCGCGTGCCGGACCCTGCGTCGTTCAACGATCCGGTTGACCGCGAGGCGGCTTCGCGGGCGTTAGTTTACATGGGGCTGAAAGCGGGGACGCCGATTGAAAATATTTCGGTGGACCGCGTCTTCATCGGGTCGTGCACCAATTCGCGGATTGAGGATTTGCGCGCGGCAGCGAAAGTGGTGGCCGGCAAACATGTGTCGAAAGATTTGAAACAAGCGCTGGTGGTTCCGGGGTCGCGGCGCGTCAAGGTGGAAGCGGAAACGGAAGGGTTGGACAAAATATTTCGCGAAGCTGGGTTTGAATGGCGCGATGCGGGATGCAGCATGTGCATAGGGATGAATGATGACGTGTTGCCGAGCGGCGAGCGTTCCGCGAGCACGTCAAACCGAAACTTCGAAGGGCGGCAGGGCAAGGGCGGGCGGACACATTTGGTGAGTCCTATGATGGCGGCAGCCGCGGCGATAGAAGGACACTTCGTGGATATCCGCGGATGGAAAAATGCGGACGGAGCGGAATAGATGGAACCATTCATAAAACATACGGGGCTGGTGGCGCCGCTCGATCGCGTGAACGTTGATACGGATCAGATGGTGCCGAAGCAATTTTTGAAATTTCTAACGCGAGAAGGATATGGGCGCGTGTTGTTTTACGATTGGCGTTATTTGCCGGGTGAGAAACCGAACCCGGAGTTTGTTTTGAATCAGCCGCGATATAAAGGCGCTTCTGTTTTGTTGGCGCGCGCGAATTTCGGGTGTGGGTCTAGCCGGGAACATGCACCCTGGGCGATTCTGGATTATGGCTTTCGGGCGATTCTGGCTCCGAGTTACGCCGATATTTTCTATAACAACTGTTTCAAGAACGGAATTTTGCCGGTCACGCTATCGAACGAGCAGATGGACGAACTGTTCAAGCGGGCGGAGAAAGATGGTTATCGGCTGACGGTGGATCTGCAGGAGCAAGTTGTAACCGACGGTAGCGGGTTACGGTATTCGTTTGAGATTGATCCATTCCGGCGCGATTGCTTGCTGCGAGGACTCGACGATATCGGGCTTACGCTGGTGCACGACCAACACATATCGAATTTTGAGAAGAAGAATTTGAAACGTCCCGTGATGTACGATGCTGTTGACGTGAAATTCCACAAGGCAAACCCGCCGGCCTGAAGGCCGCCGCTACAAAGGCACTCAGTACCCCCGATCCTGTTGACGTGAGATTCCGCCCGGCGTCGATAAACACATTCTTTTGCTGTTAAGAGTCGTCGGCGCGGCTGGAGGCGGGCTCCAGCGACTCCGGGGCAATTGCGGGGGCATGGCCTTTCAGTTCGGCGAGCAGGATACCTAGGAGAATCAGCGCGGCGCCTAGCAGCACGCGGCCTCCGAGATGTTCGCGCGCAAGAAGCCAGGAAGTGATGGCGGCGAAAACGGGCTCCAGACTGATCAGGATTGCGGTGTGACTTGGCGAAGCGTATTGCTGCGCCCAGGTTTGAAACGAGAAACCGATCGCGGTGGAACCGATGGCGGTGACGAGAACGGCAAAGACTAAATTGCCGGTCCAGACGAGACGCGGCGGTTCCCAACCAGTGGCGGACAAAAACGGGAGAGCCACGGTGGCAAGAATTGCAGATGTGGCGACCTGAACAACGGCGAGGGCGCCGACGGAGTGGTGTTCGACATGACGACTGATCAGAATCATGTGGACTGCAAACATCACGGCGCAGCCGAACACGATGGGATCGCCGCGATTCAGTCCGCTGAAGCCCTCCGGTGGCACGGTGAGAAAGTACAAACCGACTAAAGCGGCCAGCGCGCCGGCCCAAATCCAAATATTTATTCTGCGGCGACCGAAGACAGCCAGAAGCAGCGGAACGATTACGACACTCGAGCCGGTGATGAAGGCGGCCTTCGAAGGCGTGGTGTACTTCAGCCCAGTGGTTTGAAAAACGTAGGCGGTAAACATGCAGAAGCCGATTTGAGCGCCGGCCCAGATTGCTTTGCCGGTTATGCCACGCAGTGAATTGCGGAAGAAAATCGCCATTACCACCGCGGCCAGCGCGAAACGGACGGCGATGTAAACCATTACAGAGACGTCCGCTAGCGCGTCTTTGACAGCGACGAATGTGGCACCCCAAATTAGCGCGCAGAAACCTAAAGCAAGATCGGCGCGCAGTCGTTTACTAAACATGGAGCAGAGAGTGTAAGCGTCGCGTGTACGAGTGGCAAGACGCCAAAATGACTAGCGGCGTCCCGAATTTGACGTGATGAAACAGATTCAGCAATAATTCGGCGCGTATGTCGAAGCTAATTCTAATTGGCGCGATCAGTGCCTTTGTTTTCACGCTTCCCTTCCCGGGCCAGCGATTGTGGAGTCAGCCGGTCTCCGCGGAGCACGTGAAAATCGACGCCGAGGGTCCAGTGGACGACGTTGCTTGTTCGGGAAATGAACTGACCCTGAAGATTTCGGCTCGTAACGGCAGGTTCAACTTGCATGCGCGCGACTACACACGCGTGGAAATATCCGAGGATGTTCCTTTCGAGGCCGGTGAGTTTCGGCCGTGCACGGACCTAAGCGGCAAAACTGCGAAAATTACTTTTGTTACAGTCGACCGCAAAAGCTATGATGGCGAAATACAATCCATCGAAGTAGAGAAATAAAATCTCACCCGAACGAGATGGCTACGGTTGCGTCTGTTGGTAGACGATTTTTCCGCCGGCGATTGTCATTACCACCGGAATCGTCAGGATGTCTTCCAATCGAGTTTCGTTTAGGTCTTTGGGATAAACGACGAGGTCGGCCAACATGCCTGGCGCGATGATTCCCTTCCACCGTTCTTCGAATTCAGCGTAGGCGGACCCCACGGTGTATGCGCGGAAACAATCTTTCGAGTGCAAGTGTTCTTGGGGCTGCCAGCCACGCTTGGGCGTACCATCCGTCATCTGGCGCGATACGCAGGCATAGATTCCGCGGAGCGGATTGATCGGGATCACCGGATAGTCCGTGCCGAAAGCGAGCCGCACGCCATTCTTTTCCATGGAGCGCCAGGCATAAGCGCCGCGAGAGCGTTCCGGGCCAAGGCGATCGGCAGCCCAGCGCGCGTCATCTAGAAGATGCGCGGGCTGCATGGAAGCGATGATGTTGAGTTTTCCGAAGCGCTCGAAGTCGCTGGCTTCGACGACCTGGGCGTGCTCAATGCGATCGCGGCGGTCGCGCGGGCCGTTAGCTTCAAGAACGGCCGCGAAAGTATCAAGCGCCACGCGATTTGCGCGATCGCCGATGGCATGAAAGCCGAGCTGAAATCCTGCACGATCGCGCTCGATAGCCATTTGTTTGAGCCGATCCGGGTCGATTTCAAGAATTCCAGAGGCGCTCGGATCGTCGGAGTATGGAGCGAGCATCGCGGCGGTGCGCGAGCCGAGCGAGCCATCCATAATTAGCTTCGCTTGTCCGGTCTTGAGCCAGGGGTCTCCGGGATCTTCCGGAGTGGAACTTCCACCGAAACGACGCATTTCTTCCAGGCGCGAGACGGGAGCCAGGAATGGAAGCCATTCAGTAATATGAAACTTCAACTTCCCTTCGCGCTTGAGCTGGTCCAAAACCAAGAAATTCTGCCAGCCGTAATTCGCTGAGTCATCCGCATCCATCACTGAATTGTCCTGCACGGAAGTGACGCCGTATTGAACAGCCTCGTCCATGACAAGTTGAAATGCGCGACGGCGCTGCTCGGTGGAGTAGCGAGGGATACGGCTGTAAACCAAAGACATTGCAGAATCTTCTTCCAGAATCCCGGTGGGTTCAGACTTCGTGTCGCGTTCAATGTGGCCGCCTGGAGGATCTTTCGTGTCGCGAGTGACGCCGGCTGTTTCTAACGCCTGCGAATTTGCCACGGCCACGTGGCCGTCGAGCCGGCCGAAAATCATCGGATGGTCCTTGGAAACGGCGTCGAGATCCTGGCGCGTGGGAAATTTTTTTTCGGGCCATAGTGTGTGATCCCATCCGCGTCCGAGGATCCATTCGCCGGGCTTGGAATCCTTCAGGCGCGCTCGAATGCGGTCTTGGAATTCGGCTATCGATTTCACGCCGGTAAAATCGATTTGCAATTTCGCGTAGCCGCCAGAGAAAACATGGATGTGGGCATCGTTGAAGCCGGGCATTACGAATTGTTTGTGAAGGTCGATTACGCGCGTGTTTGGGCCGATCAAGGCTTCGACCTCGGCGGTTTGATCGGACTTAATGGCATCGCTGATGTTGTAAGCGACGGCCACGATTTTGTCGCCGCGAATCGCAATCATGCTGGCGCGGGGATGATTGTCGTCGAAGGTGGCAACGATGGCGTTTTCTATCACGAGATCTGCGGGACCCTGCGCCGCCGTAGTCGATTGAACCTGCTCGGAAGGGAGGCGTCCAGCTATCGCATGAGTCGGGCGACGCGACAAGAAAGCTACCGAAAGCACGAGCACGATGAGGACTGCGGCAAGGTTTCGGAACTTTTCGAACATCAGGACTGAATCCCGGCGAGGGCGACGGTAATCAGAAAAAGGCGCTTGAGTCCGGCTTCGCGTCCGGTCGCGTCATACCATTCCGCGAGCGTGTGGGAGCCTCCGCCTTTTCCGCCGCCACCGATGGAGACAGCGGGGATTCCGAGGGAAAGAGGAATATTTGCGTCGGTGGAACTGCTCTCCAGGCGCGAGCGGCTGCCCAGAAAAGTGTCAACATTGCGAATGGTATCGAGCAAAGACGAATTATCGGGAAGCTTGCCTGAGGGGCGCACGCCGAGCGAGCGGAAATTTGCTTTCAGTGCGTCGCTATTCGCTCGGGCGACCGCATTTTCTTCTCTCACGCCCGATTGCACCGCTTCTTTCAGCGCGGACTCCATCACTCTTACCTGGGATTCCTGTTCCGAGCGGAGATCAACTTTCACAGAGGCGCTGGATGGAATGGAATTCACGGAAGTGCCGCCTTCAATTATGCCGAAATTGTAAGAGCTGCGTGGATTTTCCGAAACCGGCACGGAGGAAAATTTCACGATGGCGCGGGCGAGCGCGGTGATGGGATTGGGCGCACCGAAATCGGACCAACTGTGTCCGCCTGGGCCGGTGATTTCCACCTCGACCCGCTGCGAGGCGATTCCTTGCGTGGTGATGTGTTCCATTGAAGCGCCATCAATGGCGATGACGGCCGCAAGACGCGGACCATAATTTTCCACTAACGCGCGAATTCCACGGAGATTGCCTTCGCCTTCTTCTCCGACGTCCGCGGCCAGCACGATCGTTTTTGTGGTGCGAATGCGCGATTCGGAAAGAACGCGCGCCAAACCTACGAGAGCGGCGAGACCGGCGCCGTTGTCGGCGATACCGGGCGCGTTCAGGCGATTGCCGTCACGTTTCACTTTTACGTCAGTCGATGCCGGAAAAACCGTGTCGAGGTGCGCGGCGAGAAGAATGACCGACTTTGTATCTGAGCCGGGGCGCTCGGCAATCACATTGCCCGTTTTATCGATGCGAGTTTTCAGGCCAGTGGATTCGAAGAGCTTCTTGACGAATTCTGCGCGCCGGCCTTCGTTGAATTCAGGAGCAGGAATTTCGGTGAGCTGAATCTGTTGCTCAGTGACCCATTCGGCATTTTTGCCGATCCAATCGAGTCCGCGGGCGCAATCCGGCGAGACGGCAAGCTTTTCGATCGAGTCATCGGCTGCGCGCGCGGAAAGTGTGACCATCATCAGAAAGATACAGGAGATGTGCCGGAGTTTCACGTGTTTCGTGCATGAATTTTAGCAGCGCACCCACAATGCAGCAAGGCGACACACAGCAGAACATCCTTGCGACGAAATTGGCTGCTTCGCAGACTACTGGGTGCGGGCGGTGGATGAGCCGAGCAAGGCGAGGATTTCGTCTTCGGTGAGAATGCGCTCGGAGTGCTTGGCTGCGTTGAAAATGCGATCGACTAATTCGTCGGTGGCGGGGACGCCGCGTTTTTCGAGCCAGAAGATGACGTTGGAGCGGCCGCTGAGCGGACCTATTTCGATTACCTGTTCGAGGCCGAAGAGATGCGCTGGCACGCCGCTGTAGATCGCGTTGGCAAGCTCGTGGTCGTTCTTTTTGTAGGCCTTCACGATTGCCGCGGCGTGAACGCCGGTGGCGGTGCGGAAGGCGTCGCGTCCGACTACCGGATAATTTGGCGGAATTTCCGTGTGCGTAGCTTTGGCTACCGCGCGAGAATATTTTTTCAGCGTGGAGAGGTCGCGATCGATCAGGCCGAGCAGGCGCAGATTGACGAGCATCAATTCCATCGGCGTGTTCCCCACGCGTTCTCCCAGCGCGAGAGCAGCCGCGTGGACTTGGTCGGCGCCCGCGACGATAGCGGCCAGCGAATTGGCGGTGGCGAGACCGCGATCATTGTGACCATGCCAGTCCACGCGGATTTTTTCTCCGGAGGGCTTTACAACTTCTTGGATCGCGAAGTTTACGAGGTTGAATGCGCCGCGAGGGGTGGCGTGGCCGACTGTGTCGCATAGAACGATGGCGCGCGCGCCTGCGCGAATTGCCGTGGAATACAGTGTGACGACGGTTGAAGGATCGGTACGAATTGTGTCTTCGGTGACGTACATCACCGGAAGGCCGGCCGAGGTGGCGAATTCTACGGCGTCTTCGGTGGTGCGTTGAAGATGATCGACGGTCCAGTCCTCCACCAAGCGGCGAATGGGGCTGGAGCCAATGAAAGTGGCGGCTTCGATGGGCCTGCCCACGCGCTCGGAAATTTCGATGATGGGCCTGATGTCGTTTTTGTGGGTGCGCGCCGCGCAATTCGGGCGAATTTTCATTTTTGCGCTGACGATTTCGCGGGCAAGAGCTTCGGTGTCGGCATAAGCGCGCGGGCCGGCGCCGGGGAGGCCGATGTTCACCGTCTCGATACCGAGCGATTCCATCAAGTGCAGGATTTCGATTTTTTCGCCGATGCTGGGATCGTGGACGGACGGATTTTGCAAGCCGTCGCGCAGAGTTTCGTCATTGAGCGTGACGTGACGTTCGGTGGGAATTTCTGCGCCAGCGTAGGTGTTCCAGTCGTGGATGAGTTCGTGTTTCATGAGTGCTTGGCCTCAGGGGCTGAAGCCCCGCCCTTCCAAAACCGCCCCGGCCTTCGACAGCAGCACCGCCCGTCCGCGGTAGAATGCTCTGCGAATCCTCCGTAGTGGCTTGGCTATCGAGAGCAGATCCCTCGCTTTGCTCGGAATGACAACGAAAAACAAAATCCAAAAACAAAAATCAAGACAAAGGCAAAAACAAAAGCTAAAAGCGGAAGCAAACCTCAAACCAACCGAAACCGAAGCTAGGCCGCTAGTAGCGCAGGGTGTAGCTGTGGGGCGGCTGCGAACGATCTGGCGTGTAGAGCGTTTTGCAAAATTCGCAGCGGTACACTTCGGTTTTTGCGCCGACCAGCGCTTCGATTTCCTTTGGATAATCGTACCAGCGCTTCAAATGGCCGCAACAGAGCTTTCCCTTGGCGTCTTTTTCGTCGCATGCGCGCTGGGTTGATTTCTTTGGCTTAACTTTTGGCGCTTCGGGAGCTGCGGGTTCGGCTACGGCCGTGGCTGCGCCGCCTGAGGCGGGGGTCACCGTTCCAGCTGCCGGCGCTGTTGAAGCAGCAGGCGAAGCGGGCGTGCCGGTGGCGGCTGTCGTCGGAGATGCGGGAGCGCTTGGAGTAGTTGCGGCCGGCGACGCTGGGACCGATGCGGTTGGCGGCTTTGCCGGAGATTCTGGGGCGGCTTCGTCGGGCATTTCGATGGCTCCCTGGACTGAAAATCAAAACAGCGACCAAGACGCCGGGCTGAAGCCCGGCGCTCCGAAAAGATGCCCCACACTAAGGGCGGGCTTAAGGGCGGCGCTACAAAACTTCGCCTCAAACAAAAACACGCGCTTAAGAGCGATGCTGCAAAAACGTCTTTTCGAACGAACTGCCGAGCTGAAGCCCGGCGCTACATTTACACCTTAAATTCGGTTGCGGCGGAAGATTAGGCCGCTGGCGCCATGTTTCTTTGCCAGCGCGGCGAAGCGCTTCTTCCAGCTTGGCGCAAAAAGCGTGTCTACAAGACTGCCGGCTGCGGTGGCAAGCTCCGCAGTGTAACCGAACCACCAGGATTTCGCGATGCCCGGTAGACGGTCCACATCAACATATTTTACTTGAACCATTTCGAGCAGTCCAAGACGAGAGTGCGTGCGTCCCCAGCCGCTGGCGCCGGGGCCACCGTGCGGGGCTTCGCAGATACCGTAATAGCTGGCGACATCATTGACCATCACGGAGCCTGCTCGAATGCGCGAGGCAATTTCGGCGCCGCGACGCGAATTCCCGGCCCATACGCTGGCGCTCAGTCCGTACGAAGAATCATTCGCGAGTGCGATTGCTTCGTCTGCGGAGGTAACAGCTTGTATCGCGATAACCGGGCCGAAAGTTTCGTCGCGCATTAGCTGCATAGAATGGTTGACGCCTGTGACGACTGTCGGTTGGAAGAAATTCGGGCCTAGATCCGGTCGGCGAATTCCACCGGTAAGGACCTCCGCACCGCGTTCGACCGCTTCGCGCAACTGCTGCTCGACTTTTTCGAGCTGGCGCAAGCGGATCATGGGGCCAATCTCGACATCAGGATCAGAGGGCGGACCTACGCGAAGTTGTCTGGCTTTTTGTACGCAGAGTTGGATGAACCGTTCGGCGACATCCTGTTCCACATAAATACGTTCGACCGAAAGGCACGCCTGGCCGCAATTTGTAAAGCCGCCCCAGACAGCTGCGCTGGATGCGTTTTCTAGATTCGCATCGGCGAGAACGATCATGGCGTCTTTACCACCCAGCTCGAGCACGGATGGAATCAGTTTTCGCCCGCACGACTCGGCAATGCGACGACCGGTGGCCACGCTGCCGGTGAAAAAGATTTTGTCGGGACCGGCGTCGATGATGGCTGCGCCGAGATCGCCCGCACCTTGCAGAACTTGCACCAGGCCGGGCGGAAATTTCGCCTGGTCGATCAATTCACTGATGAGATCGCCGGTTCCCGGAGTTAGCTCGGAGGGTTTCAGCAAAACAGCGTTGCCGGCGACGAGCGCGGGAACGATTTGCGCGATGGGAATGGCGAACGGATAATTCCAGGGCGAAATTATGGCGACGACCCCAAGCGGATGAAATTCCGTCCAGCCGGATTTTGCTCGCAGCGCGAGACTGTGATGCGGAACACGCTCTGGTCGAAGCCAGGCAGGAGCCTGGCGCGCCAGGAAGTCCGTGGTGTCGAGCGCGAGAAGAACTTCAGCAAGGATGGCTTCGACGCGCGGCTTACCGGTTTCGCGCGAGATTACAGTGGCAATGTCGTCGCGGCGAGAATAAATCGCGTCGCGGAGGCGGAGCAACGCTGCGCAACGATGAGCTAGCGAGTGCGCGGACCATTCTTTCTGGGCGCTCCGGGCGCGTTCGATAATTGCCGGAAGATCGTCCGTGCCGGTGACTGGGTAGCGCGCAATTACTTCGTTCGTCGCCGGATCGATGGAATCCACAAATGTTCGGTCCGAGGCGGCGGAAAGCGGCAGCGATTGTGGAGTTACGGCCATCTTTTCGCGATTGTACCTGATTTGGGTGTCGCCATGATGCCAATCCCCTCGCGCAGAAAAACTTCAGTTAGGTTTGCAAGGCGCGGCGGCGCGCAGCGGAGGACGCTAGAGAATCCGTTGGATCGGGATAATCGAGCGCGACGAGATAGAGGCCCTCGGGCGGAACCTTGGGGCCTGAACGCGAACGGTCGCGCAATTCGAAAATTTGTGGAATGTCTTCCGGCGCGAGACGGCCCCTGCCAACTTCCAGCAGCGTGCCAACAATTTTTCGCACCATGTAGCGGAGGAAAGAGCGGCCGTGTGCGACGTAATGAATTTCGTCCGCTTCCGGCGGACGGACGATTTCTGAAGAATAAATCAGGCGCAGCATGTCGCGTTCGCCGTCCACGTCGTCGTTGCCGGAGGATGCAGCGAAGGTTGTGAAATCATGTTCGCCTTCGAAAAGGCGCGCGGCGGCGGACATCGCTGCTTCGTCGAGCGGCCCTGGATAATGGTAAGCGCGGCCGAAATCAAATGGAGGCAGTACGCGGCCGCGATAAATTCGGTAGCGGTACGTTTTTCCCTGCGCCAGCCAACGCGCGTGGAAATCGTGGCCGACTTCTTCGCACTCGACGATACGAATTGTGGGAGGCAGCAAAGCGTTCAGGGCGCGTTGAAATTCTGCCGCTGGGAGATTTGAAGCGGTCTTAAAGTGAGCGGCCTGCCCGAGCGCGTGGACGCCCGCGTCGGTGCGGCTTGCGCCATGTATAACTATGTTCTCTTCGGTGATTTTGCGCGCTGCATCGTTGATGGTGCCTTGGATCGTTGACAAGCCGGGCTGGAATTGCCAGCCGTGGAAGGCGGTGCCATCGTAAGCGATCGTGAGTTTGATGTTGCGCATGCGTAGAAAGATTATCGCACGCGGAAGCGAACCAGCGTAACTTCGGCGGAATACGGACTCTCCTAGCGACACAGCAGCCTTGCGAGAAGAGTAATTCGCGAATCTCTTATTACGGGCGGGCGCGGAGGTAGCGCGAGCCGGGGCGAGTGGGCAAGCCGCCGGCGCGGCAGAGGGGGCAGTCGTCGGGCTCGAAGCTGGGGACTTCCATCTCCAGGAGCGCTCGCGAGGGGACGTTCAATTCAAGACGGCCGCCGCTGCGGTCGATCAACGCTCCAGCGGCTACCACCAGGCCGCCTTCTTCTTCGACCACGCCGATGGCTTCGCGAGTTGAGCCGCCAGTGGTCCATACATCTTCGATTACCAGGACACGTTCGCCGGGTTTGATCTCGAAGCCGCGGCGAAGGGCCATTTGTCCGGAGCGGTCGCGTTCCACGAACAGCGAACGAACGCCGAGGGCGCGCGCGACTTCATAACCGGCAAGGATTCCGCCTAGTGCCGGAGAAACGACGCAAGCTACGGAAAGGTCTCTAAAAAGTTCCGCGAGGGCGCGGCCGAGTGCTTCTGCGTGCTTAGGATGTTCGAGAACCAGCGCGCATTGAATGTACGTAGCGCTGTGGCGTCCGCTGGAAAGCTCGAAGTGGCCGGTGCGGACGGCGCCTACTTGTTCGAGGAGCTTTAGAATTTCTTCGCGCTTCATGGCGTTTGCTGCCGACGCCGCGCGGAGCGCGGGCGTCCCCGGCAATCGCGCATAGCCTAAAGGCGCAGACGAAAAGTGTCAATGCAAACGTGGGGATGGATGGACGCGGTCCGGAGCCATTCGAATTCGCGTCTCAGCGGGTAGTCAATCATGATCGCACGCCTTTCGTGAGGCCATATTAGTCTCCCCGGATGGATGCTGGCACGCAGGCAGGCTCGTTGAAACGAATCGGAGCGAGGTTGAGAAAGCATCATGCCGTCGCCTTGATAACGCACAATCGAGGTGAACAAAACCATCGTCAACTCGGCGTAGTGTCTCAGTTTGAATGTAAGGGCGCTTGACGCGGCATCGATAACGAGGTTATGGTGGCCCGACGGGGGATAGGCTAATCGGATGATCAAGATCGGATCGCACAACGTTGGCCGAATCGCGGAGCGCATTGTCGCAAATGAATTAGAGGCGCGCGGCTTTCGCGTTAGTGATCTCAACAAAGAAGGCACGGCGGCTAATGCTGACCTACTTGCGGTTTCTCCCCGCAAGTCGCTGCAAATCCAGGTTAAGGGCTCCACCAACGGTCCCAAAGAACGCTTATGGGTAGGCTACGGTCACTTGACCAAAGAAATTCTTGCGCGAAGCCAGAAAGTGTTCAATCGAAAACATAGCTTTTACAAGGCCGATCTCGTCGTCCTGGTCGCGGTACGCTCACCCACTGAATACTCGTGCTTTGTTCTGCCCATTAGGGTTGCCGAACGAGCGGCACAATTTCATGTTGCTGCCTGGCTAGACCGCGGGTGGAAACCGGGTCGGACCCACCTGACACTTGAACCAAGTCCGCGCGCTAAAAAGATCGATCCTCGCCTGGCCAGAGAGCGCAAACTCCTTGCACTCTACCGGGGCGAGAAGGGATGGAAGCGCCTGATCCAATCAAACTGAGACACTACCCAACTCGGGGATAAATTGACACTGGGGCGGGGGTCGGATATTCTCGATAATTCGAAATAAACTGCTAAGGAGTAATGAATGGCTCAGGGTGGGGCGGTAAAGCATAAGAAGAAGACGAAGTCAGTACTGAAGAATATCCGGCAGGCCGAGACTCGGCAGGCCATCAATCGCATGAATCGCACGCGAGTGCGGACGGCTATCCGGCGGATGCGCGCAGCGTTGACGTCAGGCGACGTGGCTGGCGCGGAGAAGTTGGCTTCAGCGACTTTTTCCGAAGTGGACAAAGCGATTCGCAAGAGGACGCTGACGGAGAATACAGCGAACCGGTATAAGTCGCGTTTGACGCTGGCGTTGAATGCGCTGAAGAACAAGAAGAAGGCTTAAGCCGCGATTCTTTGTTCAGCTGAGATTGGGCGCTCCGAGGTTTTTGGGGCGCTTTTTTTTTGGGGACATTTGGCGGCGAAGCAAGCAGAGAGCAGATCCCTCGCTGCGTTCGGGATGACAGGTTTGTGGTGTTTGCGTTGAACCTCGGAAAGTGATCGATCATCTCGATCGCGTCGCGCCCGAAGGAACGGGACTTGGCTTCCTTTCTGCGTCAGGGCAAGCGGGATGACAGGTCTTTGGTGTTTTTGCGGGACCTTGGAAACCGATCGATGGTTACGATCGAATCGTGCCAAGAGGACGGGGCTTGGTTCCCTTCTTTCGTCAGGGCAAGCAGGATGACAGATTTGTGGTTTCCCTTGGTTTCGGAGGACAGTAACCGAATCTGTTGCCGGGCGTCGCGCAAAAAATGAGCCCGTCTTTCGAAGCTCCGGCAGAACTGCAGACAAGCATAAAAAAAGGACGCAACCTTTGCAGATTGCGCCCGGACCACAGGAGAGAGAAAGTTTCTAAAAATTTACTCCGGAATGGGTGCTGTCTCCGGCATTTGCAATTTGGCTTTGGCGAGCGCGCGGACGATGTTTACTTCGACCGCTTGCTCAGAGGTGTTGCGCACGGTGGCAAGTTCGCTGATGAGAAGATACTTTGCGCGTTCGAGCATCTTCTTTTCACGGAAAGAAAGCGGCTTGCTGCGGCTGAGGGCGACGAGGCCTTTCAAAACGGCGGCCACTTCCATCAGCGAACCAGTGCGCATGCGATCCGAATTTTCCTTGAAGCGATGCTTCCAGTCATGGTGCGAAGCCGAGCGGCCCTTTTCGAGGAATCCAAGGACAGCGGCTGCTTGAGTGTTACGGATAATCGGGCGCAATCCAACGCAATCAACGTTAGACTGCGGAACCATTACTTTCAAACCGCTCGAAGCGATTTTCAGCATGTAATATCGCTCCGACCTCCCATTTAAGTAGCCATAACTGATTTGTTCGATAATCCCTACACCATGGTTCGGATACACAACTTTTTCACCAAGCTTGAATTCCATAGGTGGACAGCCCCCCCGAAGGGCATGTTGAAATCTTAGGCAGAAGCGGGTGCGGCGTCAAGCGAATCTAGCAATATCGCAAAGGATAAAGAAGCGCGAAAAGGCTTAATTTTCACGGGTTTGGCCCCCCAATTGCCCTATAATGGTGCTGTGCTAATTCTGGCTTTAGACACCTCTTCAACCGCCGGTAGTTTGGCTGTTCTTCGCGATGAAAAACTCATCGGTTTAGTCTCCACTTTGGGGGAAGAAACGTACTCTTCGCGCATGTTTCGCCATCTGGAATTCCTGCTGCAAGAGCTTTCGCTGAAGCTCGAACAATTCGACTTGTTCACGGTTAGCGCGGGCCCAGGGTCGTTTACGGGCTTGCGCGTTGGGCTTGTCGCAGCAAAGGGATGGGCTGAGGTTTACAGCAAGCCGGTGGTAGGCGTGAGTGTGCTGGAAGCGATTGCCGCGCAATCTAATTCGGCTGCAGCGGTGCTGGTACCGGCGTTTGATGCGCGCCGCGGCGAAGTTTATTTTGGCGTGTATCGTCGGGGGAAAGATCTATTAGCGCTTGAAGGCGAGGAGTGCGTTCTGCGTCAGGAGGAATTTTTGCGGATGATCGCGGAACGGCCAGGCAGTTCGGAATTTGCGATTGTTTCGCCGACGCCTGAAGTCCTCGCTGAAGCGTTGTCTCGGATTGAGAAGGAACATTTGCCCGTGCCGCACGTTGAACGCGTCTCTAGTGTGCTTGCGCCATCGATCGGGCAGCTTGGTTATCGGCGGGCGCAGCGTGGCCAGGTCTCAGACGCGCTTACGCTCGATGCGAATTATGTCCGGCGCACGGACGCAGAAGTGTACGCGAAAAGGCAGTAGGCATTTTGCGCAGCCACCCAATAGAAGATGCCGACGTTGAGCGCATTCTGGCGATTCAGGCGGCTTGTCCGGAAATAGCGCAGTGGACGGCCTGGGATTACAACCGGGTCGCGCGCGGAGAGATGGCCGGGTGGGTCGTGGAGGAAGCAGGAAACGTCGCCGGGTTTATCGTGGCGCGAAAAATCGCGGATGAAATCGAGATTCTAAATTTCGCGGTTTCGCCGGAATTGCGACGGCGCGGCATCGGCGCCATGCTGCTGCAGGAAACTCTTACGTGGGCCAAGACTTTCGAGGCCACGCACGCGATATTGGAAGTTCGCGCGTCGAATGCGGCGGCGCTCCGTTTTTACGAACATCGCAATTTTCAGACAGTCGGCAGACGTTCGCGATATTACAACTCTCCTATCGAAGACGCGCTGCTGCTGAGCGCAAAACTCCGATAAGCGGCAGTTTTTCAATCAAGCGCAGCTTCCAGGATATCCACAGTTTTCCGGTACTCCTACTTTTATCCTATTGGTTTGGAGCCGGAATTATGTTAATTGTTACGGGTATGTGAATGCTCTTTCCAACCTGGAGGGAAAGGATGCCGATTACGACGCACGATATCCGGCAGGCGCTGTTAGAAAGTGACCAGGAATTCAGAAGACTCGCCGAAGAACACACCCGCTGTGAATGCCAACTCGAACAACTCGTAAAGCAAAGTTACTGGAACTCAGAAGACCTCGCACTGGAAGTTTCCCTTAAAAAGATGAAGCTGTATTTGAAAGATCAAATGGAACTGATCGTGTCGCGCCACCGTCACAATCGGAGTGCGATGCAGCAGCAAGTGCACCAGAACCAGGCGCACTACTGAGTTAGCGCGGCGTTCGGTTTTTTTTTGCCAGGCCCCAGCAGTACTTTCACTTCTGTCGTACAATACTCCTGCATTTAAACCTGGTTAAGGCGTTTCTCATTCATAGGCAAGGATTTCCCTCTCGCTGATGGTAAAAGACGCGTATAAATTTGCGCTGCCTCCGCTGATTGCCGGTGTGGCGTGCCTCATTCCCGGATGGAAGATCTTCGCGGCCCTTTTGATTTTTCTCGGGCTTTTTGTCTTTTATTTTTTTCGCGATCCGGAGCGCAAGATTCCGTCCGATCCTGCGGCGGTGGTTTCTCCCGCGGATGGGCACGTGGTGAAAATCGTGGATGAATTGCTCGACGGCGTGATGGGCCATCGCATCAGTATTTTTCTGGCTATATGGGACGTGCACGTACAACGGTCTCCGGTGGCTGGGCGGATTACGAGCGTGGTGTATCAGCCGGGCAAGTTTTATGCGGCGATGCGCTCGGCGGCTTCGGTGGAAAATGAACAGAATATTATTACGGTGGAGACGCCCAAGGGCCGTTTGGTATTCAAACAAATCGCCGGAGCGATTGCGCGCCGCGTGATATGCTGGAAGCGCGAAGGCGAAAGTGTTGCGCGCGGCGAGCATGTCGGGCTGATACGTTTTGGGTCGCGTGTGGATGTCTGGCTGCCGATGGAAGCTGAGGTAGTGGTACGGCTCAAGCAAAAAGTAAAAGGCGGCGAGAGCTTACTGGCGAAATGGAATTTAACGACATAGACCCTGTCGGAAACGAGGAAGAACCTCGGCGGGCGCCCCGTAATCATCGCCTCCGGCGCGGCATTTACATCCTTCCCAGCGCGCTTACAGTTGCAAACCTGCTTTGTGGTTACTATGCGGTGCTGGCTACGTTGGACGGCCGCTTCGCGGATTTCGACAATGCCGCGATCGCGATTGGAATCGCGTACGCCTTCGACGCAATGGACGGACGCATTGCGCGCTCGATGGGAACGGAAAGCGCCTTTGGACGCGAATTCGATTCTCTCGCTGATGTGGTGAGTTTTGGTATCGCTCCGGCGCTTTTAGCCTACGCCTGGGGCGTCCGCGCGCTCGCAGCCGCGAATGCCTCCGACTCCCTGCACCTAACTCAGCTTGGCTGGCTGATGGGATTTTTCTTTGTGGCTTGCTGCGCCTGGAGACTGGCGCGGTTCAACATTCAGGGAATGGCGCCGGGCGGGAACAGGTATTTCGTGGGCATGCCCACACCAGCCGCGGCCGGAATGATTGCTTCGACCGTGCATTTGCGTGAAGGACTGCCGATTTCGGATGTTCGCTGGTCGATACTGTGGCTGGCATTGCTGGTTGGCCTCGGCATTTTAATGTCGAGTTCGATGCGGTTTTACAGCTTCAAAGATATCGAATGGGCGCGACGCCGCCGCTCCCCCGCTATTATTCTGCTGGCAGTAGTGGTTGGCGCAGCCGTGAAATTCTCCGGGCCCACCTTGTTCGCGCTCACCGCTGCGTACACCGCGCACGGGCCGATCATGCAGCTCATACGCTTCGTGCGACACCGCACAGCCTCGCGAACCGCTTAAGGCATGGCAAGCGGAGCCGCAAAATCGAGTCGCGTTGCGATTGTGGGCGCTTCCTCTCTGCGCGGCAAAGAGCTGAAACTTGTTCTGGAAGATCGCAACTTCCCTGCCGGTGAAATCGTTCTGCTCGATGAACCGATCCTTGCTGGAACTCTAACCGAAGCCGGCGGCGAACCTACGTTTATACGGGCGCTTGATGAGGACAGTTTTGAACGTGCCGGATTTGCTTTCTTTGCGGGCAGCTCGCAAGACGCGGAACGCAATTGGCAGGCGGCGCAGCGTTCCGGCGCTCAAGTAATCGACATGACCGGAGCGATCAGCGCTGCGGGTAACGCGATCACTTGGATTCCCGCGCTGGAGTCTGTTCTTCCGCGGCGAGCTGCAACCGGAATTGAGCCGGGAAAGCCTGCTCCCTATTCTTCTCCAGCTCCCGGCGTGATTATTACCTGCGCGCTAGCGGCCGGAATGCAACATTTTTCTCCTGTGCGAATTGTGGCGATGCTGTTCCCGCCGGTATCGGAGCGCGATCAGGTGGGCGTGGACGAACTCGAAAGCCAGACCACGAATTTGCTTTCGTTCCGGCCCATCGAGCAAAGCGTTTTCGATGCGCAGGTTGCGTTCAATTTACTGGCCGGCTACGGAGAAGGATGCAAACCAGCGCTGAAAGATTTGCGCGCGGCGATTGCTCGTGACTCGGCTAGCTATCTCGCAGGACGTTCTCCGGTCCCGGCAATCCAGCTGATACAAGCACCCGTGTTTTACGGATATGCATTCGCAGCGTACGCGGAATTTGGTTCCCCGCAGAAGCCGGAGCAACTCGAAAGCGCGTTTCGAAATCTAGGAATAAAGGTTGCGGGAGCGGCTGACCCTGCTCCGAACAATGTGAGCGTGGCCGGCGAAAGTGAGATTCAAATCGCGCGAATAGAAGCGGACCCTAGCATTGCGAATGGCCTGTGGATATGGGGTGCGGTGGATAATCTGCGGCTTGCGGCGACGAATGCGGTTCAAATTGCGGAGGAACTTTTTGAAGAACCGGCTGCATACAATTGAGACTGCGCGACGAACGTCCGTCTTGTTGATTTTGCTGACCGCTGCGCTCTTTGCCTCAAGTTGCGGCTATCATGTCGCCGGGCACGCCGGAAATTTGCCTTCCGATTGGAAAACGATTGCGATACCCGCATTCAAGAATGACACCACGCGTTACCGAATTGAACAGCGCTTTACCGAAGCTGTCATACGACAATTCATTCAACAGACCAAATACAGGATCGTTCAGAATCCAGCGGACGCCGATGCGGTATTGCACGGCGAAGTGATCTCCATTGAGACCGATCCCCTGCTGTTCAACGCGACGACGGGCCAAGTGACCACGATGCTGGTTCAGGTGCACACGAAAGTGCAATTGGTGGATACCAAGACGGAGAAAGTCGTTTACAAGAACGACGACATGGTTTTTCGCGACGAGTACCAGATATCCTCGGACGTGCAGAGTTTTTTCGAGGAACAAAATCCCGCGCTCGAACGCATGGCTAAGGATTTCGCGGCGCAGCTTGTTTCCAACATAGTGGAGAATTTCTAAATGCCCGAGATTTCCGCTGAAAAACTGATCGCGCGTCTCGCCACGGGCAAACCCGTGGCTGCAATCGTCCTATTGGGAATGGATACGTATCTTCGCGAGATGTGCCGCAACAAAGTTATCGAGGCCTGCGTGCCAGAAGCGGCGCGCGAATGGGCGTTGGCCCGCATATCGGTGCAAGACAGCGGTTGGGACGAAGTGCTCCAGCGCGCACAAACCATGCCCATGCTGGCGAACCGGCAAGTAATCATCGTCGAAGGCGTAGAATCTCTTGAAAAACTGGGGGAAAAGACTCGCGAAGAAATTGTGGAGGCGCTCGGCAGATATTTTGAGTCTCCCGCGCCGTTTTCGGTCCTGCTGTTCGAATCGGAGGCCATGGATCGACGCCAGAAATATTCCAAGTTACTTGCCGAACACGCGCTTTTCGTCGAGTTGACGATCGGCGCCGAATCGGCGGCTTCGCTCGCTACGCAGTTGGCGAAGGATTGTGGCGCGGAGATCGAGCGCGACGCCGCGCTTCTGCTCGCGGATATTCTGAATAGCGAGCCTTCGCGTATGCATATTGAAATCGAAAAGCTTGCCACTTATGTCGAGAAAGGCCAACGTATCACTACGAGCGATGTGGAAGAGCTAGTGGTGGCGGCGCGAAAGAATACAGTCTGGCAATTGGCCGATATGCTGGCCACTCGCAGGCGCGATTCAGCGTTGGCATTCCTGGATAATTTGCTCCGCGAAGGCGAGGAACCCATCGGACTGGTCGGCGGGATTACCTGGATGTATCGCAAGCTGATTGAAGCTCGCGATTTGCCCGCGGGTACGAGCGGGTTTCAGGCTGCGCGGGCGCTCGGGATGAATCCGGCGGCTGCCGAAACGGCCGTGCGGCAGGCACATCGCATACCGAAGAAAGATCTGCTCGCGGGTCTAGTGGCGCTGGCGGAAGCTGACAGCCAGTTGAAATCGTCGAATCCCAATCCGCGCGCGCTGGTGGAGTTTCTGATCGTGCAACTGACGTCGTCCCGCGCAGAGACCGCAAGCACCGCCGCATAGCCAGCAGCCTGGACTCCTCAGAAAACAGAGACGGACACTTCCGTCTCGTCAAGATGCTCTATTTGTCAGACGCCGGCCTCTTTCGCAATCTTGATGGAGTCGCGCGACCCAGCAGACGCTGGAGTTTCTTGGGCGTGGCAGCTTGGACTTTTAGCGGATCCTGTCCTTCCGTGCGACTTACGATGCGGTGAGTGTATTGCTGCGGTGTTTCTTTCATTTTTTCTCCTCGAAATCGAGTCGGCCCGAAACCGTTGTCAATCAGAAGCTTGGAGGGACAAGCATCGCATTTGACGGTGCTGGAGTTTGCCATCAACCAAATTGGCTCGTCGGCGAGAGGGGAGGCCTGGGACTCCGCCCAACGGAACCAATGTGTCAAAAGACATATTTCAGATTATGGAAACCCCCTTTGCGGAAGACATCTGCCACCGCATTTCAGGCGTTAGAATTAAGAGAAAGCATTGAGCCAGCGCGCACACTGAGAATCGCTTCACCTGACGGATTGCCAGTTACGAACGGCCTGAGGCCAGTTTTGTGACGTTGAAGACCCACATCAAAACCGTAAAACCGGAAGAGCGGGAGCTTGCGAGCAAGCGCGAGGAACAGGCTACGCTCGAAGTCGAGCTGGCCGAGCGCGAGCTGCGATCTGCGAATCTGCGCGCGGAACTTGGAGCGTTCGAGCGGCGCTATCTTCACTTTGTCGGAGTGCGTTACGCCGAACTTGATGAGCTGAAAGCGCAGATCGCCGAGCGCCTGGCCAAAGAACATCCCAGCATTGAGCGGCTGCAACAAAATGCGCGAGCGGCGCGCGCTGCCGCCAGCGAAACAAAATCGACAGCGGGAGAAAATTGCAACGAAGAACCGGTGGCGTTCGAATCCTCTCCTGAAATGAAACGTCTTTATCGCGAAGTGGCCAAGCGGGTTCACCCGGACCTGACTTCGGACCGCGAGGATCGCAACAAACGCCAGCAATTAATGGCCGAGGCGAACGAAGCCTACGAGCGCGGCGACGAATCGAAACTCATCAGACTTTTGACCGAGTACGAATGCAGTCCGGAAGCCGTTGAAGGTGAGGGCGCGGGATCGGAATTGGTTCGAGTGATCAGGAGAATCAGCCAGGCGCGCGGGCGACTTTCCGAGATCGAAGCGGAAATGCAGGAGCTGCTGCGCTCGGATTTGTATCAGCTGAAATCGCGGCTTGACGAAGCGCAAGGGCATGGACGCGACGTGCTGAAAGAAATGGTCGAAAAAGTGGAAGAGCAGATCGCGCAGGCCAAACGCCGGCTGGAACTTTGAATATCAAACGCCGCACGGGTGACGTCCTAAGCCTGTGAAATTCGCGCAACCTGAATCGAGATTGTGATGGAAACTCGAGAAAAATCCGGTACGGGATCAATCGTTCACGCAGGCCAGCGAGCGCTGGTGGTGCGTTCCGCGGCGCTGGTTGCGCGTGGGCTGCGCGATTTAACCCGGGATTCCAACTGGGTTGTCAAAAAGATATTCACCGGTTACACCTCAGCTCTCGCAATTTCCGGGCTTGGCCACGTATGTTTCGTCTCGCGAGAATTCCAGCGCGGGGGACAATACCGCACGGGAGATTTTGGCCAGCGCGTGGTTGTTTACGATGTGGAGCTGAGCACTCACATGCTAGCTCTCTCGGTGCCGGAAGAGACCGCCGTGGGTTCGCAGGATTTGGCGGCTGCGTTCGCGTGGTCGCCTTCCACTCGTTTTCTGGTGGCGGCCTGGGGCGGTTGGCGACCGGCTCTGCATTCTTTCGATCTGCACGGGAAAATGTTTTTGGGCACCTTTGGGGAATTCGCGGTTGTTCCGAGGCATCTCGTGTGGTCCGGGACCGAAAAATATTTCACCGAGGCATGCCCCGGGGGCAAGCAAGCCTGCCTGCGGCTCTGGCGGGTTCGCGATGATGGGATGTCACTCGGCGGCCCACTTTACGGCCAGCCGACTAGCGAGCTCGGCGTGCCGGGCTGGCTCGAACGGCAAACGTATGAAGCGGAATTCGGCGAGGATGGTGCGTTCGCCGGCTACGGGCGCACGGTGTTCAGTCCCGATGAAAAAACGCTCGCGAGCGTGGTGGAAATTCACGGCGACTGGGCGGACGATTCCATTGCGCTGCTGGCGGTCCCGACACTAAAGAAGACCAGCGCTTTCCAGGCGCAAGGGCATATTACCGATCTTTGTTGGACGCACGATGGAAAGAAAATTATTTATTGCGCGGCTGGACAGGCGTATTCCCTGGCAGTCGAGCCGATGAGTTTTGAGCCGCTGCCATTTGGCGCGGAACTGTGTGTTTGCCACCCTCATCTTCCGTTGTGTATTTGCTACAGTTCTTGGTTGAAAAATTCGGCCAAAGGACGCTTGTTTCTGGTGGATATGAATCGAATAGAAGTGCTCGACGAGTATGCCGCCGAAGGTGTGGTGAATTTAAGATGGAGCAGTGACGGAGCTAAGGCCTACGCCGCCACACAACACGGAATGGTTTATATTTACGAACCTACCCTGCTTTAACTCGAATTGAAGAATTCGCCCGCGGATAACTTAGCCAGAGACCGGTATCAGGCCAGCGGAAGGTTCGCCACAGGATCGAGCGTGCAATCTTCATGTTGTCCTTCAAGGAAACGCGGATAACCGGCTGCGGCAATCATCGCGGCATTGTCAGTGGAAAGCGCGCGACTTGGAAAGAAAACCTCCAAACCACCACTCTTTGCTCGCGACTCAAAAGTTGTGCGTAACTCGCGATTCGCGGCCACTCCGCCGGAAACGAAAATCGAGCGGACACCTTGATGCGAAGCTGCGGCGAGCGTGCGCGTTACGAGGTCGTCCACTACGGCACGCTGAAAACTCGCGACTAGATCGAGCGTGGCACGGCTTGAGAGTTGGCGCAAAGAGTCGGCAGAGCGTTCGCCGCGCGCCAGCGCTTGTTCCCGTTCGGCGATCTCCGCTTGAAACTCGGGATGCTTGCGCAGGTGGTAAAGCACGGCAGTCTTGATCCCGCTGAAACTGAAATCGTAAGTATTTCCTTTCATCTGCGGCACGCCGAATCGGATTGCCTTTGGATTACCATGCTCCGCCAAGCGGTCGATAATCGGGCCGCCTGGATAACCCAGCGCGAGCATGCGGGCAACTTTGTCGTACGCTTCGCCGGCCGCATCGTCGCGCGTTCCGCCTATCCGCGAGTACGAGAAATGGCTTGCGCCGTTCGTCGATGCGCACTCCACGCCGTACAACACCGTGTGGCCGCCGGATACGATCAAACACAACGCGGGGAACGTCGGCTGCCGGCCGGCCGCCGCTGCTTCCAACATCACAGCGTGAACGTGGCCCTCCAGATGATTCACGGCGATGAGTGGCTTTCCGAGCGCGAGGGCGAGAACTTTGCCGTAAGTCACCCCGACCAGCAGCGCACCGATAAGTCCGGGACCGCGCGTGACTGCGATGGCGTCAAGATCGGAGAGCGAGATCCCCGCTTGTTTCATGGCTTCGCGAACTACCGGAACGATTTGACGCAGGTGTTCGCGAGAGGCAAGCTCCGGCACGACTCCACCAAAATTGCGGTGAATGGCGATTTGCGACGCGACAATATTCGAGAGCACACTGCGGCCATCAGCGACAACCGCTGCGGCAGTCTCGTCGCAAGAGGACTCGATGCCGAGTATCAGATTTTTGCGTGCGTCCAAGTATTTCCCCCGCGGATCAGCCGCTATTCATATGTTAGCATGCGTAACCGCGCGGCTCTGTACGCCGGCTTACCTTCGTGTATAAAGACACGGGCTCACCAATATAATTGTCTACGTGTTCGTTCTTCCCTTTTGTAACAGGAATAGCTAAGAATAGTAGCTATGAGCTCAGAGCGAAAACGCGTACGCAAAGCAGTGTTGCCGGTTGCCGGACTCGGTACACGATTCCTTCCCGCTACGAAAGCGCAGCCGAAAGAAATGTTGCCGGTGGTGGACAAGCCGCTGATTCAATATGCGGTGGAAGAATGCATCGCGTCGGGAATCGAAAGCGTTATTTTTGTCACCGGGCGGCGCAAGTACTCCATTGAAGACCATTTTGACTCGGCACCCGAGCTGGAACGTTTTCTCGAAGAGCGCGGCAAGCCGCATCAGGCCCAGATGGTGCGCGAGATTAGCGGCGGTTTGCATTTCAGCTATACCCGGCAAAGCGAAGCGCAAGGACTGGGCCACGCAGTATTTTGTGCGCGCGAACTGGTGGGGGACGAACCTTTTGCCGTTCTGCTCGGCGACGTAATCATGGATGGCGCGATTCCGGCCACGCGCTCGCTGATGGATGTTTGGGACGCGACGGGCCAAGGCGCTATCGCGGTGGAAGAAGTGGAGAAAGCTCGCGTGCACCTCTACGGAATCATTGCGGCGACTCCCGGGAATCAACCGCGTTGGGGAGACCAGCTACTGCGTGTGAACGACCTGGTGGAAAAGCCACATGCTGATAAGGCTCCGTCAAATCTGGGCGTGACCGGGCGTTACGTGCTGCCTCCGGAGATTTTCGAGTACCTGGAAAAACTGGAAGCGGGAGCGGGCGGAGAAATACAGCTTACGGATGCGTTGAAGGAGTTGGCCAAGGGCCCGGGACTTTGGGCGCATATTTATGAGGGAAAAACTCACGACGCCGGGGACAAGCTTGGTTTCTTGAAGGCTACCGTGGAGTTTGCGCTGAAGAATCCAAAGCTGGGGCCGGATTTTCGGGAATATCTGCGCGAGCTAAAACTATAGAATTCGGATTGATTCTACTTTTTCTTCTTACTTCCCTTCTCGGAAGAGCTTTTTGCGCTGCTTGACTTCGATTCCGACGACTTAGATTCGCTCGAACTCGACTCGCTCGACTTGGAATCTCCCGATTTCGAATCGCCGCCCTTCGAGTCCGAGAATTTCGTTTCTCCGGATTTTTCGGACGACGAAGAAGAATTGCCGTCAGCGGATTTTTCTCCCGAAGCAGGAGACCCGCTTTTCTTGGCATAGTCCGTCACATACCAGCCGGATCCCTTGAACTGTATGGCGGCCGCCGAGAGCATCCGCTGAGCTTTCGCGCCGCATTTGGGACATTTCTTGGTGGTAGAAGCGTTGTGCCCTTCGATTTTTTCGAACTGGTGGCCGCACTTCTCGCACTTATATTCGTATAAAGGCAATGAAAACTCCCTCCGTTGTCCGCGAACCTAAAATAATAGCATGCCTGCAGGCGCTATGCGGGTGAAGGTGCCTCCGTCGCCGTATGTTAGACTGCCGAATGGCGAGCCTTCGCGGCTCCGTGGTGCATCGATGACAAAAATAAGGAGTGAAGAGCCGGGAGCAGGCTGCCTATACGTAGTGGCGACGCCCATCGGAAACCTCGAGGATATTTCCTTGCGAGCCCTGCGCATCCTGAAAGAAGCTGATGTGATCGCCTGCGAGGATACGCGCCAGACGATGAAGCTGCTCTCGCACTTCGATCTCAAGAAAAAGCTGGTGAGTTATCACGAGCACAATGAAATCACCCGCGCGGCTGAACTCGTCATCGACCTGGAGCAGGGCGCGAAGATCGCTCTGGTGAGCGATGCCGGCACGCCCGCTATTTCCGATCCCGGACGCCACTTGGTGAGTCTGTGCTTACGGCATGGCATTGAAGTGGTACCAGTGCCGGGCGCGTCGGCGTTTGTTGCGGCGCTGGCAGCGTCGGGGATGGCTATTGAAGAATTCACGTTCATCGGGTTTTTACCCGCGCGGCAATCGGAACGCCGAAAAGCGATACGCGCGCTACTAAACGAGCCGCGTACGATCGTTCTATACGAAGCTCCGCACCGGCTGCTGGAAACTTTGGAAGACGCGCTTGAACTTTTAGGCAATCGCCCTGCGGTGATTGCGCGGGAAGTCACGAAAATGTACGAGGAGTTTCTGCGTGGCCATCTGGAAGATTTGCTCGCCGGGATACGCGCGAAAGCGCCGCGAGGTGAAATCACGCTGCTGATTGGCCCTGCGGACGCGGCCGCGCGCACCGAGACTTCCTTGGAAGATGCGAGCCGCACGATGCCGATTGCGCGGCGCGTCGACGAGATCGTAAAGGAACGCGGAGTAGATCAGAAGGCTGCGCTGAAACAAGCTGCCCGCGAGCGCGGGCTAACGCGGCGCGAGGCTTACAAACAGCTTCTTGTTACGAGGGACGAATAAGCACCGGCGCGCTTTTGCGCGAGATCCGAAACGATGCGCATCGTTACAATTAATCTGCCGAAGAAGCGGTGCTGCGAGAGAAGAAGGAATCGACGCTATCTAGAATTTCTGCGGTGCCATGCGAGTGGTGCACCGCGAAGCGCAGCTCGGCGCCATTCCGCACGCCGTGCGTGAACAAACTAGCAAATTGTTTCATCTTGCCGACGGCGTCGGGCATCTCCGCCGCAATCAAACTGCGAAAATAGCCGGAGAGCAATTGATAGCGGTCCAGTTCGGTAGGCTCGTCGTAACGCCCCGTCGCGATGTAGTCCTGAATCTGGCGGAAAATCCACGGATTCGACGAAGCCGCGCGCCCGATCATCACCGCATCGCAACCGGTCTCATCGATCATGCGAACCGCGTCCTGCGGCGTATGAATATCTCCGTTGCCGATCACGGGCATGCGCACAGCTTGTTTCACTGCGCGAATCACCGACCAATCGGCGGAGCCTGCATAACCCTGCATGCGCGTGCGTGGATGAATGGCGATCGCTTCAATGCCGATTCGTTCGGCCATGCGCGCAACGTCCACCGCAACAATGTTATTTTCGTCCCAGCCGGAGCGAATTTTGATCGTGAGCGGAATCGTTACAGCGGCGCGAACTTTGCCGAGCAATTTTTCCAGATGCGGCAAATCGCGCAAAAGTCCGGAGCCACCGCACTTCACAACTTTTTTAACAGGGCAACCCAGGTTGATGTCCACCTGATCGAAGCCGAGTTCCTGCGTAAGCGCAGCAGCGGAAGCCATCACGTCCGGGTCGGAGCCAAAAATTTGCGCGGCGATGGGATGTTCATCTTCGCCGAAATACAAATAGTGTAGGGTACGCTCGGAATTTCGCGTCAAGCCTTCGGCGCTGGTAAATTCCGTCATGATCAAGCCGCATCCGCCCAGCGAGCGAATCACTCGACGGAAAACCGTGTCGGTGACTCCGGCCATGGGAGCCAAAATTGTTGCAGGCTGGATAGCGCGGTCCCGAATTTTGATTTCAGAGGGGAACATAAAGCAGGTTCTATTTTATAGAGGAATTTGCCGCCGGGCGACCAATTCCGCCGGCTCCCGCGGCAGCGGCAGCCGCAGAGGCATTCGCTGGAGCCGCAGACTCAGAGACGACGCTAGTAGCGATGGGCGAGACGGGCGTTGCTGTTGCGGGCGATCCGGCCTCGAGATACGCGAGTACTAATTCTTTCGACCCCCCGAAAAAGCTATCGATCACTTGTGCCAGCGCGTGCTCTCGCGCGTCTTGGGCCGTCAGATTCGGTTTGTAAACATATGCGCGTCCGGTTTTTCGCCGCTCGACGATTCCCTTTCGCGCCAGACGATCCATGATCGTCATGATGGTGGTGTAAGCACGCGGCCTGCGCGGAGCGAGCGCGTCGCGGATCTCGCGGACCGTGCCTTCTCCCATAGGCCACAACATACTTAGGCAATCAAGCTCGAGAGGCGCCAAGTCCAAAAGGGCATGGCGTGGCGACGGCGTCTTTGCGTGGTTCATTTATGAAGACTCGTTATTTTTCTTATCGGGAGCCCGAGGCGGATTGAACCCCGTAAAAGTGGTGGAAGGCGACGTTCGAGCCTGGTCACCCGAAGCCGCCGCATCTCGCGCCGATGCATCTTGCACAAGCCTCGCTGCCGGTTGTCCCGGACTGCCTTGCGAAGCCTCCCCCGACCTTGCGGCATCATACTCCACATTTGGATCAGAGCAAGCTTTTGGATCGCCGCCTGTGTAAAACTTTTCGGCGCGCAACAGTGAGCGTCGAAGCGACGGATTTCGCGCGGTCCAATCAGCATTGCCTTCAGTTGAATCCAGCGTCGCGCGAATAGCACCCATTTTCGAATCCATGTCGTCCAGAAAATGCAGAGCCACAGCCTCGCGCGTTTGCGGGAGCGATGGCGACCCGAATTCGTACGATCCGTGATGGCTAAGGATTAAATGTTCCACTAACATCGCTAACGCAGGTGGAAAATTGGGAATAGCGCGGATTTTTTCGCGAACCAGCGCAGCTCCGATAGTAATGTGGCCAAGCAGACGTCCTTGCGTCGTGTAATCGATGCCGCGGCCATAGCAAAGCTCGTCAATTTTTCCGATATCGTGCAGGACGATTCCGGCAAGAAGCAGGCCGGGATCGAGTTCACGATAATGATCGGTCACAGCGCGGGCCAGGCCGATCAAACTCACGACGTGTTCCAGCAATCCACCGATATAAGCGTGATGCATGGTCATCGCGGCAGGCGCGCGCTTCAACTTCGGCGAAATTTCAAGATCTTCCACAACGCTGATGAGCAGCCGTTTGAGCCACGGATTTTCCACGCCCGCGACAGCCGCGCGCAAGTCCGCATACAATTTCTCTACATCGTATTTTGTGTGCGCCAGGAAATCGGCGAGGTCATAATCGCGCTCAACCGCAGGAATGATCTGTTCGAGCATCAACTCTTTCTGGCCATTGTAAAGCTTCACGCGGCCGCGCACGTGTACCACGTCGTCACGCTCGAAGGTGACGGCTATGGCCGCGAAGTTATCCCACATTTTTGCGGAGATTCTTCCCGTGCGGTCCACCAGGTCCAGTTCGAGCCAGGATTTTCCGGAACGAGACGAGGTGCGGACTTCCTTTTCGCGCACCAGAAAAAACGTGGCGACTCCCTGGCCGTCCTGCAAATCACAAATGTAGTGTGTTTTCACTGGCCGTTAAACGTGGGCTTCGCCACTTTTTTCTTGGCCTTTTTTTCGGCGGCGTCGGGGGTGGGCGCCACTTCCTGAATCACGCTTGCGCCCGGAACCGCGGCGCTATCGGTATAACCGGGCTTGACCATCACATAACTCTGTTCGCGCAGTTGCCCGAGATATTCGCGCATGGTCGGTTGCATTTTTTGCGCGTAAATGCGATTCATGATTTCGTTTTCCACTTTGTCGAGAGGCTGCAAGCCGGCTTGGTAATGGGCATCCACTTTGAGGATCTCGAAGCCCTGTTTTGTCTGGATCACTTCGCTCATCTGGCCTTTGTCCAGTTTGAACACAACATCTTCGAGTTGCTTGGCTAGCATGCCCAGATCGAAAGTGCCTAGCGCCCCGCCGTCCTTCGCCGTGCTGCCTTCCGAAAAATGCTTGGCAATTTCGTTGAAGTCTTCGCCCTTTACCACGCGGTTGCGCAAGTCGTCTGCTTTCTTTTCGACGGAGGCTATCTCCTCCGGGCTCTTGCCTTCCGTGCTCAGAAAGATTTCAGAAAGCATGACCTGCTCGGGACGATTGAAATCTTTTTGGTGTTCGTCGTAATATTTCTTCACGTCGTCGTTCGGGATATTGATGTGCGAACCCACTTCGCGGCGGATCACTTCCTGCGTGAGCAGAGTATTGCGAATCTGTGACTTGAAATCCTCCCAGCCCAGCCCTTGAGACTCCACAGCCTTTTCCAAGTCCTCCAAGCTGCCGAGATTATTCTGCTTGCGAATATCGTCCAATCGCTTAATGACGTCCGTCTCCACGCTGATGCCCATGTCCTTGGCGCGCTCCACCAGAAGCGACTGATCGATCAAGTCCCTTAGCAAATCCTTTTGCTTGTCTTTGTATATCTCCTCAACTTTTTCCGGTGGACAGCCCTGGCAATCGTGGGCGATCTCTTCGTGCAACGCTTGATCGGCCTTCTGCACGTCGGAAAGCGTAATCGCGTCATTATTGACGCGCGCGACGATCTCTTCCACCACGATGCCTTTGGACTGGGCGCGGGCCGGCGAAGACAGAACTAGCGCTAATGCGGCAGATGCAATAATTCCGGCAGAAAGCTGCACGGGAAATACCTTCCAAATTTTCATAGGATTCACTCTAAGTTGAATTTTATCTCTACGCTTCCAGTTGTAGCAATACGTTTCTAGTGGCACCCGTCGGGCCACCCTTTTCACCTTTCCACTCAAACCACAGCACGCCGGAGGGATCCAACCGCATCCCCTTGCGCTTGCGAATCAATTTCACCAGTTTCTCTGGCCCCAGGGGCGTGTCTTCATAGAATTTTATGGCCACCTGGTCTCCGCGATGGTCCACCGATGCCACCATCAACCTCTCAGCCAGGGCTTTCAACACCGCATAGTCGAGGAGATTCTCGACAGAAGGCGGCGGAGGGCCGAATCGATCGTTCAGTTCCCGGCGAACTTCTTCGCGCTCCTCATCGGACGTGACACTGGCGATGCGCTTATAAATTCGCAGGCGCAAGTTCTCGCTCTCGATGTACTCAGGTGGGATGCGTATTTCCTGCCCAAGGTTGAGCGTCGCTCGACGCTCGACGGCTACGGCCTCGCCTTTTCGTTCGGCCACCGCGCGCTCCATCATCTGGCAATACATGTCGAAGCCAACAGCCTCGATGTGGCCATGCTGTTCCCTGCCGAGTAAATTCCCGGCGCCGCGCAGTTCTAGGTCGAGTGCGGCGATACGGAAACCAGCGCCTAAGTCGCTAAACTCCTTTAGCGCGGCCAAGCGCTGGCGTGCGATAGAAGTTAGCGCGGTGTCAGGAGGAACGAGCAGGTACGCGTAGGCCCGCTGGTTTGAACGGCCCACACGCCCGCGAAGCTGGTACAACTCCGATAAGCCGAAACAGTCTGCGCGATCGATCACAATGGTGTTCGCGCGCGGAATATCCAAGCCGTTTTCAACGATGGTAGTAGAAACGAGCACGTCTGCTTCGTCGCGCACAAATTTCAGCATCACTTTTTCCAGTTCCGTTTCGCGCATTTGGCCGTGGCCGACCACCACACGCGCTTTGGGAACGAGGCGCTTAACGAGAGCTGCCAATGTATCAATGGATTCCACGCGGTTATGAACGAAGAACACTTGTCCATCGCGCGCAAGCTCTTCTTCCACCACCCGCTGAATTAGCGTTTCGCTGAAAGGCGCCACAGTAGTTTGAATTGCGAGGCGATCTTTCGGAGGCGTCTCGATCACGCTCATATCGCGCAACCCCACCAGAGACATATGCAACGTGCGTGGAATCGGCGTTGCCGACATGGTCAGCACGTCCACATTTTTGCGCATCTCCTTCAAGCGCTCTTTATGCGCGACACCGAAACGCTGTTCTTCGTCTACCACCAGCAATCCAAGATCCTGAAATTTCACGTCGCGCGAGAGCAGCCGATGGGTGCCGATCAGAATGTCAACCTTGCCGGCTTCCATCTCTTCCAACACTTTTTTCTGCTCTTTCTCTGTGCGGAAGCGGCTGAGCATTTCCACTCGAACCGGAAAGGCCGAGAAGCGGCGCTTGAAAGTCTGATAATGCTGGAAAGCAAGGACGGTAGTGGGAGCGAGCACGGCCACCTGTTTTGAATCCGCGATGGCTTTGAATGCAGCGCGCATGGCCACTTCCGTTTTGCCGTAGCCAACGTCGCCGCAGAGCAGGCGGTCCATCGGCAGCGGCGATTCCATGTCGCGCTTCACGTCCGCTATCGCGCGAAGTTGATCCTGAGTTTCGTCAAACTCAAACGCGTCTTCGAATTCGCGCGTCCAATTCGTATCCGCGGGAAAGGCGTGGCCCGGCGCGGTCTTGCGCTCAGCGTAAAGTTTCAAAAGCTGATCCGCCATATCGGTGACGGATTTGCGCACGCGCGTTTTGCGCGCCTCCCAAACAGTAGTTCCGAGACGGTCGAGAACGGGTTCCACTCCGCCGAGCGACTGATATTTCTGAACCAGGTCGAGCCGCGCCAGCGGAACGTAAAGCTTGGCGTCGCCCGCATAACGCAGCAGCATGAACTCGCCGGTAGCGCCCTCCACAGCTACCTGGCGCAAGCCTTCGAATTGTCCGATGCCGTGATCGATGTGCACCACATAGTCGCCCGGCTTCAGATCGGAAAAATCGCTGAAGAAGCTCGCCGTTTTTGGACGTGAGCGCGCGCGTTGCTTCGAAGATGGCGCGGCAGTTTCAAACAGGTCGCCGTTCCCAAACAGCGCAAGCCTGGCGTCAACGAACACCACGCCTTCTTCAATCGGAGCTCGCACCAGCACCATCGCCGGTCCTGGCGCGCCCGATCCTTCTTCTGCTAGTCGCGCCACGGTGGTGTTTTCATCCAACTCGCCCATGCGATAGGGCACTTCAAATTCGTGGCAAATATCGGCGAGCCGTTCCAGCTCGCCTGTGCTTGCACCTGAGACCAGAACTTGTTCCCCGCCGGCGATGCGTCCGCGAACTTCAGCCACGAAAGCGGCCACGTCTCCGTGATACCGAATGGTCGGCTGCGTGCGAAGCACGCGTTCTCGGGCAGGATCGCTTTCGCGGGCAATTGCGAGATGTTCGATTGCGAGGCGAGGCAGGCGTCGCAACGCGTGTAACCATTCATCATCGCTCAGCAGATATGCGCTCGGAGGCTCGGCCAGGGGATCGTCAGATTCATCAAACGATCGTTGCAGCTGTTTGCGATATTTTTCTAGGCAATCTGCGATCAGCGATGGCTCGTCCTCAATGACAAGCGGATCAGGACCCAGGTCGAAAACAGTGGACTTGCGCTCTTCGCGCAAAACCTCCCGAAATTCCCAACCGGGATAGAAACCTGCAGGCGGAGAATCATCTTCGCGGTCAGAACTCGAACGCACCCGCAAGCGTTCGAGGACTTCGGCGTGGCGCGGGAATTCCGTAAGCGGCATCAGCATGGCACGTTCCACCGGATTTGTCGAACGCTGCGTATTCGGATCGAACGCCCGAATAGATTCGATGGTGTCGCCCAGCAGTTCCACCCGAACAGGCTGCGGAGCTTCCGGCGAAAAAATATCGATGATGCCACCGCGCACCGCGAACTGGCCGGGCATCTCGCAAGTCACTTGTTTGTCGTAGCCCGCGCTGGAAAGAAAATTCAGAAGCGCTTGGTGCTCAATGGATTGATCCCGCGCTATCGTCAGCGCGAGTTCTCCGTAAAATTCCGGCTCCCGCAGACGCCAGACCGCCGCCTGCACCGGCACGATGAGCAGGTCCGCTTCGCTTAGCGCAAATCTCCACAGCGCCACGGCGCGGTCCTCTGAAATTTCAGCGTGCGGCGATCGGGATTCGTAAGGCAGCACGTCGTATGCGGGCAAGTGCGCGACGCGGCGCCCGGGTTTGCCCGTCACCGCACGATAAAACCACCGCACAGGCTCAAGCATCATTTCGGCGCGCTGGTTGGATTCCACGATTAAAACCGTGGGACGTCCAAGCTGAGCTGTAGCAACCGCAGAGACAAACGCCTTTGCAGGGTCCGTGAGGCCGGCCAGATGGACTTCGCCCTTGCTGCGCCTAAGGGTTTCCAACGCTTGGTCGATTTCAGGATTCCGCGAGACGCGGGAAAGAATTTCGGAGACCAGAGACAGAATCATGCGCGGAGTTGTTTGATGCGTTCGATCAGCCGAGAGGTTGAATGGCCAGGCTCCGGCGGAACCTCGATTACCTTCGTTTCCGAGACGCCGGTCGGGACGTGTTGCGTCTTACCAGCTTTCCTGGCGTTAGCGCTGCTGCCCCGTACCAGAACGTCAGGTGCGAGCCTTTCCACAAATTCGTTCGAAGTTGAGCTATCGGTGAGTTCCACCACGGCGTCAACTGCCTGAGAAGCCGCAACAATTTCAGCGCGTTCGGCAACTGGTGTTATCGGACGGCTCGGTCCTTTTTGCTCGCGGGCTTGTGCATCGCTTTGAATCGCAACGACCAGAACATCGCCCAGCGCCCGCGCCTGTTCGAGCAAACGGATGTGCCCGGGATGCAGCAAGTCAAAGACCCCCGCGACGCACACAACGCGCTTTCCATTGCGTTTCCAATCGCCCCGTTGGAGAATCAACTCGCTTTGAGAAATTACCGGCAAGACCCTACTCCCGTTCGCAAAATCGAGAAAAACTGCAAACATTTGATTCTACCATGCTCCCTTCAAGCGCCACGGATACCATACCGAGAGCCAATAAATGAAAAGTTTTAAGCCCAAGCGGTGGGAAAGTGTGCTGGCCATCACCGGCGTTGTTTTCCTTGTTGTTGGAACGAAGTGGATTCGCAGCGGCGAGTTGCCCGAGCAACAAATCGTCATCGACGCGGGCGGCTGCCACACCCCCGCAACCATACTGAATCCCCGTATCACCAACGAACCGCCCGGCACGGTCATCGTCTTGCACGGACTCTCCGCCAACCGGCGAATCATGATGTATCTCGCATCGGAGTTTGCCGGACACGGATTGCAAGTCTATTCGCTCGATCTACCAGGACACGGTGATAACACCGATGCTTTTTCGTTCGCGAAGGCCGCAGAGTGTGCGACGACAGCCGTGGAGTCGTTAATCCGCAGCGGCAAAATTGATCCGGCGAAAACTATCGTGGTGGGACATTCGATGGGCGGCGCCATTGCGATTGGAATGGCCGATCACATTCCGCTCGCCGGCACCATTGCAATTTCTCCGGCGCCTATGGTGCTGCCGCGACGCATGCCTTCGAACCTGCTGGTCTTCAGCGGGCAATATGAACTTTTCATCTTGCATCGAGCGGCGGAAGCGCTATTGCAAGCGTCCGGAGGGACACGCGCTCAACCCGAAGATTTCGCGCAGAAGCGGGCCTTCGATTTGCGTCATGTCGCGGGCGGAACGCACACCGGCTTGATCATGGACCGCAATGTGGCCCATCAATCCGAACGATGGATTATGCAATGTCTGTTTCCGGAAATCCCGCCCGAGACATTGGCGCTAAATCTGGATCTGGCTCCCTATGCTGTCGCCAATAAAGGACGCCATCGATTGGCCGGCTCGGTCCTAGGATTGATCGGCATCCTGTTTTTATTTCCGTTCTGCGCCACGATAATAGCGTCCGTCGCTGGCCCTCCGCACGCTGAACCGCTCGTGGATCATCCTCGCTACGCACTTTCGTTGGCAGAAGCGGCGGTTGCGTCGCTGGCCGGAGTCTTGCTGCTCGCTGTGGGTATTCCGTTGAACTTCCTGCATATCTATACGGGAGATTATTTTTTATCCGTTCTGTTGATCGTTGCTTTGGTTCTGTTGTTTTTTAACCGGGTGCAGATTTGGGAGAATTGGCCGCCGGCCGTCTCGATCTCTATCCTCGCAGCCATTTTTGCATTTGCCGTTTTTTTGTCACTGGGCGCATGGCTGAATTGGCAGCTCGACGATGCGTGGCTGAACGGGCCGCGCTGGATGCGATTCGCGGCGATACTGCCCGTCACACTTATTTTCTGCGGCGCAGAGGAACTTGTCCTGGGGCCGGTGCAGAACGGCAAACGCCGCGCGCTACGATTCGGGATATTCCTATTGTTCCGCCTCGAAATCTTTCTTGCGTGCACGCTTGGCTATTACGAACTGCGCAGCGGACAAGTCTTAATCCCCTTGCTCGCCGTTTTTCTTGCCGTCTTTTCTATTCTGCAAAGGCTCGGAGCGGACGCCCTGCGCAAGCGAACCGGCTCCGTCGCGGCGGCCATATTATTTAGTGCTATACTCGCCGCGTGGTTCGTGGCTGCTGTTTTTCCGCTGACGTGATTAGGCCATAATAAAGGTCTTACATGAAAGATATCGCCATCGTCGGCGGAGGCCCTGCTGGCGCTCTATGCGGAGAGCGACTGGCCAGCTCCGGTTTCAAAGTCACAATCTTCGATGAACGTCTGGCCTGGGAAAAGCCGTGCGGCGGCGGGCTGACGCATAAAGCGATCGAAACCTATCCGTTCCTTCTCGACTCACCTCACCCCAAGAAAATCGTACGCACCGCGGAGCTGATTTCCAGCCGCGGGCATCGCGCGCGCTTTGAGATGAACCATCCGATCGTCGTCTATGCACGCAAAGTGCTTAACGGATTGCTGCTCGATCGCGCCGTGGCCGCCGGATGCACCGCCATTTGTTCGCGCGTGACCAGTGTAAATACCAACGCCGAGCGAGTTCGCTTGATGGTGGAAGGCGAAGAACGAACCTCCGATTTCGTGGTGCTGGCATCCGGCGCGCGCAATCAACTTCTACCGAATACGACCGCTCTGCGCGCTGACGATCTTGAGATGACGCTTGGCTATTTCGTTCCCACTGAAGAGAACATCATCAAAATAAAATTTCTGAAGGAATTCGAAGGATATTTGTGGTCTTTCCCTCGCGCCGACCATTTATCCGTGGGGATTTGCGCGCGCATGGGACAAACCACTAGCCAGCAGTTGCGCCGCCATCTCGATCTCTTCGTGGTGGAAGAGAAAATTCCCACGGCAGGAGCGCAGTTATACAGCCACGTTCTGCCGTCGCCGCAAGCCAAGACCATTAGGGGACGCCGTATCGTCGGGAAAAATTGGGCCATGGCTGGCGATGCTGCCGCCACCGTTGACCCGATCACAGGCGAAGGTCTTTACTACGCGCTACGCTCGGGAGACCTCCTCGCGCAAGCCTTAGCGCAAGGCGCGCCACAGGAATACCCCGAACGTCTGCGCGCCGCATTTTCGGCGGACTTGGAATTCGCCGCCAACATCGCCAAGAAAGTCTTCCGTGGAAACTTCGTTGGCGGCGCCATCACCACGCGCATGGTGCAGTTGCTGAACTATTCTCCCGCATTCCGCGACCTAGTTCGCGACATTTTCAGCGGCTCGCAAAGTTACCGAACACTGAAGCGCCGCCTCTGGGGCCAGCTAGGAATTACCATCGCAGAAATTACGCACAACTTCCTCGACCCGCGCCGTATCCAAACAATTTCCTCGCCAAGCGAAAACGAAACTTCGAGTTAGATCCGTCCACCGAATCTCTTTTGAGCGTCACGGTCGCCAACAGATCATTTCGTGTTCTCGCGCAACCACTTTACGAATTCGAGCCGCGAGACGCATGATGGCCTGCGTGGCATCCTCTTCCGAAGCCACGAACCGATATCCGTTGATTTCGAGAAAAAGTATGCCGACGAGGAAACCGGTCCGCTTACTTCCATCCAGGAAAGGGTGATTTCGGATAATCGCCGATATGTAGGCCGCAGCCAGGTCCAGTATGTGCGCGTTATCGACATAGGCATGAAGTTGCCGTGGCCTGGCGAGCGCGGATTTAAGAAGCGCGGCATCCCTGAGGCCGCCAGCGTTGCCACCGAGGGCTAAAAGACGGCCGCGCGGCGCGAGTGCGTCGCGCTCGTCAATCCATTGCGGTTCCTTCACTTCGAGAGCGTGTGCAGAGTATTACGGTAGCGGCGTATGATCCCCTCAGCCTTTTTCATCTTCTTTTCAAACACAGGATCATAAGGTGTCAGTGTTGAGAGCTTGAGCCTCGGCGCCGCTACATGCTAACCTGCTCACCGAGTCTTTTGTAGCTCGAGTGGCGGAACTGGCAGACGCGCCGGACTCAAAATCCGGTGGCCGCAAGGCCGTGTGGGTTCGATTCCCTCCTCGAGCACCAACTATTTCGCTAAAATTTCCCAACGGAAGCTTACTCGGAAGCCCAGTTGCGGGATCTAGGATTGTCGTTTGCTCGTGCGCACCGCAGGGTAACTTCGGCGATACTCGCGCAATCGTTTTTCCCATCTTTAACTAACTTTTGGACATAGTAGGCGGGGCATCTTCCTGGGCGTGCCTTACCAAGGGGGAAGAAAGCAAATGACGCAGCCGGAAAACAGAAGAAGTGAACGTGTACTCGCGGACGTTCCCGTCGCGATTCGAGGCGAGTCCGCGGATAACAGGCCCTTTCAAGAAGAGACTTTTACCGTGACGGTCAGCGCGCACGGTGCACTGGTGATGTTGGGGACGAAGGTGGCCTTAGGCCAGAAAGTCACGCTGATGAATCCGAAAAATTGGGACGAACGCGAAGGACGCGTCTCCTACATGGGCCGTGAGCACGCCGGTCTGGCACAAGTGGCCATCGAATTTCTCAGGCCAGCGCCCGAGTTTTGGCCGATCGGTTCCCCGCCCGCCGGCTGGAAATCAAAATAGCGGCGCATCTTTTCGTTTTTGGTTTCTTCCGAGGACAAATATTAGTTCCGCCCGCGTATCAAGCGGATCGTCTCGGGCAGGGCAGAATCGTTGGCGCTTGACGCGGTTTGGACCTCTGCCGCAAGTTCATCCTTCGACTCTGAACCGCCTTCACCCGGAGCAAGAAACAAATTGGATTCCACGCCGTGCTGTTTGGTGTAGAGATCGTAATAGCGGCCACTGGCAGCGTAAAGCGAGGCGTGCGTACCGCGTTCGATGATGCGTCCCGCTTCGATTACCAGGATTTGATCGCTGCGCCGCACCGTGGATAGACGATGCGCAATCACAAACGTAGTTCGTCCGCGCATCAGATAGCGAAGCCCTTCTTGAATGAAGGCTTCCGATTCCGAATCCAAACTAGAAGTAGCTTCGTCGAGAATCAGAATGCGTGGATCCGCCAAAATTGCACGCGCAATAGAGACACGTTGCCTCTGGCCGCCTGAAAGCTTCACGCCACGCTCGCCCACGATCGTGTCGTATCTTTTCTCAAACGCGTCCGCAAATTCATCCACGCGCGCGATGCGGCAAGCCGCCATAATTTCTTCCTCGCTGGATTCCGGCCGCGAGAAAGCTACGTTCTCGCGAATGGTGCCGTCGAACAGGAAGGTCTCCTGCAAAACGACTCCCAGTTGCGAGCGATAGGAATCCAGACGCACACGCGATAAGTCATGTCCATCCACCAAAACGCGGCCGCTGGTGGGCGTGTAAAAAGCCGCGATCAAGCCGATGATTGTTGATTTTCCCGCACCGGATGGACCGACGAGCGCGGTCACCGTCCCAGGCTCCGACTCGAAACTGACGTCGTGTAACACAGGTTTTCCCGTGTCGTACGCGAAACTCACGCTTTCAAACGCCACACGTCCCGTAATCCGGTCGAGCCGCTCCGTACGATTCGGACTTTCGTCTTCGAGATTTTCGTTCAGGACTTCTCGCGTCCGCTCCAGCCCGGCCAGCGCTTCTGTGATTTGCGGCCCGATTCCGACAATTTGAAATACAGGCGCAACGAGCAGTCCCAGGAAAATTGTGTATTCCAGAAAAACGCCAAGCGTCATGGTCCCGGCAAGGATATGCCGCGCGCCGAGAAACATAATCGAAGCGCTGACGATGCCCATCAAGCTTGTGGCGCCGAGACCCATCAACGAAGTGGCCGTCAGGGTTTTCAATACGTTATCCAAAAGCCTTTGCACACCCGCCGCGAACACTTTCTCTTCACGTGCTTCTGCGTGGTAGCCCTTCACCACGCGCACACCACCGAGAGATTCCGTCAACCTGCCGGTAACTTCAGCATTAATTTTTGGACGGGCGCGAAAAATCGGGCGAATCGTCTTGAACGCGCGATTCAGTCCCAAAGCAAAGATCAATAAAACGGCAAACGCCACGGCCGTCATGCTCACGCTGATACGCAGCAGCACGATTAACGCGAACACCGCAGTCAAGATTCCGCCGGCAAACTCAATCAGCCCGGTGCCGATCAAATTCCGCACGCCTTCCACGTCACTCATAATGCGCGACACCAGAACGCCCGTCTTGTTCGCATCGTAAAACGACACAGGGAGACGCCCCACATGTGCTTGAACTTTGATGCGGAGCTCGGTGATCATCCGCTGCGATGACTTGGAAAGAAGCTGAGTGAGCGCATAAGACGTAATAGCCTGAACAATCGTCGCGGCAACGACAGTCGCAACGATTGGCATTAAAAGATTAATTTGCCTTTTGTTGATGACGTCATCCACCAGGTACTTTGTCGATGCGGGCAGGATCAGTCCGGATGACCGGTTAATGATCATCAGCACGAAGCCTATCGCGATAACTCCCCGCCGTGGCTTTAGCAGCGCCAGGACATCGGGCAGCAGTTTCCAATCGAACTTCTTCTTGACCTTGCTTCCTGCGTTGGACGTTTTTTCAATCGCCATAGAGTGCGAACAGAGATTCCTTTTAGATGCTGAGCACCGCCGCAAGACTCGACATCGGACGGCTGCCGTTTAATGGGTCGACGCGCACTTCAGAGCGCTCCGCGGCTCAACGGTTGGTCTTGGCACCTTCGGCTCACCTTTCTTGTCCTAGTGTCGCATTGTTCGCTGGATTTGGTGGTGATAGACTTTTCGAATGGCAACGAAAAAGAAGACTCGCAAGAAGGCCGCTTCCAAGAAGACGAGTTCCAAGAGTTCCAAAAAGAAAGCATTGAAAAAGAAACCAGCTGCCAAAAAACCAAGCCGCAAAAAGAAGTCGATTCGCTCGGAGAGCTCCGTTCGACGAAACATTCCGGGGCCTGCGGGCCGAACCAGCGAAGTAAATTCCGGCATGGTGACCCTGGGGCGACGTGGCTTGGGCCCCGCGTCCGGAGGGCAATCAGGAGACATTCAAGGGCTGCCCCGCGATGAAGACGTCGATACCGAGAGCGTGGAGGAGTTAGTGGAGGAAGGCCAAGCGCTCGAGGCCGAATATGTGAGCGGAATCGAAAACGCGCCGGACGCCGATCAAGGTGAAGTCAGGACCCGTGAAGTTCCCGAAGACGACGTTCCGGACGAATACAAAAACCCGCGCGAGAATGAATAACTCATTTCCCCGGGAAGTCGCGCGGGTTCATCGAAACACTTAAAGATTATCGACTGGGCTGAAGCGAACCTAGTCCGCGGCCGCGCCCGCTGAAACCAGCTCGCTTTCGCGTTCGGAGTTCGGCGAGGTTTGTTTCCCGCGTTCGATCTCGATGCGTCCCTTGAAAAAGGCGCCGTCTTCAATACTGATGCGCGCAGTGATCACGTCGCCGGTCACGGAGCCGTCTTTCTTGATTTCCACTCGGTCGCTCGCTCGCACATTGCCGTGAACGTTGCCGTACACCACCACTTCGCGCGCGGCGATTTCGGAATTGAGCTTGCCCGTACGGCCAACAGTCAGGCGCTGGCCCTGCAGCGAGATCGGCCCTTCGACTTTGCCGTCAACCTGCAAGTCTTCTTCGCCTGAAATCTTGCCCTTGACCTCGATCGTTTCGCCCAAGCAGGCCACGCTCCGTGCGCTCGGCGCACTCGGCCGGGCTGCATAGTTCGTGCTCTGCGATGGGGCGGCCGTCGTCTGCGAAGGCGGCACAGGTGACGGCGAATAGCTGGGAACTTCAGCTTGCGGTTGCTTTGTCCACATAAGAAGTCTCCTTGTCCAAACTCAGCGATGAGCGGAATCAGCCCTCTAGGACCGATGTGAAACACTGTAGGCGCGAGTCGGAAACCTAAGCAATGCCGAAAAGGTTCAGGTTTGTTCACATCGGAAACTGACCGTTCGTACAGGGGTCTCCGAGGCCGCGCCAGACTTAGCTGCGCGAAGAAGGGCAAATGAAACAGCACGAGGCTATTCGCAGAATTTATTTCAGAGTTGTTGGATTGTTAGAGCTAAGAGATGAAGCTTTTAATCGCGGATCCTTCATCAGGGAAGTCTGCGAATATCCGATGCAGGTTGGTCAAACGCAATACTTCCGCAGCGCGCGCGTTCAGATTCACCGCGCGTAATTCCGCGCCATTATTTCTGGCGGTGTATAGGCTGCGAACGAGCTGGCCGATTCCCGAACTGTCGAGGTAGGAAACCTCGCGAAAGTTCAGCAAGACCTTGGTGCGCCCCTCTCGGAACAGGTCCAGCAGCAGCTCGTGCACTGCTTCCCCTTCTGGGTTTGTGAAACCGCCACGCACATCCACTACTGTAACGTCTCCCAACTGTCGCGTGTTCGCGCTAAAGTTCAAACATTCCTCCCGGGGCTGGCATATCTATCTTACCGCACGGTGCCGGGATTCTGAATTCTCAGGTGAGCAAAAGAAATGCCAGAGCGCGAAATGCGAAAAATCGAAGGCGCGAACGAAGACTCTAGGAGGAAAGTTCGGCTAGCCAAGTATCGAGGATCTTCAACTGGTCTGCGGCAACTTCCAGGAACGCAACGCCCATGCCCATTCCCGATTGCACGTACACGATCTTGCCCTTCGATTGAAAGACGCCTTGGTCGCGAGAGATTCGGACTTCAAGTACTGTGCCTTCCGGCAGCGTAATCAAGGTATCCACGTAGCATCCCTTGCGGCTCAGCTCGGAAATTCGCCCGGAGATTTTCGTATCGCTATCCGGCTCGCGGAGCACGACTGTGGCGATTAGGCTAAAGCGCGGGACCTCCCGCTTGTTGGGGTACGGTCCGCTTCCGCCTGATGGATTCGATGGGGTACCAGAGAACGCGCCCATAATCTCGCTCCTCATTGACTCCCAAACTGGTTCCAAAATGGGTATTGAATAGTTCCAGATTGGCACAGTCGCCGCCATACGACTAGCGCCGCAAATTGCATTGATGCGTAAAGTAAAACCGCTCTTGATTTATTCTTGCTGCGCGATTACATCCGATTCAACGAAAGCGGAATGTTGCTTATCATTGCAAGCAAACATTACCCAATTTTAACGTTTTCCGGATCTGCCGAAGAGTTTTTTCGAAAATTATCAAAAAGATTGATTCACCCCGCGGATGGCTTTAATCTTAATAGCACACACTTCAATGCCAATCGCGCGCGCACTTTCAATAAAGTAAAGTTGGCGCAGAACAGCTATGACGCTGCTCGTTCATCCTGGGGATCGTCTTAGAGAGTTGCGGCATCGCCTGGGCATTACCACTCGAGAAGTGGAAGAGCTTAGCCGCATAATTGCAGAAGACCGCGAAAACGAAGAATTCTCGATCTCCAACGCTTGGCTTACCCAGCTCGAAAATCGAAGCTCCGTGCCCAGCATTTACAAACTGTTCAGCTTAAGCGTGATCTATCGCGCGAAGTTCGTGGAACTCCTTAGCATTTTTGGAGTGGAACTGGAGGACACTGTCCGTTATCACTCCACTTTGCCGCTGCATAACACGCACCTGGCTTCCATCGAGGTTTCCGACCGAGAGCGCGCCATTCGCTTCCCCGTGCGCTTCGATCCCGGTTTTCAGGTGGAGACAACCAGCTTGATTTCGCGCATGGTGGAAGTCTGGGGCGAAGTCCCCATTGCACTGATTCAGAAATTGGACGTTCGCAACTGCCAGTACGGGTTTATAGGCATGCAAGATCGCACCATGGACCCGCTTTTGCGCCCAGGCTCATTCGTGCAAATCGATAGCCACAGAAAGCGGGTGGCCGTTTGCGGATGGCGAACTGAACTTGACCGGCCCATCTACTTTGTGGAACTCCGCGAAGGTTACGCGTGCTCCTGGTGTGAAGCGCGCGACTCCAATTTGACGCTAATTCCTCATCCTCTCTCAGGATGCGCTCTAAGGCAATATGCTTACCCTACCGAAGCGGAGATTATCGGACAGGTTACTGCTGTAGCGATGCGTCTAGTGGCTGCCGGAAACGGCCACTCTGACGAGCCTCCCAAATCAACAGTGCGATCTTGACGTTGGAGCACAGGAATTCCGCCGCTAGCGGATCAGTCTCGGCTGGAACCGCGACCCGGTACGGTTGCAGATTCTTCCACGCCGCAATGAAATCACGAGGCGCGGAATGGGTCGATTGCACGTAAGCATCCAGCTGGTCCACGAGATTCTCGATAGAAGACTGCAAAACCTGCTGGTACGCTTCGCGATGGCAGTTGGCCAGGGCCTGGCACGCCACCATTTCCGAAAAGCGCAAAGCCAGGCCATCGTGATAATAAAGGCCGGTATTGTAATCGCGTGTGGATCCCAGGTAGATCATGCGTTCCAACGGAGCGGCCATATGCACCAGGGAACGTCGGCGCAGATCTTCCGCGGCTTGGTCAACATTCGTATAGTTCGTGGAAAAGGCCATCAATCGTTACACCGACGCGCCGTGGTGCGATGGATCGTTTTTCAGTGGATCGATCTGGTCCACTTTCAGGAAGACAAGGGATCTTTCTGAGATCGTACATACGGTTCCCGCCGTGGCCGCCACAGTTCGCACCATTCCGGGGGCGGCGTACGGTCCACGAAGATACCACGCGATCTCTAGCAGCCGGCATACCATCAGAAGCCGGGCAAAATTTAGCGCCAAAAGCAGTTCCGTTGACAGATTCAGCCGCGCGTATAACCGCGCGTGACCTCGGTGAAAGCGCATCAGGCTCAAAATCGCGCCGCGAACCCGGCGTACCCAAGCCAGCGAGGTATCCTTGCGTTCCGAAAGAAAGAGAGACTGAACCTGCGGCGGCGCAGCCTGACGGACATACTCCAGGTCTTCACGAGCAAAAATTCTATGTACCAGATCGTTCGGTAGTAAACCGAACTGAAGTGAATCGAGCGTCTGCCTTGCTTCTCTCAGCTGTTTTGCACTGCCTTCAGCGGAAACTTTGCCCCCGCGCGCAAAGAAGTAAAGAATTATGAGAAGCGCGAAGCCGACCAGCAACGAAAATACAAACTGAATCATCGCGGAGTCGTCCTATCCAACTGCTCGTTAATCGATCCAAGAAGATCCTGTGTACGCCCAGCCAACGTTTGGTATTCCCCGCCCGAAATCGGGGGCTTCGGCGCGGGCCCGGGATCGTAAGCCCAAAGCGCAACCGCCCAGATTGACAGAGCCGCGAGGTAGGAGGAGCTTTGGATTATGCCCCACGCCGCATCGAATGCAGGCCCGACCAAAAGGCGCATGCTCAGGGAAAGTATGCTTGCGCCCACATAGACTCCTAACCCTAAAATCATTCCTTTGATATTTTTCCCCATCTCGATGCGGTAATAGCCCGTAAGGAAAAGAATTGTCATCAATGCAATGGCCTGGGCTATCCGGAGATCCCTTTCCAAATCGGCACTATTGGCAGCTGGATTCCACTGCGGTAACAAGAATGCATGTATCGCGACCAGCAAAAAAATCGTACCGAAAGTGATTGCCATAGACCATCGTGTGACGCGATCTAAGGTGACGCGGTGTGCGAAGACATGCCTCGATATTTCGAAAATAACTCCGCATCCCAAAGACAACGTTATGAAGTTTACAGACCAATAGAGCGGTATTATTTGTGATGGCAACACAATGTTTACGACGTAAAGAAATATAGAACCCAGGAAAACCGTGCCAATGTATAGATAAAATAACGAATATTTCGCTAAGAATTTGCCATAAACAGCTCGAATCAGAATGACACCTTCAAGCAAAATACCAGCCAGCCACACGAACTGGGTGAAAATTGTCATCCGGCTGCGTTAAATCCTAGCACAAAAGCTCAGGAGGAGAAGCCGGAACTTCCCCTCCCGCTAATCGTTTTTTTTAGTAATTCTTAGCCCCCGGGGTAAGGGATAGGCGGCTGGGGTGGCTGCGTCCCATCGACACTCCAACCTGTGTTGGTCACTGCAGAAGCGTGTGAAACAGGTACTGTCAACAGAGCGACCGCAATCAGGAACAACCAAGCAATCTTCTTTTTCATAAAATCTCCTCGAGTGAAGTGGCCATGCGCGTTGAAAAACGCGGCCAACGTAATCGAGGAAATCGAAATTCAGATCGCCGGCAGGAATTTGCTCAGGATACGAAGCACGAAGGAACTCAAGCGAATCGTCTTGCGCAACAGCTCTTACATTTGGCGCGCAGAACTCTTCGTCTCAGAAGGGATTCGGCGTGTCGATTGGCCGAAGGCAATCGTCGGTCCAATACGACTCTCGCTTGTCGGGACATCAACGGTTACCCACTTGGAAACGACGCGGAACATACGTATAGAATTTCGGGCTCAGAACCTGTAATTAATAGGTCAGGCGATTATTTCCGACACTAGGCAGCCGGTTTCTGAACAAAATGACTACCACAAACGAGCGGACGCTCAAGCCCACTTTCGAGGGTGCCGGATTTCCGCCCGAACACATCCGCAATAATCTCCGCCACCTGGATCGCCGCCAATGGTGGCTGTGGTCCACTACCGTCGCTTTAATACTGCTTCTGACGGTTGCGGTCGCGTCTTTTGCCTTCCCAGCTCTCTTGAGTCAGGAGCAGAGCACCTATTCTTTCTATCTGAACCAAGCCGTGCGCGCGCTGGTGGGAATCGTTTTGGTATCCAGCGTTTATCTCATCTACCAGCAGCACATGATTTCCAAGTTGCGCAATGAGCTGGCCGACCAGATTAATTCGCTTGCCAAAGTTGAAAGCCTGGCCTCAGAGGTTTACAAGCTCGCTGCACTCGATCAATTGACCGGCCTCTACAATCGCCGCTCCGGCGAACAACGCCTGGCGCAGGAAATGAGCCGCGCTCAGCGCCACGGACGGCCGCTCACCGTCTTATTGATGGATCTGGATGGCTTGAAGCAGGTGAACGACAGGCACGGGCACGCCGCGGGAGACACTTTGCTGAAGGGATTCGCCGACCGTTTGCAACGCGCGATTCGCGGCTCGGATCTTGCCGTGCGTCTCGGCGGTGACGAATTTATGGCGTTGCTTCCGGAATGCCGCGCGGAGGAAGTTCGTCACGTGCTCGGACGTATCGAAGGCCTTGAGTTCTATTGCGACGAAGAAAAAATATGTCTGCAATTCTCACGCGGCTGGACCGATTACAAGCCCGGAGAAACTCCTCAGGAATTGCTCAATCGCGCCGACCAGGAGCTCTACGCCAATAAGCGCGCGGGCAAACGTATCAGCGCGCTATTGCAGTCTCCAGTTCCTCAATCCGTCGGCTAAATAGGATGTTCCTCTCAGGAAACATCACATCGAAAATTGTCTTGCACCTGTTAGAGGGTAACTCGTAAGATACGCCCCAGTTATAGGAAAGATAACAATGCCAAAAGAAAAACCTAAAGTGAATATCGGTGAAGTAATTAAGTCGTATCGCAGCGATCGCGGCCTGTCGCAGGGTGATATTGAACGCCGTACAGGACTCCTGCGTTGCTACCTTTCGCGCGTGGAGAATGGCCACACCGTTCCTTCGCTCGAGACGTTGGCGAAAATCGCGGAAGCCATGGAGATTTCGCTGGCCGACTTTTTCCCCGGGAGCGATACGCCGCAAGACCGCGAAACGCGCAAGATGCTGGGGGAGCTGTCTGAAGAAGAAATTCGCTTCCTGGCCGACATTAAGAAATACTCCACCACGCTTTCGGAGGACGACAAGAAACTGGTCCTGGCCATGATTCGCAAAATGGCCACGATTATTCCGCCGGTTCGCAGTAACAAAACTAACGGCGGCGTTTCCGCGCGGCGTCCGGAATACTAGCTTTTTTTGACGCTGGCTATCTTCCACGCCTGGTCATCGAACCTTGGCGCTCCTTCCCTGGCGGGTACTCGGGAGCGTCAGAGTTCTGTGATTCCCCAAGAAACGCATCCTGGCTCGCGCGCTACCCAACCTCGCCGTAGTTCGCTACAATAGACGAGAGATGACGCAGAAACGCCACCAAACTGTAGGAGTTAAAGTCGGCAAGATTCAGGTCGGCGGAGGCGCGCCGGTGGTCGTGCAATCCATGACCAACACGGACACCGTTGACATTGCCTCTACGACGCAACAGTGCTTCGAGCTAGCGCAGGCCGGCTCCGAACTCGTCCGCATCACCGTAAATATCCCGGAAGCCGCTGCCGCCGTCCCCGAAATCAAGAAGCGCTTGCTCGATGCGGGCTGCGACGTACCCCTGATCGGCGATTTTCATTACAACGGCCACGTGCTCCTCAAAAAATACCCTGATTGCGCCGCCGCGCTCGATAAATACCGCATCAATCCTGGCAACGTCGGTCACGGACAGCGCCGCGACGAACAATTTTCCACCATATGCAAAGTCGCGCGCGAGCACAACAAGCCCGTGCGCATCGGTGTGAATGGCGGCTCGCTGAATCAAGAACTCGTCATGCGTAAAATGCAGGAAAATACCGACCGCGACCTGGGTAAAACTTCCGAAGAAATTATTAACGAGTGCATGGTTCTCTCCGCGCTGGAGTCCACGGAATTAGCGCTCGAATCAGGATTGCGCAAGGATCAGATTATTATTTCGTGCAAAGTTTCACGTCCGCATGACCTCATTGAAATTTATCGCGACCTCGCGCAGAAAACCGATCAGCCTCTGCACCTCGGCCTCACCGAAGCTGGAATGGGGGCGAAAGGCCTGGTCTGGTCCGCGGCATCCATGGGAATCCTGCTCGGCCAGGGAATTGGCGACACTATACGCATTTCGTTGACGCCGCGCCCCGGCGGAGATCGCCGCGAAGAAGTTTATGCCGCCTGCGAACTCTTGCAGGCGCTCGGCCTGCGCACCTTCGCGCCCAGCGTCACCGCTTGCCCCGGCTGCGGACGCACCACCAGTACGACCTTCCAGGAGTTGGCGGAAAGCATACAGGGTTACATTCGCGACAAGATGCCGGAGTGGAAACGCTATTACGAGGGTGTCGAAGAGTTGAAACTAGCGATTATGGGCTGCATTGTGAACGGCCCAGGGGAATCGAAGGCAGCCAATATTGGAATCAGCTTGCCCGGCACAGGCGAGTCACCGCGCTGCCCCGTTTACATCGACGGCCAGCATTTCACCACGTTAGAGGGAACATACGACGAGCTTTCCGCGGCTTTTCAGACTCTGCTCGACGATTACGTCGAAACCAAATATCACAAGCGCGAAACGCCTCTTCCGGCCAGCACTAAGCCGTTTCCGCCTGAGCCTGTCAAACCCGCCCTGCGCGTCCTCGCCTAATGAACATCGCCGTCACTAATTAGCTTCTGCGGCTCAACGAACCCTCGGCTCAACGCTGGCTGCACTCCCAATGTTGAAAAGAAATTTGGCTTAATCTCCGTTACGAAAACACTCTTGGGCTCGCCGTTTCCAGTTAATGTAAAAGGGTTGCCAATATAAGCCGTCAACGAGTGAAAGCTCTTCGCCATCTTCTGCCTAGCGAAGTGACCGCAAGTAGCGCTTCTCGTCGCATCATCACGCTAAAGCTAGGTGTCAGATTCCAGACGAGTTCATCAATACAACGCGCCAGCCATCCGGATCTTCAATCGTGATGCTTTTTTTGTTCCAGTATGGATTTTCGGCTTCCACCGCGCGATAGCCGAGCCCGGAAAGCCGAGCAGCAATCCGGCCGATAGCTGCTTGGTCAGGAATATAAAACACCAGCAAATTATCGCGGCTCGGCGCCGGGCACGGACTCCCCGCGGCATGTTGTGTGAATTCCAAATGGTAATCGCTTCCCGGCAGTCCCAGCATATAGCCCGTGTATCCTTTGTGCTCCGCGAACGAGCCAACGATCTTCAATCCCAGCCCTTCCGAATAAAAACGCAAAACTTCTTCGAGCTTATCTGTCGGACGTGCGATTCGCACCTGCCTGACGGGCATATCTTTCGGCCATTCATTTGTCATGGACAAACTCTCTAACACATATCCGTTCCGTCTTGCCAGCCAGCAGCGCACTGGTTAGACTGGCTCGGCTTCAACAGCTACGTGCGCGATAAAGCTTCATCGAAAATTCTCATCGCCCTCATGACGAAAGAATCGAAAACCAAAGTCGGCCGCGCCTGGCGAGCCGGCTTTTGGAGCCTGATTGCCACCCAGTTTCAAACCGCCTTCAACGATAACGCCGTGAAGTTCCTGGTCATTTACATCATTGTGGCCATGAATTTTCCCAACAACTTTCGCGACCGCTTGATCCTTATCGTTGGCGCGCTGTTTGCAATTCCCTTCATTTTGTTTTCCATGACGGGCGGATACTTTGCCGACCGCTATAGTAAACGCAGTGTCACCATCGGCACCAAGCTGCTCGAACTCATCGTTATGGCCTTCACCATCCTCGGCCTCTATCTCCAAAACTTGCCCATGGAATGCGCTTCCGTTTTTCTGATCAGCATGGAAGCAGCTCTTTTCGGGCCTTCAAAATACGGCTTGTTGCCCGAGCTTCTTCCCGAAAATCGCCTGTCCTGGGGTAACGGCGTCATCGAACTCGGAACCTTTGTAGCCAGTATCTCCGCCACCATGGCCGCAGGCATCATGGCCGAAAAATACAGAGGCCACGAAGCGGTTGCAGGATGGCTGCTCTTCGGCTTCACCTGCTTTGGCTTGCTCACCAGTTTCGGGATCTCTCACCTGCCCGCCGCAGACCCGCACAGAATGTTTCGCTGGGACCCCGTCGGCGAACTTTTTACGCAGATGAAAATAATTTACGCCGACGCCGTGCTCTTTTGGTCCGTGATCGGCAACACGTATTTGTGGTTTCTCGCCGCATTGCTCCAATTCACTATCGTGGTGTACGGGCATGATGTCCTGCACATTGACGACACCCGCACCAGTTACCTGCAAGCCGCCGTGGGTATCGGTATAGGACTCGGCAGCTTGGCCGCGGGCTATCTCTCGCGTGGCAAAATCGAAATGGGCTTAATCCCCATCGGCGCGCTCGGCATGACGATTTTCGGAGCCTTGCTTTACTTCAGCCAGCCCGCCGAACTGCTCGCTCACTGGCTAAGCGCCGTGGCATTCCACCAAGGCAGCGCCGTATCCGCAAAGTTCGGCGATCTCATCGCCTCGGCAGTCCGCCTGCGCATTCCAGATCTCAGCCTGCTCGGCTTTTTTGGCGGTTTCTTCGCCGTACCACTGAACGCCTTGATCCAGCATCGCCCACGCCCCGAACAAAAAGGCGGCGTAATCGCAGCAGCGAACCTGCTTTCATTCGTCGGCGTTTTCCTTGCTGCCGGGGCTTATTATTTCTTCTCCACCGTCTTCCACCAGACTCCGGCAGGAGTGTTCCTTGATGGCGCCATTCTCACGCTGGTCACCACCGCCGCTTCCATTTACCTGTTGCGCGATTCCCTGTTCAGTTTTCTCCGCAAATCGCAAGCGTGAAGCGAGAAACTGCGCCGCCCAATGTTTCCCGAATCCCCTTTCACCAACGCATAGCGCCATTCGCTAAGGAATATTCCCCGTTCAAGCGTTTCCCGTTGTCCAAAACACCTTCTTCACTGAAAATGTAATCATCGGGAGAGAATCCGAAATGTTGAAGCACGACCCCAATTCGATGCAGTTAGCTGAGGACGCGGAACTACGTCGCAGCCTGGGGTTCGGTTTCATCCCAACCTGCGCGTAACTTCCTGAATCCCAGCTTCTGAATTCTGGACCGAGGTAGCGGCGGCGAATCTTTCCGCCTACTCCGCTTTCATGCTTCAGTTTCTTTTCGGAATCGCTCCCGTGCTTGTGTTTCTGTTCGTCCGTCTCGCACTGGCAATGCTGAAATCCTGGCTCACCGGGAAAGGAGGGACAAAACTGATCACACTGAATCTTCCGCGGCTGCGCGGTGCGAAGGCGCGTGAGGCAGATGTCGTGTCTCCGGCCGTCGCTGCACCGCTGCCGCGCAACAGTCTCTGTACTATGTGCGTTTACGCGCACGTGGTGCGGGGTTACGAACCGTTCGAGGTTCTCATCGCTTGCGGCTATGCTTTTCCGCCGCGAGAGGTCCCCTTCCCGGTTCGTGAATGCAGTGACTACAAACCGAAGCGCAAACGCAGCGGTGTGGAAATCGCGAGCGAGGGAGTGGTGAGTTTCCCGCCCCTCGATAACTAGGCAGCAGGTTTCCACACCGTCGCTGCCACACTGCTTCGGCAAGGAGTGAATCATCGGACAGAAACAACATCCCGGCAGGGGCCGCGCCGTTTATCAAAAATGACGCGGCTTCGGCCGGCTATTTAGGAAGGCAACGCTTCAACTGCTGATGAACGTATAAATCAGCAACGTAAGCACGGCCAATGTAATCCCCACATACATCCAATCTTTCTCCAACGCAAAACCAACCACCGAAAACGCCACGCGCGCGATCGGCGTCGCGATCAACAGCAGCAGCCCAAACTGGATCAGCGCTCGTGCATTCAACTGCAAAGCTTCGTGAACGATTTCATGCGTATATCGCAGATCCGCCGGCTCGCCCTGAAACGCTCTGTAATCCGGCTTGACGCCTCGGTATTGAACCAAGTAGTGAATTCCGCCCGCCAGCACCCAAGCGGCCGCAAGAATCACGCCGAAGCGCAATAACCGACCGATGATTACTTCGAATTGCTTATCGCCCCAGGTTGTGCCGGACGTCATAAATCAAAATGTTCCCTTTACACCTTTAAAGATCATTTCCACCGCCAGCGCCCCAATCACGATGCTGAAAACCAGCCTCAGTGTCCGCACTTTTGCACCCGGTAGAATGCGCGCGCCGATCAGCGCTCCGGCCAAAACCCCGAGCATCACCGGCATCGCAATCCCCGGATCGATATAGCCGCGATGCAAATAAATTCCCGCGCTCGCCGCCGCCGTCACGCCAATCATAAAATTACTGGTGGTGGTGGACACTTTGAATGGAATGCGCATGGCCTGATCCATGGCCAACACCTTCACCGCGCCGGAACCAATTCCCAGCAGTCCCGAAAGCACGCCTGCGATGTACATCAACCCAAATCCCGCCGGTACGTGACGAACGTGGTACGACTTTTCGCCTCGCGCCGTCGGATATTTCCCATCGAATTTCAGCAAGGTCGCCCAACGATCCGGCGGATCGTCCGTTTGTGAATCCTTCGGAGGTCTATTCGCGGAGTATGCGGAATACAACAGCACCACTCCAAAAATGATCGCGATGGCTTTGGTCGGAGTGCTCACTGCCAGGTAGGCGCCCGTCACCGCCCCAATCGTGGTAGCCACTTCCAAAAACATCCCCACGCGAATGTTGGAATATCCTTCTTTCAGATACGCTGCTGCTGCTCCGGAGGAAGTCGCAATCACGGAAACCAGTGAAGCCCCAATCGCGTAACGTATGTCCACGCCAAATGCCAGCGTCAGCAAAGGCACAATCACCACTCCGCCGCCCAAGCCCGTTAGTGCGCCCAGTAGCCCGGCCAGCAGCGAACCAACGGCGATTAATATTGTGAATTCGAAAGTTGTCACGGTGAGCTGAAGCTTTCGGCGAGATTCATCAACGATTCGATCCTAACTTTCAGTTACACTTTTCCCACATACTTTCAGCGCAAACTTCACCACAAGTTGGCTTTCCCTCGACTTCCGGACTTCCCTTAGAAAACCGACAGCCTTACGTGCAAGAATTTCTTCGGGTTTTGGCGGAAATCGTTGATCATCAACCTCAGATCGCCAGTCAACGCAGTCATGTTGTCGTAAAGTTTCGGGTCGTTGAACAGTTTTCCGGCGGTGCCTTCGTTGGAATTCAGCTTGGCGGTGGCATCGCGTACGTTTGCCGAAGCGTCCCGCAAATTATTGTAGAGCGTTGGATCATAGAGCGCCTTTCCGAGCGTCCCCTTGCCCGACCGCACGTCATCCAATACGCCGTTTCCCTTGTCCATGAAATTTTTCGCGCTGTCATACATAGCTGGATCGTAAACCAATCTGCCGATGGTGCCCTTCTGTTGCTGTACCGCAACCACTACGTCGTCCACGTGCCCTAGCGTCGAATCGAGCTTGTTGTACAACTCGTCGGAAGAAGTAAGCTTTCCGATGGTTCCTTCCCCCTTTTGAATCGACCCCGCCATGGCGTCCAGCCGCGCCGCCGTGGAATTCAAATGGTTGTAGAAAGCAGGATCGTTCATGAACAATCCAATCGAGCCTTGCCCGTTCTGCACCTTATCGACGATTCCGCGCAGGTCTTCCGAGAGCACTCCCAGGTTCTCCATCAGCTCCGAACCGCGCTCCACTAGCGCTTTCATCGCCGCTTCCTCTTTACCAGGAATGGTCCCATTATTCGGAATTACCGATCCGGTTAACCCTCGCGATATCGTCACATAGCGGTTGCCCAACAATCCTTCAGTGGCCAGGCTTGCATAGGAATCCGTACGAATGGAATCTTCAAATTTTTTGTCGATGCGCAACACCAGTTCGATGTTATGCATCTTGTCCTGCGGATGTGGTGTCAATCGCATGGTCTGCACGTTGCCAACCTCCAGGCCGTCCAGCCGTACCGGCGCACCGGTAGTCAGGCTTTCCACTTCAGGCAGGTATGTGATGATCCGGTATTTCGGCCCCAGAATTCCGGCGCCGGTAACGTAGAAAATCGCCACCGCCATGATGAACAATCCGGCCAGGACAAATAGTCCCACTCGAAGTTCAGCCCACGTCAATTGCTTGCGTTGCGCCATCGCCTTACCTCCTAGGAGATCTGTACAAAAATGCTATTTCGCTGAAGCAAGAAATTCGTTCAAGTACGCATCGGACGTATGCAACAACACGTCCGCAGCGCCTTCGAAATAAATCTTCCCGTCGCGCAGCACCAGTACGTTTGTGGGCGAAAGACCGCCATCGTTCGCCTGTGATTCCTGCGCGCCGTTCTCCTTATTCGCGCCTTTCGCGTTGGTTGCAGGTTCCGCTTGCTGCGCTGGTTTTCTCTCTGCCTGCAGGCTTTTCGCCTGATCTGCACCCTGTGCCGCGCGACCACCCTCCGCAGTGTCACGCAAGATGTGTCCGGTGTTCTTATCGAAGCGGAAATTCGCCAGGCCGAAAGCATCCTGAACGCGTTGCGTAGCCAGCAGCGAAGTCGCTCCTTGCAAATCCCGCCCGCGCAGGATCAGCGACATAATCGTTTGACACGTGACCGGGTCCAACCCAGCGGTGGGCGAATCATAGAAAATGATCGGCGGCCGATCCACCAAAGCACGTGCAATCGAAACGCGGCGTCTCATGCCGCCGGAAAGTTCTCCCGGATACTTTTCTAGAGAAGACTCCATTTCGACGAACCGCAAAGCCTCTCGCACGCGCTTTTCAATCTCCGCTTCATCCACCCGTTCCTCATCCAGACGGAACGAAACATTTTCGGCTACCGTCATCGAATCAAACAGCGCGCCTTCTTGAAACACAAAGCCAATGTGCCGCCGGAACTGCAGCAATTCCTTCTCCGGCATTTCGCCGATATCGTGCCCCATCACTGTCACCGTGCCGGAATCCGGGCGCAGAAGTCCGGCTGCCATCTTCATGATCAGAGTTTTTCCGGACCCGCCTTCACCCAACAGGACTTTCGTCTCTCCGTGAAACGCCTCGAAGGAAATTCCCTGCAGCACTTCGCGGTCTTCAAAACCGATGTGAACATCTTTGAAAGCAATGACCGGCGCGCCCGGAACGGGTTCGCTGAATTGGTCGCGGCCTTCCGGCGGAATCACGCGCGTCATCCGGCGATTATAGATGCAAATCCCGGTTTTGTAGCGCTAGCTTCGGAGAGCTTTTGGTGGAGGCAGGCTCGCAAACTATTTTTGAAAGGCCCACAGCAGAAGACGCGTGATGAAAGTATCTGTTACCAACAGAATGACCGAGGAAACCACCACCGCCGAAGTCGTCGCCCGCCCCACACCTTGCGTCCCGCCCTTCACTCGCAACCCCATGAAGCATGCGACGGTTGAAATAATGAATGCAAAGACGAACGGCTTCACGAAGCCTTGCACAAGGTCGCCAAAATCCAGCGCATGAATAGCGCGCGTCCAGAATTGCACTGCGCCCAGCCGCAGGGTGAAATACGCCACCAGAAATCCCCCGATTAGTCCTACGAAATCCGATACCGCGGTGAGTAGCGGCAGCATCAGCACCGTAGCTAGCACGCGAGGCGTCATTAGTTTTCGTACCGGGTCAGTGCCTAACGCGCGCATGGCATCCACTTGCTCGGTCACCACCATCGACCCGATTTCCGAAGCGATACCTGAAGCGTTGCGCCCCGCCACCAATAGCGCCGTAATCGCCGGCCCCAATTCTCGCACCAGGGCCAGCGCTACCGCGTCGCCGGTCAACGCCGTTTCCCCGAAGCGCTCGAATTGCGCCGCGGTTTGCAATACCAGGACGCCGCCGATGAAAAATCCGGTCAGTACGATGATCGGCAGCGAGCCGACGCCGATGATGTCCATCTGTTCCAGTGTGTCAGCCCAGTAAAAGGGAGGTGTGAAGACGTTCGCCAGCGATTCAAACGAAAGCTTGGCATAATCCTGCACCGCCAAAACTTGCCGTTTGATTCCGTCTGCCAGAACCGACGGTAGCGGCTCTAATACCTCTTTTTCCTCGGGCATCGTTTGGAAGTTCCGCTCATTATACGCAGCGAAGTCCTCGGAAGCCTAACGTCCGAGCGTTGCGCCGTCAAGCAAACATCCGTACCTTTTTCTTCGCCGCCACAAAAGCGCCACGCTGCCCTCACACTCGCTTCGCCACTCTGTTACAATTTTCCGCCGATGTCTCACTACGCTGAAACGACAGTGCGTGTCCGTTACGCCGAAACCGACCAAATGGGCGTCGTTTACCACGGAAATTATTTCACCTGGTTCGAGGTTGGCCGCGTGGAACTATGCCGCCAGCTCGGTTTTGAGTACAAGCGCATGGAGAGCGAAGACGACAGCTTTATCGTCGTTGCCGACGCGCATTGCCGCTACAAACGCCCCGCTCGATTCGACGATTTACTGGTGATTCGAACCAAAGTAGCGGAGTCTCAGCGAAGAACCATTCGCTTCGATTACGAAATTCTGAATCAGGCCTCTGGTGAGCTGATTGCAACCGGAGATACACTGCACGTAATTTGCGACCGGACCGGAAAACCAAAGTCGCTTCCCGAAAAATATCGAAAATATTTTATCGTCAGCAAAAACAGCAACACAGACTAAGACGGTTCGGCTAGGCCCGCGAATCTGAGCTTTACCGAAGGAATTCTCGAAGGACACCAAACTAGAACATGAACCGAATTCAAATTGACGGCGAAAATCTAACCCTCGATAAGCTTTACAGCATCGCGCTTGGTGGCGCTGAGGTCGAGTTATCCCAGCCCGCCCGAGAGCGCATGAACTCTTCGCGCGCCGTCGTAGACCGCCTGATCGAATCGAACGCTGCCGTGTACGGAGTCAACACCGGCTTCGGCAAAATGGCCTCGGTGCGAATTTCGCGCGAACAGATTCGCGCGCTGCAAACGAACTTGGTTCGCAGCCACGCTTGTGGAGTCGGCGCGCCGCTCAGCGAGCACGAAGTCCGCGCGATGCTCGTTCTTCGTGCAAACGCCATTGCAAAAGGTTTTTCCGGCGTCCGGCCCGTCGTTGCGGAAACGCTTTGCGCCATGCTCAACAAGCGCGTCCATCCTTTAATTCCCTGCCAAGGTTCCGTTGGCGCGTCCGGCGATCTCGCTCCGCTGGCGCATCTCGCGCAGGTTGCGATTGGCGAGGGCGAAGCCATCTTGCAAGGTCGCAAAATTCCCGGCGCCGAGGCAATGCGCACCGCCGGAATCGCGCCGCTTGTTCTGGAAGCAAAGGAAGGCCTGGCGCTCCTGAACGGAACGCAAGCAATGCTCGCCCTTCTCGCTCTCGGTTTGCGCGACGCGGAGATTGCAGCCGACACCGCCGATGTTGCCGCCGCCCTCTCTTTGGACGCACTGCGCGGCAGCCCCGCGGCCTTCGACGATCGCATCGCGCGCGTTCGCCCCTACGCCGGGCACGCCATATCGGCCCGCAACCTGCGCCGCCTGAATCAGGACAGCGCGATTCGCGAATCGCATCGCGCGCCAGAAAAAGATCCGCGCGTTCAGGATGCTTACAGCCTCCGTTGCGCTCCGCAAGTTCACGGTGCCGCCCGCGACACCCTGGCGCAAGTGCGCGCAACAATCTCCGTCGAATTAAATAGCGCCACGGACAATCCTTTAGTTTTCGCGACACCAAACGGAAAACCAGGCGAAGGTGAAATCATCAGCGGGGGGAATTTTCACGGGCAGCCGCTTGCCATGGCCGCCGACCAGCTTGCCGTCGCTCTGACAACTCTGGCAGGAATTTCCGAGCGCCGCATCGAACAAATGACCAATCCGCACTCCAGCCAGCTCCCCGCATTTCTGATACGCGACGCAGGCCTGAATTCCGGCTTTATGATTTTGCAGGTCGCCGCAGCCGCTCTCGCCAGCGAAATGAAAACGCAGTCCGCCCCTCATTCCGTGGATTCCGTTCCCACCTCGGCAAACCAGGAAGACTACGTTTCGATGGGGATGTCCGGCGCTCGAAGAATTCAACCTATGCTGGCCAATCTGCGAAATATCCTGTCGATCGAATTACTCAGCTCCTGCCAAGGCCTGGATTTGCTCGCTCCGTTGCGCACCGCACCCGAAGCACACAAAGCTTATGATACCGTTAGGTCGGCATCAGCCTTCGTCGAAGTCGATCGATCCCTCTCCGCCGACATCGAAGCCGTAGCCCGCTTAATCAACGACGGAAAATTCGCCGCCATCCTACGGTAACTCGCGACTCCACGATCGGATTTTGTAGCGCCGGCATCCTGCCGGCTCTTTTTGTTCCCAGTCGCTAGCCAAGAATGAGATCTCGGAATGTGCCTGGTCTCACCTTTTCCATAAATTTCAGGTTCGCATGAAGTTTCAGTGGCGTGGTTCTGTTTGGATCCTGAAGATTAAGACGGTAAGCCTTGTGGGTCGTGGTTTTAGCCACGACGTAAATCCGCGTACCCTGGGGCTTCAGCCCCCAAAGTTCCGTTTTGCAGTCGTCAAAGAATAGTCAAGGCGCGCAGCGAAGGCCCGCGACAATGCGCCCGGTGGTCACGCCAAAGCTTCAAACAAAAACGTCCCAAATCTATATCCCGCTGCCCAACTAAACGGCGCCACTCCCAATGAATAATGCCCACAAGGCAGCGACAAATTCTCCACCTGCAAGTTTTCCCGCTTCGCCGCCTGAAAAAACGATTCCGTAAACTCCGGCCAAAAGGTCGGATCGTATCGCCCGGTAATCGCGAGAATTTTTCTACCTGACCCGCTCAGCCTGGAAATATAAGGAAACGGACTAATCGGCGACCAATAGCGCCGTATATCGTCGTGCGAAATTTTCGTGCTGAGCGACTCCCACACATTCATGGTCGTCAATCCGCTAGCCACCACTTCGCCGCAATACGTCGCCACATGCATGAACGCCCCCGCACGCAGCAATGGCTCGTGGCACATCGTGACAAACCCAATTGAAGAGCCAATGCTCGTCCCCAACACGCCCAGCCGGTCGTAGCCCTGGCTGTCCAGCCAGCGCAATGTTCGGCGAACATCCATCACCGCCTGCCGGTTCGCTTGCAGCGTGAGCCCCACATTCGGCCCCACCAAATGGTCCCCGCGAGGATGGCCCGGAACCGCGCGGCGATCGTGATACGGCAAACTCATTTTCACCGCTGTAATTCCCAGCCGGTTGAGCCACTTGCAAACGTTCTGCTGCTCTTCCCACCGCGCATTCCATTGCGCGAGCACCACCACCGCCGGCCCGGTATGCCGCGCGCGGAAAAGCTGCGCATGCACGCGATTATTCCCCGGCCAAGGAGACTCGATCGCGCTCGTAAACGTCAGCACATCCTCCGCCAGCAAATAGTCATCCGCCGGCGTCACCGCGTACCACTCATCGCTGTGGGCGAGCGTATGCTCCACAAAACGGTCCAGAAATCCGCGCGGGTCCGCCTCTTTCGCGTCGCCGCCGATATGCTCCAGCCCCCAAGCAAACGGAAGCGTCCGGCGGTTGGGTTCCTGGGCCCAGCGCATGTGTTCGTACCGCCGTATTCCCTGCTCGAGTAAATTCATAGGATGCAAACCATCGAATATAGCGTAGCTCCCCACGCCAATCAAATCGCTTCGAACCACAGTGGTAGACCAGTTTCCAATTAGCCCGTTAATCGACCACTACAACCAAATTGAGCTGGTTGCTGGTTTAGAGACACCTGAACGTTGTGCCAGGTCTTGTCCATGATTTGTTAGCCTTACACTCAAAGTTCAGGACACGGGTAAGCTGTGAGCATAATTTATGCCTAAAAACCCTCATGATCTGACTCGCGAGGAAAATGAGCAGGAAAAAGAGACCCGGCAACGGTTCGAATCGGACGCAATCGCTCGTCAAAGCAATGTGCTGCCATTGGATGCGGCACGCAATGAAGGGCGATTTTACGGGACACTTATTCGCGGTAAACGCCCGTTCAGCGGTGTCCAGCGTATCGGGTTCTTTTTTGTGGGGTCGTTATTGTGCTGGTCGGCACTCTTTACCGTTATGAGTGCCTTCCCCGGATGGTTCCAGTCCATAGGTCTAAACATCGTACCGATTGGCGACAAATCCTTATCGAAGGTTTATCTTCCTTTTGCGGCGCTTGCCCTTTTTGCGGGACTCAAGATCATCGCCTCGGCAGTTGCACCCTTCAGACGATAGGCTTAGATTAGCGGCAACGATTACCAACTGACAATCGGCGGCATTGCGCAGATTAAACTCGAAAATGTTAGCAGTCGGGCACGATGTGCATGGCTCAGCTTGAGGGCCTTGCTCCAATATGGCAGATTCGATGTGTGACTCCGGCAATCCTTATCGGCATCTTTGTTTTTCTGTTCGGACTGATCATTGGCAGCTTCCTGAACGTCTGCATTCTGCGCATTCCGGGAGGAAAATCCATCGTAATGCCAGCGTCGGCCTGTCCGAAATGCGCCGCGCCGATTCGCCCTTACGACAACATTCCCGTCCTCAGCTATTTATTCCTGGGCGGAAAATGCCGCTCCTGCAAAACGCCGATCTCGCCGATGTACCCGCTCGTTGAATTAATCACCGGCATACTTTTCCTGGCGTGCTACATCGCCTTCGGATTGAGCATCGAAACATTAAAATGGGCTGTATTTTCCGCCATCATGGTCGTCCTGGTTTTCACCGACCTGCGCGAACGCCTGCTTCCCGACGTGGTGAACTACACCGGCTTCGCGCTCGGCCTCGCTCTCAGCTTCTTCACCAAGCCAACCGACGGCACCGCGCTCTGGATCGCCAACCATCTTTTTGACTTCCCACCTCCCGCTCCCGTTCTCTCTTTTGCCGACGCGATTCTCGGCGCCGCCGTCGGCAGCGGACTTCTCTGGATCGTCTCCGAAGTCTATTTCCGCCTGCGCGGACGCGAAGGTATGGGCCTCGGCGACGTCAAAATGATGCTGATGGCCGGCGCATTCCTGGGTGCCAAACGCACGCTGCTCACAATCCTCGCAGGCTCCTTGCTTGGAAGTGTCCTGGGCGTCGCCGTAATTCTTGCGAAACGTAAGGAGTCCGACTACGAGTTGCCTTTTGGAACATTCTTGGGAATGGCCGCGATACTGGTGGTTTTCTTCGGCACACCGGTCGTAAACTGGTACCAATCGTTGTTGATGGTGCGATAAGCAATGGACACATTCCTGATCCTCGCACTGCTTCCCAAACGCATACCGTCCCCGCCGGCTTTCAATCTGGGATACGCCATCGGCCTGCTGGCTATCCTCATGGTCAGTGCAGTATTGTTCTTCGTCCTCATTCGCAAAGTCCTGCGCGAAGGCTCTAGCGCATCGAAAGGAGATTTCGCTAGCCCCAAGGCCGATACCGAAAATGCCTCCGCCTTCATGGCCGCTTCCATGCAAGGCGTGATCGAAAAGCTGCGAGCGCAGGAAAAAGAACTCGCCCGCCTGAATTTGCTAGCCCAGGAACGCGCGCAGGAATCCGAACGCCTCACCGAAGAAGTAACTCGCAACATGCCCACCGGCTTATTGCTTGTGAACGCCACCGGCTCCATCAGTTCCACCAATCCTGCAGCCGAAGAAGCGCTCGGCATTCGAACTCTGCGCTACCGTTCGTACCAGGAAATCCTGGGCGCCGATTCTGATTTGACGAAAATGCTCACCGCTTGCTTGCGTGACGCGCAAACCATTCAGCGCGGCGAAGTGGAACACATGACTGCCAGCGGCGAAGTCCGCCACCTCGGCGTCACCATCTCCCCCATTTATCGCACGGTGCGAAACCCTGCGCGCGGCAATCCGGCGCTCGACATGAAAGTCAGCGGCGCGCTCTGCCTGATGAGCGACTTGACCGAACTCACCGCGCTGCAAAAGCAAATGCGTTGGAAGGAAAATCTCGCGGCACTCGGCGAAATGTCCGCCGGAATCGCGCATGAGTTTAAGAATTCGCTGGCCACAATTTCGGGCTACGCGCAAATGATTCGCAGCGAATCCAAGCCAGCTGAAATCGCGGAATCGGCGGACCGCATTCTCGACCAGACACGCGCCTTAACCCATGTAGTCACCGAATTTCTGCGTTTCGCCAAGCCGCTGGAAATCTGCTACGAATCCGTTCCCATGCAGACGCTGGTGGAAAAAGTAGCCGAAGAACTTCACGAAACCATCCCCGAATGCGCCGTTGAATTGGAAGGAGCTTTTCAAGAACTGCCCGGCGATGAACCCTTGATCCGCCAAGCGCTCCTGAATCTCGTCCGCAACGGAGCGCAAGCCGCGAAAGAATCTTCCAACCCGCCGCGCGTAACGATTTCAGGCACCGTGGAAGACCTCGGCGGACGAAAATGGCAACGCATATGCGTTGCCGACAACGGCCCCGGAGTTCCTCCCGCGGATCTGCCGAAAATCTTTCTTCCTTTCTACACCACGAAGTCAGAAGGCACCGGCCTCGGCCTCGCTGTAGTCCAAAAAGTTGCCCTACAGCATGCCGGCAGTATCGAAGCGCGCAACCGCCCCGGCGGCGGAGCCGAGTTTTTGCTATGGTTACCTTTGCGGCAGGAGCCTATACCATCCCCGATTGCCTCCCGCGTCGGCCGCATCTAAACTCGTAGCAGGGATACCCAGGCAGAAATGCCTCCCCGGAGGCGAACGTCATGCGAACATATTTTTTCATCGGGTTAGCGGCAGCGGGATTGTTGCTCGTTCCTGCCTGCGGATTCGCGTGCCCGCAGGGCCAATCGCAAAGTCAGCAGCCGAGCTCTCAATCCAACCCTCCGCCGAGCTCCCAGCAAAACCCGTCGCAGAAGTCTGACGTCCAGGCAGAGCCGACTGCGCAATCTTCTGACTCGACTCCCGCGAAACCTGACCCGCTCGTGGCCGCCGCGCGCCGTGCTCGTGAAGAAAAGAAAGATCAAGCCAAGTCCGCAAAAGTTTTCACCAATGACAATCTGCCAACCACCGGCGGTATCTCCGCCGTTGGCGAAGCATCCGCTACAGCCGGCACCGATAAAGCAAGTGGATCCGGGGGTTCGGCATCGCTCGACAGCCAGGAAAAGATGTGGCGCGAGAAATTTGGCACCCTGCGCCATAAACTCGAACAGGATCAGCAGGAACTTGATGTGATGCAGCGCGAGCTCGGAGTGCTCGACGTGCAGTATTACAACAATCCGGTAAAAACCCTGCAGCAGGAATTAACGCGCTCCGATATCAACAAGAAAACCTCGGACATCGACGCCAAGAAAGCGCAAATTGAAGCCGACACGCAAGCCATTTCCGATGCCGAGGACGATTTGCGCAAGTCCGGCGGCGATCCCGGTTGGGCGCGCTAGAAGTTCCCGCGATGGAGCCCGTCCTTCTCGTTGAAGATAAACCCGAGCTCCGCGCCATGCTGCGCAAAGCTCTCGAACGCACCGGCTACATCGTCGAAGAAGCTCCTGACGGAAACACCGCAATCGATAAAATTCGCAGCCGCCGCTATCTTCTGATCCTTTCCGATTTGAAACTTCCTGGGAATTCCGGTTTGGACGTACTGCGCGAATCGCGCCGCGTCGAACCCACGCTTCCAGTAATTCTAATGACCGCCTATGGCTCGGTCGAAGAAGCCGTCACTGCCATGAAAGACGGCGCCTTCGATTTTATTCAGAAGCCCGTGGACCTGGACCATCTGAAGCTCTTACTCGAACGCGCCGCGCAGCAACAGGAATTGCTCCGCGAGAATCTGCTTCTCCGCGAAGAATACGCACTGCACTACGGCTTCCCGCGCATCGTCGGCGAACACCCCTCGATGAAAGACGCCAGCCAAATGACCCAACGCGTCGCAGCCACCGATTCCACCGTTCTGCTGCTCGGCGAAAGTGGAACCGGCAAAGAGCTTTTCGCCCGAGCCATACATCACCTTAGCCCGCGCGCCAATCATCCCTTCGTGGCGCTGAATTGCGCGGCGATTCCCGAAGGCCTGGTTGAAAACGAATTATTCGGACATGAGCGCGGCGCCTATACCGGCGCAGGCGCGCGAAAAATCGGCAAACTCGAGCTGGCACACCGCGGCACCCTTTTTCTCGACGAGATCGGCGAACTTCCCCTCACCATCCAAAGCAAGCTTTTGCGCGTGTTAGAAGAAAAACGCTTCGAGCGCGTCGGCGGCACGCAAGAAATTGAAGTCAACGTCCGTATCCTGACCGCCACAAACAAGAATCTTCACGCAGCCGTGGCCGAAAAGACTTTTCGCGAAGACCTATACTTCCGGATTTCCGCCGTCCCTATCACGATTCCGCCTCTGCGCGAACGCGGCGATGACGTCTTTCTCCTGGCCGAGCATTTCTTGGAAAAATTCCGACGCGAGTTTCGCAAGCCGGCTCTGAAATTCGCCGAAGAAGCCCGCGCCCGTTTGGCTACTTACGCCTGGCCCGGAAATGTGCGCGAGTTGCAAAACGCTATCGAGCGCGCCGCCATTCTGGCCAACGGCCCGCAAATCGACGCTAGCTCCCTGCAATTGCCGGTTGCCAAACCCACGGCCGAGCAGCTCCCTGAAGGAATGTTAGATGAACGTTTTATCTGGGAAGGCCCGCTGGAAGAGGTCTCGCAACGCGCCGTCGCGCACGTCGAGCGCTTCAAAATTCAAAACGCCCTCCGCGAATCCAAGTGGAATAAAACCCGTGCAGCGGAAAAATTGGAAGTTTCCTACAAAACCCTGCTCCACAAAATCCGTACTCTGGGTCTGGGAAACTAAGTCTTAGTTCCGTTGCTTCCGCCTGCGCTGATTACCGGCACTCGAGCTGTGTGCAAAACAACGCTGCCGGAATTCCAGCAATACATCCGCACGTCCACAAACCCGACTTCCCTGATCATTCTCGCTAGCTCGTCGCGATTCGGGAATCTCGCCACCGACCCCGGTAAATATCGGTACGCGTCTTTGCTGCCGGAAATCGCTCCACCCACATTCGGCAGTACGTGGCGGAAATAAAATCGAAAAAGGGCCGCCATGGCTCCGCCGCTAGGCTCGGAAAATTCCAGGATGCCCAATTGCCCGCCATCTTTCAAAACGCGAGCTATTTCGGTTAGCCCACTCTCATAGTTCGCCAAATTGCGGAAACCAAACGCCGTGGTCACCAGATCGAAAGAAGCATCCGGAAAGGGCAGGTTCAGCGCGTCCGACGCCACAAATTCCGCCGCCCGATGGTGCGCCTGGCCCTTTTTGCGCGCCCGTTCCAGCATCGGCCGCGCAAAATCGCAACCCACCATCGGTATGCGGTGCGCTCCGGAATCGCGCAACGCTTTCATTCGCACGCGTTCCATGGCGAACGTCAAATCCCCGGTTCCGCAGCACAAGTCCAGGATGCGAGCGTCTGTACGCCGAATAATCTTCCCGAATTTCACAGCCGTCCGATGACGCCACACACGATCGAGCGACAAAGAAAGCAAGTGGTTCAGAAAATCGTAGCGCGGCGCAATCTTTGTAAACATTTCCCGCACGCGCACCGCGGCTTCGCGCTCGTCGCGCGCTCCTTTCGGCCGCGATCCCGGCGCCTGCGTAGGTAGTATCGGAGTCATTATGGGCATGCTGTTGTCAATCCCGCGCCTGCGCGGCGAGTTTCGGCAATTCTGAAATTGTACGCGCAATCAGCTTCCAGGGAAGCACTACACCTCTTTGCACTTCTCCGATTGCCCGCGGAAGTACCCAACGAACCTCGCCACTGCGTGTTTTCTTATCGCCCGCTAAAATCCGCCGCAATCGCGTCGTCTCAATCTTCCCCATCGATGGCAACGGCCCCACACTCGCCACCAGCCGCATGATTCGCGCTGCATCCGCTTCCCGTATGCGCCCAGTCGCCGCCCCTAGCATTGTTGCTGCAAACATCCCCCACCCAATCCCTTCCCCATGGAAAAATCGACGGTATTCGGTGATCGATTCGAGGGCGTGGCCAAACGTGTGCCCAAAATTTAGTATCTCCCGCAGCCCGCTCTCGCGTTCATCTCGTTCCACAATGTGTGCCTTAATTCGTATGCACCGATAAATCACATGCTCCAGCGCTGTCACATCGCGCCGCAACAGCGCCAACATATTGCGCTCCAAGTAACGAAACAGCCCCGCATCCGCGATTGCACCGTACTTGATCACTTCATACAGCCCCGACCGATATTCCCGGTGCGGCAACGTCCCCAGCATATCCATGTCCGCGATAACCGCATCCGGAGGATAGAACGCCCCTACTAGGTTTTTCCCCTCCGGCAGATTCACGCCTGTCTTGCCGCCCACTGAACTATCCACCTGCGCCACCAGCGTGGTGGGAATCTGCACCAACCGAACTCCGCGCAAATAGCTTGCCGCCGTAAACCCCGCCACATCTCCCACCACACCGCCGCCCACCGCCACTATCACCGTGCGCCGGTCCGCTCCAGCATGTGTCAAAGCCCTGCAAAGCAGTTCAACTGTATCCAGATTCTTCGCGCCTTCGCTGTCGTCGATTAGCAAAATGTTTTTAGCGCGAAGCCCGCCCAGGCCTTTCGAGACCTTCCGCCCCCAATATCTCCAAACATTCGGCGACGAAATCACAAACGTCCCGGTCGCATCCGCCAGCCGCGCAATCCCAGAGCTGGCGCGCGCAAGTTCGCCCCGCGAACACTGCACCATATAAACCCCGCGAGAAGACTTAATACGGATGGTTGCCATTGGAATTAGCCGTAGATACTATCGCAGTCAGATTGGATTAACTCGCCATAACTAGATTCTGGAAGAAACCTAGTGGAATTTCTTCTGCAGTTCGTTAACCGTCTCCAGAATCACGTGCCCCACAATCGCAACGCTCCGCGGACTAACCTTATCCAGCGTGTCCTGCGGCGTGTGCCAATATTTCGGATTCTGAAATCCATCCCAATCGATGATGTCAACTGCCGGAACGTCGCGCGATAAAAACGGCTGATGGTCGTCCGATATCGTTTCGCTGCGCGACACAAAAACATCTCCGTAACCCAGATGCCCGGCCGTTTTCCACACCAAATCCGTAAGCCATTTCGTGGAGTTCCCTTCGCGCGGGATCGCCAGTCCATATTGGCCAATCATGTCCGCCAGTATCACGGCCTTGACCCGCTTCAAATCGCCCGACATCGCCATCCTTGCCGCCAGCTCGCGGCTTCCATACGTGTGGTCGTCGTCTTTATCCCAATCTACAAACGCTTCCTCACCGTCCAAAAACGCGATCCACACGGAATTGGGCTCTTTTCTTCCGCACAGAAGCCGAGCCATCTCCAGCATTACTCCATCCGACGACGCGCTATCCTCCGCCCCCACAAAATTCTGCACGCTGCTCAGCGAATCGTAGTGCGTCAACAGCAGAATAATCCCCTGCCCGGTTCCCGGCGCTTTCGCGATGATATTTTTCATCGCCACTTCACCAACTGGCGTGGACGCGTGAAAATCATCTTCTCCCACCGTGCAGCCAGAGCTTTTTAGCTGCTCGCGAATGTAATCCTGAACCTGACGGATCCCTTCCGACGCCGGAGGCCGCGGACCAAAGCTCACAATCTTCGCCACATGCTCGTAAGCTTTCGCGCCATCAAATCCCCCGGTCTGCGAAGCGGGCGGCGCTGTATCAGCAGGCGCGCTCAAAGCGGCTGCGTTCCCCTGCTGCGACGCAGAGGCCGACGACGATTCCGAGCCGGCTCCGCCATGCCCACAAGCGGCCAGGCCCAGGGCCGCTGCCAGCAGCCCCGCCGCGAGCGCCCGTTTGTTCCACGAATTCAACATCTACTGCGCCTCCCCCGCCGCCACATTCTTCTGCTTGTTCCTCAACACCACGTAAGAAACCGCCACGCCGATAAAATACAGCAGGATCATCGGCGCCATGAATACCAGCATAGTCGTTGCATCCGGCGTAGGCGTCACAATCGCCGCCACCACCGTGATAATCAGCATCGCATACCGGAAATTCTTCAGCAGAAATTTTGGCGTCACAATCCCGAACAGCGAAAGAATGAAAATCAGCACCGGCAGCTCGAATACCACTCCCAGCCCCAGCAGTATCACCAACGTCAAATCAAAATATTCGTTGATGCTGATCAGAGGCTTGATAGGCCCTTCGTTCGCAAACCCAATCAGGAATTTCAGCGTGGTCGGCAACATCACGAAATAACCAAACGCCAGCCCGCACACAAACAGAAACATCGAAGAAATGATGAATCCCGCCACCGCTCTGCGCTCATGCTTGAAAAGTCCCGGCGCCACAAAAAGCCAAATCTGATACAGCACAAACGGCATCGCCAGCGCGATGCCTAAATAAAGTCCCAACGAAATTACCAGGCTAACGTAACCCGCCGGGCTTGTGTAATACAGGTTGGGTTCCAGATGCGCCGAACGCAGCGCCGTGTGCATGGGCTGCACGATGAAGGTGATGAAGTGCTTCGATAAGAGCAGCCCGATTCCCGTGCCAATTACAATCGCGACCGCCGCGTGGATCAGCCGCTTGCGCAGCTCGACAAGGTGCTCGAAAAAAGACATGCGTCCGCCCGGATCATCATCCGGCGGTGGGGTTGCGTTCAGATCAGGCTGGGTGGCTGCCGCCATCGCTCCCCTTACTGTCGTCAGCTTTGGCCGATTCCCCTGCGCCTTCTTTCTCTGTACCGACGAGCGCTGCGGTCGCCTCGTCCTGCGTAGCTCCAGCGTTCGCCGCCGAGACACTTGCCGATGATTCGGCAGTCTTGCCGTCGGACAAATCCGGTGGCGTAGTCGGCGTGTCTGCCTGCGTGGCGCCAGTCATTTCACCCGCCGCATTCTCGCCGCTAGACGAGCCCGCAGGCGCCACCGTCCACCCGCGCGGCGCATCCGCAGTCACTGTCCCCGTCGCGCCCACGAGCTTGGGCTGCCCAATCGTGTTTTGCTCCGTAGGAGCGACCGTGCTCCCCGCTCCCGCCGCCGCTCTCACGCTCGCTTCCCGCTCGATCTCGCGCATATGCTCATCAAATGTCGAACGCAGATCGCCCGTAGCCCGCCGGAATTCGCCCATGATTTTGCCCAAATTTCGCGCCAGATCCGGCAGCTTCTCCGGCCCAAATACAATCAGGACGACCACGAAGATGATAATCAGGTGTGGAACGCTGAACATTTTGAAGTCAGGTGCGCAGTACGGCGCCGCGTTTGCAGTTTATCTCTAATCCCTGCTAACGAGACGCCGTTTTTGCAAGTTTCCCGCTGCCGCCAAATTTACTTTGCCGGGGCGGGGACCGCTGCGGCGGGCTTGGGCTGAATCGAAAGTAGCTCAACGTCAAAAATCAGGGTCGCGTTGGGCCCGATCACTCCGCCTGCACCGCGCGCTCCATAGGCCAGATCAGAAGGAATATAAAGTTGCCACTTCGATCCCACCGGCATCAGTTGCAAAGCTTCAGTCCAACCTTTGATTACTCCGCTAACGGGAAATGTTGCAGGCTTGCCGCCATGCTTGGCCGTGCTATCGAATTCGGCGCCATCTAGCAGAGTCCCTTTGTAATCGCATTGAACCGTGTCCTGCGCGGTAGGCTTAGGCCCGTCGCCTTCCTTGATTATCTTGTACTGAAGACCGCTGGGCAGCGTGATCACTCCCTCTTTCGCTTTATTGGCCGCTAGAAATGCGTCTCCATCTTTCTTATTTGCCGCCGCCGCTTCCTGCATCTTTTCCTCCTGTTTCTTCTTCATCTCGCCCTGGAATGCAGTCATCACGGTTTTCACTTCTTCGTCTGTCAGCTGAGCCTTGCCCGCCAACTCGTCCTTCATCCCTCGCAGCAGAATATTGGGATCGATGTCCACCGCGCTCTTGCTCATGCTCTTGCCGATATTCATTCCAATGGCGTAGCTCACCTTGTCTTTGTCCGTCTTCAGCACCAGGGGAGCCGCGGCGGTGTGATGTACCGGCGTTTTTCCCGTGGCGGAGGTCTGCGATTTTGCCGCGGGCTTCGTCGTCGCATCCGAAGTCTGAGATTTTGCAGTAGAGGTTTTTGTGGCAGGCGTTTTCGAATCGGACGCCTTCGCAGCCGCTTTCTTCGTGCCAGCCGGCGCGGGCGTTTGTGAGGCAGGCGCCTGGGAATTATCGGAGCCCTGTGTCTGTTGTGCTCTGGCGTTTCCGGCCAGCAAAACACCCGACACCAATATGGTTGCAGAGATGCTTAAGAATTTTTTCATGCTGCTATTTTCGCATTGGAACCCAGAATCCGCAAATCGCCGGCAAGTATTCCGCCTCCATCTGCCCGCGCTTCACCGCATAAGAACCCCTTGCACTTCTACACGTCTTATGTTAAGTACGTGTAGAAGTAGGAGGTATGGCGATGGCCGCAAAATCCGATCTTCCCCAAGGCACTCTCGACCTGCTGATCCTGAAAGTTGTCGCCCTCGGGCCCGTTCACGGCTACGCCATCGCCCAACGTTTGCAGCAAGTTTCCCGTGACGTCGTGCAAGTTCCTCAGGGCTCGCTCTATCCCGCGCTGCACCGCCTGGAAAATCGCGGCCTTCTCACCGCCGACTGGAAACAGACCGGCACTGGCCGCGAAGCCAAATTTTATCGCCTCACTCGCAAAGGCCGCGCGCAGCTCGAAACCGAAGCCGTGAGTTGGGAACGCTTAACCGCCGCCGTCAGCCTTATCCTTAAATTGTCCGAAGGAGGTGCCCAATGAATTGGTGGCAGCGCCTCTGGCGCCGAACTCAAATGGACGAGCAGCTTGAAAAAGAGCTGCATTACCACCTCGAACAACACGCGAGCGACTTAATCGCACAAGGCCGCTCTTCCGAAGAAGCATGGCGCCAAGCCAGATTAGCTCTCGGCGGCCCCGAGCAAGTGAAAGAAAATTGCCGGGACGCGCGCGGCACTCGCTGGTTGGACGATTTTTTGCAAGACGTTCGCTTCGCTCTGCGCATGCTGCGCAAGAATCCTGGCTTCGCGATTGTCGCGCTGTTGACGCTTGCGCTGGGAGTCGGCGCAACTACCGTGATGTTCACCGTGGTGAACGGTGTTTTGTTAAAGCCACTACCCTACCCCGATCCCGGCAATCTCGTCGCAGTTCACGGCCACACGGAAACCTGGAACACAAAAATTTATGGCGAACAAAACGTCGCCTACCCAGACTTCCTCGACTTGCAGCGCGACGCCCATTCTCTCGAGCTTGCTGGAGCGCTCTTCAATGGCGCAACACTCAGCGAGCCCGGCCAGCCCGAATACGTTGACCTCCGCGAAATCTCTTCCAATCTTTTTTCCGTCCTACGCGTGAATCTTCTGCGCGGACGCGCCTTCCTCCCCGAAGAAGATCACCAAGGCACCGCCCCCGTCATGATCCTGGGCTACAGTTTCTGGCAACAGCATTTCGGCGGCAGCCCCGAAATCGTCGGCAACTCAGTCGTTCTCGACCAAAAACGCTACACCGTAATCGGCATCGCGCCTCCCGGCTTCCGCCAAAACGACGACGAAGCCGACGTCTTCACTCCGCTAGGCCAGGACACCGCGCAATTTCTCAAAAGTCGCGGCCCCCATCCCATTAACGTAATCGCGCGCCTCCGCCCCGGCGTCACAGCTCCAAATGCCCAAGCCGAACTCCAGTTGATCGCGCGTCATTTGTCGCAAGCCTATGCGGACACCAACGCCGATCGCACGTTCCTCGCATTGCCGCTGCGCCCGGAAGTGGGAGACGTCCGCTCGACGCTTTGGCTGCTCTTAGGCGCGGTCAGCTTGGTCCTTCTGATCGCCTGCGCAAACGTCGCCAGCCTTCTTCTCGCCCGCGCAGTCTCGCGCCAGCGTGAACTTTCCATGCGCGCCGCACTCGGAGCCAGTTGCGGACGCTTAGTCCGCCAATGCCTCACCGAAAGCGCTGTGCTAGGCCTCGCCGGAGGCGTCCTCGGAGTCCTCTTCGCCTACACAGGCCTGCGCCCCTTTCTCACGTTCTGGCCCGGCAATCTGCCACGCGCGCAAGAAGTACAGCTCGACTGGCGCGTGATGCTCTTCGCCGTCTCCATCTCCTTGTTTAGCGGATTTCTCTTTGGCCTCGCACCGGCTCTCCGCGCACCCGCTCGTCATCTGGAACAAACACTGCGTTCCGGCTCGCGCGCAATCACTGGAACCGCGCGCCACCTTCACAGCGCATTTGTAGTCTCCGAAATCGCTCTCGCGCTCGTGCTTTTAGTCGCAGCCGCGATGCTAGGCCGCACGCTCCTCCGCGTTTCATCGCTTGACCCCGGCCTCAACATCCACAACGTCCTGGTCACGCGCATGGCGCTTTCTCCCGGAGTCCTCGCCGACCCCGGCCGCATCCGTCCCGCCTGGCAGGATGTAATCGACCGCGCCAGCCGCGTCCCCGGCGTTCAGTCCGTCGCTATCGTTGACACCGTCCCCATGCGCGATGGCAACAATCAGGTCGGTTACTGGCCCAGCGCCAACGTGCCGCCGGAAAATCAGCAGCCCACCGCCTTGGCCACCAGCGTCTCGCCGAATTATTTAAATGTAATGGGTCTCCGTCTCCGTCGCGGCCGTTTTTTCGACGAACAAGACCGCGCGGGCAGCCAGCTCGTAATCGTCATCGATGACGTCCTCGCCCAAAGCGCCTTTCCCGCACAAGATCCCATCGGCAAACTTCTCTGGATGCCCGACATGGATTACGGCCCCTTCACTGTAGTCGGCGTCGTCGGCCACGTTCGCCACTGGGGACTCGCCGGCGACGACCAAGCCCAAGTCCGCGCGCAGTTCTACTATCCCTTCGCGCAACTCCCCGACCAATTCCTGCGCCGCTGGTCCGAGCTGATGTCCATAGCAGTGCGCACAAACGTCGAACCCTTGAGTGTCGTCGATTCGCTTCGCCAGCAAGTGCGAGGCGCCACCGGCAATCAAGTTCTTTACGAAGTCCGCGCCATGGAACAGTTAGCCAAAGGCACGCTAGCCCGCCAGCGCTTCCTCTTACTCCTCTTCAGTATTTTTGCGGGATTGGCTTTGCTGCTCGCCTGCGTCGGCATCTATGGAGTGCTTGCCTACTTGACCAACCAGCGCATCCCTGAGATCGGCGTACGCATGGCGCTGGGCGCCAGCCCCGCCGATGTTATTTGGCTGGTCCTCCGAGACAGTCTCGCAATGATCGCTGTTGGGATTATTGTCGGCACTCTAGCCGCCCTCGGTGCCGGACATCTCTTGCAACACTTAGTAGAAGGAATGCAGCCCACCGGCCCATCGCCCTACGCCATCACCATATCCTTGCTGATCGCCACCGCCATTGCAGCAAGCCTAATCCCAGCGCGCCGCGCCAGCCAAGTCGACCCCATGAAAGTCCTGCGCCAGGAATAAAAGGCGAGCCGCGTTCTTAATCCGCAGTGATGAATGCGATTGAGCCTAGTGTGGGGGGAACGGTGGCAGGTTTCTATTTTTGTAGCGCCGTGCTTTAGCGCGGCATCTTCGAAGCCGCCCGCACTACTCATGTCCTGGAACGTAGAGGTTTTAAACTTGTCTTGTTCGCGGCGCTCTGTGTTGCGCCACCTTTCTTCCGGGCTAAAAACGTCCTAGCGGAACCAGCCGGAATCCGCGCCGGCCTTGCGCCCTTCTTCCGCCAAATCATCCAGCGATTGTTGCAGTTTCGCTTTCTGATCTTCAACCTGCTTGATCTGCCTGTTGCGGTCTTCAATATAAATTACGCCTGCCGCCGCGCCGCTCGTAGGATCCACGGTGACCGCGCCCTTCTTCTTAATCTCATCCTGAATTCCCGCAATCTGGCTGTCCAACTGCGCCATTTGGGCCCGTATCGCATTCGCCCGCCCGCGCCAATATGCTTCGTTGTTGCCCAAAGATCCGGAACCAGCGTTAGCTCCAGAGTTCGCGTATGCGTTTCCGCCGTACGGAGCTCCTCCGCCCTGGCTCCCCGATCCCACCGACGAAACACCATGCCCCGACAGCCCCGACAACTTGTCCTCCGTGTATACCTTCGTAGTCTCAGTCTTCGGCTTCTGCGCCTTCGCCTGACGCGCAATGGCTCCCAGCGATTGCTCCTGCGGCGCCGATTGGTCCACCATCTGCGGCTCCGAAGTAGCCTTGCTTTGGCCTTGAGTTTGCGTCTGCGCTTGAGTTTGTGTCTGTGCGTTACTCTGCGCGGGTGCCTGCGTTCGCGCCTGAGATTGTCCCGCCCCCGACGCCACTGCTGTCGAAGATGCTCCACCCTGGGACGTTTGCCCAAACGCAGCCGGCCCAAGATACAGCGCGAAATACGCCGCCACAATCAACAGCCCAAACGCATCTCGCGCCCGCGCGATGTTTGACCAATGCCATCCCAGCCCGCATGCAGTCTCGGGCGTTCCAACAATGCCCGCCGTCTCAGAATTCCGGTGTACGTCGCTCATCGTAATCTCCTGCTCTGCAGAATTTCTCTCTTAACCTAACGGTATGTCCCTCCGCAATCAGCGTCAACACGCCCGGTCACGCCGACATCGTCCAAATTACCTGTCCCCAAGGCCAGTCAGCCCAGCAACCTCTCATACGTGCCGGGCAACTCATTTCACCAGCAACCGCGAACAATTAATTGTTTCAATGCGTATCTCAAACAGGTTAAAACGTACCGAGAAACCGTTCTCGCAAGCGAAGTCGATAGGCTAGGAAGTAAGAAGACTGTCGGCGCTGGCTCGTTAGCGATAGATCGCCGAAGCCGTGCGCTGCAAAAGGTTTTATGGAAACAGTAGCGCAAGACATCCGCTACGCGCTCCGCACCCTAAGAAAATCACCCGGCTTTGCGATCGTCGCAATCCTAACGCTCGCTCTCGGCATCGGCGCTTCCACCGCAATCTTCAGCGTGTTGGAGAACATCCTCATCGAGCCTTTCCCCTATCCCGACGCCCAGCGCTACATGTCCGTCCTGATCCACGACACCGAACAAAATGATGAAGGCGGTCGCGCCGGCTACATTGGCCCCGAGTTTCTGGATTACATCGCCCAAAACCGCGTCTTCGACGGCGTCATCGGCAACGACTCACTCGACGTTCTATACCGCTCCGGCGAAGGCACGCAACGCTTCGACGGAAATCTCGTAACTCCGGGCACCTTCGAATTTCTGGGCATGCCTGCGCTCTTGGGCCGTGTGATGCAGCCTGCGGACTACGAGCCCGGCGCTCCGCCGGTCTTCGTCCTGCGGTACAAAACTTGGGTAAGAGATTTTGGCGAGGACCCGAGCATCCTTAATAAGACCTTCTTGTTAAACGACACGTCGCGCACCCTGATCGGCATCATGCCCCCGCGCTTCGCATGGGGCGACGCCGACCTATGGATTCCAGAAAAACCCAATCGCGCGGATACAGGCATAGCCCACGCGGGAGCGTTCAAGCGTTATTGGTATTTCCTGGGACACCTGAAGCACGGCGTTTCAATCAAACAGGCAGAAGCGGACTTGACCGTCGTCGCCCGACGCCTTGCCACCGTCTATCCCGATCTTTACCCCAAACATTTCACAGTCCAGGTTCAATCGCTCACCGAACAAGTCGTCGGCCAGTTCCGCAATACTCTCTACATCGTGCTCGCTGCCGTAGGTTTGCTCCTCCTGATCGGTTGCGGAAACGTTGCAAATCTCCTCCTCGCCAAAGCCACCACGCGCGAAAAAGAATTCGCCATCCGCTCCGCACTAGGAGCCAGCCGCCGTCGCGTGATCAGTCAACTCCTCATGGAAAGCCTGATCCTGGCGCTGGGCGGAGCATTGTTAGGAACTCTTCTAGCGTGGACCGGTTTGCGATTCATCGTAGCGCTGATGCCTCAAGACATCATTCCCGCCGAATCCATCATCCGCCTAAACCTCCCTGTCCTCCTCTTCACTCTTGCAGTGGCTGTCTCCACCGCGCTTCTTTTCGGATTGGTTCCTGCTATGAAGGCCGCTCGCAAAGATTTAAACGAGCCTCTGCGCGACACAGGCAAAGGTCTGGCCGGAGGTTTTCGTCACGGAAAATTCCGCAACGCTCTCGTCATCACGGAAGTCGCGCTTTCTCTCACCCTTCTTGTAGCGGCCGGACTCTTGATGCGCAGTTTTGTAGCCTTACGCCAAGTCCATCTCGGCATGCAACCGGATCACATTTTCGTCACCAGGGTCGCGCTTCCCGAGCGCTACAAAACGGCTGACCAAATTGCCGGCTTTTATCGTCCGTTGTTACAGCGCCTGAAAGCCCTGCCCGGTGTCGTGAATGCCACAGAGACCACCATGCTGCCTCCCTACGGCGGCATAGACACCGAAATCGAAATCCCCGGCAAGTCGCACTCGGAAAAATGGAACGCAGTCTTTTGTCTTTGCAGCGAAGGATATTTCCCAGTCCTGAAAATCCGATTCCTCGAAGGACGCCCGTTCAACGAATCGGAAGTGAACGCAGCGCGCAAAGTCGCGGTAGTGAATCAAACATTCGTGAAAAAATATTTGTCCGGCGACAATCCCATCGGCAAACAAGTCCAAATCAAGCGGCTCTCCGAGTTCGCGGACAGAGTCTCCGATCCCACGTTCGAGATCATCGGCGTAGCTGCCGACGTCAAAAATAACGGCCTTCAGGAGCCACCCGGTCCCGAACTCTGGATTCCGTACACCGTTACTGGCTCCGTCCACCGCGGCATCATGGTGCGCACCACACAAGAACCTCTTTCGGTGATGAACGTCGTGCGCCACGAAATTTGGGCCACCGATTCCAACGTCGCTCTCACACTCACCGGCACGCTCGAAGGCTACATCAGCCAGTGGTCTTACGCCGGTCCGCGCTTCGGCTTCATGCTGATGATGATCTTCGCCTCCATCGGCCTGATTCTCGTCACCATCGGCGTTTACAGCGTGCTCGCCTACACCACCGCGCAACGCACTCAGGAAATCGGCATTCGCATGGCCCTCGGCGCCGAAAGCTCTGACGTCCTAAAGATGGTAATTCGCATGGGCCTTCGCCTCGTAGCTATCGGCGTCGTCGTAGGCTTGCTAGCCAGCTTCGCGATGGGGAAAATCATCGCCACGCAACTCTGGGGCGTTTCCGCCTACGATCCCTGGACATTAACGCTAGTCCCCACCGTACTGCTCCTCACTAGCCTCGTAGCCTGCTGGCTCCCCGCCCGTCGCGCCTCTCGCGTAGATCCCTTAATCGCCCTCCGCCACGAATAACTCCCAAGAACCGGTCTCCACGTTCTCAGTCTTCGGATAGATGCCAATATCGTTATATACTCCCGCTCGCACGATCTTTGCGACGGCTCTTACCTTCGCGAGCGTCTATATGGTGGAAGAAAAACTCCGGCTCTTTTTCAGCGGCTTTCTATCCAAGGCCGAAGTCTTCATCTACGCCGTCCTTGCTATATTGATCTTCGCAACCGCTCTCGGCAGCATGGCAAGCGCCGGCAAATTGCTTTGGGATGCCTTCGCTCATTGGGACATTACTAGTCAAACATTGGTCGTGCTGGACCAGCTTCTTCTCGTATTAATGCTGGTCGAAATCCTCCACACCGTGCGCATATCCATCCACTCTCATGTTCTCGTCACAGAACCATTTCTTATCGTCGCCTTGATCGCCTGCATTCGGCGCATCCTCGTGATCACTTTGGAAGCCGCCTCACTCACCAAAGGTGGAATCTGGTCCGCCGATGGCGCCAGCATATTTAAAGCGAGCATGGGTGAGCTCGGGTTGTTGGGATTCCTAATCCTCGCCTTGGTGGTTTCCATCGCCATTCTCCGGCGCTACGCCCCCTCCCCTGAAGGCGCGCAAAGCTAGGAAACGATCGTTCCATTCGTTGACTTGCCTTCTGTCCCACCCTAAGATGTGCGCCGATGCCTGAAACTCCATCTCGAATCGGCCAGACCATCTCGCACTACCGCGTCATCGACAAGCTCGGTGGCGGCGGCATGGGCGTGGTGTACAAAGCCGAGGACACTATCCTGCGCCGCTTCGTGGCGCTGAAGTTCCTCCCGGATGAAGTCGCGCGCGACCCCCAAGCGCTGGAACGATTCCGCCGCGAAGCGCAAGCCGCCTCGGCGTTGAATCACCCGAACATCTGCACCGTTTACGAAATCGGCGAACAGGACACTCAAGCCTTCATCGCCATGGAGTATTTAGACGGCGTGACGCTGAAACATCGCATCGGCGGCCACCCGATGGAACTGGATGCCATTCTTGATTTGGCCATTCAAGTGGCGGAAGGTCTCGACGCGGCCCACGCCGAAGGAGTCGTTCACCGCGACATCAAGCCTGCCAATATTTTTGTAACCAAGCGCGGCCACGCAAAGATTCTCGATTTTGGGCTGGCTAAGTTGGCACCCTCGCCTCGCATCGCGCAAGGCGTCGGCGTTTCGTCGATGCCCACCGTCGGGGCCGAGATGTTGACCAGTCCCGGAGCGACCGTTGGCACCGTGGCATACATGTCGCCTGAGCAGGTGCGCGGCAAGGAACTCGACGCGCGTACCGACCTGTTCTCTTTTGGCGTGGTGCTGTATGAAATGGCTACCGGAGTTCTCCCATTTCGTGGCGACACATCCGGAGTGATCACCGACGCGATTCTGCATCAAGCTCCGGTGGCTCCGGTGCGCCTGAATCCGGAGGTTCCCGCAAAGTTTGAAGACATCATCAACAAAGCGCTCGAAAAAGAGCGCGACCTGCGTTATCAGTCGGCGCCCGAAATGCGCGCGGATTTGAAGCGCCTTCGGAGAGATACGGACTCAGGCAGAATCCCCTCGTCCCCTGAGAGCGCTCCGCGCAATGTCGCCGTCATACCTTCAGGCTCCTCGGCGTCAATTCCCGCAGTCAGCGATGTCGCCGCAAAGCCGGTATCCGGCGATGCGGGCTGGAAATATATTCTCGCTGCGCTGTGCGCCATCATCGTGCTGGGCGCGGCGTTCGCGGCATTCCACTTTTGGAATCACGCAAGCGCGCCAATTGTCACCGGTCAAGTGAAGAAAATCAGCCACTGGAATAAACCCATGGAGCGCGCATCGCTCTCCCCGGACGGCCATACGGTAGCATTCGATTCCCCGGTGAGCGGCACGTTCCAGGTCTTCGTCATGCTCACCTCTGGTGGTGAGCCGCTTCAGCTCACCTCCGACGCAGGCGACAAGAACGTGAGCGGTTTTTCGTTTGACGGCGGCGAGATTTTCTATCAGCGCTCTCTCGGGGACTACGAAATCTGGGCTGTCCCCACGCTGGGCGGCGCACCGCGGAAGGTATTGACCGGCGCTGGAGTGGTTCCATCGGCGGATGGCAATTCTCTTTTCTACGTGATCCCACCATCCCCAACGATATTCCGCGCAAACAAATCCGGCGTCGGCGCGGAGGAGATTTTCAAATTCGACGCAGCCGCCGGTTTCCCAATTGGATTACTACCTTACCCAGGTGGGGATGCCTTGCTGGTAGCTACCTCAACGAACGTATTTAGTGATACTCGACTTCGCAAAGTGGCCATCTCAACTCACTCAGCTGTCGATCTGGGCGAGGTACCGGGTGACGTGGGTCACGCAGAGTGGGCCGAGCCTGGAAAGTCCCTGTTTTTTAGCCACACCGCTAACGGACTGACGAACATCTGGAAATACAACTTAGCGGACCACTCGTTGACGCAGGTTACCTCGGGCGCCGGTCCTGATCTTTCACCAATGCCGGATCCTGGAGGGAAGGGTTTTTACTACATAAACGGAAAATCGTCCGGCTTTCTCACCGCTTACCACGTGCGCTCGAAAGAATCCGCGGACATCGTTTCCGAGACTGCCACCCAGCCTTCGATTTCGCCGGACGGTAAGCGCCTGATGTATCTCACTTCTCCGGAGGCGGGCCACTTCGACCTTTGGGTCTCCGACATCGACGGAAAGAACAAAGAGAAGGTGGCATCCTCGGAACACTTGGCCACCGGCACCTGGTCGCACGATAGCACTAAGATTAATTACGTCGACGACGCAGACAAGGCGAGCCGGCTCTACATTGCTGGAGCAGATGGCAGCGGCGTTCGCGAAGTGCCTTGGAATCGCCAATATGTCGCCACGAGCATCTGGAGCAGTGATGATAAGGCCCTTTACCTCGGTGCGTTTCAACCACCCTCGACGATATCCGTTTGGAAAGTAAACGTTGACGGTTCTGACCCGCGTGCGGTCTCAACCGGGTGTGCGTTTCCCGCCGACGTGAGTGCGGACGGAAAATATGCGGTCGCGTTTGTGGTAAGGGGTGATCGCGCTGGAATCTACCAGATTTCCCTCGCCGACGGTAAATGCGACGCGTTGATTCCAGGCGCCGCGACTTTCGGCGTCGTATTTTCCCCGGACTACAAGTCCTTTTTGTATGCGGTGGCCGCCCGCGGACAAATGACCGTCTACCGCCAACCCTGGATCGATGGAAAACTGGCCGGCCCCGTTCAGGTCGCGTTAACGCTACCCTTCTCGTTCAGCATCGCCTTCAGTGGCAACGGCTACGACTTCTCGCACGATCTTTCCACCTTCGTCTACGCGCGCCCCGGCGGCCAGCATGATCTGTATTTCCTGAGCCAAAAATAAACCCCGATCATCAAACAGAATTCTGCTAGCTCCAATCGCCACTGGCGTCGATGAGGGGGCATTGACTGGCTCTGACTTGCCTATTCGCGCTACCTATCGGTTATCTCATGGGAGCTGTGGCCGATGGGTAGCACCTTCATTTGACCTCGCAGCGAAAGTCCACCGCCTCGCACCCTTGTATTTCAGGAAAAAGCTCCTATCATCGTGACGATGAAAATTGGCTTCAGCATTCGCGCTAACAAAGACGGCCGGCAGCCGTCTCAACTGTCGTACCTCGATTACCGGAAAAACGCCCTGCTCGCTCACACCGTAAACCCCCAAATCTTCGAGGAAATCGCGCGCAAAACAAGCGAGAATTTCGACATTTCTACCCGGTTCTGGTCAAAAAGTAGAAGTTACAGAAAACAAACCACTAAACCCTTTCTACCCGGGGCCACAACCACTACCCGGCAAGCGCCGCCGCGCGCAATTTGCGAGTCACTTTCCACGATGCCAGGAACCCTTGAACGCCCGCAAATCAGGCGAACCGCGGTTCCTCTACCCTCGACGAAAGATCAGCCTACCGCGCGCAGCCGCGAAAAGCATGTGTGGTACAATTTAGTTTTGGGGCACAGTGAGGTCGCATGCATTCTCAGCCATCATCTAAGCGTGGAATCGTCGTATTAATTGCCGTCCTCGGCATCTCGGCTGTTCTGGGAGGCCTCTTCGGCCCCACGCTCAGAGCCCGCGCCTCCAGCACCGCAACCTCGGCCAACTCCGACGCCCAGCTGCAGGACTCCGTCAAAAGTTTCACGCGCGTCCTCTCCGTCGTCGAACGCAATTACGCCGATCCCGTTGACACCGACAAAGTCATCTACGACGGCGCCATCCCCGGCATGCTTCACGTTCTCGACCCGCACTCAAACTTTTTTGATCCCAAGCAATATGCTCTCTTCAAAGAGGAGCAGCAGGGAAAATACTACGGCGTCGGCATGACCATTTCGCAGCGCGACAATCAAACCGTGGTCCTCGCGCCGTTTCCGGGTTCGCCCGCTTACAAAGCCGGCATACGCCCCGGCGACGTTGTCTCGAAAGTGGAAGGAAAATCCTGCGACGGTCTCACCGGAACTGAAGTTGCGGATATGCTAAAAGGCCCCAAGGGCACCGTGGTCCACATTTCGCTCGGTCGCGAAGGCTGGGACAAGCCCATCGAAGTCGCAGTCACGCGTGACGAAATTCTGCGCCCAGCGGTCGAGTACTTCACTACGGTCAAACCCGGCATCGGTTATGTGCGCTTGGTATCTTTCAGTGAAACCACCGACAGCGACATGGCTGATGCGCTCCAGAAGCTTGATTACCCCAAGCTCGATGGCCTCATCCTGGACTTGCGCAACAATGGCGGCGGACTACTCAGCCAGGCCGTAGGTCTCTCCGATATGTTCCTGGATAAAAACGAAATCGTTGTTTCGCATCGCGGACGTTCGTCCCCAGAGCGCCGCTACTACGCCGTGCGCGGAAACCAGGGCCTCGAAATCCCCATCGTGGTGCTCATCAATGGCCAGAGCGCTTCCGCTTCCGAAATCGTTGCGGGAGCCATCCAAGATCACGACCGCGGCCTGATCGTCGGTGAGACAAGTTTCGGCAAGGGCTTGGTGCAAACCCAGTTCCCGCTCAGCGAAGACACCGCCTTGCTGCTCACCACCGCGCGTTATTACACGCCGAGCGGCCGCTTGATTCAGCGCGATTACAAAAATGTTTCGCTCTACGACTACCACTACAATCCGCAAAAGCCCAAGCAGCCGGAAGTGAAACTAACCGACAGCGGCCGCCAGGTATTCGGCCAGGGCGGCATCACCCCAGACGACTTTGTCGCCGCTCCCAAGCAGGACGATTTCCAGCAAGCTCTCTATCGCCGTGGCGTGTTCTACGCCACTCCGCAAGGCGTAGGCGATTTCACCCGCTTCTACCTTAGCGCCAAGCCCGAGGTCACCCGGGATTTCGTGGTGGACGACCAGGTTATCGACCAATTCCGGAAGTATCTCTCGGACCAACACATCAAGTACACCGAGCCTGAGATTCAGGAGAACTCGGCCTGGCTGAAATTACAGATTAAGCGCGAAGTTTTCACCAGTGTCTTCGGATTGAACGACGGTTTCAAAGTCGCGCTGCAGGACGATCCCCAGCTCGATAAAGCCATCGACTTGATCCCGCAATCCCGCACGCTTTACCAAAACGCGCGCAAGATCGTAGCCGAGCGCCAGGCTAACCAGACTTCTCATCCGTAGACGGCTCGCCGATTGAACACCGGCCGCAAACATCTGCGGCCACGCAACTTAGCGCAGCCAATCTTTCTTGTCGTAGCCCTGTGAGTATTGCTCCTAAAGTCACGCGTCCCGTAATCCCATTCGACCGAGACCCCAGACAATCGTATGCTCGTTAGGCAGCCCTATTCCCCTAGGCTGGTCATGAACGCGCCAGACACCGCCCTCAATCGAGTACTGAGCCGCGCCCCGCGGAGGTCCGCGGTAGGCTGGGCATTGCTTGCCGGCTGGGGCATTATTGTAGGCGGTTACTGCCTTGTCTCCCTGACGATTCCCACTGGCAGCGGGCTGACCGCCTTCGGCGACATTTTCCAGTGTCTCGCGGCCCTCTTCGCCTGTGTTGGGCTGCTGATGAATTCGTCGCTGCCGGAGCGGCGAACCCGTCTGTTTTGGTTGCTGTTAGCCTTGGGATGCGCCACTTGGTTCGTTGGCCAGTCCATATGGACCTACTTCGAAGTGATCCTGCGCAAGGAAACTCCCAATCCATTTATCGGTGACGTAATTCTCTTCCTGCATCCCGTGCCCATGATAGGCGCTCTGGCTCTGAAGCCGCATGACCGGCGCGATGATTTGAACGTTCACACCGGATACCTGGATTTCTCGCTGCTGCTGATTTGGTGGGTTTACCTCTACCTCTTCGTGGTGATTCCCTGGCAATACATCGCGCCCAACGTGCAGACCTACGGCTTCATGTACGACCATTTAGCTGCCGCAGAAAACCTGGTGCTCGCGGTTGGCTTCGCCATGCTGATGAATCGCTCGAAAGGAAAATGGCGCGAAGTTTACGCGCATCTTTTCAGCGCGTCACTTTTGTACGCCGCGGGATCTTACATCACGAACCGCGCGATTGACCGGCAGGATTATTACACTGGCAGCGTGTTTGACCTGCCGCTCGTGGCTTCCTTCATTTGGTTCGGAACGGCGGGTTTTGTCGCCTACAGCCTGAAACCGCAGCGCCAGGAAGCGCCCGAGCCGAAAAACGACGAACGCAACTGGGCTTTCTTGTTGTCCCGAGCGGCTGTCGTTTCGATTCCTATGATGGCGCTTTGGGCTCTTTGGCTTAGCGCAAATCCTTCTTCCGTGCAAACTTTCCGATTCGGCGTGGCTCAAGTCACCTTGCTGGTGGTGGCCATGCTCACGTTTTTCCGTCAGCGCCTGGTTGACCGCGACAGGACGCGCCTGCTGGAAGCCGCCCGCGAATCTTTCGATAACTTGAAGCACGTTCAGGAGCAGATGATTCAGACCGAGAAACTGGTTTCGCTCGGCCAATTGGCGGCTGGCGCGGCGCACGAAATCAACAATCCGCTCGCCGGGATCTTGGGCTATTCCGATTTGTTGGTGGATGACCCCGCGCTTGGAGATCGCCAGCGCGTGGTTGCGGACAAAATTCGCACGCTGGCGCGCAGAATCAAAACGCTGGTGACCAGTCTTTTAAGTTTTGCGCGGCGCGTTCCTACCGAGAAAACGCTCCTGGACATCAATCAAGTGATTGCCACCGCTCTGCACCTGAGCAATCTGGATTTGCGAGGCCGCCAGATCGAAGTAGAAAATTATCCTGCGCTCGATTTGCCCACGGTTCGCGGCGACGCCAACCAGGTTCTGCAAGTATTTTTCAACCTGATCAGCAATGCCGTGGACGCGCTGGAAGAGGTGGGCGGCGGCAAACTGATGATTCGCACTTCGCACAGCGACACCCGAATCGTCGCGCAATTTTCCGATACCGGCGCAGGGATCAAAAATCCACAGCAAGTCTTCGATCCCTTCTTCACCACCAAACCGGTGGGTAAAGGCACGGGCCTGGGCCTGAGCATCTGCTACGGAATCATGCAAGAGCACGGCGGAAGGATCGAATGCTTCAACCGTCCCGAAGGCGGCGCAACTTTCGTGGTCGAATTCCCCACCGAAATGGAACCCATTTACGCCGCCGAGCCACCCGAAGCCGTAGAATCAAAATCAACCTGACCCGCAGATATTTCTCTCCTGCTCCTAAACTCTCTGCTTACCTGGGTTATCATCCCAGCTTCTCACGGAGGATAGGTTGAAGACGCGGTTGCTGGTGATTCTTGCAATATTGGGCAGCGTGACGCTGCTCACGGCGTATCTGTCCGCGCGCATCAGTCGCGAGAAAACTGGGACGCTGTTTGGCGGGATGATTAATCCGGTAGTACCCGCGGCGGCCAGGCCACCGAGCGCATTGAAGACGCGAGCTGTGGTGCTGATTGTGATGGACGGGTTTCGTTGGCAAGAAGTGTTCGATGGGCCGGAGCACGATTTAATGGACGAGAAGCACGGCGGGGCGCAGGACGTGAAACAACTGCGCAAAGATTTCTGGCGCGACACGCCGGCAGAAGGCCGCAAAGCGCTGATGCCGTTTCTTTGGAGCGTGATCGCGCAAAAGGGTGAGATCTACGGCAATCAGCACAAGGGCAGCGTCGCGCAAGTAGCCAACGGCTTTAAATTTTCCTATCCCGGCTACAACGAAATGACCAGCGGGCACGCGGACAAGCGAATCGATAGCAACGAGTACGGCCCGAACCCAAACACCACGGTTTTCGAGTGGTTGAATAAGCAGCCGGAATTTCGCGATCAGGTCGCTGTCTTCGCCACCTGGGATGCATTCAACGATATTTTCAATGTAAAACGAAGCGGACTCCTCGTGCGCGCCGGATGGGATTTGCCCTGGGCGCAGCAGCTCACTCCGCGCGAGCAATTGCTGAAGAAGCTATACGAGACGACCACGCGCGTGGAAGATGACGACGCGTTCGACTCATTCACCCACCAGGATTTGATGGATTATTTCGGCACCCACACGCCCCGAGTTCTTTTCGTGGGCTACGGCGGCACGGACGATTGGGCGCACGAGGGAAAATACGACTTGGTGCTGCAAGCCGCGCATCAGGATGACCAATTTATCGCCGAGCTTTGGAATACGATGCAGGGCACGCCTGCATATCATGACCAGGTCACGTTTATCGTCACTACCGACCATGGGCGCGGAAGCGGCCTCGAACAATGGAAGAATCACGACAAAAATATCGATGGGGCCGAAAATATCTGGATTGCCGTGATCGGTCCGGACACGCCCGCGCTTGGAGAAATGTCCAGCGTTCCGCGCGTGACGCAGAGCCAAATCGCCGCCACGATTGCCGCGCTGCTGGGACAGGATTATCACGCCGCCGATCCGGCAGCCGCGCGTCCGCTGCCTGTTGTTGCAGGCTGGGCGAGCGGAGCAACGCCCACCGTTTCCGCCATAAGGTAGCGAGATTCAGTCGCCCGACATAGCATCGGGGCGACAGGTCTTGCCCTGCACGGCTGTTCCCACGCCACCGGACGGGACGCGAGATCCTGCGGCCGCCGAAACGTTGCCAATATTTATACGAAGGAGTTAAAGAAATTCGATGGATTCATCTGGCGGCTCGTTATAGAGCGCATGCGCTCCTACCAACCGCAGCCACTGATTCCGCTTTAGCAACAAATCTGCGCTTTTAGTACTACTAATGCTTTGACAACAGCCGTGCACGCGGACAGCTGAGAGGTTTGCATCCATGCTTCATACTGGAACTTAACCTAGGGTCCCGGTGCTAAGTCGGACGACTCGATGGAGGGAGTGCGATGGAAGTTCCTGTAGCCGTTCCGACAGCCCCTGCGGCCTCGACTAACGCTGCCGCCCCTGCGGCGGCGCCTGTAGCTACGAATACCATTATTGCGACGATGTTACGCGCCGCGCCGAAAATCAGCGATTTGATTTTCTCGCCAGGGCGCGCGCCGCAAGTGGAAGTGAACGGCGAGCTTGTGCAACTGAAAATTCCCGGCGTGGGAATGCTGAAGCCCGACGATACGGCGCGAATCGCCAACGATCTGATGGGCCGCAGCAAGCACGCCATGGAAAAGCTGAAGGAAGAAGGCTCCTGCGACATCTCTTATAGCGTCCCCAAACTTTCGCGCTTTCGTGTAAATATTTTCACCCAGCGTGGGAGCTGCGGGATCGTGATGCGCGTGATTCCCACCGACGTTCCGGATTTTAAGTCGCTCAATCTGCCCGCGGAACTGAATGAAGCTGCTGCCCTTCGTCCCGGAATCGTTTTGGTCACAGGGCCGACCGGAAGCGGAAAATCGTCAACACTGGCGGCATTCGTGGACAAGATTAATCAAACGAAAGCCTGCCACGTGATCACCATCGAAGACCCCATTGAATTTCTGCACCAGCACAAATTGGCTACGATTCACCAGCGCGAATTGCACACGGACTGCCCCAGTTTCGCGCTGGCCTTGCGCGCTGCGTTGCGGCAAGCGCCCAAACTAATTCTCGTCGGCGAGATGCGCGACAAACAAACCATTGAAGTGGCGCTGGAAGCGGCCGAAACCGGCCACATGGTCTATTCCACTTTGCATACGATTGATGCGTCGAAAACAGTGGAAAGAATCGTTGGCGTGTTTCCGCTGGAAGAACAGAATGCGATTCGCGGACGCCTGGCCAAATCTTTCCGCTACATTATTTCGCAACGCCTGATTCCCCGCATCGATGGAAGCGGCCGTGTGGCAGCGTTCGAGATTCTGAAAGCGACCATACGAACGCGCGAGTACGTGCAGAAAGGCGAGTCCGAAGGCAAATCCTTGCTGGACGCCATGCGCGACGCGGAGAATGGCGAAATGCAATGCTTTGACGATGAAATCGAGAAGATGATTCGCGCCGGCGTGATCGATATGGAGATGGGACTTTCTTATTGCACAAACCAGGGCAACTTGCGGCTATGCCTCGCCGACTTCGTGGAAGCACAAGGAAATAAAACCCCGGGAAGCCGCGTCGTTAAGCCGGCGAGTGTTGCGCCTAAACCTGTTCCTGCTTCTTATTCCGGAAAACCAGCCGCTACGCCGGTTGCCGCCGAACCAAGCCTGGAAACCGAACTCGAAATCGAACGGTAAGATAACCGCCCAGGTTCTCACCGCTTTGAAGATTTGTGGCCTAGAAAAATCGTATGGCGGGGACCGCCGTGTTTCAGGCGCCCGCGCACGTTTTGCACCTCCACGTCAAACCTACCGTGGCGCAAGCGCTGCTCAAATTTGCGATCCTCTCTAGCCGACCACACAGCCAGCGTCCCATCCATCTTGAGCGCCGCAAACGCGATGGCAATTCCGCGGTCATCATAAAGCCCGGCGTTGTTGGAAGAGGATGTAAAGGCGGCCGGGCCGTTGTCCACGTCGAGCAGTATCGCATCGAACTGTCCCGGCCGGGAACCTAGCGTAATAGCCACATCGTCGATCTCGACCCGCACCCGCGAATCTTTTAGCGGCTCTCCAGCGAGCGGACCGAGCGGGCCACGATTCCATTCCACCACCTCGGGGACAAGCTCGGCAACGACCACTCTTGCGCCAGGAGGCAGCACATCGAGCGTAGCTCGCAGCGTGAAGCCCATCCCCAATCCGCCCACGAGCACACAGGGCTCCTCCAGCGCTCGCACCCGCCGGCAGGCCGAGGTTGCTAGCACCTCCTCCGAACCGTGCATGCGGCTCGACATCAGCGGCTTGCCGTCGGCGAGGATGATGTACTCGTCGGAGCGGCGCATCAGTTTCATGACCGTGCCATCGCGAGAAGCAGCGTGGCCGAGCAATTCGAGAGTCTTCACGCAGGTGATGTTACAGCTCAGGAAAACACAAGTAAAAACACACCGGCCCACCGGCCAAAGCTCGCGTCGGCAGCCCGTCCGAACCATTATTCAAGAGATATCGCTGAAGAAACATTATGCCGGCGTAGAACTGGTAGTCCTGATTTGCTTTCTTCTGGTAGCCGTGGCCTTCGTCTTTGGCCATGATGTACCACACTGAGGTTTCCTGCTTTTTCAGCGCGGCAACAATTTGATCCGATTCGCTGACCGGCACTCGGGGATCGTTTTTCCCCGCTACAACCAGCATCGGTTTCTTGATTTTCTCCACATTGTTCATGGGCGCGATTTTTTCCAGAAATTCGCGCATCTTGGGATCGCGTTCGTCGCCATATTCCACGCGCCGCAGATCCCGGCGATATGCCTCGGTGTGCTCGAGAAACGTAACCAGGTTCGACATGCCTACGACATCGATCGAGCAGCGAATACGGCCGCTGTAGAAAGTAGAAATGGCCAGGGTCATGTGGCCCCCGTAACTGCCTCCCATCACCGCCACGCGATCGGAATCGAGATCGGGCTGCGTGGCTATCCAGTCAAAGAGCGAATTAATGTCCTTGTAGGAATCCTGCCGCAGAAAGCCGTTGTCGAGTTTCGTAAAGGTTTTTCCGTAGCCCGTGGAACCGCGCACGTTTGGAAAAATCAGCGCGATGCCAAGTTCGTTCAAGTAATAGTTGTTGCGGCCCAGGAAGCCGGGACGAGATTGACCTTCGGGGCCACCGTGAATGTCAATGAGCACCGGCCGCTTTCCGGTGAATTTGGCGGGAGGGCGATAGAGGAATCCAGAGATTGTTTTGCCGTCGAAACCCTTCCAGTGAACCAGTTCGGCTTCCGGGAAACTGTCCGTGTTCACCGCGGTCTCGCTGGTGGTCCAGCGTTCCACTTTGCCGGTATCGACATCCAGGGAATAGCAATCGCCCGGCGAACGGGCGTTGGTGAAGCTGAAGGCAAGGTCGTGGCCGTTGCGATGCCAATTCAGGTGCTCGATCAAGCCCACCGGAAGATTCAGCGCAGACGCTTCCTTGCCAGTCGCAGTATCGAGGATGTGCAGCTTGCTGAGGCCGTCCTCATTGGTAGCGAACGCGATGCGCTTGCCATCGTGAGTGAGGGAAAATTCGTCCACATCCCAGGGAATATCCGCGCTCAGCACATTCGTTTGCTTCGTCGCGAGATCCATGTAGATCAGGCGCTGAAATTCAGAGTCTTTGTCGGAAGTAAAGTAGACGCCCTTGCCATCCTTGCTGAAGCGCGCGTTGCCATAGGCTACTTGCTCCGAAGTTTTGCGCGGAGTCAGCTCTGTTTTTTCGCCGGTAGTCGTATTCACAAGCCACATATACGATTCGTTCACCGAAATATATTCGAGCAACAGAATGGTCTTGTCGTCCGGCGACCAATCCTCGGGCGACCAACCGCCTCCGGAAAGCTGAGCCAGCAGGTGATCTGTTTTTCTGTCGGCGGGATTCACGACCCAAAGATCGGCGTCCTTGCTGGTGCGACGCGTGGATGTGTAGGCAATCTGATCTCCACTGGAGGACCAGGATCCGAAACTGTTGCGAGACTTGCCGTCGGTCAAAAGCGTGCTGTCGCCGTTCGCCAGATCGTAACGGAAGAGCTGATACCATTCACCTCCGCCCACATCTTTCGAAAAGACAATGTAGTCACCGCCGTTGGGGTGAAAACTTCCGCCGTAAACCGGCTCGTTAAAAAAAGTGAGTTGTTGGCGCTCGCCGCCAGGCATTTTCACCACGTGCATCTGGAAAGTATTCGCAAAGCGCGTGGCGATGATCATTTCGGGGCGCTGCGGATTCCAGTCGGTCGGAAACGCCGAGCGATTCTCGGCGTAACGGCCAGCGCTCTCGGCGAGCGCTGCCGGAATGGCGGGCACGCCGTCCGTCACAAGATTTTCGGGTGGCGCAAGCGTGGCTTCCTGCGCCAGAACCGGCGTCACAATAAGAATTGAGAGCGCGAACGGCAGAGCGAGCCGCTTCTTCATCGCAAACTCCTGACCAGTATTTTCGAGCAAATACGACCGCGGTAATCCTACACGATTGGTCGTTTTTGACAAGAATTCGTGAGGAGGCAAAGGAAGCCCAGTTCGCTTTAGTGAATTGGAATACAAGACGCCGCAAGCCGAAAGATTTTCGCTGCTAGAAGAATCTGATGGCGGAAAAAGTGGTGGACGTGGGGGGGCTCGAACCCCCGGCCTCATCGTTGCGAACGATGCGCTCTCCCAACTGAGCTACACGCCCACTGCGCGTTTCATTCTAACAAACCAGTGGAGAGGCACCAAACGTCTTCAGACTTGACGTCTTCAGACTTGACGTCTTCAGACTTGACGTCTTCAGGCTGGACGGTGCGTCAGGTCGCAGGAGTTTCACTTTTGGCAGTGGAGCTTGAAGTCGCCGGAAGCCAATAGCTGGCAAGAATTGGAATGACGAAAAGGATCGCGAGCGGCGATGTGACCATTCCTCCCACCACCACACGCGCCAGTGGCTGTTGCGCCTGGACTCCGATCCCCGAAGAAAGCGCAGCGGGCAAGAGACCCAATCCAGCAGCGGCGCAAGCCATCACTACCGGCCGCATCTCCGCCAAGCCGCCGGATTCGATCGCAGCAAGTTTTGACGCGGCAATCAGTTCCTTGCGCCGAATACCGGAGACGAATACAACTCCGCCCAGAGTGCAAACTCCAATGACCGACGCGAATCCTACCGCCGCAGAAATGCTAAATGGCGTATGAGTGATCAGCAGCGAGAGGATTCCTCCAGTAAGGCCAAAAGGCAACATCGCCATCACCAAAAGCGCGTGACGCAACGAATTAAACGCGGTGAATAACAGCCCCAGGATCACCAACAGGCTAAGCGGTAGTACAACCGCAAGACGGCGCTGTTCCTTTTGCAAGCTGTCGTATTCCCCGGCCCACTCGAGATGATAACCCTCGGGAAGATGAACTTGCTTGTTGAGGCGTTCTTGAACGTCCTTTATCGTTCCGGCGAGATCGCGTCCACGCACGCTGAATTTCACCGGAATGTAGCGCTGTCCGTTTTCGCGGTAGATCGTGAACGCGCCTTCGTGAAGCGAAACGTCCGCAACTTGTCCGAGCGGAACGCGGTTTCCGTCTGGAGTGGGGAGCAAGATGTTGCGAATCGCCTCGGGAGTGCTGCGGAATTCAGGCTTGTAGCGGATCACGAAGTCGAAGCGACGGTCGCCTTGCAGAATCTGTGTGGGCGCGATGCCGCCAACGGCGGCCTGCACGACGCTATTGACGTCGGAGGCCATCAGCCCGTACCGCGCGCTGGCACCGCGATCGATGGAAACGATCAACTCAGGCTGTCCGGTTTCCTGGAAAACGCCCAAATCCGCGACGCCTGGAACCTTGGCCATGATGTCCCGGATCTCGTCGGCCTTCTGGACCAGGACGTCAATATCGTCGCCGAAAAGCTTTAAGGAATTTTCTCCTTTTACCCCGGACATGGCTTCCTCGACGTTGTCCTGAATATTTTGCGAGAAATTGAAATCAACACCCGGGAATTTTTCGAGTTGGGTATCCATACGGTGAATCAGTTCAGGTTTGGTTAAGCCGCCGGGCCAGTCAGAGGGACTCTTCAGCGAGACCATAAACTCAATGTTGTTAAAAGTGGTGACGTCAGTTCCGTCATCGGGACGGCCCAACTGCGAGACGACCTGCGTGACTACGGGAAAGCCAAGCAGAATTTCGCGAATCTCGTGGGACATCTTCGCCGCCGATTCATAGGAAACATCCTGCGGCAGCGTCGCGCGAACCCACAAGTTCCCTTCTTCGAGTTTGGGCATGAATTCGCCGCCGAGAAAAGAGCCCAGTATCAGGGTCACGACCAGGAGGCACGCGGCAAGCGTCAGAGCGGTTTTGCGATGAGTTAATGTCCACCGCAGGGACGAGTCGTAACGTTTGTGGAGCCACGTCACTACATACGTGTGGTGCCCGCGTACCTTCTCCGGACGTCTCCAGGAGGCCAGCACGGGCGCCAGAAGGATAGCGAACAGCGTCGCACCAATCAGCGCGAAGCCGTACGTCTCAGACATGGGCGCGAAAATCTTTCCCGGCACACCCTGCATGGTGAAAAGCGGAATCAACGCCACGATGATCACAAGGACGGAAAACAAAACCGGACGCACAGCCTCGGCAGTGGCATCCGCGATCAAATCGTAGGTGGAATCTCCCGCTCCAGCGGCCTGAAAACGCCGGTAGATGTTCTCCAGCACGATCACGGAGGCGTCCACCAGAATCCCGAAATCAATCGCGCCAATCGAAATAAGGTTTGCGGATCCGCCGGTAAGCACCATCACGGCAAAAGCAAAGAGTAGTGAACACGGAATCGTGAGCGCGGCGATCAATGAAATGGGTATGTCGCCGAGGAAAATAATGAGGACTAAGGTTACCAGCGTCAATCCCATGATTACGATATGCCGCACGGTAGAAGTAGTGACGTGAATCAAATCGGTGCGGTTATACAGCGTGATCAGTTTCATGCCTCGCGGAAGCAGGCCGCCGTTGAGAGCTTTGATCTTCTGTTCCAACTGCCGAAGAGCAGGCAGGGACTGTTCGCCTCGTTGCAAAAGAACGATGCCCTCGATGGCGTCGTCGTCATGATTTACGCCTACTTGTCCCAAGCGCGGCTGAGATCCTTCGCGGACGTCCGCAACGTCGCGCAGGTACACCGGGACGCCGTTGCGCTCGGTGATCAAAACATTTTGCATTTCCGGAATCGAGCGAAGCAGCCCCAGTCCACGAATGTTCACGCTCTGATCGCCCATGGTCAGATAATTGCCGCCGACATTGGCGTTGCTCGTGCTCACGGCGGAAACCACCTGAGGCAGTGTGACGTTGTATTGCAGCAATTTTTGAGGATCGATCTCCGCGATATAATTCCGCGTGCTTCCTCCGAATGACGTCACGTCGATAATTCCCGACACTTGCTTGATTTCCCGCTCGACGAGCCAATCTTCCGTGGCCTTCAGCTCATTCAGCGTGTATCCGGGGCCAACCAGGCGATAACGATAGATTTCTCCCACCGGAGACCAAGGCGAAAGTTGCGGAGAAAGATTTGCGGGCAGAGTAACCAATTGCAGGCGATTCAAGACTTCCTGGCGATCCCACAAATAATTGCTGTCGTAACCGAAATAAAGTTTTACGTCGCTTAAGCCGAAAATTGTGATGGAGCGGACATATTGAAGATGCGGAATTCCAAAGAGAACTGTTTCGACCGGAACGGTGACCTGGCGTTCCATTTCTTCAGCAGACCAGGATGGATTTTGGGTGATGACTTCGACCAGCGGCGGCGACGGATCCGGATAGGCTTCGATATCCAGCTGAAGAAACATAAAGATTCCGCCCGCGATCCAGGCAAGCAGCAAAACCACCATCAGCGGCCGATAACGCAACAGCGAAGCTATGAAGTTGCGCATGGTGAATCAGCTCTGGGAGGCGTCACGCAGAAGCAAAGCTCCTTCTGAAACAATTGAATCACCAGGATTCACGCCTGACAGGATCTCCAACGAGCCGTCGAACGCGCGGCCCAGCTTGACGCTGCGACGTTCGAAATGGCCGCCGCCCTTGTCCACGAAAACGTGCGCTTCATTGCCTTCCCGGATTACCGCCGAGGCTGGAACAACGATTCCCTGCGAAGATGAACGCAGCACGCGTATCGATCCGAACATCGCGGGTTTGATGCGCCCGTCCGGATTCGCGAGCACGACACGCAAATGTAGCGTGCGGGTGGTGGGATCCACCGCATCGGATAGCACGCCCACGCGGCCGGGCCAGTGTTGGTTCGGATATGCGTCCAATGTGACTTGAGCCTCTTCGCCCATCTTCAAGCTCGCATAATCTCTTTCGTAGATATCGCCCAGAGCCCAGACAGTTGAAATGTCCGCGATAGTGCAAAGCGGCTGAGGCGCGTCGAGAGACTTGGAATATTCGCCGCTGGCTGCGCCAACATCCAAAATCACCCCAGAGCGAGGCGCGACAACGCGCAATTGGGTGGAGGCATTATCGGGATCCAGGCCAAAAACGCGAATCTGCTGCGCGGTGGCCTCCATTTCAGTCTGGGCCATTTTCGCGTCGGCTTCCGCTTGCTGATAATCCTTCTCGGCGATGGCGTGATGAGCAAGCAGATCCTGAGCGCGAAGAAGCGCTGCGTGTTTCACTTCGGCGTCAACTTTTGCTTTGTGATAATCGGCCACGGCGCGCGAAACATCATTGCTCTCGAGCAAAGCGAGCAATTGCCCCTTCTCCACACGATCCGAGGGCCGCACCTTCATCTCGACAATCCGTCCTCCCGCAGGAGGATAAACGTGCACCACGCGCGTCGGGTCCGCTTCGATATGCGCCGGAAGCTCCAGATATTCGGGAACCGAGGAGGTCTTCACCGTGATGGTCTGAATACCTTTGGCGTCAGAGGCAACGTATTCATTGCCGCTTGGATTCGCGGATTCCGCGGCTTGCGGCTGGCCGCTGCCCTGGCGCTCGCATCCGCAAAGCATTACGCAGGACAATGCAAAAATAACAACTGCTGACTTCACCTTGATAATCTCCCGTGCAACATTGGTTTCTCAAACCGCGCCGGTTAAAGATCGGCCTGACAGCGCTTAGGTTTCGGGTGGACGCACTCAAGCTGAACCTGGAATTTCCAGCCGGTCGACTGGACGCCCATACGGATGGGCGGCAGCCATTTACAAAGATACGTACGGAGGAGAACGGCCTGTGCGGATGCACAAATCAACGGATGAGGGCGAAAATTCTTCAGCAAAAACGAAACTGTCGAAGCTCTTCCCAGGATTCAGCGCCGAAATAACAGGCTGCTCCGCCGGGCTCAAGAAGTTCGCGAATGTTCGATGCAGGCCCAGGTCATGAAAGCCACTTACAATCAGGGAGTGACGCGGGCTCCCGGCACACTCATCGAAAATAACCAATTCAGAATGAAGATCGTCAGTGAGTGAAACCGCGAAAAACAGGAGAACCAGGGCGCAGGCGAAGGCGGTCCATTCACGCAAAGGATTGCGGCGGTTTTCGGGAAGCTCGCGCAGCCATCGCGTCCGCCAAAAGCCAAAGGCTACGGCGGCGATGGCGACCCATAAAAGATTGAGAAATAATTCCATCACTTCCTTTTACCGATACTTAGATGCCGGATTGGCCCCGGCTGTAAGCCCGCAGTAAATCCCATCACTATGGTTCAATTTACTATGCAACGGATTTCCAGTCCAAACAATTGGTCTTGGCATGGCTCTAAGTTGCACGAATCATCGCCAGGGCGGTCTGTGGCTCGACTAGATCGACCGTCTCAACCTGGTTTCAAACCGCGTCGCACATATCACGATAGAATAGACGTATGGCAATCAAACTAATCGCGATGGATATCGATGGCACTCTGCTCGATAGCCACGCGCAAGTTCCGGAGGAAAACGCGCGAGCTGTAGCGGAAGCAGCCGCTCGCGGGGTCGAAATCGTGCTGGTTACCGGAAGGAGGTTTGATTTCGCGCGCCCGATTGCTGACGCACTGCCGTGCGACCTGGACTTGATCGTCAGCAACGGCGCGCTGATTAAGAGCAAGAGCGGAGAAACACATCAGCAGCTTTTGCTGCCGAGCCATACCGCGCGGAAAGTGATCGAGTCAACCGAGGAATTTCGCGCGAGCGCCGCCGTGATTTTCGACCGTCCCATGGAACGCCAGATAATCCTGGAGAAAGTGGAGTGGGACGACCCATTTCGCGGCGGATATTTCCGCAGGAACCGCGCGTACATCGCCGAGGTTGCTCCGCTGGCCGATTGTCTGAACGGCGAGGACCCTATTCAAGTGATGTTTACCGGAGCCTGCCAACCAATCCGGAAAGCTATGCGGGGGCTTGCGACGCTGCCGATGGCGGCCGACTTCACGCTCGCGCTCACCGAATATGAGCAGCGCGATTTCTCGATACTCGACGTTCTGCGGCCGGGAGTTACCAAAGGTGTGGCCCTAAAGGAATGGGCGCGCCGCCGAGGAATCGCCCGCGAAGAAATAATGGCCCTCGGCGACAATTGGAACGATCGCGAAATGCTCGAGTTTGCGGGCTTGCCGGTAGTGATGGCCAATAGCGTAGCTGAGCTGAAATCGTTGGGATGGGCCATCACGTCATCGAATGACGAGTGCGGAGTGGCCAAAGCCATTGATGCCTACGTCTTCGGAAAGATATGACATCGCGCGCAGCAAGCCGTCCGCGCTATAATTGAGTTGTCATCAGCGGCGTCGAGCTGCGAATACAAGGCGAAGCGGAGTCACAGGCAGGAATGTCCGGTTCGAAAAAATTTGTCACGATATTTGCAGCGTTGAGTTTTATTGCCGCTGCTGCGCCTGTCGCGCGCGCTGACTATGCCGTGCTGCGCTCCGGCTTGCGCCTTCACATTACCGGATACGAGCGTAACGGCGATCGCGTGCGCTTGTCGATAGCCGGAGGCAGCGTGGATGTACAGGCCGACGACCTGGTTTCCGTTGAGCCTGAAGACCAATTCACCGCGCAGCCCGCTGCGCCACCGGCGGACGGACCTTACGGCAACTTGATTCGAGCGGCAGCCTTAAAACACGGATTGGACGAAAAGCTAATTATCGGCGTGATTGCAGTGGAGTCGAATTTCAATCCGCGCGCCGTGTCGCGCAAGCAGGCGCAAGGTCTGATGCAATTAATTCCGCGGACTGCCGCGCGCTATTCGGTGGCCAACATATTCGATCCCGCGCAGAATATCGACGCCGGCACGCATTATTTGAAAGATCTGCTGGAGAAATATCGCGGTAATTTGTCGCTGGCGCTGGCCGCTTACAATGCGGGGCCGGAAATGGTGGAGCGATACGGCGGCATTCCTCCCTTTCCTGAAACGCAGAAATACGTGAAGCAAGTTACCGCGCGACTGACGTCGTCCGCTTCTTTCTCGCTGACCAAGTAGTTCTGGCGTCCTCGTAACCGCTTATTGCTGACTTGTGGCGTTGCTTCGCTGACAGCGCCGGTGCACGCAAACCTCAAATCAACAGAAATCGCCGCACATCTTCCAAGTCTGGCGCCCTGCAGGAAATCCCTGAATTTTACTGAGGCTGCTGCTGTGGCTGTTGCGGTGAAGAACCGATCGATCCGGAACCACTCGATCCAGATCCAATTGATATAGAAGAAGACCCGAAAGTGTTGGACAGGCTACTGCTTCCACCCAGTCCGGATGCCGCCGAAGACTGCCCCGGCAATACTCCGCCCTGCTGCTGGCCGCCTCCGGGCTGCTGCGCGGCCGCCAGCGCATCTTCCAGCGGATTCCATATGAATTCCCAATCTTTATATTTCTTGGCGCGACGGTAGTACTTGACGCCCTTGACGTCGGTGGTGCAAGCGACGCCCGTAAAAAATGCGCCGAGCACGGGGCTATCAACTGGCCCAGTCGGCTTCAAAGCCAGCAAAGGGTTCAAAGCTGGCGCCGATTGGCTTGATGACCCAAGACCCAATTGCCCGGCCGACAATCCGAGCGCTGACTGGCCATTTTGTCCCGGCGCCAATCCAAGACCCGTTTGACCATTTTGCTGTAACAGATTTTGCGGACTCGGCGAACTACCCCCGCCCTGTTGTGAGCTCTGCAAATTTTGAATGTACTGAGTTATCTGATCCTGCGTTACGCCCGGCGGAAGCTGGATGCCTTGAACGTACTGCGCTACCTGGTCGGGAGTAATGCCCGCCGGAAGCTGTCCATTCTGCAGGAACTGGTTCACTTGATCTTGCGTAACGCCGGGAGGAAGTTGGGCCGCCAAATCGGCGGGCAGCTGAGGCGCCGCTCCGGGCTGTGACGTGTCGGACGGCGCCGTAGTATCCGGCGGCGGACTCGAGGAATTGCCTGTGGGAGACGCTCCATTTTGCGAACTGTCGAGAGGAGGCAGCTGCGTTCCGTTGTTTGCCTGGTCAGGAGTCGTGTCACCCGGATTCAGAATTCCGGCTAGCACCGTCTGAAGTTGTTGCTGTTGCTGCGCGCTTACGCCCGCGCCACCGATGCCACCAGCACCGGCAACTCCACCGAAACCCGCAATCCCGCTGGTGCTGGCTAGACTCGCGGCCGAAACTCCCACTTGTTGGCCCGGCGTAATAGCCCCGGGCGTCGCTGCTCCGGGAATCAGGCCGGCATACTGGTCGATCAGCACCATTTGTTGCAAATTGTTGTAACGCGTGCTGCCGATGATCTGGCCGGCTGCGTTCACATAAATGAAGCGCCAGGTGCCATCCGTTTTGTTCATCGGATTTTTGTATTCCTGACGCAGGAAATGAAGATTGAGCCCGCCTTTTTTCAGATCGTCGATTGTTTGCGGGTAGCGGCCCATTTTATGGTAATAGAGCCGCACGGCACGCTCGTACTGTTCGCCGCGCCAAATGGTTTCCTCTTCCCGCGTTCGCTTGCCGTCGGTGACAAAATTTTCAAGGATGACCAGCGATAGAGCCAGCGCTATAAAAATCAATCCCAGCGCCATCAAAAAGGCGAATCCCGATTCCTGCGAATGGCGCGCGCGATGGCGGGCATTGCTGTGAGCGCAAGCCTGCACCGCGTCTGACTGTAGATGTTCTCTCATTGATTTGGCGGCGGCTGATCCCCTGGCGGAGCTGGCGCTCCCGCAGGCGGTGCCACGATCGGCACGGTCGCGTGGCGTCCGCTGGACACTTCTTCCACGTCGGCTGAATCGTTTCCAATTTTATCCAGCCGGAAACGGCCCAGAAAAACCGAGCCCTCCTGGACCACCAGCACTTCGTCACCACTCAGGAAAAATGCCAAACGGTGTGGACTGCTGCGCATCGAAGCATATCCAAAAAATTGGGCCGGAACTTCCACCGGGGGAGGTGGCGGCGGAACGGGTGGTCCCATGGGCGGGTGATCCCGGCGCCTTTGCTCTTCCGGAGTTAGTTGCGGCGGCAGAGCCACGTTGGTGAATATGTCGCGATGGGCTCCCGCTGGATAATCCAGCTTCTGAAGTTTCGCCAGGAGATCGAGCCGCAGCTCAGGTTCATCAACGTTCAAAGGTTGAAACGAGCTATCCGAAGCCATCACGCCCTGAAGGCCGGCGATTTGCGGACGGTTGGAGAGATACACCACCACCAGCAGGACCACCAGCCCTAGGAGCACTCCGATTTGTGTTCGCCGCGACATTCCTCAGGTCCTAAAATATGTGCGCAGTTCCAAACGCAGCCGGATGCCTCCCAGGTTAGAAGTATCGAGTTGAAGATTATTCAACAGGTAGAAATATTTCGAACGCTCCAAGCCATTGATGAATTTAATGATCGCGGGATAGTCGCCGTCCACGGATTCCGAAATAGTGATCAGCGTCACTCCCCGGCCTTTCACTTCTTTCTGGTTCAGCGTCAGGCCGCCAACCCTCAAGCCCGATTTCACCGCGATATTTCCCAGATCCGATTCGATATCCGAATAGCCCGTGCTGGAATCCAGAAAAGCGTCGTGGTAGAAAGCGTCGCAGTCTTTGCCTACTGTTGGCAGAGACGCGCGGATTTTATCGCCGCGTGCGACATCCGCTTTCAAAAGTTTTGCCTGAGTCTCCAAGCGGGCGCGCTGCGCGCGCATACTTTCCGCGCCCTCGCGCGAGGATTGCCAAAGAACGAAAACCAGCGCCAGGTCCGCCAGCAATAGAAGACTGAGGGCCGAAAGAATTATTTTCTTCCAAGTATCCCAGGGCCGCGTCGTGTTCATATGGTCTCGTACCACGCTGTAAGTTGCAGCACGATTTTGTCGGAGGCCGAAGCCTGCTCCAAATGCCGCTCTTCCTGCACCTGGACGTTGGAAAACGCCTGGGATTTTTCCAGCGCCTCCAGGAACTTAATTTTGCTTTCGTCGTTTACCGCGCCCACGGTGATTTGAACCACCGCCCTTCCGTTTTTCAGGGTTGGCGCAATATTCACCACGCGAACCCCGGCCGGCAAGGTGTTTTCCAGGTCCATGAAGATTTTGGTCCACGGAAAACTGCGCTCGCTGATCAGCGAATTGAGAAACCCGGCGCGGTCCAGAATCTGCTGGGCCTCCGGCGAACGGAAATAATTCTGCAATGCCGCTTGTCTCTGTTTATAAACAGTAATCTCATTTTCCCAATGCGCGATGTCCGCACGCAGATCGCGGTTCGCGCGCCACGACTTGTAAGCCCCGTGAGACAGCAGAAGCAGCAGCAGAATCCCGACCGCTCCCAGGGTTCCCGCGGCCGCGAGGAAGGGCCGTTTATTTTCAAGCGGCTTGGTTGCGAGATTTAGACGAAGTTTCATCAGTCACAAAACGCACGTGGCGCTTAAGATCCTCCGTTCATCCTCCAGCCCACCAGACCTTCCAGGTTCTGGTGGAGCAAATCCTTCGCGCCGGAATCCAGACGTGACGCGCCTTCCGATTCAGCGAGTGATCCAACCGAGCACTTTAATTCTTCCGCGAGCGCGCGGCGAAATGTTTCTTCGCGCTGACCGAACCCGGTGAGCCGTACCCAGTCCACCGATCCGCCCCAGGTATCCTGATAATAAGCGACGGCGGGAAAGATTTCGTCCAACATAGCTTGCGGATTCAATGCAGCCGCTTCGCTGGGCATGTCCGTGGAACGATACACGCAAAGACTTCCTTGCCGCACGATCACCGTCGTCATAGTCTTGCCGGACATGCGCACCAGGAGCGTGGCGCCGGTTTCTTCCAACAAAGGAAGCGTGGCCAGCGTCGAACTCAAGACCACTCCCACCTTGGCATCTAAACTTTCCACGATTTCTTCATATTCGCGGATGATTTTCTGCCGCGCGACCGCTGTAACGACTTCCAGATTCCCTGTGTTACTGGCTTGACGCATCCAGGAGACCGCCGTTTCATCCACATCAAACGGCACGCTCTTTTTCAGACGCCAGCGGAGGAGCGGCATCGCTTCATTCGCGCTCCGCGGCAGGCTATCGAAAGGCAAGATAAAAACGCGAACCACCAGGTCAGGAATCAAAAGCACGATGCCGTGCTCGCGAGCCGGCACACGCTCAAAAGTCCGGCGCAACGCAGTCTTCACGGCATCCGGCTGGGCCACATTCATTTCCACCGGGGATGGCATCACCGAGCCCAGCGGCAACGGTTCCACCGCAAAAGAATCCAGCGAACTGCCAATTTTCCCCCAACGCGCCGCGGCAACGTGCGTGGACGCGATGTCAACCACCAAAGAGGGGTGCGGCATCGCAGTGAGCCAGCGTTCGAGGCGTCGGACAGGGCCCAGATCGTAAAATTGAGTTGTCAGGCTTGCCGCGCTAGTCAAGGAAAGTCACCTTGTTGATCTCGCGCAACGTCGTCACGCCCGCGCGAATCTTGCCCAAACCGGAGTCGCGTAGAAACGTCATGCCCTCTTCCTTCGCCACGCGTTTAATTTCCGAGGTGGGCCGGCGATTTATAATCATCTCGCGAATCCGGTCGGAAAGATCCAGAAGTTCAGTGATCGCGCTGCGTCCTCGATAACCGCTGCCGGAGCATTCCAGACATCCGGGCCCTTCATAGAACGGGACCTGCATCCATTCCGCAGGGTCCAGGCCGGACTCTTTCAAAACCTCCGCCGAATACTGCACCTTTTTCTTGCAGTTCTCGCAGATCACGCGGACCAGCCGCTGCGCCAGGATGCAGTTCAGCGCCGAAACGAAATTGTAGGGTTCCACACCCATGTTTATGAACCTGCCGATCACGTCGGTCACGTTGTTCGCGTGCACGGTGGTGAACACCAAGTGGCCGGTGAGCGCCGAATTGATCGCGATTTGCGCTGTTTCCTGGTCTCGAATTTCGCCGACCATGATCTTGTCGGGGTCGTGACGCAAAATAGACCGCAACCCGCGTGCGAAGGTGAGCCCCTTTTTCTCGTTCACCGGAATCTGCGTGATGCCGCGCACCTGATACTCGACGGGATCTTCAATCGTGATGATCTTGTCTTCGTCGTTTTTGATTTCGTTGATGGCCGCGTAGAGCGTGGTCGTCTTTCCAGATCCAGTAGGACCGGTGACCAGCACCATGCCGTAAGGTTCGTGAATGTAACGGCGGAACCGGGTCATGTCCTGCTGGTCGAAGCCCACGACATCCAGCGTAAGGTTATGGAATTTCTCGCTCAGTGTCTCTTTGTCCAGAACGCGGAGGACGGCGTCTTCGCCGTGTACCGACGGCATGATCGAAACGCGGAAGTCGATAAAGCGGCCCTTGTAGCGCACGCGGAAGCGGCCGTCTTGCGGCACGCGGCGTTCGGCGATGTCCAGTTCGCTCATCACCTTGATACGAGAAAGAATTGTGGCGTGCCATTCCTTAGCCAACGGCTGCATGGCGTATTGCAAAACACCGTCAATGCGGTACTTCACCACCACTTCCAGGTTGCGCGTCTCGATGTGAATGTCGCTCGCTCGCCGTTCAAGCGCCGTGTAAATGACCGTGTTCACCAGTCGCACGACCGGGCTCACACCGGTATCGCCGCGCGACAGCTTGTCCATTGAGATGTTTTCTTCGCTGTCCTCTTCCTCGCCAACCACTTGCAGAGTGAAACCTTCAGTGGCTTGGTCGAGTACGCGCTGCGATTGCTCGGTGCGCTTCAACAAGTCATCAATCTGCGAAGTCGTGGCCACTTTTATTTGCAGCCGCTTTCCCAGCAGGAGAGAAAGCTCATCGGTCAGCTGCAATTGGCTGGGATCCGCCATGGCCACGGTCAAAGTAGTTTCACGCGATTCCAACGGCACGAATTTGTAGCGGAACATCAGTTCGGCGGGAATGCTGCGGAAAAGTTCGGGATCGATGCGCTGCTCTTTCAAATCCACAAAGGGACAGCGATAGCGCTCCGCCAGCTTGCGAGCTTGTTCGCGCTCGCCTTCATTGGAAAGATTGCCGAGTACCGGATTGTTATTCAACGTTGCCATGGAATGCTAACCCCCGTTTGACCCTATTTGGAGGGAGAACAAGGGCAGATACAGCGATATCAGAATAAACCCTATCACCACCGCCATTACTACCAGAATTGCCGGCGTTACCCACACAAGAGTTCGCTGCAATCGCGTGGCGACTTCTTCTTCATAGAATTCCGCAACGCTCGTAAGCATCGCCGGAAGGGCTCCGGACGCTTCGCCAACCTCGATCATTTCCAGAGCCAGAGGCGGAACGAGACGCGTCTCCGCCAAGCTCTCGCTCAGCGTTTTTCCTTCGCGAACGCGTTCGGAAGCCTGCTCGATCGAAGTTGCAATCAGACGGCTGCCAATCGCGGCGGAAGACGTCTGCAAGCCGGAAACCAGTGGTGTTCCGCCAGCCAGAAGGGTCGCCAACGTTCGCACAAATTGCGCGATTTCGCCTTTCAGCCAGATGTCGCCAAGCACCGGAACTTTGGGCTTTAGCCGATCGATAGCCAGCGCGCCCTGCAAAGTCCTGGTCCACAAATACAGCGAAGCAAAACCAAACACGAAAACGCCCGCAAACACGAAGAAATAATTGCGGAATGGCACGGACAAGTTCAACAGAATCCTGGTTGCGTCCGGCAACGGTACGCCCAAGTCCTGATAAAGTTTGGAAAACTGCGGCATGGCGTAGGTCACCAGGTAGGTGACGATCACAATGACCGCGATCACCAGGATCGCCGGGTAAATCAAAGCCGTTGCGAGCGCGCGGCGGAAGCCCGTGCTCACCCGCAAGTATGAAATGTACTGGTCGATAACGCCGGTAAGGTTTCCGCTACGCTCACCAGCGGTTACCGCCGTTACATAGACCGGCGGAAAAGATCCCTGGGCGGCTAAAGCTTCGGACAACAATGCGCCGTCGCGAACTCGCTGCCGAACGTCGCGAAGAATCGGCCTCAGGCGAGGCGCCGCAGCTCGCTCGGCCAGCAAATCCAGAGTCTTCAAAATCGGTAGTCCTGCCTTGATTAGCGTGCTGAACTGCTGGTTGAAGATCAGAAAGTCGGCTGGGCGTATCCTGCTGTCAGTTTTCGACCCGCTGAACCGCGTCAGCAGATCAAACTGCGTGCGGACCGAAAAGACAAAAAGTCCCCGGTCGAGAAGCCGCTGTCTCGCCTCCGCCTCTGATTGAGCCGTCTCCAGTTGCTGGAACGTGCGCCCAGAGGTATCTCCGACTTTGCAGACAAATTCGGTCATATCAGAACTTAGACGCCTCGCCCACCAAGACGTTTGATATCCAGTTTACCATACCCCTTCGGGAGCTATGTCGTAAGCGCAACAACCGTGCATTACTAGGATGTTACATGGCCTCAAACTAGCTGGCTGGCGGCTTTAAAGCTCGCAATGCGAGAATTGTCACGCTGAGTGTTGCTCAGAGCTGGGGGGCTGCGACAAAGGGCCTAATTTAAGGCTCGATAAGTCTCAGTGCAGAGCGCCGGCAAGAGTCGATTCGTCCACGACCGCCACTCCCGGCGGCGGCACGAAATGAAATTTCGTCTCCGAAATGGGCAGGTTTTCCTCCCAGCCTCCGAAGCGAAACTCCGTTTCAAGTTTACCAGGCTGGCGAATCACTACGCGAACCAGACGATCCTCGCTATCTGCCTCCAGCAAAACTTCACTAATCTGCTGCTCGGGAGCGTCCGAACTCGCGCGAGGCGCGCAGCGCAACAGCGTATCACCGGAGTTTGCAGGGCGGTCGTCGAAACTGCCTTTCCCTGCATTCGCGGCGTCCACGATTTGCATGCTGCGGCACAACCGGTCGAAATCACTTTTGCCGGTAAGGAACGCGAGCGGAGTTCGCCAATCCGAACTCGCCCCAATCTTGGCGCGGCTGGCCGTGCGGTCGGCGGGAATGTAGAACCAGACGTTTGCGCCATCCACAATGAACAGTTTTTCTTCAGGTGATTCGTACTCCCAACGCATTCGACCCGGCTTCGAAAAATAAACGGTGCCGGATTCCGCGGAAACGCCGCCGTTTCCGTCGGAATATTTCTCAACAAAGTGGGCTTTCAGCGTAACGGCTCGATGATAGTGCGCTTCCATCGCGCGAGCGATGTCGCGCGCGTTTTTTGGACTTTTCTCTGCGGGATGAAAGGGCGCCAGAATTGACAAAAGCAGAATGCAAATCACCGGTCTATCTTAGCAAGATTCAGGCGTGCACACGAAATTTGGCGGGAAGGGAAATTATTGGAGCGTTGGTAGTGCGACGCATGCGCCGCTGCTGGCGATTACGGCACCATTGGTATTGTAGTGAATCACGCCAGGCTCGTCGCTACAAAAGCTCTGATTGCCCGTGAAACCGGCAATCATCGGTACCGCGGTCACCAGGTACGCGTTAAACCCGGGAGCCGAGCACCCGCCAGCAAGTGGTACAGGAGTTGAGCCGACATAAGTGTACGTGTAGCCGCTCTTCTGAAACGGAGCAGTGGTGAGAATGGGATCGATGAGGTCCGCAAAGTCACAAGTCGCTTGACCAGCCGCAGGTGGTCCCAGAGTGGTTATCGTAGGCGGATATCCGTTTAAGTAGGTTGTGGAGTACACAACCGAAGCAGTGGTTATGGTCCTTATGCTGCTTGCAGCGGCAGCCTCGTTCGCCGATATGCGCGCCTGAATCAAATTCGGTACGGCAATTGCTGCGATGATCAGAATGATCGCGATAACGACGAGCAGCTCGATCAAGCTGAACCCGCGTGAATCGTTACCGCGATCCCTCTGAGCGCCTTGGCACGACGAATTGTGTTTCTGCCCGACTCGCATAAGGATATCTCTTATACCTCACCTACTGAAGCGGGGGGCTGGCGACTGTTGGTGCGGTGCCGTCCGTGGTGTAACGGATGACGCCGCTCTGATCGCTAAAGAACCCGCGCTGTCCGGTCTGGCCAACGATGCCAGGCCGCCCTACAACCGTGTAAGTCTGGAAACCAGTGCATCCGCCGACTGCCGGGGTTGCCGTGGCTCCCACATAGGTGAAGAAATAACCGCTCTTCGCCGTGGCTGCCGCTGTTGCCGCGGCCAGGACCGGGTCAATCAAA
>JBAVQB010000040.1:0-83252 GCA_049693615.1 Candidatus Acidiferrales bacterium | reverse complement strand
ATCCGCTGTTCGTCCACGTCCATCCTTTTCCACGGCATGGTCTCCGACCCCCCTGGCCGAAAACTTTAACCGCGGTGTAAAGGATGTCCTGGCAACGACTGTAAAGGATGTCATGGCACCGTACACTAAAGGCGGCCGCTACAAATTCAAGTTCCTACGCTTGTCACCCTGCGGTCTTCCCTGTACATTAATCCTTCATAAAAAAACAGAAGAGAGATTCTTTTGGCGCCTCGCAACAAAATTGTTTCCAAGCCACGCAGCAAATCCAGCCGACGCGCCTGCAAAGCGTTGGCCTCTGCCGCCAGCCAGATTCGACTGCGCACCCGCGCGCGTATCCAAACAAACGCCCGAGATAAGTTGGCGGGGAAATGGTTTGAGAAACTGGTTGCCTTGCAGGCACGATTGCGCGCGGCCAACGGCTGCCCATGGGATCGGGAGCAGACACACGAATCGCTGCGCAAGTTTCTGATCGAGGAGACGTATGAAGTGCTTGACGCGATGGAAACGGGAGACGCGCGGGAATTTTCCGGGGAACTCGGTGATCTACTGCTTCAAATTATTTTCCATTCGATTCTTGCGGAAGAAACAGGGAAGTTCACCATCAGCGACGTGATCGAGTCCGTTCACACGAAGATGGTGCGAAGGCATCCGCACGTTTTCGGCGACACGAAAGCGGCGACTTCTTCGGAGGTGTTGAAGAATTGGGAGCAGATTAAGGCGTCTGAGCGTGCCGCGGCTGGTGACGACAAGAAAAAGTCGCCACAAGAGCCTAGCGAACTTGCCGGTCATATTCTTGGGGACGTACCGGGTTCGTTTCCAGCAGTCTTAGAGGCCTACCAGCTTACTCGACGGGCATCGCGCGTCGGCTTTGACTGGCCCGATCTGTCCGGGATTTTAGACAAGCTGGATGAAGAAAAGCGGGAGCTGCAATCCTTAATCGCGGCCAAGACCGCGAATTCTTCTGGCGGTCAACAACAAGCTAACTCCCGGATCGAAGAGGAGGTTGGCGATCTTCTTTTCGCCGGCGTAAACATCGCGCGGTTTCTGGGAATCGATCCTGAGATTGCGCTAAAGAAAGCGAATCGCAAATTCCGAAACAGATTTAAGTACATGGAGGATGCCGCATCCGCTGAAGGGAAGCGGTTCGCGGGATTGTCTCGGGCGCGCAAGGAAGAGATGTGGGGTCGCTCAAAGTTGGCCGAACAAGACAAGAGCGCACGAGCGAGGAAAATAGCCACGGTGGGGAATACCCGATGAATGCATCCGCGAAATACCCATCCACTGGGCCTGATGACATTGAAGTCCGTCATTGCGAAACGCTGGCCGAGTACGAGGAATGCGTAAAGATGGAATTGCTCACTTGGGGCGAGCACATCACTGTGCCTTCGGCAATTTTCGTCGTTGCTCACCACACAGGCGGCCAGATACTGGCGGCGTTTGACCGAGGGAAGATGGTCGGATTCACACTCGCTCTCGCCGGCACGCGCGGTGGCAAGCCGTTCCTGCATTCGCACATGACAGCGGTGTTGCCGGATTATCAGAACCGCGGGATTGGAAGGCGTCTAAAACTTTTTCAACGCGTGGACGCGCTGAAAAATGGAGTACCGCTGGTTGAGTGGACATTTGATCCGCTGGAACTGAAGAATGCGCATTTCAATCTGAACCGGCTTGGCGCGGTGGTGCGTCGCTACATTCCGAATTGTTACGGTGTGACGGAGAGTCCGCTGCACGCCGGCCTCCCGACCGACCGTCTGGTAGCCGAATGGTGGCTCGATTCGGACCGCGTGCGCGGAATTCTTGCGGACAATCCATGTCCGCTAGGCGAAACGACCGAGCGCGTTTCAATTCCCAGAGACATTGGCGCCTTCAAGGCGAAGGATTACGAAGCCGCCGCGAGAATTCAGAGGCAGACGCGCGAGTCCTTCCAGAAATATTTTCATGAGGGATATGTGACGACCGGCATCGAAGCGCATAACGATGCCACCGACTATATTCTTGAGCCAGCCGCTTCCATCGGGGGATTGCGTTTGCCAGAATACCGCCCGGAAGAATTCGAGGACTAAACGACAAAATAATGCGGCTCAAGAAAATTACTCTGAGGGACATTCATCTCCCGCTAATCGCGCCGTTCCAGACCAGTTTCAATGAGGTTTCGCTTCGCCGGATTCTGCTGGTCGAAACCGACCTGGACGGCGTTTCGGGTTGGGGCGAGGTAACGGCGGGCGAAGACCCTTTTTATTCCTACGAGACGGTGGAAACCGCGTGGCACATCATCCGTGATTTTCTGTGGCCCGCGCTGAAAGATCAAGAAATTGCCAGCGCATCAGAAGTATGGGACATGCTCGCGCGCATTCGTGGACACAACATGGCCAAGGGCGGGCTCGAAACAGCGATCTGGGATGCCGAAGCCAAACAGAGGAATGTTCCGCTATCAAAACTTCTTGGCGGCGTGCGCGAAGAAATTTCTTGCGGTGTCTCGATCGGAATCCAGCCGACAATTCAAGATCTCCTTGCGAAAGTTGAAAAGGAGCTGGCAGCCGGTTACCAGCGCATAAAAATTAAAATCAAGCCTGGGATGGACATCGAGCCCGCAAGGGCGCTTCGCGAACGTTTTCCGCGCATTCGGCTGATGGTTGACGCCAATTCCGCATACGGTTTGGTGGATGCTCCGCTGCTGAAGCAGTTCGATGCTCTTTACCTGATCATGATTGAACAGCCGTTGGGGTGGGACGATATCTATTCGCACGCGCAACTGCAGCGCCAACTGGATACGCCGATTTGCCTGGACGAGTGCATACACGATCTGGAGCACGCACGCGCGGCGATCGAGATCGGAGCGTGCCGCATTATCAATATCAAACTGGGGCGCGTGGGAGGGCACACGCCCGCAAAGCGCATTCACGACCTTTGCCAGGTGAAGTCGATTCCGGTGTGGTGCGGGGGCATGTTGGAATCTGGCATCGGGCGCGCGCACAACATCGCTATGTCAACGCTCGCGAATTTCACGCTCCCCGGAGACGTTTCGGCGAGCCGCCGATATTGGGACGAAGACATCATCGAGCCAGAAGTGGAAGTCACGCGACAGGGAACTATTCGGGTTTCATCCGCCCCAGGCATCGGTTACAAACCGCGCCTTGACCGCATTGAATCGCTTACCCAGCGCACGGAAGTTCTTGAATAAAGCCTTGAATTCGACTTCTCCTGAGATGGCGTCTCGTTCCAACGTCCTCGCGGATTCTGAATCGTCTGCTAAGCGCCCCAGCTTTTGGTTTCTCGCCTTCATGCTTGCGCTGATGTTGATGCTGTGGTCCTTCAATTATGTGGCCGGAAAAATTGCGCTACGCCATTTGGATCCCATTTCGCTGGCCTGTTTTCGAATCGAACTGGCCGCCGTGATTATGCTGGTGATTTATTTCGCACGACGCCGGCGTGCGAAGCTTCATGCCAGGGATGTTTGGCCGTTCGTTTACCTGGGATTCTTTGGAGTGGTGGTAAATCAGGGACTGTTTACGGTTGGGCTGAATTACACCACGTCAGACCACTCCGCTGTAATCATCGCCATAGGACCGATCATCGTCCTTCTGCTGGCGCGCGCGATGAAGCTGGAAGCGCTGACGGCCGGAAAAATGCTGGGAATGGCTGTAGCTTTCGCGGGAGTCTTTCTGCTTGAAGCGGAGCAAGGTTCGCCGAGAAACTCTCCTTTTCTGACAGGCGATTTAATCACGCTGGGCGGGACTATCGGTTTTTCGATTTACACCGTGCTCGGGAAAAAAGTGGCGGGGCAGTATGACGCGATTGCGATGAACACGTTCAACTGCGTGGCGGCCGCGATCATGCTGCTGCCGGTGAGCATTCGGCAGGGAGTCCATCTGGACTGGAGCGCGGTAGGATGGCAGGGCTGGCTCGGCATGATTTATATGGCGGCGGCGAGTTCCGTGGCGGCTTACACAATCTTTTACTGGATCCTGCGCTACATGAGCGCATCACGCGTCGCAGCGGTCAGCTATTTCCAGCCGATTGTGGTGATTTTGCTTTCGGTGGCGCTTCTCAGCGAAAGCCCCACTCGCAATTTGCTTTTGGAGACCGCGCTCGTGCTTCTAGGCGTCTATTTAGCGGAGCGGGGAACAGGTTAACGTTCAGATGCAAGAAGCTGATCTGCCGGGCATAGTTACTAAAGTTGCGTTGGTCTTCCGGGGTTCATTTGTCGCGGCAAATTCTGGTGCTAGACTCTGAGCGTGAAAGGTACAGCCCACTCAGGATTGATGGCGGCTGCTGTCTTCGCTTTGCCTTTACTGGGAACGGCGCTGAGACCGATGCACGCGCAGCAGCCGGTGGTGGAAGCCACTCAGATTTTCGCCCTTTCGTCGAACATTTCGATTGAGTTGCCCGCAAGCTGGCATGCGGTTGAGTCCGACGAAATTCCGACACCGGGGGCGCTCGCCCCATACGCTCCTCCTTTTCATTTCTCGCAAGTCGCGACATTCACAAACGAGCAACAAAAAGCCATCCTACTTTTAGGGCTGTCTGATAATCCGCTGCTGGGGCACGATTCCTATTGGCTGGATGCGCAAATGCATGCCCCGAGCGGCTCAGGGATGAGCGTTCTAGACCTTCTTTTCTATTTCTTCTTTCCTCCTTCGCAGGTTTGCATGGAGAACGCGTTGCAGAACTATACCGACGCGGCCATAACACCTAGTTCGGAAGACGCGCCGCCACGGTTGCAAGTGACCTATGCATGCCCGCATTCGCCGACACTCACTGGTTTTTATTCGGCACAAGTGAGTTCGGGGGTCACGTTTGAGCAAACTAATAGCGGGCCCAAGGCTTACGGAGTAATCCGAGACTTCTATCTGAGTCCCATGGAACAGGCCGATATTTCAGGGCTGACGTTCTACAGTTTTGAGGCGCAAAGACAGGGACAGATCAGCAAAGCGGCGGTGGGACATTATAACCTGCCGGAGAACCTGCAAGGAAGCCATTCCGACTTTTTTTGGGCTATCGGTGCGCAAAGCCCATTTCCATTTGTTGCAGATGGACGCAGCATCCCTCTTTTCCATGTTGGATTTGCCACTTCGGCTGCGGCAACCAACAACGGGCGGGAGTTTAGCCGCCTTCTACATGGCATTCGGACGAAGTAAGGGCTGGAAGGCATCGGCTCCGTGTAGTTTTGGCCATCCAGGTATCCTCAGTGTTAAGGGACTGAAGGACCGAAACTTTATTCCGGCAGTGGTGTTGTGAACTCTGTGGCGTATTGGCTATCAGAGGCTCGACGCGCGAATAACGGAGTAAATGCGCAGTTTAGGTTCGGCTGCAACCGGACATACACTTTTGGAATCTAATCTGTTAAGACGGTGTGGCGGTACTTCCAGCCGTCTCCTTTTTTTAGCGGCAGAGCAGTTAGCAAGGGGGCCCCAATGAAAAGTTCCTCTTATTTGAGATTGATTCTACTGGCGATGGCGGTCGTGGCCTTTGTGTGCTTCCCTGGATCTGCTTTCGCCCAACGTGGCGGAGGCGGGCATGGTGGTGGCGGAGGAGGCGGCTTCCACGGTGGTGGAGGTGGCTTTGGCGGTGGCGGACACTTCGGCGGGGGAGCTTCGCGCCCGGGCTATGGAGGTGGAGGTGCGCGTTTCGGGGCTCCCGGAGCCTATCGGGGCGGAGGCGGCACTCCGCGCTCCTATGGAGCTTACGGACCGGGACGATCTGGTGGAGCTTACGGAGCGGCGCGATCCGGAGCGTACGGCGGCCGGTCATATGGTGGCCCAGCCTATAGCTCGCGATACTCTGGCGCGTATGGAGGCAGGTCTGCGGCTCCGGCAACAAGTTCACGTTACGGTTCAGCTTCTAATAGCCACACAAACTCAGCGACAACCGCGCGAAATTACGGCGCGGCTGGCGCTACGGCCAATCGGGGCACTGCTGCTGGAAACGCTACGACAGCAACCAACCGAGGAAACGCTGCAACGTCAACACCCCGCTCCTCTAGCGGAACGGTCGCTTCCAATAGGTCAGGGTCTGCTGTAACTACTTCGCATGCTCTTTCCAGTGTAGAAAGCTCCCATTCCAGCGGTTTCAGTTCCAGAAGTTCAAGTTTCGCTGGAAGCCGCAGCAATACAAATAATTCAAGTTTTGCTAGATCTCAATTCAGCAATCGAGCTGCGGGCAACGCAGGCGTCACAAACGCTCGATTCGGAACGAACGCGTCTGTCGTCTCCGGCACACGGCTGGGAGGGGCTCTCAATGCGCATGTCGGGTCCACTTCCTTCGGTAGTCGGGGTGCCTTCGGCGGGTCGTCGTTCCGAGGGGGAAACGCGAGCTTTTCTAGTGGCCGCGGTTTCGGACGCGGATTCGGACGCGGATTCGGTTTCGACCGTGGTTTCGGGTTCGGTCGGGGTTTCGGCTTTGGTTTTGGGTTTGGCTATGGATTTGGGTTCGGCTTCGGTTTTGGCTATCCCTTCTACGGCTATTACGGGTTCTATCCTTTCTACGGCTACCCCTATTATGGGTTCTACCCCTACTATGGGATAGGCTACGACCCGGGATACTACGACTTCGATTCTTATAGCTCTGATTTCGGCTATGATAATCCTCCGGTCTTCAACGCGAACAACCATCCAGATGATGTGAACCAAGCGCCGCCACCGGAACAGGGCTTTCAGGAAGAAGAAAACCCCAATCCGGTGACTGGAAACGTGGCGGCAACGACGCCGACTGTGTTGATTTATCTTAACGACGGCACGATATTCGCGGCGAGTGATTACTGGCTAGCGGATGGACAGCTGCGCTACTACGTGAACTATGGCGGCGAGAACAGCGTCGACATGGGCGAAGTGGATTTGCAGCGCACGGTGAACGAAAACGCGAAGCGCGGAGTGCGATTTTCGTTGAAGCCGAATCCGGACAGCGCGAATCCGGCGCCGTCTTCAAACGATTACAGGCCGCGCTATGAAAACAGGCCTCGAAATCCGAATGCGAATGGCGATCCGAGCAGCACCACTTCGAATCAGAACGATAACAAGCAGACTGCTCCGGCGATAAATCCGGCGCCGTCGCCTCAGCCTGAACCGCGCATGGAGACCACATCTCAGCCTGCGCTCTCCCATTCATAGACTGAATGTTTTCGCGAAAATGAAAAGGCCTCACATCCATGCGATGCGGGGCCTTTCCTGCGTCTGTTGCAAATTCCGCGTTTGAAGGCGCGCAAGGCGCCATGCAGGACATCGATCACGGGACGTACCCGGCGAGTGAATCCGGGTCAGAAAGTATAGCGATCGAAAGATTCGTCGGCGATCCTCACTTGTTTCAGCCCCACCAGAGTGCCGTAAACGTGCCAGAAGTCGCCTTCGGTCCGTGTGAATTCAACTCCGACTTTATTCCGGCTCCAGAGACTGCGGCCCACATACACCACACGGCATTCGCGCTCTTCTTCCGTAACACTGTTTACGAGCAGAAGTGTTTGACCAGCTTTCACTTTTACGCCCAAAGACAACAGCCCGCCGTGAACGCTCACAGCCTTGGTCTCGACGTCACGCCGGAAAGGCTGGTTATCGATGGTGCGTCCGTACACTCGAACCGGGATGGATAAAGGTAAACGCTTGCTGCGTCGCTGCCTCCCAAGAGACGGCGCCATTCATCCTCCTTGGCCCAATGAAGGATTGATACTCTACTGAAAATAGCCGCGCGGCCCGTAACACGGCAATAGTACTTTTCCGGGAGTGAAAGTAACCCGACAACCGTATTGCCAGTCTCATCATTCGCGGCCACTATAGGGTTCAGGAGTGGCATCGAGCGAAATGGAAAGTAACGCGATCATCATACTTTTGAGCCTTCAGGCGACGAAGAAGGTCTCTCATTGGATCTTTCATCTCGGCGCGTTTGGGCTGATTCCGCTGGGTATTCTGGATGCCTCCGTTGTTCCGCTGCCGGGAAGCATGGACGTGCTCACTATCGTGTTGGCGACGAAGCAGCCGGACTGGTGGTTTGTTTACGCATTAATCGCGACAGCGGGCTCGGTGCTTGGGAATTATCTGACGTATCGGCTAGCGCTCAAGGGCGGTAAGGAAACGCTGGAGAAGAGACTTTCGCGCAAAAACATGGATTGGGTGACGAGGACGTTTGAACGTTGGGGATTTGGCGCGATTGCAATTCCGGCGTTACTGCCGCCACCTGTGCCTATGATTCCATTTGTTCTAGCAGCCGGCGCCACAAAATATTCTCTGAAAAAATTCCTCGCGGCGATGACTTTGGGACGGCTTGCAAGGTACAGCATATTGGCTCTGTTGGCAGCTCGCTACGGGCATGCAATTATTAGATTCATTCATCATCATGGACATCCGGTCGTGCTTTCTATCGTCGGAATTGTGGCGGTTGCAGCTGTCATTTTTCTGGTGCTTCATTACGGAAAAAAAAATACTCACGCGCGTTCAGCGAAGCAGCGGCCGGCAAAAAGTAAAGCATAGCGCCGAAGACTCGGCTCGTAACCGTCGCCGGATCGTGGTTCGTGAGTTTCTTCAGGTGATCGCTCAATACAGCAATTGCGGTATGGCCTTAGATTCAGACGAGCCATAGACTTTCGCGCGTCACCGGCTCATTTCGATGAGCTCCATGAGCCCAGAGGAGGACTACTTGAAAACAGCGAATGGTTGGAAGCACCGCAGCCTGGTCCAGACGTTAGTGGCTTTCGTGACGATGAGCGCATTCCTATTTCTGGTTGCCGCGCCTCGGGCACATGCCGACGAAAGAGACAAATGCCGTCAACGGATTGAGAAAGCCGAGGCCAAGCTAAACGCCGCTGTGGCCAAGCACGGCGCGAATAGCCCGGAAGCTCGCGATCGATGGCACGACCTCCGCTCTGAACGAGAACATTGCTGGAACGCATACCACGAGTGGTGGGATGGCCGCGATCACAAATGGCACACCGATCCAGGATGGAATCACGACGATCGGTGGCCAGGTTAGAACTGAGTAATACTCAAGTTTAGCTTTAGATATTCATCCTATGGATTTGCATGCGGACTCCGGAGCCAGTCACAGACCGGATTCCGCATTATTTTTTCGAAGGCCTGCCCGCGTTGACACTGCTCCGGTCGCGTGTTAGTTTCGCGATCCATGACGCAAACAAGCTCATCCGCTCCGAATAAAAAGCGAATCGCAATTATCCCCGGTGATGGCATAGGCAAAGAGGTAATTCCGGCCGCGGTCCAAGTCCTGAAATCTGCTGCTGCCGCGGGCGGCCGTGAAGTTGTACTCACCGAGTTTGACTGGGGAGCCGACCGCTATCTTCGGGACGGCACGACCTTGCCCGCCAATGCGGTGGAAATGTTCCATCGCGATTTCGACGCCATCCTGCTGGGCGCCATGGGAGATCCTCGGGTTCCAACGAATGTCCACGCCGCTGATATTCTGCTAGGCTTGCGCTCTAAGCTGGATCTTTATGTGAACGCGCGACCGTGCGTTCTTTTCGAAAAGCGTTTCACGCCGCTGAAAGACCGCACCGAGAAAGACATTCAGTTTATGGTCTTTCGCGAAAACACCGAGGGCCTATACGTTGGAATGGGCGGGAACTTCAAGAAGGGAACCGCTGACGAAGTTGCGGTGCAAGAAGACCTGAATACGCGCAAGGGCGTGGAGCGCATCATCCGGCATGCCTTCGAATTCGCGAAGGCTCGGAACCTCAAGCGCGTGTGTATGAGCGATAAGTCCAACGCGATGACTTTCGCGCATGATCTTTGGCAGCGCGTGTTCAAACAGGTGAAAACGGAATATCCCGAGATCGAGTCGAGCCACCAGTACATCGACAATCTGTTGATGCAAATGGTTCGCGACCCTTCGCAGTTTGACGTGATCGTCACGTGCAATTTGTTTGGAGATATTGCCAGCGACCTGGGCGCGCAACTTGCAGGAGGCCTGGGACTGGCCCCATCGGGCAATATTCATCCCGGGCGAGTTTCACTTTTCGAGCCAGTGCACGGTTCGGCCCCAGCCATTGCGGGAAAGAATATTGCAAACCCGATGGGAGCGGTACTAACCGTGGGAATGATGTTCGAGTATCTAGGCTGGAAAGGAGAGGCCGAAGCGATTGTAACTGCAGTTCGCGCGGCTCTTCGGAAGGGGCAGACGCCCGCGGAGCTAGGTGGTGCGATGGGTACGCGCGAGATAGGGGATTGGCTAAGCGAATCGATTGCAAAAGTTGACGCGCGATAGGCTCTCAACTATTAGTTGAATTAATTCGCTGATCGCCTGTTCACCTATAGCTGACGAGATCAAACGTGAGCTTCCACTTCAGTTGTCGGCAGGTCGACGCAATTCTTAATGCAAGTTGATCGCACGCGCACACTTTGCCTCGCGACTCCGATCTAAAGCGAAGCTTTAATTCTGCTTGATGGCGGGAGGAGCCTGCGTAATGCTGCCGGCAATCAGCTCGGTCTTCACTGTTATTTTCTGTTTCGGCAAAAGCTTCACATCCGTGTTGAATTCCTGGTACCCCGCCAAGGCGATCTTGATGTGGTGATCGCCTGGGCTCACAAGCATTGCGCGGCCCACGCCGCTGAACTGTTTAACATACCCTACGAAAGCGCCGTCAACGAACACAGCCGCGCGGTCGGGTGTGACCTTGAGTTTTATTTCCGACGTTACGGTCGAGTACTCAGCCTTCGGGTCTTTGTCCAGCTTTACGGTGACGATCAATTTTTTGCCCGGCTCGACGACGTAGGATTGCGTGGAGTCAAGATAGCCGGTTTGGCGAAAGGAAATTTCGTGCGTGCCCGGTAGCAGAATCACTTTCTTGTCGTCTTTCAGTTCCGCAACGTAACCTACATATTGACCGTCGATCCACACGCCGGCGGTCTTCTCGGCTTTGTCGGCCCCGACGAATTGCACTTCACCCAGAACTTGGTTTGGCGCTTGCGCTTTTTGATCCTGCGCCGCCGCAGCGAGTGGGGTTAGAAATAGCCAAAGGAAGACTATCGGCACAACTACGATTGCGCACTTGACGATTTTCATGGCATCTCCTGTAATCGACGTTGGGCTGAAATATCTAATCACATTTTCTGCCAGCCAAACCATAAAACTCCAAAATAAAAGTCTTTTCTTAAGCTTCTACGTCTCGATAGATCTCAAGTACAAGTCAAGCTGTCGGCCATACGACTGAAAAGCTCGAAACTTCTTGACCTTGAATTCGCCAAAATGTAGGGTCTGCATGCGCGGATCGACATTTCTTTTAAAGGCGGACTCAATGCGGCGTTCAATACCGTATGTAATCTTCATCTTGATGCTCGCATTCGCGCCTCGCATTTGGACGCGCACTCACGCAGACTCTGTTCCGGAATTCAGCGTAAGAGAGCATTATACGAAGTACGAATTCCGTGTTCCCATGCGCGACGGAAAACTGCTCTTCACCTCGGTTTACGTTCCCAAGGACTCGTCACGCAGCTACCCATTCCTGGTCAACCGCACACCCTACAGCGTGGCGCCTTATGGCGTCGATCAATACAGAAAGACGCTGGGACCTTCTGACGAGTTTCAGCGCGCCGGCTATATTTTCGTAAATCAAGATGTGCGTGGGCGCTATATGTCGGAAGGAACGTTTGTCGAAATGCGCCCGCATATCGACAATAAGAAGTCGAAGGACGATGTGGACGACAGCAGCGATATGTATGACACAGTCGAGTGGCTGCTGAAAAACATTCCCAATAATAATGGCAAGGTCGGTATATGGGGGATCTCCTACCCGGGTTTTTACACTTCCGCGAGCATTATCGACTCTCATCCGGCGATTAAGGCCGCTTCCCCCGAAGCGCCAATGACTGATCTGTTTATGGGCGACGATGCCTACCACGGTGGCGCGTTCATGCTCGCCGCAAATTTTGGCTTCTACACTTTTTTCCGGCCGCAGCCTGTCCCGGTCTTACCGCAGAAGAACTCGCAGCGATTCGATTTTGGCACGGCTGATGGATACGATTTTTTCTTGAAAATGGGCTCGCTGTCAGACGCGAAGGCCCTCTACTTCAAGGATCCCAACTGGCTTTGGGACGACCAGGTGGGCCACGATATTTACGACGATTACTGGAAAGCGCGCGATCTCGCGCCACACATGAAGAACATACATTGTGCTGTGCTCACTGTGGGCGGCTGGTTTGACGCGGAAGATTTGCAGGGACCTTTCTCTACGCATGTCGCGATTGGCCGCAATAATCCGGAAATATACAACGGACTGGTGGTCGGGCCATGGGTGCACGGCGGCTGGGCGCGCTATGACGGGAATCACCTGGGCAGCGTGAATTTCGCGTCGAACACGGCTCAATTTTTTCGAAGCCAGATACTATTTCCATTCTTCGAGCAATACTTGAAAGGTGGCGCTGACGCCAAATTGCCTGCGGCCTACGTGTTCGAAACGGGAACGAATACTTGGAGGGAATATCTAACCTGGCCCCCGAAGAATACTGAATCCAAGACATTATATTTTCGGGGGAATGGAGCGCTTTCATTCGATGCGCCCAGCGATCCGGCAGGAAGTGCAGACGAATATGTCAGCGATCCGAATCGACCGGTGCCGTTCGTAGGATATCCGGCAACTTCTGTACCGCAGGAATATATGGTTGCGGACCAAAGGTTTGCCGCGACCAGGCCCGACGTTTTGACATATCAGACCGAGCCACTTGAGCGAGACGTCACGATTGCCGGCCCGGTATCCCCGAAGCTCTTCGTATCGACTTCTGGCACCGATTCAGACTGGGTCGTAAAACTGATTGACGTGTATCCCGAGGATTATCCCGACGAAAATCCTCCTCCTGCGAATGCCGTGCCACCCAATGACGTGGGGCCGCCGACGGTCAAGATCGCCGGCTACGAACAGCTCATTCGGGGCGAGCCCATGCGGGGGAAATTCAGAAAGAGCTTCGAGCATCCTGAGGCCTTTACCCCGGGCAAAGTGGAAGAAGTGAGCTTCACCATGCCGGATATCAATCATACCTTCCGTCGGGGGCATCGCATCATGGTGCAAGTGCAGAGTTCATGGTTTCCGTTGATTGACCGGAACCCGCAAGCTTTCGAAAACATCCCGGACGCCAAGGCCGCAGATTTTCAGAAAGCTACGGAGCGAGTGTATCGAAGCAAGACGCAACTGTCGGGGATTGAAGTTCAAGTTTTGCCTTAGGGTTTCTTGAAGCGGGTGTGGTATCTAATTTACTGCTTCTATTGTCGGCGTGTCGACGCGACGACGATTGCTGCACGGGATTTCGCCTTCTCCAAGTGGACATTTTCATGTCATTCATGCAATCGCCAGTGTTCTTCGAGTTTCAGCTATTGCTTGCGATTCGAGACCTTATTCAACCGTTACCGCAACTGTCGGCGCGGCGACGAACTTAGTTGTAAATCGCGCGGCGCTCCGCTGGCTTGATCGCCCTAGCCAATAGCATGCCGGTGACGAATCCGCCCACGTGGGCCCACCACGCTACTCCCCCCAATGAGGCAGCGCGCGGATCGTTTAGCGATCCGATTCCGCTCATGAATTGAATCAGAAACCACAGCCCGATGAAAACCAGCGCCGGGATCTGCCAGGTAAACCAGATGATGAACAGCGGGACGAGCGTCAGTATGCGGGAAGAAGGGAAGAAAACAATATAAGCGCCAAGTATGCCGGAGATTGCTCCGCTCGCGCCGATGGATGGCAAGTGCGAGCCCCAGGAAAACGCGGTCTGTATCAGCCCGGAAGATATCCCACAGACAAGGTAGAAAACTGAATAGCCCAGCGAACCGAGCCGATCCTCCACATTCCCACCAAAGATCCACAAGAACCACATGTTGCCAATGATATGAAGCCAACCTCCGTGAAGGAACATACAAGTAAAGAGCGGGATCAAGGCGTCGGCCAAGCTGTAATGTCGGCCGGCAAGCGCGAGCTGTATCTTCGCCGGGACCAAACCGTAAGTCCGAACGAACGCTTCGGCCTGCCCAGGCGGCAACGATACTTGATGAAGAAACACAATCACGTTGATGACGATGAGAACTAACGTCATCGCCGGCACGGAACGGCGCGGCGTCATGTCTCGAAGCGGTAGCATCTCTCGTCCTGTTTTTTTGGCTGAAGTGTTCGCGCCCAACGAAACTGCTTCATGCTTCACATTAATTATTCAAATGTAAAGACGTGTCCGACGGCCTAATCGAGCATAGCACTGTATATGAGGCACTATAGTTTTCAAGTTAAGAAGCGGCCGGCGAGAATGTTTAGCAATTGCGTGTCGTGCGTCGCTATGATAAACATTTTTGTTTCACATGCGTGCGATAACAGCAGTGAGCGCGTTATGTCGTGCGAGCAGCGCGACCTGAAGCGCTGCCACGCGGATGCAGATGCCACTACGCGAATCCGAAGCAATTGTTTTGCAAAGCTATCCGCTGGGCGAGGCTGATCGCCTGGTAAGTTTTTTGTCCCGCAGCATCGGAAGAGTGCGCGGAGTGGCTTCCGGCGCTCGCAGAACCAAGAGCCGGTTTGGCTCCACGCTGGAACGGCTTTCGCATGTGCGCATATGGTTTTTCGAAAAGGAAACGCGCGAGCTTGTGCGTATCAGCCAGTGTGAATTGATCGAGTCGTTTCTGGATGCGTTCAAAGATTATGCCTCAGGCGTGGGACTGGCGATCATAAGCGAGGTTACTGAGGCAGTCCTTCCAGACCACGAGGCGTCCGACGCGAACTTTCGGCTTTTGCTGTTGACTGCCCAGGTGGTGAAACGCACTGGCAAATGGGAAGTGCCGCTGGCTTATTTCGCGCTGTGGACAGTAAAGCTTGGCGGATGGCTTCCGCCTCTGGATGTTTGCTCACGGTGCGGGACGGTTCTTACTGCGAGCGAGCCGGCATATTTGTCGCGGAGCTCCGGCGCATTGGTCTGCGCGAAGTGCCGCAAACCCGGTCTGCGTGTAATCTCGGCGACAGCGCTGGTGGCTGCGCGCAAGATGCTTGCACAGCGGTTAGAAAAGGTTGCTCAAGGAGAGATTTCCGACGCCGCTGCGCGCGAGTTGACGGATATCGCGCTCGACGTGATTGAACGGCAGATCGATCGCAAGTTGAAATCTCGAGAACTTCTGGAGCCTACGGCGTGAAGAAGCAAGTCGGCATCTTGCGAGAAAAGAATAATTCCTCGAAACGCGTCGTCCAAGGCAGGGGATTATCTTTTCAGGATCTTCTACTAACACTTGAACATTATTGGACCGATCAGGATTGCATTTTGCAGCAGCCGTATGACGTGGAAGTTGGCGCGGGTACCATGCACCCTGAAACCTTTCTGCGCGTACTTGGCCCCGATCCGTATCGCGTCGTTTACGCACAGCCGAGCCGGCGTCCTGCTGACGGACGGTATGGCGAAAATCCAAACCGTCTGTACAAGCACACGCAACTTCAAGTAATACTTAAGCCATCGCCCGCGAATGTTCAGGATCTTTATTTGGAGAGTCTCGCCGCCGTTGGAATCAACCTGAAAGAACACGATATTCGTTTTGAAGAGGACAACTGGGAATCTCCCACGCTCGGGGCCTGGGGAATCGGCTGGCAGGTTCTTCTCGATGGGCTTGAGATTACGCAGTTCACATATTTCCAGCAGAGCGGCGGAATTAACCTTGATCCCATATCTGTGGAGCTGACTTACGGCTTGGACCGGATCGCTGCCTATTTGCAAGGTGTGGACAATGTCTTCGACGTGCGGTGGTCGAAAAACAAAACGTACCGCGAGGTCCGCCTGGCCGAAGAACGCCAGTTTTCGGCCTATAGCTTCGATCACGCAGACGCAGCAGCTACCCGCAAGCAATTTGAGTTGAATGAAGCCGAAGCCAAGCGAATTCTGGATGGATGGCCTAAGGCCGCGACAGAGAATCTCAATAGATACCCGATTCTAGCTGCTTACGATCTGACGTTGAAATGTTCGCACCTTTTTAATTTGCTTGATGCGCGCGGAGCAATTTCCGTCACCGAACGTGCTGCCATGATTGGCCGCGTCCGCAAACTGGCCGTTCGAGTTGCTGAGCTTTGGTTGAGGCAGCGGTCGGGAACTGCACTCGCACCTGAACCAGCACGGGGGCGCGCATGACTTCGCGTGCCAAGTCGAATATCTTAATTGCTCACGCCTCCAAAGCTACCGGCGACCTTCTATTCGAGATCGGATGTGAGGAAGTTCCTGCGGGAATGATTCTGAAGGCGTCCTCTGAGCTTAAAGCGATACTTCAGAAATATTTGCTATCGCATGGGTTGCTTACAGAACAATGCGAGGGCTCAATTGAAGCTTTCGGTGCTCCTCGAAGATTGGTAGCGATCGTTCGCAAGATTCGTTTGCGTCAGGAAGATGTGACGCGCGAAGTGACCGGGCCGCCGAAGTCTGTTGCGTACGATAATGTCGGCGAGCCGACGCGAGCGGCCATGAGCTTCGCTGAAAAGCAGGGAATTCCCGTGTCGAAACTTTCAGTCGTGAATACGCCGAAAGGCGAATACGTCGCTGCAAAGCAAATTGTAATCGGAAAGCCTGCCGCCGAAATTCTTGCCACGGTCCTGCCTCAAGCGATCCAAGAAATTTCCTGGCAGCGTTCGATGTACTGGACCAGTGCTGATTCGCCGCGATTCATACGTCCCATTCGTTGGATCGTAGCGCTTCTCGCCGGGAAAGTTATACCTTTTTCATTTGCTGCCGTGCACGCTGGCAAACACACGCAGGGGCACCGCTTTCTGGGAAAGAAGAGCATCCCCGTAGATGGGCCGGATGACTATGAACAAAAGTTAAAGAAGAACTTTGTATTATGCCGTCCCGATGCTCGGCGCAAGAAGATCGAAGTGGAAATACACTCCCTCACGGTCCGGAGGCAGTTGCGCGCGCATGCGGACACGGATCTGCTTAACCTGGTAACTTACTTGAACGAATATCCCAGCGTAATACTGGGAGACTTCGACGCTTCTTTCCTGGCTCTGCCGGAAGAGATTCTTATAACCGTGATGCGCGGACACCAAAAATACTTCGGACTAGAAACTCGCAACGGAGAGCTTGCGCCGCATTTTCTGGCGGTAATTAATTTGCCCGGCGACAAAAAGGGTATCGTCCGCGCGGGCCATGAGCGCGTTCTGCGCGCGCGTTTTTCCGATGCGCAGTTTTTCTGGGAGACCGATCTAAAGCGGCCTCTCGGTGACTATTTGCCGAAGCTTGCCGCTGTTACATACGAATCGCGTCTGGGCAGCTACGGTGACAAAGTGGAACGCATGCGCGAACTGGCGCGCTGGCTCGCCGAGCAATGGTTCAGTGGTGGCGTTTCGGAGGCCGATGTGGCAGGTTCAGACCGCGCGGCGGAACTTGCAAAATGCGACTTGGTTACGGAAATGGTGAAGGAGTTTCCGGAGCTGCAGGGAAATGTTGGAGGGCTGTACGCCCGCGTACAGAATGAACCCGAGGAAATCTGGCAAGCTGTTTACGATCACTACAAGCCTTTGGGTATGGATGACGCGCTTCCGCGCAACTTGACGGGTTGCGCAGTTTCTCTTGCCGATAAGCTTGATTCTCTTGTGGCATGCTTCGCTGTGGGTGCAATCCCAACGGGCTCGAGCGATCCCTTTGCTTTGCGGCGGGCAGCTCTGGGGGTGGCGAAGATAATTCTGGAACGAAAGGTGCCCCTGTCGCTTTCCGCCGCGATTTCCGCCGCGGCAAAGTCGCTGAAAGAGCACGCTCCCAAGATAGAAGTTTCAGAAGCAGTGCAAAAGGAAGTCCTCGATTTCCTGTTGGAGCGCGCCCGATTCCTGCTGAAAGAGAAGCGTGGATTTGCCTACGACGAAATCAATGCGGCGTTCTCGGCCAGCGCCGACGACCTCGTCGACGCGGCCGAGCGGGTGGTTGCAGTAAAAGCAATTCGCAATACGAAGAATTTCATTCCGCTGGCGGCCTCTTTCAAGCGCATCCGCAACATCCTGGAGAAGTCAGCGGGCAAGGTTGATAAGGCGCAGCTTGAAGTGGAGCCTGAGCTTTTGTGGGAGCCTGCGGAGCGTGAACTTTATGCCTCCGCACAAAAGATAGGGGCCGAAGCGGCACGTCGAAAGAAAGCCGGCAAGTATCGAGAAGCACTTGAAGCAATATCCGAGCTTCGTCCATCCGTGGATCGATTCTTTGACAATGTTCTAGTGATGGTTGAAGACACCCGAGTGCGGAAAAATCGTCTAGCGCTATTGGGGAATTTGCTCAAAGAGTTTTCGACGATCGCGGATTTCTCTGAATTGGTTTCAGAGGATGCTAAGGACTTATCTCAACAAACGCCTTAATAAGCAAAATTCGGCTTGCGCGAAATTAAAGCAAGAGCTTAGCTGTTGGCGCGCCGACAATATCTCTTCACTGATCATTTACGTGCAACTTGAAGTTCAGGATTTTTTAATGGAAACCAAAATTTCGAGGCGAATATGAAATACGTCTATTTCTTTGGAGCGCGAAAAGCTGACGGTGATGGCGACATGAAAGACTTGCTCGGCGGCAAGGGTGCCGGCTTGGCTGAGATGACGCGTATCGGCCTTCCGGTCCCTGCTGGCTTCACGATTACTACCGAAACCTGCGACTACTATTTCAAGCACAATCGTCAGTTCCCGAAAGACCTGCGAGCGGAGGTCGAAAAGAATCTGACACGGCTGGAGAAACTTACCAAGAAGAGATTGGGAGACGCGAGAGATCCTTTGCTAGTAAGCGTGCGATCCGGGTCGGCGCGCTCGATGCCCGGGATGATGGAAACGATCCTGAACCTGGGATTGAACGACGCCTCTGTAGCCGGCTTGGCGCACGCTACAAAGAATGAACGTTTCGCATTCGATGCCTACCGGCGCTTCGTGCAGATGTATTCCAGCGTGGTAATTGGCCTGCCGAAAGATGATTTCGAGTCCCGTTTGCGCGCTTTGAAGAAACGGCTTGGTGTAAAGGACGATACCGAAGTCTCGGCCAGAGGCTGGCGCGAATTAATCGGCGAATATAAACGACACTTCCGGGAAAAGACCGGGACACCATTCCCGGAAGATCCGCATGAGCAGCTCTGGGGCGCCATCGGAGCGGTATTCGAATCCTGGATGGGAGAAAAGGCCGAGACCTATCGGCGAGTGGAAAAGATTACCGGTCTTCTGGGTACAGCGGTGAACGTGGTCCAGATGGTGTATGGAAATACGGGAGACGATTCCGGTACCGGTGTGTGTTTCACGCGCGATCCCTCGACTGGAGAGAAGACTTTCTTCGGCGATTTTCTGCTTAACGCGCAGGGAGAAGACGTGGTGGCGGGAATCCGTACGCCCATGCATTTAAGCGAACTCTCGAAGCGCATGCCAAAAGTATATAAACAACTCGAACGTGTGAGGCAAACACTCGAGAAACACTATCGTGATATGCAGGACCTGGAGTTCACGGTAGAGAACGGCACCTTGTATATGTTGCAAACGCGCACTGGAAAACGTACGCCATCGGCGGCGTTTCAAATAGCAGTGGATATGGTTGACGAGGGCCTGATTAAAGTTGAAGAAGCACTTGAAAGAATTAAATCGGATGACGTCGAACGGCTTTTCTATCCCGTGATGGATCCGAAAATGAATCGCGCAGAATTGGCCTCCCGCAAAATCGTCAACGGTATCAATGCAGTGCCTGGCGCCGCGGTGGGGAAAGCCGTGTTCACCGCCGAGGACGCTGAGGCTTGGGCAGCGCGCGGCGAAAAGGTTATTCTCGTGCGCCATGAGACCAGCCCTGAGGACGTTGGCGGCATGAATGTGGCGCAGGGAATTTTGACCGCGACGGGAGGCAAGACAAGTCACGCGGCGGTGGTCGCGCGTGGCTGGGGGAAATGCTGCATCGTTGGGGCGGAGAAACTCGACATCGACCTAAAGAAGAAAACGATCAGTTCAAATGGCCGTATGGTCCGTGAAGGCGAGTGGATCACATTGGATGGCAGCGATGGAACTGTCTACAGCGGCCAAATAGAATTGATACGGCCGGAGCCTCCGCAAGCCTTCTACACGCTACTAAAGTGGGCAGATAAGGTGCGCAAACTTGGCGTTCGCACTAACGCGGACACTCCACAAGACGCCCGCGTGGCCCGTGAAATGGGGGCAGAAGGCATCGGCTTGGTTCGAACGGAGCATATGTTCTTCAAGGATTTCGAACATCCTGAAAGAAGCGGCGAGCGGCAGCAAGCGATCCAGGAGATGATTCTAGCGGATACGTCTGACGCTCGCAAAGCGGCCCTTGCGAAATTGCTGCCCTTTCAACGGGAAGACTTCATCGGGATCTTCAAGGCCATGCACGGACTCCCGGTTACGATACGGCTGCTTGACCCTCCGCTACACGAGTTCGTGCCGCACGATCCGGCGAAGCAGGCGGAGCTGGCAAGGAAGCTGGGGATTTCTCCGGAGGCAGTAGCGCGGCGCGTGGATCAGTTACATGAGGCTAATCCTATGTTGGGTCACCGTGGATGCCGACTGTGCATTACGTATCCGGAGATTCTCGAAATGCAAGTTCGTGCAATCATCGAAGCGGCGATTGATTGTCAAAAACATAAAATCAAAGTGATACCTGAAATCATGCATCCGCTAACCATGGACAAGAAAGAGATGCAGATTCTCGACCAAGCTACGCGCCGCGTGGCGAATGAGATCATCGTCAAGGCTAAAGTAAAGCTTGAATACACGGTGGGGACGATGATCGAACTTCCTCGCGCGGCTCTGCTGGCCGACCAAATTGCCGAAGTCGCGGAGTTCTTTTCGTTTGGGACAAACGACCTGACACAAACAACCATGGGGCTGTCTCGCGATGACGCAGGCCGGTTTCTTCCGGAGTACGTGGATGAGCGGAAGGCGGGCATTTTCACGTCCGACCCATTCCAGACAATTGACGAGGCTGGCGTGGGGATGCTGGTGGAATGGGGAATTGCTCGCGGACGGAAAGCGCGGCCGGATCTGAAGATCGGCATTTGCGGGGAGCACGGCGGCGATGCCGAAAGCGTAAAATTCTGTCACCGCATGGGGATGGATTACGTAAGTGCGTCTCCATTTCGTGTCGGCGTCGCCAGACTGGCGGCAGCTCAGGCGGTGCTCGAAGAACGACAAAAGGGCAAGGTAAAGAAATCCAGGAATTGAGCGGCAGTATGTACAGGGGGATTCAAAGATCGAGTCGCCGAGGCATGACTTGATCTTCCTCCAAGCGCCCGAGATCCTGAGATGTGCAGGCGGAGCGCGATTACGATTGCTGTCGCGGAACGAAATCGCTAGGTGGCGCGTATCATCCAGTAGAATTTAGAACAGGGTGACGAGTTAGGAGGTGCAATGGTGGGATTTTTACTTTGGTGCATCTTGCTTGTCTTGTGCTGGCCGCTGGCATTGCTAGCTTTGGTCATCTACCCGATCATTTGGCTAATCTTATTGCCCTTTCGCATCTTGGGGATTGCCGTTGAAGGAGCGCTTGAACTAGTGCGGGCGATCATTTTGCTTCCTGTGCGAATCCTACGTGGTCCACGCGCAGCCAGAGCTTAGCCGGCAGTTACAGAAATGACTTTCATTGTGGGATAGCCGACAATTGCGGCATGGCTTGAAATTTTTCGAGGTTCCGACCTTATCTTGACAATCGTCATTCAACTAATACTTTAACAAGCCTAAGTTGGCATCTTCAGGAAGAAGTAAACAGCCAGGAAGCCGAAGATCGCGTCCGGCGCCCAACCGGCAAGCAACGGCGGCAATTGTCCGACCGATCCCATCGCTTCGAATAACGCTGCGGTCGCCCAATAGACGATTCCAATGCAGACGGCCACGGCCAGCCCTCCTACTGCGCCGCGAGTCCCGACCAAAAAAGCGAACGGCGCGCCGAGGAATACGATAATCGCCGCGATCAGCGGGAAAGCGAACTTCTTCTGCCACTGGACAGACAGCCGCGAAGTATCAAAACCTGCCTGTCGCAGACTAGCAATGTACTGACCTAATTGCCGCCAGTTCATTTGAGCCGACTGGCGAACCTCTCGGCGGAAGTAGCTAGGCGTTTCGGTCAGTTCAGGAAGCGAATTCACTTTGAATGGCATGTAACGCGTAACTTTATTGCCATCGAAGTCGCGTATCCAGCCACCCGTAAGTACCCAGGCATTCTCGCTGGGCTCCCAAGTCGCCCGTGTGGCAAAGACCCGGCGACGCATTTGAAAAGTATTGGGATCGAGCTCGAAGACGCTCAGGCCGCCGAAAAGCTGCCGTTCCCAGTCGAAAAGCTCGTAGTTAAAGATTTTGTCATTCTCACCGAATATCCACTGGTGCGCGGGCTGAAAATACGTTTGTGCCGGACGTCCCTTAATTTCGTTGCGAAGGGCGTCCTGCCGCTGATTCGCATAGGGAAGGAAGGTATCGTCCAGAAGAAACATTCCTGCCGCGATGATGCAGCCCGCCAGCGTGAGCGGAAGAACAATCCGGTAGAGACTAATGCCGCTGGCCTTGAAAGCGATTACTTCGTTATTTTTCGCCAGCACAGCGAGTGTTACGAGCGTGGCTACCAGCGATGCCAGCGGCGAAAGCTGATAGACCATGAGCGGCACGAGGTAGCGAAAATAATTGAGGACCATTAACGCCGGGATATGATTCTTGGAAATATCGCCCAGCAGATCGAAAAGCGTGAACGCATCGAAGATGAGTACGAAACCCGCAAGGAGCACGATGAAGTAGTAGAAAAACTGGCGCAGCAGGTACATGTCCATCAACATGGGGAAAGCTACGGAAGCGCCTGCGCCCATCTCTTGACGAACCTTAAGTGCGGGAGCAACCAGCGCCGCTGAACCGTTGGAAATCGGTCCATTTGAAACGGGGATTGGTGCAGCGTCGGATTCCAGGCGCTGAGACTTTTGTTGCCGCGAAAAGATCGATTCCATCGCGGCGGTAATGCGATTTGGTTTGCGAATGTTCTCGATTCGCCGCAAGAATATAAATCCTACGATTGCAGCGACGATGTTCGCTCCCCAAATACCGGCCCACGGAGCAATCGATCCTTGTTGCGCCATGTGCGCACCAGTAACGAAAAGAAAATAGTACCCACCGATCAGCACGAGTGTAAGAACAAGGCCCGCGGCTCGCCCACCACGGCGAGGCCGCACTCCGACTGGAACGCCCAACAGCGCGAAAATCAAGCAGGCTGCGGGGAAAGCGATGCGTCTATGAAATTCGACACGCGCGTCGCGCCAGTTCTGTCCTTTGTCGGCGAGAAGGCCGGAGACGGATTGCTCAGCATCGGTAAACGCCGTCGTCTTGGTGCCGGCAGTAGAAGTCGAAATATCGATGGGAATATCGCTTTTGCCGAAGGTGGTGACACTATAATGGTTCGGTTCGTGAGGATCGTAATCGTGCGTGCTTCCCGCGCCGAGATGAAGCTCAATCTGGTCGTGTTCGGGGCCAGCAACGACCTGCGCGTCCTGGGCAAGTGTTAGATTCGATGTGGCATTGGCTTGTGCGGACGATGCGAGGAAAACGCCGCGCCAATGCGTCGCTGCGGCTTCGACATCTTGTACGTATAATACGAAGTGCGGAAAGCGTTCGTCGAACACGCGCGGTTGGACGGCAAAAGGTACTTGTGAAGAAAGAACCTTTTGCTCCAGCTTGCCGAGCGTGCGCCAGGACAAAGGAATTATCCAGAATGTGAGCACCAGAGTCAGCAGGCCGCAGCCTGCTGCCACGACTCCGATGGGAAGAAGCAGCCGGCGCATACTGATTCCGGAGGCATGAATCGCGACGATCTCGCTATCGGCGGAAAGCCGGCCAAGCCCGATAAGAACTCCCACCAAGACGGCCATGGGAATGGTGAATGCGAGCACTGGGGCGAGCGAACAGAGAAACAAAAGTGCGACTGTTGCAATGCCGCCGGAGTGGCGAACGACCAAATCCATCAAGCGTACAAGTTGCGGCACGAAGAAGACGAACGTGAAGACAGCGAGGCCAAGGATCGAATGCGAAGCTACTTCGCGGCCAATATATTTATCAAGCAGGCGCATATTTGCGCGCGGCCATTCTAGCATGGTAAGAGAATCGAGCGCAGACGTGGGAAGTTGCTTTGAAGTATACCGCAAATCTATTAAGGCATTGATCCAAACGGAAGGCCCGCTCCGTTGAGCCGCGTTAATCTCGCCATACTCTGGCACATGCACCAACCGCAGTATCGCGAACCCTTCACCGGGCGCTACATGCTGCCGTGGACGCGCCTGCACGCCCTGAAAGACTACTGGGGCATGGTGAAAATCCTGGCAGAATTTCCCGGCGTGCATGTGACTTTTAATTTTGTTCCGTTACTCGCGGCACAAATTGAGGAATACGCCGGCGGCAAGTTTCAGGAGCCATGGTTCGAGCTGGCGTTTGCACCTGCTGATTCTCTGGAACCTCCGCAGAAGCGCGAAATTCTCGAGCGTGCGTTTCAAGTGAATGAAAATTTCGTGCGACGCTGGCCCCGGTTTGCCGAATTGCAAGCGCAAGTCAGATCCGCCGGAGTGGAATCTTGCGTCGCGCGATTCGATGTTCGGGATTGGCGCGATTTGCAATTGCTGTCGCAGCTCGCCTGGATGGACGAGGAATACATCGCGAAGGATCCCGTGGTAAACGAATTGTCGCGCAAAGGTGCGAGCTACACGGAAAAAGACAAGGCCGCTTTACGGGATAAACAGCTTGAGCTGCTCGGAGCCGTCTTACCCGAATATCGCTTGGCAGCGGAGCGCGGCCAGATCGAAATCTCTACCACGCCCTATTACCATCCGATCCTTCCTTTGCTTTGTGATACGGACATCGCGCGCTTGTCGAACCCGCAGTCGCCATTGCCGCATCCGGCTTTTCGCCATCCCGAGGATGCCCGGGAACAATTGCTGCGCTCGCGCCAATATCACGAGCGCGTCTTCGGGAAACCGCCGGTGGGGTTATGGCCTTCGGAAGGATCGGTTTCCGATCAGGTGCTGGAGATTGCAGCGGACCTCGGCTTTAAGTGGTTCGCCACGGATGAAGGCGTGCTTGGCCGGACGCGAAACATCGGCTTCTGGCGCGATGCCGGCGGCTATCCACAAAACGGCCCGGATCTGTATTCGCCATGGAGCTTGCAACAAGGCGGGAAGAGCATCACTGGCTTTTTCCGGGATCACTACGTGTCCGATCTGGTCGGCTTCGTGTATAGCCGCATGGGCGCCAGCGCCGCCGCTGAAGACTTACATCGCAGAATTCGCGCGATAGGTGATCGTCAACCAGCTGGTAGCCCGGCCACAGTGAGCATCATTCTCGATGGAGAGAATGCCTGGGAATTTTACGCGGAGAATGGACGAGATTTCTTGCGGCAGTTCTACCGCCGCGTGCAGGATGATCCCGAGATTCGTGCATTAACTATGACCGAAGCAGCGGAAGCGCGCCCGGACGCTCCGAAGCTTGACGGAATTTTCCCGGCGTCCTGGATCAATGCGAATTTCGACGTCTGGATCGGGCACTCGGAAGACGTCCGCGCCTGGGATCTACTGCGCGACGCGCGCGACGCGTACGACAAGGTGGTGCAACGCGCCGCTTTAAGCAACGCAGCCGGGCTCGAGGCTGCCACACCATCCGCCGAATCCGCAAAACGCGCGTATGAAGCACTGCTGGCCGCGGAAGGCAGCGACTGGTGCTGGTGGTATGGTCCGGAACACGCTTCCGCGAACGACGCCGAGTTCGACGAGCTGTATCGCCAGCATCTTAAGGAAGTTTACATCGCGCTCGGTGAGCATGTTCCCGACGCGCTGCTGCATCCAATCAAACGCGCGCCGGAACGCGCGCACCGCGACTCTCCGCAAACTTTCTTGGATGTGAAAGTGGATGGCCGCGAAAGCAGCTACTTCGAATGGCTGGGCGCCGGGTTCTACGTCACGGACCAACGTAGCGGAAGCATGCACGGACGCAGTTGCGTCCTTGGTCAATTGCGCTATGGATTTGGCCCCGAGCATTTCTATCTACGGGTTGATCCAACGGAAGCGATTGCCGATATCCCCGATTTTCAATTCCGGTTAACACTGTGGGATTCGCGAGAGACGAGGCTTACCGTGCGCGCGATGAAAGGCAAATTCGCCGGTTGCATTCTGGAACAAGGCGGCGCCTGTTTGTTGCGGACGGAATCCGTGGTGTCGGCAGCCTACGAAAAGATCATTGAAGTAAGCCTGGCGCGCGAATTGTTCGACCTGAAAAACCGCAAGTCGCTCCTTCTAAGTGTCGCTCTATGGGAAGGCGGTCTGCCCATCGACGTCCTTCCGATTGACGGCATGCTCGAGCTGAACCTTGGCGAGGAGAATTTCGCGTGGAGTCCGACTTGAGAACTTGAATCGCAAGCCCTCGGTATTAATACCACACGGGCGTTCAGTATTTAACATCTCCAGTTCGCTCCGAAAATCCAACTATTGAATTGACATTCAGCATCTTCGAGAAGATAGTCCGCATAACCCTTTCAGAAGCACCTGAAATTTCAAACCAAAAGCACCGGGCTCAGGTGTGAGCCGCAAAAGTCACGAACGCCTTTGCGTTCCAGCGGAGAAGCCAATGCGCTTGAAAGGGTATTTTGCCGGCATATTCTTAAGTGTGGCGATCTCCTGCGTACTCATCACCAACCTGCCAGTGAAATCTCCGTCGTCGTCAATTCCGACGCGACTACCGTCAACCCCTCCGGTGCAAACTACATGTCCGAATAACCCCGGTTGCCGTTCGCCCGTTTCTATTCCAATGATAATGGAAACAAACGAAGGTCAGGCCGAGTCTCGCGTAAGTTTTATCGCACGAGGAAGCGGTTCCACCGTTCTGCTAACCCAGACGGGAATCGACGTAATCATCGCAGCGCAGGGGAAGATGATAGCGAGCCGTACCATCGAAATTAGTTTCGAAAGTCAGAACGCCAAACCGCGCTCTCGCCGCAAGAGCCGCAAAAGCAACGCATCCGGGGCGCATCGAGATCGCCGCGCGAGAAAGAGATCAGGCAGGCCCAGAAATCGCCGAAGTCGTGCCGCGGGCGATCAGGCCCCAGTTCAGAAGCAAGTTCCGCATCAAAACGCCCCAAGAATTCCCACAGCGCCGCGCGAAAATGATCCTCCGAGCAATGACGCGCTGAATCTGCGGTGGCAAGGAATACAGAAATTGGCAGGTGAGACAAATTATTTTATTGGGAACGACCGCACGAAATGGCGAACACACGTCCCGCATTTTTCGCGAGCGCTCGCCAAGGAAGTGTTGCCGGGCATGGATGTGGTCGCCTATGGAAATCGCTCGCTCGAATACGACATGCGTCTGGCTCCGCAGATGGATCCGCGGAAGCTGCGCCTACATATCTCGGGGGCCGACTCGATTCGGCTGGATGCAAATGGAAACCTGGTGATTGTCACAAGCGGACGAGAAATTCAGATGCAGAAGCCCTCCATGTACGAAGAGCTGACAGAAAAGAGACGCTCAGTCGAAGGAGGATACGCCCTCGAGCCGGATGGCAGGGTAGCTTTCCGGATCGAAGAACAGGAACCCGCTGCGCGGTTGGGAACCTTAGTAATCGATCCGACGCTAAGTGTGCTGTATTCGACTTTCTTGGGGGGATCTGGCGATGATGTAGCGACGGGCACCGCCGTGGATTCATCTGGGAAAATATATGTAAGCGGGACAACGAGCTCGGCCACATCATTCCCGGAGTCGTCGACGAAACTCGGGCCCGGTGGGGGGAACTCGGATTATTTCATCGCAAAGATCGACCCCTCGAAAAGCGGATTGAATTCTCTGTTGTATCTAACCTTTATTGGCGGTAGTGGAGATGAAGCAGGAGGATCGCTTGCAGTTAACTCCAGCGGGGATGCCGCAATAGCTGGCACGACTACCTCGAACGATTACCCGGTTACCGATGGCAGTACGCGAACGTCTGGCAGCAATGACGCCACGATTACAGAAATCAGCGCCAGCGGCGCGCAACTGCTTTTCTCCACGCTTTTCGGGGGAAGCGGCGCGCAGGCTACGCAAGGCCCGGGCGGAATCGCGATGGATAGCTCCGGAAATATCTTTGTAGCCATGGATACCAGTTCCGCAGACCTGACCACCACCGCCAGCGCATTTCAAACTGTTTATGGCGGAGGAATCAGCGACGGTTTTCTTGCAATCTTTCAGCCCACAATAACGCCAAGCCTGAAATATTGCACATATCTCGGTATCGACGCGCAAGCAACCGTCGCAAGCATCGCCGTGGATACGTCGGGCAACGCGTTCCTAGCTGGATTTACGACCAATCCCGGCACCAGCTTGAATACTAGCAACGGTTTTCAAACCACCTACGGCGGAGATCCCTCTGATGCGTTCGTAATGAAATTAACACCGGCAGGGAATGGCGCAGCAGATTTGTCATACGGAACTTTTCTCGGTGGTGTGGGCGCGGACAAAGCGCTAGCGATCACGGTGGGAACGAACCTGCCCGCCACCGCTTACGTAACCGGTTCAACCCAGTCGTCGAACTTTCCAATCAACGGATCCGTGGCGCCCTTTCAAACGACTCTTAAAGGTACAGCAAACGCCTTCCTCTCGGTGATCGTCCAGGACGCAACGACGGGAGCCACAGCTCTGGCCTACTCAAGCTATCTCGGGGGCTCAGTGTCGGACTCGGGGCAAGGCATATGGTTCGCCGCCGTAGATCAGATATACGTGGCGGGCACCACAACGTCGTTCGATTTTCCGCGACAGAATAATTTTCAGCCCTACAATGGAGATTCAGACGCATTTGTCAGCAAGCTCGATCCCACTTCACCGGCTGCAGCATCGTTGCTCTATTCCACGCCGTTAGGAGGAACCGCGCCCCTGGGCGTAACTGCTGGATCGCAAGGGAACGCGATTGCAGCAGACACGTCCGGCAACATTTACATTGCCGGAGCCACGACGACTGGCGATTTTCCGCGAACAGCGAATCCCGGAAACGGATTGCAGCTTTTGTGCGCCAGTTGTCAGTTATCTCCACCGCAAAATGATGCGTTTGTCGTGGAAATCGCCTCTAGTGCGTCGGCGAGTCCGAGTGTCTCGTTCAACGCGGCAAATTTGAATTTCGGGCCTCAACCCGTCGGCATGCCTAACAATGCACAGTTGCCGGTTGCTATCATCAATACTGGTGACTATGCACTTTCAATCTCATTTGTCGGCATAACGGGTCCCAATAGCGTCGATTTTTCCGCCAGTGACACTTCCACTTGCTTGGCATCGCCTATTAGCTCCGGAGGATTCTGCAGTTTCGAGATGCAGTTCGCTCCAAGCATCGTGGGCGACGAAGGAGCCGCGCTGAGCATTTCCAGCAATGCGCCGGGCAGTCCGCAGGTCTTGGCTTTGTTTGGCACCGGATCAGGACCCTTGGCCGTACCTTCGCCGCTAAACGTCAATTTCGGAAATGTGCCTTCGGGAACCACCTCCCCATCGCAAGAAATCACTTTGACAAATACGGGCAATCAGCCATTGCAAATCACTGAGTTTAACTTTTCCGGAGATGTTGCACAGTTTTCGCTGGGGCAGAACTCCTGCACGGCGGGGAATATGGTTTCGGCAGGCGGGAGCTGTACGATACAAGTTTCTTTCGTGCCCTCCACCACTGGCACGTTTAACGCCAGCCTTAATATCACGGATAACTCTGGAAATATCGCCGGAGCGGTGCAATCGATTCCTCTCACCGGCGTGGGAACCCCGCCGGCTCCGATATTAATTATTTCTCCCACGGCCTTGGGATTTGCCGCGCAATCTGTGGGAACCACAAGCGCGTCGCAAACGGTGACGGTTTTCAATAATGGAAGCGCTGCTCTGGACATATCGAGTCTCGCGATAACCGGAACAGGCGCAGGAAATTTTGGAATCATTCAGGCGGGAAGCGCTCCTTGTGCCGCGGCCGGGAACGTTGCGGCTGGCGCGAGTTGCACGGTGACGATTAATTTCACCCCAACTTCGCTCGGAACCAAGAATGCTGCGTTGAGTCTTGGCGACAACGCTAGTGGCAGTCCACAGATGGTGTCATTGACCGGCACCGGGGTTTCTCCCGCGATTAGCGTATCTGCTACAAACATCAATTTTGGGTCTCAACCCGCCGGAACAGCAAGTACGGCGCGGCCTGTAACGGTCTCGAACGTTGGAAACGTGCCGCTAGGGATAGCAGGAATCTCGATGACCGGTTTGAATTCTGCGGATTTTATCGAGACGAACAACTGTCCCCCGAGCCTGGGTGTAAACAACTCCTGCCACATTAGCGTGCAGTTCGATCCGGCTGCGTCCGGCCCGTCAAGCCGCATGGCCTCCTTAAGCATCGCTGACAATGTGGCCGGGAGTCCGCAAGTGGTGAGTCTCGCCGGAACGGTGGTCGTGGCCGCCGTGTCGCTTTCAACTTCCACCGTAAATTTCGGAAGTCAGGTTGCAGGCGTCGCAAGCTCGGCGGTTGCGGTCACGCTGACAAATACGGGGACTGGTGCGCTAACCGTAAGCGGCGCCAGCCTTACGGACACTGCGGATTTCGGCACACCGAAGAACGATTGCACGGGAATTCCATCTGGCGGGACTTGCAAAATACAAGTCAGCTTTAATCCCGCCGCTCCCGGTTCGGGCGCGCAGTGTGGTTCAACTACCGGCGCCAAGACTGCAAATCTGATTCTGACGGACAACACGACGGATAGCCCGCAAACCGTGGTCCTGAATGGGAATGCCACGGATTTTTGTACCGCGCCTGCGACGGTAGGCGGCAATACTGTTACGGTCAGCGCCGGTACGGCGGCGGTTTATCAGCTCGAGATAACCTCTGTCGGCGGATTTTCAGGCTCGGTTGCTCTGGCATGCTCCGGCGCGATTCCGGGAGGCACATGCACCACCTCAGCCGCGTCGGTCAGTGTGGCGGCGAACGGCCAAACTCCGTTTCAGGTCAACGTCACTACCGCAGCCGGCGCAACCCCGCGGCAGAGGCAAGAGCCTGATTGGCTTTCATGGCAGTGGTACCCGGTCTTCATCGCCGCGCTTATTCTATTTGTGCTGGCGAAGTTTGATCATCGCGCTAGGGAAAATCTCCAACTCAGGCCGGCCAATCGAAGGTTCCAGTCGTTTGCGGACTTATTCTCAGCAAGAACAATTCACATTTCGCAGGCATCGCTGCTGGTAACGATATTTGCCTTTGCGATGTCGGCTTGTGGAGGCGGCAATGGAGCCACTGGCACGCAGGCCACTACTTATTCTTTGACGGTGACCGCCAGCGCAGGTGGAGCAAATCGGACCGCAACCCTGACTCTGATTGTTCAATAGGGGAATTCGCTCTAGCACGAAATGAAAAATACAGCGGGCTAGAAAACTTTAATCGCCAGGTCGCGAGGCTGGCCACCGACAGGAATTAGAGTAATTAAGGCGGAAGTTTTCGCGCGAATCACCGCCAAATCATCGGACGCAACATCCACAACCAAAAGAATGTCGCCTCCCGGCGTGAGCAGGCATGTTCGAGGATTTTGGCCGACTGGGATAGGGTGTCCGGCCTGGCGGACGTCAACGGCGATTGGAATTACGTGTCCCGATGCCGAGTCTGAAATATAAAGCTCCTGATCGTGATTAGAAAATGTGCCGGACACTGGCGACATCCCCAGCAGCATGAAATCGCCGACCTCATTCGTTAGCGTGTTAACGATTAAAAGGCCATGCGCGTCGGCTGACGGTATGTAAAGCTCGCCGCCATCGGGTTTCAGGATCAAATCGCCCGGTGTCCCGCCCAGCAATAGATTCGTCAGCAGCACATTCCGTTTCAAATCCACCACGGAGATTTGATTCGTGGTACCGGAAGTGACAAAAACCTTGGAACTGTCCGGCAGAATCGCCAACTGTTCAGGCTGCTTGGCTACGGGAACCACGGCAAGGGAGGCGAGAGTGTTCGCGTCCAGAATAGAAATGGACGAATCATCGCGGTTTGAAACCACTACGATTTTCCCGGATGGCGCTACGCGAGCTATCCAGGGACGGCGTCCCGCGCTTCCTCGCGCCACAACTTGCCGTGTGGCGCAGTCAATCGCAACGATCGTGTTTGATCCCGAGGCAGCGATGTACGCGCGCCGGCCATCGCGGGAAAAATCGAGCGCATACGGTTCAGATCCGACAGGAATTTTCGCCACGATGCGATTTGATTTTGTATCCAGCACCCAGGCATATCCGTCGGCCGAGCTCAAGCCCCAAATCTCGTCCCGCGTGGGATGCGCGCGCAGGCCACTGGGCCCCGCGCCAACCGGAATTGTTGAAACCGCCGACAATTTCACGAGATCGATGGCTGTCAGCGTCCCATCTGCAGTGTTTCCCACATAGGCGAAGAGATGAAGTCCCGGCCTGAGGAAAGACGGGCGCAATTCCAGCGCAACTTCGCGGAAAGCCAGGCCGCCGAGAAGAAGCAGCAGAAAAATAAATCGGCCATTGACGCGGAGCTTCATCTCAATCGCGGAAGTATATGCGGGGAGTCCCGTTCACAGGCAAAAAATCGCTGACCGCTCAGTTGATTGTGCGTCCCAAAACCCCGGCGATCTGGCGCACTTCGTCGATCAATTGGTTCAGCTCGTCCGGCAATATGGACTGAGGTCCGTCTGAAAGCGCATGGTCCGGATCGTGATGAACTTCCACAAGAATTCCGCTCGCGCCCGCAGCGACGGCAGCACGAGAAAGCGGCAAAACCTTGTTGCGCCTTCCCGTCCCATGCGACGGATCCACCACGATAGGTAAATGACTGCGCCGTTGCACCGCCGGAACAATGCTGAGGTCGAGTGTGTTTCGCGTGTAGTCCGAAAAAGTGCGCACGCCTCGCTCGCACAGGATTATGTTGTAATTGCCCTCCGACATCAGGTACTCGGCCGCCATCAAGAATTCATCCAGCGTTGCGGACATTCCGCGCTTCAGCAGCACAGGCTTCTGCGAACGCCCGGCACGTTTCAGCAACGAAAAATTCTGCATGTTGCGCGCGCCGATCTGGATCACGTCCGCATATTTTTCCACCAGATCGAGCGATTCGTTGTCGATTGCCTCGGTGACAATGCCCAGCCCGTACTCCTCCCGCACTTGAGCCAGAATTTTCAATCCTGGCTCGCCAAGCCCCTGAAAGCTGTAGGGAGAAGTGCGAGGTTTGTAAGCGCCTCCTCGGAATAGGCGCGCACCTGAGGCACTTACGAACCCCGCGATTTTAAGAGTCTGCTCGCGGGTCTCCACGGCGCAGGGGCCAGCGACCATGGCCACTTGCGTTCCCCCGAAAACTACGTCGCCTAGATGAGTGGGAATCCGTACGACCGTGTCCTCTAGTTTCACGTCTCTGCTGACTAGCTTGTAGGGCTTGCTTACCGGTATGCATTCAACTACCCCGGGCATCGTCTCAACCGAGGCGATGTCCACAGTGCCGGTATTTCCTGTGATTCCAATGGCCGTACGGCCTGAGCCGGGGATGGGGTGCGCCTTATATCCCAACGACTCGACACGTTCGCAGACCGCGCGGATCTGCTCCTGGGTCGCCTGAGATTGCATCACCACCAGCATGAAAGCCCCCTGTGCTGAATCGAGTCAAGAAGTTTACTGTATCGGCGAATCAACCTGCAAATAGCCCGGCAGACCAGAGGTAGAAGTGGACCTGAATACACGAGCCCGGGAATACAAAAATCTCTAAAATGTCGTCGAGGGGCATAAATTCATGAAGAACTCAGACCATCTCAAAGGATCCCGGACGTCGGCTCTGAAGATAAAAACTACGTGCCGAACGGAACTTCAGAACGTTACCGAGCAAGTCCGCGCCTTGGTAAGCGAGGCGAACTGCCAAAGCGGAGTTTGCTATCTCTACGTTCCACATACCACTGCCGGAGTATTGATTAATGAAGGCTACGACCCTGCGGTAGCGCGAGAAATCGAAGCGGCATTCGATCGACTGGTGCCCAGGGTCTCCAATTCCAAACACGTTGAAGGAAATTCCGACTCCCACATCAAGACTGCCCTTACCACGTCCTCTCAAACTCTGTGGATTGAAGACGGCAAACTGATACTTGGCCGGTGGCAGGTTATTTTCTTTGCGGAGTTCGACGGCCCACGAACCCGTGAACTTCGCGTCAAGATCGTTCCAGATGCTTAGTGCAACCGTCGCAACGCCACGGCCTTAGCTTTACGCTAAAGATTGTGCCAGACCGCGCTTGAATGTAGCTGATGTACAATCCAATGCGAGCGATGACGCTAGGTATATACATTCAGGTGCCGTTCTGCCAGACGAAGTGTACCTATTGCAATTTTCACACCGGTGTGGTGTCGCGCGACCGGCATCTCCCGTATGCTCAAGCGATTTGCGGCGAAATTGAAATTCTTGCGTCACAGCGAGCCCCTGCGAACTCCGCCGCGTCTAACCCACCCACAGTTTTTCCCGATGCCGTCCCCGTTTCTCTGATGGCGGATACTGTCTACTTTGGCGGTGGAACCCCAAGTCTCCTTGACGGAACGCTTCTGCGGAAGATCCTCGATACGCTTCGTCACAACTTTTCCTCAGAAACGATGGAAGTTACGCTGGAGGCGGACCCGGAAACTATTACACCCGAGAAAGCTCGCGCGTGGACCGAGTCGGGGGTTAACCGGATTAGCCTGGGAGCGCAGTCGTTTAACGACGCGGAACTGCAGGCGACTGGGCGCATGCATCGGCGCGCGGATATTTTCTCGGCTGACAGAATTTTGCGCGACGCGGGATTTCGAAATGTCAGCCTGGATCTGATTGCGGGGTTGCCGCATCAAACGCGCGGAACGTGGGAAGAGTCTGTCGGTCAAATTTTACAGATGCGTCCAGAACATTTATCCATTTACATGCTGGAAATTGATGAAGGCAGCAGGCTGGGGGCAGAATCTTTGGCAGGCGGCAAACGTTATAGCGCGGCAGAGATTCCTGCGGACGATTCGATCGCAGATTTTTATGACTCGGCGTGCGCGCGTCTGGCGGAAGCAGGGTATGAGCATTACGAAATTTCGAACTGGGCGCTGCCGGGGATGCGATCGCAGCACAATTCGAAGTACTGGCAGCGCAAACCATATATTGGCTTCGGCGCCGGGGCGCATTCGTTTGACGGCGAGAAGCGTTGGTCCAACCTGCACGATTCAGCGCGATACGTGGCTTGCCTTGAGCAGGGGACTTCACCACGCGAACAAATTGAAACGGTGACATCGGCGCAAGCGCTGGAAGAAGAATTATTTCTCGGTTTGCGTCAACTTGACGGAGTGGACCTAGAGAGGATCGAGCGCGAGTATCACGTGAGTTTGCGAAATCGCATCGCGCCGCTAGCGGAACAGGGATTTTTGCAATTGAATGGGACGCAGTTGCGGCTAGCGCCAGACCGCTTGTCGATTTCGAATGACGTTTTTGTGGAATTGCTGGGATAAGGAGCTAGCGTGTACACAGCTTCGGAAGAAAATAAGAGCACAGTGGATTTTGTAGACCTTCGCAGCGATACGGTGACGCGACCCTCCGGCGAGATGCGTCGCGCGATGGCGGAAGCCGAAGTCGGCGACGACGTTTATGGCGAGGATCCCACGGTCAATCGCCTTCAAGAGCGCGCCGCGGAAATTTTCGAACGCGAAGCAGCGTTGTTTGTCCCCAGCGGCTCAATGGGAAACCTCATCGCGATCAAGACTTGGACGCAGCCCGGTATGGAAGTAATTTGCGAGCAGCGCGCACACGTCAATCAGTATGAACTTGCGTCCATGTCTGCGATTGCGGGATGCATGCCGCGTACGACTCCAGCGCCGGATGGAATTCTTACCTGGGATTTGATCGAGCCGCTGATCCGGCCCAAAACCTACTATTATTCTCAAACCGCGCTGGTCGCTCTGGAGAACACTCACAACATGCATGGCGGCACGGTGTATCCGCCATCTGTGATGGAGGACGTTTGCCAGCGGGCGCACGCGGCGGGGCTCAAGGTGCATCTGGACGGCGCGCGGATTTTCAATGCCGCAGTTGCATTGGGCGAAAGCGTCGCGGCTCTCACAAAAAATTGCGACTCAGTAATGTTTTGCCTGTCGAAAGGTTTAGGCGCGCCGGTGGGATCGATGCTAGTTGGATCAAAGGAACTCATTCAGAAAGCACATATCGCGCGCAAGTTGTTGGGTGGGGGAATGCGCCAGGCAGGCGTGCTGGCCGCAGCGGGCCTCATCGCCTTGGAAGAGTCTCCCCAAAAGTTACACATCGATCACAAGAACGCGAAGTTTCTTGCCAATGGACTCGCGGGCATAAAAGGTATCTCGCTGGATTCGAAAAAAGTTGTTACCAATATAGTGATATTCGACGTTCGCGGAACTGGGCGCACAGCGGCAGAAATTTCGACTGAACTTGGCAAAAAGAAGATCCTTTGCGGTCCGACGGATAAATATTCCATTCGCATGGTCACACATTGCGACGTGCAACGCGATGGGATTGAGCGAGCGTTAACGGCGCTGAGCGATGTTCTGAGCGTACGCGCAAGTACGCCCGCAGCGGCGCATTCTTAATCGGGGTTTAGTAGCGAATAGCTTATCGGAGAGACTACTCGATGAGTTCTCAACAACGTGTTCAGCGGACGGCAGCAACTATGGGAATATTTTGCCTGATCATCGCATCTGGTTTGGCAGCAGCGAGGAGAAATAACAACTTAATGACGATTGAGACCGGAAATCCGAAGAGCGCCGTAGCAGCTAAGCCCGCGCAAATGAAATCAGCCGCAGCCACTCCGGAAGAGGCACGCCAGTTCGTGGAAGGAGCGGAAAATCGACTGCTGCCGCTATGGGTCGCGGCGCAACGCGCGTCCTGGGTGCAAGAGACGTTTATTACTCCGGACACCGAGGAGATGGCTGCTGAAGCGGACCAAGCCGTGAAAGCGGCCACCGCTGAACTTGCGGCCCAGGCTCGTCGTTATGAGGGGTTGCAACTTCCGGAGGATGTCGCCCGCAAACTGAAGCTGATAAAATTTTCAGTGGACATTCCGGCGCCGCGCGATACCGCTGAAAGCACTGAGCTTTCACAACTCAATGCTTCGTTGCAGAGCGATTACGGAAAAGGGAAGTGGTGCCCCGCGGGGCCGCAAGGAAAATGCCTTGCTTTGAACGATATAGAAGATTTGATGGCTACCAGCCGCGATCCCCAAGAACTGGAGCGTGCTTGGGAAGGCTGGCATGCGATTGCGCCGCCGATGCGCAAACGTTATGCGCGAATGGTCGAACTGGCCAATAAAGGCGCCCGCGAAACCGGGTTCGCGGATGTCGGCGCGATGTGGCGTTCGAACTACGATATGGCCCCGGATGCCTTCGCCGCGGAACTCGATCGTCTTTGGCAGCAGGTTCGACCGCTCTATGTTTCGCTGCACGCCTACGTCCGCTGGAATCTCGAGAAGAAATACGGTCCGGGTGTGGTACGTGAAGACCGTCCTATTCCGGCGCACTTGCTGGGAAACATGTGGTCGCAGGATTGGACCAATATTTATCCGCTGGTGGCGCCCGCAAATGCCGATCCCGGCTACGACTTGACCGAGATATTGAAGGCCAAGCAAATCGAGCCGGTGGGAATGGTGCACTACGGTGAACGCTTTTTCATGTCCCTGGGATTTGCTGCGCTTCCGCAAACATTTTGGGAGCGCTCGATGTTCACCAAACCCCGCGATCGCGACGTGGTCTGCCACGCCAGCGCCTGGGACATTGATTATGTGGAAGACCTGCGTATCAAGATGTGCATCGAGCAAAAGGCGGACGATTTCACGACCATTCACCACGAGCTGGGTCACAATTTCTATCAGCGCGCCTATGACACGCAGCCTCCGCTATTTCGCAACAGCGCGAACGACGGATTCCATGAAGCCATTGGCGACACCATAGCTCTGTCCGTTACCCCCGAATACCTGAAGGAAATTGGTTTACTTGAAAATGTTCCGCCGGCTTCTTCGGATATTGGCTTGCTGATGAAGCGCGCTTTGGACAAGGTTGCGTTCCTGCCGTTTGGTCTGCTGATTGATAAGTGGCGCTGGGAAGTTTTTTCAGGAAAAGTAACGCCGGAAAACTACAACAAGGCTTGGTGGGAACTTCGCGAGAAATATCAAGGGATCGCGCCGCCTGCTCCGCGCACCGAGGAGGATTTCGATCCGGGCGCGAAGTATCACGTGGCCGCCAACGTTCCGTACGCGCGTTATTTTCTTGCGGCGATTCTGCAGTACCAATTTCACCGCGCGCTTTGCCGGGAGTCCGGTTACAAGGGGCCGCTGCATCGCTGCTCGATTTACAACAATAAAGAAGCGGGAGCGCGTCTAAACAAAATGCTCGCTATGGGACAGAGCCGTCCGTGGCCGGAAGCTTTGGAAGTATTAACCGGCGAGAAGCAAATGGACGCGACCGCGATTCTTGAATACTACGCGCCATTGAAGCAATGGCTAGACGAGCAGAACAAAGGCCACGAAGTAGATTGGTAGGCCTATGAAGCTCGGTTCCATTGCCCGATGGGTGCTGTTCGGCGCATCGGGAGTTGGATTTGGTATAGCCCTCCTCAACTTTGTAGCGAGTGCATGGTTTGCCGATACGTCCGCCGCATCCTCGGATATGAGGCGGCGAGCTACATTCCTGGCAGATGTGTACGGAGCTCTCGCCTTACTGTTATTTCTGACCACCATCCTGATTCTTGTACTGAATGTACGATGGCATCATCGCGCACGTAAGGGCGATATTTCACTTAGCTATCGCGATGGGACTAAGACTTCGGGCTGACATCCGCGGTGTTATCGGTGCCCAAACTCCTATGGTATAAAAGACATGCATCTTGCCACTAAATGCGCAGCATTGTGTGAGGTGATGTGGAATTTTCGCTAACTGACGAACAGCAGCAGCTTCGGCGAACGGTACGAGCGTTCGCCGAAGGAGAAATACTTCCGCACGTAATGGAATGGGACGAAGTATCCCACTTTCCCACCGAGATTATTCCCAAGCTGGCGGAGATGGGCTTTCTGGGTGTGATTTTTCCGGAAAAGTATGGCGGCGCAGGGATGGGGTACATCGAGTACGCCATCATTATTGAAGAATTATCGCGAGTGGACGGCTCTGTGGGCATTATCGTGGCCGCGCATAATTCGCTATGCACCAATCACATCTATAAATTCGGAACGGAAGAGCAGAAGAAGAAATACGTGGTGCCTCTCGCGCAAGGGAAAAAGCTGGGATGCTGGTCGCTTACCGAGCCGGAAGCTGGTTCCGACGCAGGCGGAACGCGTACATCCGCGGTGAAGAAAGACGGCGGCTGGCTGATCAACGGCTCAAAAACATTTACTACGAACGGTCATTATGCTGATGTGTGTGTAGGAATGGCCGTGACGGACCCTGCCAAGAAGAGTCACGGGATTTCTGCATTCATCATCGAGAAAGGCACACCGGGTTTCCGTCCTGGGAAAAAAGAAAACAAGCTGGGTCTGCGAGCCAGCGATACCAGCGAAGTTGTTTTCAGCGATTGCAAAGTGCCCGCTGAAAATTTGTTGGGCAAAGAGGGCGAGGGGTTTGTAAACAGCCTGCAAATTCTGGACGGCGGACGCATTTCGATTGCCTCGCTGGGACTAGGAATGGCTCAGGGAGCCTACGAGGCCTCCGTGCGTTATGCAAAACAACGCAAACAGTTCGGCAAAGCAATTGCCGACTTTCAGGCGATTCAGTTCAAACTTGCGGACATGGCCATGGAGATTGAGGCGGCCCGCCTGCTTACTTATCAAGCCGCGTGGCTTGCGGATCAGGCGATTGCCGCAGGGCATCACGATGCCCGTTTTACGCGCGAGTCGAGCATGGCGAAACTCTACGCCGGCGAAGTGGCGGTGCGCGTGGCGAATGAAGCGGTGCAGATTCACGGCGGATATGGTTTCATTAAGGATTACCCCGCCGAAAAATTCTATCGCGATGTGAAGTTATGCACTATCGGTGAAGGTACCAGCGAGATTCAGAGGCTGGTAATCGCACGCCAGATCTTGGGAAAAGGTTAAATTTGGTGCTCGCAAAGGCCACGGCTTATTTTGCGTCGTTTGCTCTGCGCTACGAATTCCTCTCCGAGCTGATCGCCTAATTCTTATGACAGTTTCCGTAGACAATTGGGCCGAGCAAGTGCGCGCGGGAGACGTCCGCGCGATATCGCGGGCGGTTTCTGCGATTGAAAACCGGGCGCGGGAGGCGGAAGAAATACTTCGTCAACTTTTTCCCTACACCGGGCACGCCTATCGCGTTGGAATCACCGGCGCCCCCGGCACCGGCAAAAGCACTCTGGTGGATCGCTTGGCCAGCCATTATCGCGTTGCGAACAAGACTGTCGGAATTATTGCCGTCGATCCCTCAAGTCCTTTTACGGGTGGCGCGATCTTAGGCGATCGCGTGCGGATGCAGGGGCACGCAAACGACTCGGGCATATTCATTCGCTCGATGGCCACCCGAGGCTTTCTCGGCGGATTGGCGCAAGCTACTAGAGACACAGCGTTATTGATGGACGCGGCCGGCAAGCAAGTGATTTTGATCGAGACGGTGGGCGTGGGCCAGGGTGAAATCGAAATCGTTCGGCTCGCGGACTGCACCATCGTGGTGCTGATGCCGGGGATGGGCGACGATGTCCAGAGCCTGAAGGCTGGCCTGATGGAAATTGGCGACATTTTTGTGCTGAACAAATGTGACCGCGAAGGCGCGGACCGCTACGAACAGCAACTGCGCGGTATTTTGCAACTGGTGCCTGAACGCGAAGGATGGAAGCCGCCGGTTGTGCGCACTGTGGCTACGGAAAATAAGGGTGTGGATGAGCTGGCGCGACAGATCGCGCTTTTCAAAAGCCATTTCGAGCAAACTCACGACAGGAAGGCGCGCGAAGTTGCGCATTGGAAAGAATGGATTCTCCAGCTTCTTGAAGCGCGATTAATGGAGCGCGTAGTTGGCGAACAACTCGGGGAACGCGAGTTGGATAGAATTGCATCGCAGGTGGCGGAACGAAAAATGGATCCTTACGGGGCAGTGAATCAGATTCTGGCGCGCGCGGGGCTCGGAGATAAATCTTGAAACTTGGGCAACTTGAATTTCACGTTTTGGTGGACGGCCATTTGGGGCTGGATGGTGGCGCGATGTTTGGCGTCATCCCGAAGACTATGTGGGAAAAGAAAATTCCGGCCGACGGCAGGAACCGGATCAAGCTGGCTATGAATTGTCTGCTCGTGCGCGCCGGCGGCAAAACCATTTTGGTGGAGACGGGCGCGGGCGACAAATGGGATCAAAAACGGCGGGATATTTATGCGCTGGACGGCCCGCATTTGACGGAGAGGTTGCGCGATTACGGCGTGCATCCGCATGAGATCGATATCGTGATCAACACGCATCTGCACTTCGATCACTGCGGCGGCAACACGCGCGTGGAGAAAGATAAAGTCGTGACTGCGTTTCCCCATGCGCGCTATGTGGTTCAACGGGGTGAATACGAGCACGCCAAGAATCCCAACGAACGAGATCAAGCCAGCTACATTCTTGAAAATTATGTGCCGCTCGAGTCTGCCGGGAAGTGGTCGCTGCTTGTGGATGACCGTGCCATCGCGCCCGGCGTGGAGTTAATTCGCGTCCCGGGGCATACCGCGAATATGCAGTGCGTGAAACTTAGCGGGGGCGGTCAAACTGCATTTTTCTTTGCCGATCTTGTGCCTACCAGGGCCCATCTGGCGCTGCCGTGGATCATGGGCTTCGACTTGTATCCCGTAACTACGCTCGAAAATAAAAAGAAATGGATTCCGGAGGCGATTCAAGAAGGTTGGATCGCGCTCTTCGCCCACGATGCCGAAGTGCCGGCAGCGCATTTGCGTGAGCGTGATGGAAAATGGGAAGCGGAACCGGTAACGATTGATTAGCCCGACGGATCGAAAGGTGAAAATGGCAAGAAAGCCGAAAAAGAGGACACGTAAAACCGCGAAAGAACCAAGTCGCATTGGAATTATTGGGGGAAGCGGTCTCTACTCGATGCCGGGACTCACGGATACCCGCGAGACTCGGGTGAAGACGCCGTTCGGCGATCCGTCTGACGCGATTGTGACCGGTACGCTCGAAGGACGCCGCGTCGCCTTCCTGGCGCGGCACGGACGCGGCCACCGCTTTACCCCGAGCGAGATCAATTATCGCGCAAATATTTGCGCGCTGAAGATGCTCGGAGTGGAGCGAATTCTGTCCGTCAGCGCGGTGGGATCACTTCGCGATGATTTACCTCCCCTCGACTTTGTGATCCCGGACCAATTCTTCGATCGCACGCGGCTGCGTGTTGCAACATTTTTTGGAGGCGGAATCGTGGCCCACGTGGGATTCGATAAACCTACTTGCACGATTTTGGCCGCGCACGTTGCGGATGCGTGCGACACGGCTGGCGTGAAAGCGCATCGCTCAGGGACGTACGTGTGCATGGAAGGGCCGCAATTTTCCACCTTGGCGGAATCGCATACGTATCGGCAGCTTCGTTTTGATGTGATCGGGATGACCAATTTGACCGAAGCGAAGCTGGCGCGCGAGGCGGAGATTTGTTACGCGACGATCGCCATGGTCACGGATTACGATTGCTGGCATCCCAATCACGACGCCGTTACGCTGGACGAAATCATTCAGAATCTAAACCGCAATACTTCGAACGTACAGCGCGTTTTGCGCGAAGTGGTGCGCGAATTGCCGGACGCGCGAAGCTGCAAGTGCGGCTCGGCGCTGGCGCACGCGATTCTTACGGACCGCACAGTGATTTCCGCCGCCACGAAAAAGAGGCTGGCGCCTATCATCGGAAAATATGTTTCCTGAACGGAGAATGCATGTCACTACTGGTTGTGGGTTCGGTCGCTTTCGACGCTCTTGAAACGCCGTATGGCAAGGTGGACCGCACGTTGGGCGGTGCGGCCAGTTATTTCGCGCTGGCGGCCAGCCATTTCACCCCGGTTCGCGTGGTAGCCATCGTCGGGGACGACTTCACCGCCAAAGACAAAGCTGTTTTTCATGGCCGCAAGATTGATTTGGAAGGTTTGGAGCACGCAACGGGGAAGACGTTTTTCTGGTCCGGGCGCTACAGCAAGAACATGAATGAGCGCACCACGCTAGTGACCGATTTGAACGTATTTGCAAACTTCCGACCGACCTTGCCGCCCTCGTATTGCGATTCGTCGTTTATTTTTCTCGGAAACATCGATCCAACGTTGCAGCGATCCGTTCTGAATCAGATGCAATGCAAGCCGAAAGTGGTCGGGCTCGATACGATGAATTACTGGATCGAGCGCACGCCAGCCGAATTACGCGAAACTCTTAGGCACACGCAGATCTTGATGATAAATGATGATGAGACACGCCAGTTGACCGGCGAACACAATTTAATGCGAGCAGCCAGGCACGTTTTCAAGATGGGCCCGCGGACGCTGGTGATTAAACGCGGCGAACACGGCGCTTTGATGGTGCACAATGACTTTCTGTTTTCTGTTCCGGGTTTTCCGCTGGAAGAAGTGCACGATCCGACCGGTGCAGGGGACAGTTTTGCGGGCGGCTTTATGGGCTACTTGGCGAGCGAGGGGCGAATCAGTGACCAGACGCTTCGTCGCGCGATGGTTTACGGTTCGGTACTTGGGAGTTTTGCGGTCGAGCGATTCGGAGTTGACCGTCTGACGAATTTAACGCGCCGCGAAATAACCGCACGTGCGCGACGGTTTTTGAAACTCACGGCGTTCAAGCTTTAGTTGAGAAATTTATGCTGCACGATTTGAATTCTTACATCGTCGCCCGGCTCCTGCTCGCGGGTTTGCTCGGCGGGTTGGTCGGACTCGAGCGTGAATTGCGCCACAAGCCGGCCGGCCTGCGCACCAACATGCTGATCTGTTTTGGCGCCGCCCTGTTCACGATTATTTCCTACGAAATGGCGGGAACGGTGGGAGGCGATCACACACGCATCGCGGCGCAAATTATTCCGGGGATCGGATTCATTGGAGCTGGAGTCGTAATTCGAGGGCGTGGTGGCGTGATGGGGATTACCAGCGCGGCAACGATTTTCGTAGTGGCCAGTGTAGGCATGGCGGTTGGCTCGGGCATGTTAATGACTGCCATTTTTGCGACGCTGATTCTATTGGTCGCGCTCGTATTTCTGGGCGTCGCGGAAGAGCGCTTTGGACTGCACATACGTCTGATGACATTCCGATTGATCACCGAAGATTCCGCGGTACTGCCACGTGCGCATCAGATCGTCGAACAGTCTGGGATTCAAGCCCATCGCTGGCACAATCATCGCAGCGACGAAGGGATTGTTGTAGAGTTCGACGCGGACGTGACCTATCCGCAAGAACGTGATTTGATGGAGAAGTTAGCGGTATTAAAAGTGCGCTGCGATGTGCGTCCTGTTTGAAGCCACCTTCTTGCTATGTCCCACTATGAGCGGCAGATCTTATGGACAGCCAACCAATGCCGCAAAAATTGAATCCGAGTTGACGGGCTGCGCATGGGGTGCTATCAATTCTAGGCCTTTGTTCCATTTTCAGGCGTCTCGGTTTTACCATTCCGCTCGACAAGTTTGTCACCGTGAGCGGCCGCGGGATTCCGTGCAAATTATAGGAGGACGTAACTGATGCGTTTGCGGTGGACTGCTTTGCTGGTGCTCCTGATAAGCACGGTGCTGCTCGGGAGCTGCTCGAGCACCAGCACATCGGCGACGATATTTCCTACGCCGATCATCACTGGCTTATTTCCCTCGAGCATCACGGCGGGCAGCCAGACGTTCACCCTATTTGTCTCGGGTACGAACTTTATCAATAACCCGCCGTCGCAGGTTTTTTGGAACGGATCGATGCGTACGAGCGTTCTAAATACTACCACGCAGCAACTTGCCGTCACGATTATGGCGTCCGACGTCGCTACTTCTGGAGTCGCCGCGCTTACTGTTTCAAATCCGGAACCCGGCGGACCTTCCCTCGCATCCAGTTTTGTGATCAACGGCCTTCAGAATGGCACGCCTTTAATCGCGAGTCTTTCGCCGACGAGCGTTTCCCCCGGAAGCGGCACATTTGTTCTAACTGTGACCGGTTCGGGCTTCGTGGCGCCGGTTGTTGCAAACGGCGTAACTCAAATAGCCGGGTCGACGGTGGCGTGGAACGGCGCGCCCCTTACGACTACCTTCGTGAGCTCTACTGAATTAACAGCGAGCGTGCCGGGCTCCGACATCGCCTCGTCAGGATTCGCCAGTATAAGCGTTTACAATACGACGCCGGGCGACACGCAGTTGTATTCACCTTCTGTAGATTTCAACTTCATGAAGAGTGGCTCCGCTTTCCCCAGGGTTGCATCGGTAAACGCCGCGAGCGGCGCCGCTGACGGAGCGAGTGCGGCGCCGGCAATAAGTTCCGATGGCCGATACGTCGCGTTCTTTTCGACGGCAAGAAATTTGGTGGCGCATGGCGCTCACGGAAATATTTTTGTGCGGGATACATGCATGGGCGCTGACGGTTGTACCCCCAAGACTATTGCCGTCGATCTCGCGCCGGATGGAAGCGCGCCAGATGCAGAAGCAGGCAATCAGGTACCGCTGAGCGCGGATGGCAGGTTCGTCATTTTTGAATCCAAGGCTACGAATCTGGTTGCCGGCTTGCAGCACGACTCTGCCGATTCGGGCGCCCGCGCCATGAATCTTTTCGCGCGCGACCTCTGTACCGGAGCTAACGCGCCGTCAGGTTGCGTTGCGCATACCGAGGCGGTGTCGGTAGATACCTCCGGTGAATTGGCAAGCGGCGGGACTAGCGGATTCGCCTCCATCAGCGCCGACGGTCGCTTCATCGCGTTTGCTTCATCGGCTGCAAAACTCGTAGCCGGACAAAGCGGCACGGGATCTCAAGTTTTTGTGCGTGACACGTGCGCCGGTCCGACCGCCGCGAAGTCCTGCATCGCGAGAACTGAAGAAATTCCGATTGACGCCAAATATGCCGCCAGCGGATCTCAAAGCGGGAGCCCCTCAATTTCCGCCGGCGGACGATACGTTTCGTTTGTGGTTTACGGAACCAATTCATCCTCAGCACCGCCTCAGATTCTCCTCCACGATACTTGTGCGGGAGCCGATGTTCCGGCGTCTTGCGTTGCTTCGACGACCGAAATTTCGATTTCTTCAACCGGGCGACCCGGTAACGCGCAAAGCTCCGCGCCCTCGGTGAGCGGTGACGGCCGCTTCGTTGTCTTTCAGTCCAGCGCCTCCAACCTCGTGGCCGAGACTTCGAAATCAAAGACGAATATTTTTCTGCGCGATACTTGCTTGGGTGCCACTGCGCCAGATGGATGTGCTCCCGCGACAACTTTAATCGCTCCGGAAACCGCGGGGGTTTCGACGAACTCCGATGCATTCGCGCCATGGATCAGCGCTTCAGGCCGATACATCAGTTTCATTTCCGGGATATCCATGAGCGCGAAGCGGCAATATTCCGCGGAAACATATCTTTTCGTGCGTGACACCTGCTTCGCCGTGACTAGTTCCTGCACAGCCCGTACAGTCGCGGTCGCGACTCCAGCGAAGGCTTCGCAAACCCCGGCCTTGAGCGTGGATCAATTCTCGCCCGTGCCGATTATTTCAAACGGCCATGTGGCGGCTTTTTCTTCCACTTCGCCAGTCCCTACAGCCCCCACTAGCGGATACGGGGACGTGATACTTACTCTGACCACTTTTTGACCGCACTAAATAGAACGCTGCTGGGATGTAAACTCCACGTGCTTGCCGGCTGGACTACCTGTCCGAAATTCCTTATTCTCGTTTGCGCCCATGCCGCAGACGCTTAAGCCCCCAGCGCTTGAACCGGACGATGTCGTCCGCATTATTTCTTTAGCAAGTCCCGTGGACGGAAGTCGGCTCGAAGCAGGAAGTCGCGAGCTTGCGCGATTGGGATACAAGATGAAATTTGACGAAGCCGGCACTCTGGCGCGCGATGGTTTCTTTGCGGGACCAGCGGCTGGCCGCGTGGCGGCGTTAAAAGAAGCGCTCACGGAGACCGATTCGCGCGCTATTTTCAGCACTCGCGGTGGATACGGTTCGAATTATTTGCTCGACGGGCTGAGCGTGGCGCTCGCCGCTCCGAAGATTTTGTTGGGTTATAGCGATCTCACATCGCTGCAAATTTTTCTGTGGCAGAAGTTTCGCTGGGTCACCTTTTATGGACCCATGGTCGCTTCGGGATTCGACAAGGGAGAGGGGGTCGCTGAAGGATACCACCGCGAAAGTTTCACTCACGCCGTTTCCGAAGCGCGCCACGGCTGGGTAATCGACTTGAATGGTACTGAAACGCTGGTTCCCGGAAAAGTTGACGGGACGCTCCTCGGCGGCTGCCTTACTCTGATTGAAACGACTTTGGGCACTTCTTGGGAACTCGATACCCACGGTTCCATCCTCGTTCTTGAGGATCGCGGCATGAAACCCTGGCAAGTGGACCGTGCGCTGATGCATCTGAAGCAGGCGGGAAAATTCCGCGGCGTCTCCGCGGTCGTGCTCGGAGAATTTCCCGAATGCGAAGGGCCGGCCGGAACGGAAACCGTCAAAGACGTCGCGCAGCGGATCCTGAATTTTTTTGGATTTCCGATCGTATGGGGTGCGGCAATCGGGCACACCAAACGGCCCATGTTGACTCTGCCGTTAGGCGTTCGTGCGCGTCTCTTTGCGAACGATGCGGACGGTACCGGCGCAAGACTCGAAATATTGGAATCGGCATGCAGCGCATGAGAACGAGATTGTCAGCGAGGCGGAAATGGTAGGCCGAAAACCCGATCACGTTCACGTACTGGGTGTGGCCGGTTCAGCCATGGCGCCGGTGGCGGGCATCTTAAAAGAGAGCGGATTTCGCGTCACAGGCTCCGACGTGAACGTGTATCCGCCTGCTTCCACCTTGCTGGACTCGCTGGGAATTCGATGGAACGAAGGATTTCGTGAGGAAAATTTGCAGCCCGCGCCGGATCTCGCGGTGGTGGGGAATATCATCGCGCGAGGCAACCCGGAGATAGAGTACATTCTTGACGAGAAAATTCCGTATTGCTCGATGCCGCAGCTTCTGGAGGAATATTTCATTCCCGGGCACACGTCCATAGTGGTGGCGGGAACCCACGGCAAGACCACCACAACCGCGATGCTTGCCTGGATCTTTCACGTGGCAGGTCGCCGTCCGGATTTTTTGGTTGGTGGCGTGGTCCCGAATTTCAGCGACAAAAGCTACGGACTTGGCGGCGGGGAAGAGTTCATCATCGAAGGCGATGAGTATGAGACTGCCTTTTTCGATCGCGGTCCCAAATTTCTGCACTATCACCCGGACGAATTGATCCTGACTTCGCTGGAATACGACCACGCGGATATTTTCCCCGATCTGGCTGCAATCGCATTGCAATTCCGCCGTTTGGTGAATCTGGTGCCTCGGCGTGGCCGCATATTGATATGGGGCGAGAGCGCGGAGCTACAAGACGTCAGCTCAAAGGCCTTTTGCCCTGTGGAGACTTTTGGGTTCACGGCGGATTGCGACTGGCAGGCGGGCGATATCTTGTGGCACGACTCCGCTACGGAATTTCGTGCGATTTTCCGCGGAAGCGAAGTATCGCGCATACGAATGCCGGTGGCCGGAAGACATAACGTGTTGGACGCGCTGGCAGCAATTGCTTTGGCCTACGGGCGCGGCGTGGAAGGTGAAGCGATCCAAAAGGCCTTGGCAACATTTCAAGGTGTTCGCAAGAGAATGGAAATCAAAGGTGAAGGGCGCGGCGTGCTGGTGGTGGAAGACTTCGCGCACCATCCCACTGCCATAAAGCTAACTTTGGAGGCCACGCGCACGCGGTGGCCGGGTCGAAAAATTTGGGCTGCCATTGAACCGCGTTCCAACACCATGCGTCGAAAAATATTTCAGGATGTGCTCCCGGAGGCCCTGATGGTCGCCGATGCCGTGCTGATTGGCCCGGTAAACCGCGCGCAGCTTCTCGGGGAAGACGAGCGTTTGTCACCCGAACAGATTACGGAGTCATTGCTCCAGCGCGGGCGTCCGGCAAAAGCTTTCGAGTCAGCGGAGAAAATTGCCGAATACCTGGCGGAAAATGCAAAATCCGGAGATGTAGTGATGGTGATGTCGAACGGAAGCTTCGATGGCCTTTCCGGCAAACTACTGGAAAGGCTGAAGTCGCTCGCGGGAGCGCCTAGATGAAAAAGAGTTCCGTTTGGGTTTTGCTTTGTTGTGGCGTTTTAATATTTCTTCTAGGCGCGCGCTCCGCCTCCGCAACGATCGAGTACAGGATTTCGTTGAAGAATCCGGAACAGCATTGTTTTCAAGTGACCATGACGATCCCGCATCCGGCCCCGGGGATTAAGGTGGCGATTCCCGCCTGGAACGCGCTCTATCAGGTGCGCGATTTTTCGTATCGAGTGCGCGAGGTGCGAGCTAATATAATGAATGATTCCGGAAATATCGGCGAGCCATTACAAGTTCGCAAGCTGGATAAGCAGACATGGCAAGTTGGCAAAGAAGGCGCCAGCCCGATGTCGTCCGTGAAGATTCAGTACTCGATCCTATGGGACGATGCGGGGCCGTTCAATTCGCAGTTGAACGCGAAGCATGCCTTCGTGAATTTTGCGGAAGTTCTTATGTACGTCCCGGATCGGCGCAGCGAAGAAACCACTGTTCAATTTGATGACATGCCGGCAGGCTGGCGAGCGATTGCGGAATTGCCCGCCGGGAAGACGCCCAACTCATTTTCTGCGGCGAGTTACGACACTCTGGCAGACGCGCCTACCGAGCTCGGGAAATTTCAGGATTCTGGATTCGATGAAAGCGGCGCGCACATTCGCGTTGTGGTGGATGCGAAAGAATGGCGGCGCGACCGGCTTGAAAATTATCTGCGTCATATCACCTCGTACGAGTTGCAACTGATGGGCGGAGCGCCGTTTCAAGAGTACACGTTCTTTTTTCACATTGGACCTTATACGGAAGCGGGCGGCGGCGGAATGGAGCATGCCAATTGCACGGCAATTGGGGCGAATTCGGTTGAAGGTGCGATTACCGTGGCAGCGCACGAATTCTTTCATGCTTGGAACGTAAAACGCATACGTCCCCAAACGCTGGAGCCCGTGGATTTCACCAAGGAACAGTACACACGCGCGTTGTGGTTTGCGGAAGGTGTGACGAATACCTATGCCAGTTACGCTCTGGAGCGCACCGGAATTTGGCCCAAAGAAAGATTTTACGCGGATTTGGCAGCGCAGATTAGCGAACTGGATTCGCGCCCGGCGCACCTTTGGCAGAGTGTGGAAGAATCCAGCCTAGATGCCTGGCTCGAAAAATACGATGATTACCGCCAACCGGACAGAAGTATTTCTTACTACAACAAAGGACAGATCGTTGGAGAAATGTTGGACTTGGCGATCCGCGATGCTACCGACGGACACAAATCTCTCGACACCGTGATGACGCGCATGAATGAGACTTATGCAAAGCAGGGGAAGTATTACGACGACACGCAAGGTGTTCGAGCCGTAGCCGAAGAAGTTGCCGGTAAGAGTTTGCAGGATTTCTTCCAGGGATATGTCTCCGGAGTAGACGAGATACCCTACGACAAATTTCTGGAAACCGCCGGCCTCGCATTGAAAGTTGAAACGCATAGCATGGCTGACTTGGGCTTCTGGACCATGGGTGGACGCGGCGGCGGTGCTACCGCGACGGTGTCGCAAGTCGTCCCTGGCAGCAATGCGGAGGCCGCCGGGCTCCTGGCCGGCGACGTCCTATTAGAACTAAACGGTGAGGCGGTGCCGGTGTTTTTTCCGCAATGGGTGCGGCAACATTCGCCCGGAGAAATCGTGAAGTTGCGGGTACACAGAGATGGCAAAGAGCTGGATATTTCGTTCGCGCTGGGATCGGACGAAATGAAGAAATATTCGATTTCCGAGCTCCCGCACGTTTCCGATAGGCAAAGGCGAATTCGGGAAGGCTGGCTGCGCGGCACTGTAAATTAATGCACGATTCATGATTCGAACAATTCTCGCCGTCGTTTACCTCGCACTTGGAATTCTTCTGGTGATGCCGTGGTTGATTCTGTGGAGCCTCCTGACGGGCAGCGCCGATTTTATGTATCGCGCGACCATGAAAGTTGTCGGATCGGCCGTTCGGCTCGCGGGGGTGCTGGTACGGGTGGAAGGCGCGGCGAATATTCCACCGGGGGTCTGTATTTTTGCGGCGAACCACGTTTCCAACATGGACCCGCTCGCGTTCGTTCCAGTGATCCCACGGCGCGTCGGCCTGTTGGTGAAAAGCGAATTGTTTCGTGTCCCGATTCTTTCCAAAGCGATGCGCATGGCACACTTTGTTCCGGTCGAGCGCGAGAACAGGGAAGCGGCCGCGGCGAGCGTGGAGACCGCATTGAAATATCTGAAAGAAGGCTTGTCATTTGCCGTGTATCCGGAGGGAACCCGGAGTCGTGACGGCCGCATGCTGCCGTTCAAGAAAGGAACATTTCTTATGGCAGTTCGCGCGAAAGTTCCAGTGGTGCCGGTATCGATTATCGGAGCTCAGGATTTAATGCGTCCGGGAGAATGGGCCGTACGTCCCGGAGAGGTGATTATACGATTCGGTCCGGCTGTCGATGCTTCGGAATATACTTTGGAACAGCGCGCGGATTTGCTTGCTCGTGTCGAAGAACTTGTCGCCGCAGGTTTGCCAGAGGAACAAAAGCCGCGGAAAGAAGCAGACAATTCGGATAAAGGCTAAGCTTACAGACAACGGAAGCCATTGCGAGCGAGATCTCGATTTTGTCGGTTAGGGTCGCTCAGTTAGTTTCGAGACAACTTCTCGCAGCTCACGCACCTCTTTCTGAAGTTCCGGCAATCGGTCAAAGACTGTCACCGATTTGCGCCAAGCCAAATTGTCCATGGCAGGGTAGCCGGAATAAACCACGCCCGCCGGTACATCATTCGGAACGCCTGTCTGCGCCGTCAGCGTGGAGCCGTCGCCAATCGTGAGATGGCCGGCGACACCGACCTGGCCGGCCAGAATGCATCCGTTGCCCACACGAGTGGTGCCAGCGAGCCCGACTTGGCCGCAAAGAAGGGTATCTTCCCCGACTTTGCATGCATGGCCCACTTGCACGAGGTTGTCAATTTTTGTGCCTCGGCCAATGCGCGTCTCGCCGATCGTTGCACGGTCAATCACGCTATTGGCTTGGATCTCGACATCGTCATCGATCGCCGTCACACCGGATTGGCGGATTTTGTACCAACGACCGTCCGCTTGCCGCGCGAACCCATAGCCGTCGCTTCCAATCACGACCCCGTTTTGCAAAAGCACGCGATTTCCAATGCGGGAGCCCTCGCGCACAGTTACGTGGGAGTGCGCGAAGAAATCGTCGCCGATTTTTGCGCCGTGATAAACGGCGACGAAGCTGTGCAACACAGCGTTCGACCCGATCTGCACGTCTTCGTCAATAAAACAGTAAGGACCGATATGAACTCCCGCGCCAACTTTCGCCGATTTTGCGATGACCGCTGTTGGGTGAACGCCGGGCGTATACGAAGGGGCAGCGTGGAACAGTTCGATGGCTCTTGCAAAGTCCAACTGCGGATTGGTCGAAAGCAGACTGGCGACATGACCGGAGCCGGTATTTTTAGCCACGATAATGGCGGAGGCACCAGTAGTCGCTAGCAAAGGGCGATATTTGCGATTGGCCAGAAACGTCAGCTCGCCTGCTTTCGCGTCCTCGATTCCTGCCACGCCGGTGATCTCGATATTCAAGTCACCGCGAAGTTCACAGCCCAGCACGCGGGCGATGTCGCCAAGTTTCATGATTTGTTCTCCTGGTGAGGTCGTTGGCCATAGTCAATGTACAACAAGACGAACTCCCGCTGCTAAGCAGCAATGGCCTCTGGCTTCAGGCGTTACTCGGTAAAAAGCTTGGATTGAGATGCAGCGGCTCGGGAATCGGCCGGCGCGCGGCGGGCGACACCCACCACGCCCAAAACCTTCACTTCAGACAGCGCAGAACGAGGAATGAAGATCCGCAGAGTGTTGCCGTGTAAATCCGGTGGGGTAAGTTGCACGCCTTTGTCCAACAGATCGAGCAGATCGTTGGCGACGATGCCTTCTATTACATCTTCATCGCGAAAACGGAGACGTACCCAAAGCCCATCGAGTTTAGGTCGGCTTAAAAAAGTCTTGCGTTCAGGCCCAAGCGCGTCGAGGAACTCCCGGACAAAGTGAATTGACTTGACCTCCTGTAGCTCGATGGAGCGATGCTCGCCGTCAGCGGTTAGCAGATCAATCTTTTCTGCGGGTCCCAAGATACCCGGATTGAGATAGCCCTTTATGGACGTGCGGTCGAGAAGCAACACGATAACTTTCTTATGAGTGGAGGCTGTCGCTAGGTTTTTCGAACGCGTCATGCTTTTCTTCAGTGTAACGCCAGGTATGGCACGAAAGTGCGGTTTTTGGGGCATTTTATTGCTATGGTCACCCAGGTTATGTTATCCTTACGTGATTTTTTGTCAAGTTATTGGTGTTTAAAGGGTTAGCGACGGAGCAACCGCCGATTGACCGTTAAAGGACAGATTCTAAAGTCTGCCTCCCTGATAGCCCTAGTTACCGTTATCAGCCGCATTTTCGGCTACTTACGGGATCAGAGAGTGGCTTTGCTACTAGGGACGTCGCCCGCGGCTGACGCCTTCATCCTGGCTTTCCGCATTCCCAATATGATACGCCGGATGACTGGGGAGGGAGCGCTGGGAGCCTCATTTATCCCGGTTTTTACCGGATACCTTCGGGGCAAGCCTCGAACCGAGGCTTGGGAGTTCGCACAAAAGCTATTTTGGGACATGGCGGTGATTTTGGGCGTCATCGCTGTGCTTGGGTGCGTGTTCTCGAAACAAGTGATTGGAATTTTTACGTTGCTTGGGGCCAATAGCCTTCATTGGGATTTGGCGATTTTTTTGAATCGAATCATTTTCCCCTGTGTGTTTTTTATGGGGCTGGCGGCGCTGGCCGCGGCAATTCTGAACAGCTTTCATGTGTTCGGACTTCCCGCATCCACTTCAGTCCTGTTTAATCTGGTCTTTATTGTTTTTTCGCTCGGGATTGTTTACAAGCCGCTCCTTCGGCTGGCCCCGGAAGCGTATCGCACGCCGGCGCTGGCGTTGGCAATCGGAATACTGTTGGGGTCGGCGCTGCAGCTCGCGATGCAAATCCCGGCGCTCTGGAAACGCGGAATGCGCTTTCGCCCAAATGTTTCGTTTCAGGACCCGGGCGTGCGCAAAGTAGGGAAGTTGATGGCGCCGGTTTTCTTTGGCATGGGCGTCTTTCAGGTGAATTTTTTCGTGGACACTATTTTTGCTACGTCACGCCGGATGCCGACAGGCAGCGTCACATCTCTGTATATTGCGGATCGCGTGATGGAGCTGGTTTTAGGCGCATACGCCATCGCGTTGTCGACGGCTATTTTCCCGACCATGGCTCACCAAGTCGCGGATGGAAAATTTGACGAAATGAAGCGAACTTTCGAGTTTGCGGTACGCGTGGTCTCTTTCATCACGATACCGGCGGCCGTGGGTTTGATTCTGCTGCGTGTGCCGATCACGAAAGTTTTATTTCAGCACGGGAAGTTTATGTCGGAATCAACCGCGCTCACCGCGCATGCTCTGCTGTATTACTCGCTGGGCTTGCCGGCATTCGCCGCTATCAAGTTGATTACGCCCATGTATTATTCAACGCATGACACCATGACTCCAACGCGCGTCGGCGTTTACTCGCTTGGCCTGCATATCGCGCTCAACGTTATTTTGCTATTCGCTTTCTCGCGCTATTTGTGGAACGCGAGCCCGGCGCTGGCTAGTTCGCTGGCCGCGTACTTTAATTTCGCGCTTCTGTTTTATATATTCCGCGCGCGCTATGGAGCTCTGGGAGCGCGCGCAATTGTGGCCTCGATTGCGAAGATGGGAATCTGCACCGCCGTGATGGCGGGAACATGTTTTGCGGCGCTTCGGTTTTCAGGCTTTGCAAACATAGAACGCGTCTTGTCTCAGGCCGGACTGCTGGCAGCCATGATCGTCGGTTCAGTCGCGATTTACTTTGGATTGGCCTGGGTTTTGCGCTGCGAAGAATTGCCCGAACTGTTTCTGATGTTGCGTCGTGCGGAGCCTGGCGCTGTCTCTGCCGGGGGATTAGAAGTCTGAATTCTATTTGTTCATGTGAGCGTAAGAGGAAGGCTAAGCAGTGGAATCTGAGATTCGATCGTTCTTGAACTATTTGCGCGTCGAGAAGGCGCTTTCGCAGAACACCATCGACGCCTATCGCCGAGATCTCGGTAAATTCATTGAATACACCGGGAAGAAGGGATTGCAGAAGGCCGCCCAGGTAACGCGCAGTGACATAGTCGATTTTCTTGGCACTCTCTACGCTCGAAAGCTCGATGCGCGGTCGGTGGCGCGTCATCTCGTTTCGATTCGCCAATTCTTCCGTTTTCTTCTGACGGATGAATTAATCCAGGAAGATCCAGCGGTTAGCGTGGAGTCGCCAAAATTCCGCCAAAGCTTGCCGGAATTCCTGAGCGTGGAAGAGGTTGAGCGGTTACTTGCGCAGCCCGATGTGTCAACGGCAATTGGCCTTCGCGACAAAGCCATGATTGAACTTCTTTATTCCGCGGGCCTGCGCGTTTCAGAACTCTGCGGCCTCGCCGTGGATGATTTGCACGCGGAAGCAGGATCGTTGCGATGCATCGGAAAAGGGAACAAGGAACGCCTGGTCCCGGTTGGGCGCGCGGCGCTGGCGGTAATTCGGGAATATTTAAAAAAGGGCCGCCCGGACATTCTCGGAGAGAGGAGTTCGAGATATCTTTTTGTAAATCGCAATGCCAACAAATTGGATCGCATAGGCTTTTGGAAATTGTTGGCGTCATATGGGCGCAAGGCGGGACTGCGAAAATCGCTGAAGCCTCACATGCTACGGCATAGCTTTGCCACGCATCTTCTCGATCGGGGCGGCGATCTTCGCTCCGTGCAACTAATGTTGGGCCATTCCGATATTTCAACCACGCAGATTTATACGCACGTGGTCGAAGAGCGGCTGAAAAAGGTTTACAAAGCGCATCATCCGCGCGCCTGAATACTTGGCGTGCCCTTAGGAGGCATAGAAACTCATGCCCGATTATATGTACTTGCTGGAAAGCCGGTTGTCGCCCGAGCAACGCGCCGTGCTGGAGCGCGTGCAGGAGCTATCGCGCTCCCAGGATCTGAATATCTATCTCACCGGGGGCGCCGTGCGCGACTTGATTTCCGGCATGCCCATCCGCGACTTGGATTTCACTGTGGAAGGGAATCCAGTCCGAATGGTGAAAGAACTGGAAAAAGGCGGAGCGCGCATCGTTTGGGATACTGAAAAACTCCGCCACTACGAATTGATTTTTGCCGGCGATGTGGACGGATCCATATGCGGTGCGCGTGAGGATGTTTACGAGCGCCCGGGCGCCAAGCCGGAGTATCGCTTCTCCAGCATTATGGAAGATCTTCGCCGACGGGATTTCGGAGTGAATGCCATCGCCATTTCCTTGAACACTCAATCGCGCGGACTGTTGCTTGATCCGATGAATGGTCTCGCCGATCTTGAGAAACAGGAAGTTCGTTCTTTGTCCATTCACGGGTTCACCAACCAGCCCATCCGGTTGATGCGCATTTTGCGTTACTGCGCGCGCATGGGATTCAAGATGGAGCCGCGCACTCAGGAGTGGTTCGACCTGGCCATGCAGCGCGACATGCAGAAAAACATTCAACCGGAAGACGTGGGACATGAATTGCGCGCCTTGGCCCGCGAGGATAACCCCGTCGCCACACTGAAGGAGTGGGAAAAGCACGGCTTGCTAGGGCTAATTCATCCGAATCTGCAAAAGCGCAAACCGGACTACGACAGCCTAAATAAATTGGCGAAAGTGCGGACGAATCTTTACTCTGCAGGGCTGCGTCCGCGCCTCCAGTATCCCGTGCTGTATTACACGCTTGGGCGTTTGAAATCGCGGGAAGCGGCATCGGCGATGCGTAATTTGGAATTTCGATCGAACGAGATCGAAGCGATCGCAAATCTGGTGCCCGAGGCCCAAAAAGTGGTCAAGATATTGAAGGGGCGGAAAACGAATGCTCCGAAGGATGCTTACTTCTACATCGCGTCGCTTCCAGCCGAGATGATGGCCTTTATCGAAACAGAAATGCCCAATCCGAAAGCGGTATCAAAGTTTCGCAGTTACGTACAGAAATGGCGTCCGCTGCGGCAAGCACTCCCCGTGGGAGAACTCGACGCGCTGGGAGTTGCGCGCGGCCCCAAGTTTGACAAAGTGATCGAGCAATTGTTCGAGATGCAGTTGCGCGGAAAGGGGAAGCTGCCCGAGGAGCGCACCAAAATCCTCCGGAACCTCGCTGGAATAAAAGACGAACCCAAGAAAGCCGAAAAGCCGGAGAAGAAGCGCAAGGGCGAAAAAGGCGAACGAAAATCCGCCGCTGTCGAAACGAAAGAGCACGATAAGTCAAAGCCGGCGCAGGCGACAGCCGCTCAGGATACCACTAAGCAATCGCAGTCGGCTTCTGCGGCGATTGGAGCCAGGGCCCGGGCTAAACATGCCGAGGCTGAAAGTGAGTCAAAGGTATCAGCGAGCAAAAAGCGGGAACACGGGAGTGCTAAAGCAAAATCGCGCTCAACCAAGAAAGCGAGCCGACGATGAAAATTATTATGTTTCAGGTTGCATCTAACCAGGCACCTTGTTGCTAACGCGATTGGCGATGCTCGAATCTGTGAACTGGTTTAGAATAGTTCACGCATGAATTCTTCAAACTTCGTTCATCTTCATTTGCACACGGACTACTCCCTTCTAGACGGCGCCTGCGAAATCGGTGAACTAACGGCGGAAGCGGCGCGCCGCGGTATGCCGGCCGTTGCGGTGACCGACCACGGCAACCTGTTCGCAGCGGCGAATTTCTATCACGAAGCTACCACCCACGGTGTAAAGCCGATCATCGGTTGCGAGATGTACGTCGCTCCCGACAATCACAAGAATCGCGGGACGGAAGCGGAACGCTCTAACCACCTCGTCCTGCTTTGTGAAAATGAGGAAGGCTATCGAAATTTGATGAAGCTGGTTTCTACCGGCTATCTGGATGGCTTTTATTACAAACCGCGGGTCGATCACGAACTTCTCGCAAAGCATAGCAAGGGTCTCATCGCGCTTTCCGCGTGTCTTCGTGGTGAAGTGGCCGATGCGTTGCTCTCGGACAAATACGAACAGGCCAAGACGAGTGCGTACCGCCTGCGCGATATTTTCGGCAAAGGCAGTTTCTTCCTCGAAGTCCAAGACCAGGGCCTGGAACAGGATATTCGCGTAAACCGCGAGTTGATCAGGCTCTCCAAAGAGAGCGGCATTCCGCTTGTGGCTACGAACGATTGCCACTACCTCACTCAATCCGATTCTCATGCACAAGAAGTGTTGATGTGCATTCAAACTGGCAAGACCATGAGCGACGGCCAGCGCATGAAGTTTGCGACGGATCAGTTTTATTTCAAGACCGCCGAGGAAATGGCACAAGTTTTTCGCGAGCTGCCGGACGCGGTCACGCGGACGGTGTCTATTGCCGAACGCTGCAACGTCAAGATCCAGCGCGTGAACAATCCCTTCCCCGAATTCAAAGTGCCCGAGGGCGACACCGCGGACTCCTATTTCGAAAAAACAGTACGCGAAGGCTTTCAGTCACGCGCGCCACAAATCGATCGGCTGGTGAAAGAAAACCGCTTGCGGCATTCGCTCTCGGAATACGAAAAGCGGCTTACCGACGAAATTGAAATGATCAAGATGATGCGCTTTTCCAGCTACTTCTTGATCGTTTGGGACTTCATTCATTACGCCCGCGCTCAGGGCGTCCCGGTCGGGCCGGGACGAGGCTCCGCGGCTGGAAGCCTGGTGAGCTATTCGCTGCACATCACAGACGTTGATCCGTTGCAATATGATTTGCTTTTCGAGCGCTTTTTGAACCCCGAGCGTATTTCGATGCCCGATATTGACATTGATTTCTGCATGCGCCGTCGCGGCGAAGTGATTGATTACGTACGCCAAAAATACGGCTCGGAAAATGTGGCGCAGATTATTACGTTTGGAACCATGGCGGCTAAGGCGGTGCTGAAGGATGCGGGCCGAGCACTCGATATGGCGTATGGCGATGTGGACCGACTGGCGAAACTTATTCCGCTCACGCTGAATATTTCGCTGGAAGAAGCGCTGAAGCAATCGCCGCAGCTAGAAGCAGCGCGAAAAGATGAAAAGGTGAAAGAGCTGATCGAAGTTGCTCTGCGCCTCGAGGGTTTGGCGCGGCATGCCTCCACGCATGCCGCCGGAGTGGTGATTTCGCCGCAGCCACTCACCGAAATTGTTCCGCTCTACAAATCCAGCAAAGATGAAATCACCACGCAGTACGACATGAATGCGTTGGGACGCATCGGGCTCTTGAAGATGGATTTTCTGGGCCTGACCACCCTGACGATTCTTGAAGACGCCGTTTGCATGATCAAACAGAATCGGGGCGTGGACTTCGATTTGACGATGCTCCCACTGGATGACGCGGAAACCTACGCGTTGTTCGCGCGCGGCGATACCAGCGGAATATTCCAGTTTGAGTCGCACGGTATGCGCGACATTCTCAAACGCTATCAGCCCACCCGTATCGAAGATCTTACCGCGCTAAATGCTCTGTATCGCCCGGGTCCGATTCAGGGCGGAATGATCGATGAATTCCTCGCGCGCAAGCATGGCAAAAAGAAGGTCACCTATGACCTCCCGGAACTTGAAGAAATCCTTTCGGAAACCTGGGGAGTAATTGTTTTTCAAGAGCAGGTAATGAAGATTGCCAACCGCATCGCCGGCTTTACGCTTGGCGAAGCAGACATTCTGCGCAGCGCCATGGGCAAGAAAAAAGTGGAAGTGATGGCGGCGCAGCGCGAAAAATTCCTGGCGGGATGTGCCGCGCGTAAAGTTCCGGCGAAGAAAGCGGAAAAGCTTTTCGACTTGATGGAAGAATTTGCGCGTTACGGTTTTCCCAAGGCTCACGCCTGCGCCTACGCTTTGCTGGCCTATCAAACGGCTTATTTGAAGGTTCATTTCCCCGTCGAGTTTATGGCCGCCATGCTCAGCTCGGAAGCGGGGAACACCGAGAAAGTTGTGAAATATATTAATGAGGCGCGGGGCTTAGGTATCCGAGTTCTGCCGCCGTGCGTTCAAGAGAGTGGACTGTACTTCACACCCGTCGGTGACGACATTCGATTCGGATTGGCGGCGATTAAGAACGTCGGTGAGAACACCGCTAAAGCGATTTGCGAGGCTCGCAAAGACGGTGTTCGTTTCCAAAGTCTTTTCAGTTTTTGCGAAGCCATCGAGCCGCGATGTTTGAACAAACGTGTTCTCGAAAGCCTGGTAAAGGCAGGCGCGCTCGATTGTTTGGGAGCTTCTCGTGGACGGCTTTTCGCGGCGATTGACCAGGCGATTACGCGCGGCCAAAAGAGCGTTCAAGCCAAAGCCGTGGGACAAGGCGGACTTTTCTTATCCACTCCGAGTTCCACTCAATGTTCCACAGAATCGTGGGATGAAAATTCGTTGCCGGAAGCCACCGAGTGGACAGAAGAACAACTTCTCGCCGGAGAATATGCGACTCTGGGATTTTACATCTCCGGGCATCCGATGGATCGCTATGCCGGTCGCTTGAAGGATTTGAACGCGATTGAGCTTTCGACCATGGAAACTCGCCGCAACGGCGAAGATGTTGTTGTAGCCGGCATCATCGTGCAATCGCGGCCCATGCGGTCGAGACGCGGCGCGCGCTGGGTCATTTTGATTTTGCAAGATCGCACCGGCGTGATCGAAGCGCTCGTTTTCCCCGAGGCCTACCAGAAACTGGAAATGATTCTGAAGACAAATACCCCTTTGCTGGCTAAAGGACGCGTCGCAATTGAAGATGTTGGCACGCGACTGATTGTTTCGGACGCGCGTCTCCTCGACCAGATCACCGATCGCGCTCCGAGCTTGCTGCGTGTGCGCGTAGACCTCGGATCTGTTGATCCCAGCGCGCTCGAATCATTGAAGGAGCTTTTTTCAAGCCGTCCCGGACGATGTCGCGTCGCGTTTGACTTGGTGAACTCCGACGGCACGGAAGCTACGTTGGAAGCGGGAAGCGCCGTTCAAGCCGATCGAGAACTGCTCGAGCGCGTGCGCGAAATCTGCGGAACTGACTCGGTCGCGGTGGTGCAATGAGCAAGCGCCGGGAAGCTCGGGAGCGCCTGAAACGCAGGCGCGAGCTTGCGAAATCGCGCAAACTCCAGGCCAAGACCGAGCAACTTCCCTTGCCCAAACCTTCGGAGCCTCGCGATAAACTAAATGCTGCCGGGGTTACAAACAAGAACGCAGTCGCCCGCGAGCGGCAGTCAGAAATCGATGCCCTCGAGCGCGACGTGGCAGAACTGACCAGGCTCTCCGCTCCAACCGGAGAAACCACGGCGGAGATCGAACGCATTCGCCGCGAGGTTGAAGAATTGAAACGTGATTTTTACACGCACCTGGGAGCCTGGCAGCGATTGCAACTGGCCCGGCACCCGCAACGCCCTTATACCGATGATTACATTCGAATCCTTTTTGAGAATTTCAGCGAAATTCACGGCGACCGCAATTTTTCAGACGATCCCGCGCTCATCACCGGGATGGCTACCTTTCAAGGCAAGCCTGTAATGATCGTCGGAAATCAAAAAGGGCGCGACACAAAACAACGCCTCGCTCGCAACTTCGGCCAAGCCAAGCCAGAAGGTTATCGGAAAGCCATGCGCGCCATGCAACTCGCGGCAAAATTTCGCCGTCCGATTTTTATTTTCGTGGATACGCAAGGTGCCTACCCCGGTGTGGACGCGGAAGAGCGCGGCCAAGCCGAAGCCATTGCATTTAACTTGCGCGAGATGTCGCGTCTGCCTGTCCCGATTATTGTCACGATTACAGGTGAGGGCGGTTCCGGCGGTGCGCTGGCTATCGCAGTGGGCGATCGCGTTTACATGCTCGAAAATTCCGTATATTCCGTTATCTCGCCCGAGGGTTGCGCGTCCATCATGTGGCGCGATCCCAGCAAAGCCGAAGTAGCGGCGGAGGCGTTGAAGATTACCGCCCCCGACTTGCTCGAAATGCAATTGATCGACGAAATTGTTCCAGAGCCGGAAGGCGGCGCGCATAACGACCATCAGGCAGCCGCCAAGTTGCTCGAGCCGGTCCTGGCGCGTTCGTTAAGCGAACTGTCTCAGCTGACTCCCGAGCGCCTGGTCGAGCAGCGCTATCAAAAGTTCCGTCACATGGGCCAGTTTTTCGCTTAAGCCGAAATTAGCCGTTTGATACGTTCGTCGCCGTAACCTTCCAATGAACGAAGTCCTCTAACGATTATGACGAATCTATCTCCGCGAAAACTGGATGGATAGAATGCCATCAGCGATTGAACCTGAGGGGACATACGGGACACTCGGCGTACTATGGTTGTTCTACGCCATTCTCAGATTTGCTGGCGCTGTCTTTATTCTGATATACACCAACACCCTTACACTCATGTGGGGAGCGCTGATCACGCGCGTGCCCAACCCTTTCGCGCTCATGTCATTTTTTCATGTATTTCTAGTCTTCGCGATGGTGCTGAACATCGTCGCGGGAATATTTGCGCTTCTCGCCGCACTAGCTTTGCTAGGACGGACAGGCTCGAGCCGGACATTGACTCTGGTGGCGAGCTTTTTCGCCTTAATCGACGGGCCCCTCGGCATCGCGCTAGGGGCTTATACCCTCGTAACTTTTGTGCCTCGCAGGTTGGCCTCTTAAGGAGACTTCACGACGCTCCGTTAATCATTCGCCTCCGAAAGGAGCATAATGGACTTGCCATTGGAGTATTGAGCACGCCCCAGTCCGTTTCCATTGCTCCGCGCCTCCCCGTGATTTAGCTTTGTTACACAACAAAATTAACGGGGTAGGGAGCAGCCGGTGGCAAACACGGGGACACCTCTCATGTCGGACGTCTTTCGACCGTACGAAAAGCTTGTAGAGATCACCGTTCTGGGAAAGACGTTTCTGGTGCCCGAGCGCAATTCGCTTCTGCGCGCCTTTCAATTCATCAGCCCTGAAACAATTCCGTATGGCCGGTTTTGTTGGAACCAGGATTGCCAGTATTGCCGGGTAGATTGCCAGCTATCTGACGACGACCAGGCTCGCCCAATCTTGAGCTGCAAGTTCCTGGTTTCCGAAGGCATGGCCATTTCAAATTTGGCGCCCGAATTAGTGGGCTGCCTCCGGGCAAAACTAGGGAAGACTGCGCCCAGCTCGGAGTCCTTGCCTGAACCGCCCGCCATTCCCGCCGCACCTCGCGACGAAGAAAGCCACTGAGTCCGAATTCCCTCGTAGGCCCATTTAGCCGGCAAGTTTGCACAAAATTCCTGGCCATGCCATTCTTCGTAGTCGGAATTTGATCGTCAAGGAGCAAAATGCCAGTTTGCGATGGATGCGGAGTGCAAGCAGACGATGCCCACATCCGCCGGCGCATCGAACGACTGGAACTCGCCACGCGTTTCCGCCCCATTCACATACAGGTGCTTTTAATCGACGCCGCTCCGCCTTCGCGCCCAGAAGATTATTTTTACCGTACCGCCGCCAACCGCGAGGAACGTTCTAAAAGTTCACGGCACTATTTTGACGAGATCGTGAAATGTTCTGGCCTCGCTCCGGATACCGGAATGACCGAAGAAGCCGGTCTCGCTGAATTCCAACATCGCGGGTTTTATCTTGCTCACGCTGTAGAATGCCCCGTCGGACCTGCCGATGCGCTTGCCGCTGCTATAGAACGCGCCGGGCCAGTTTTGATCCGGCGAATTGAAAAATCGTACAAACCGAAATACGTCGCGTTGCTTTCCGCATCGTTGGCTAAGATAATCCCGCTATTCGAGCGAAGTGAGCTTCGCGGCCGGCTGCTGCTAAGAGATGCTAAGCCTTTCTCGTCGCCGCTCGAACTGTTTGAGGCCGCTTCGGAAGTCCGTGCCGCTTCGTTGAGCGATCAACTCTCCGCCGCTTTGGCGCACTCGGCCTAACTTCAGTACTTCTGTGCGCCAGGCAACGGAACAACTCCTGTAACCTACGCTGCTATAATTGGCCCCCTGTTTCGCGGTATTTGTTCGCTTTCGTTCTTCCGTGAGGAGACATCGTGGAAAAAAACCTGCATATGACTTCACAACAATTCCGGGAAGCCGGCAAGCGCCTGATCGACTGGATCGCGGATTACTACGAGCAAGTTGAACGCTATCCAATCCTGGCGCAAGTTGCCCCCGGCCAGATACGCAAATCGTTGCCACCTGAACCTCCACAGTCGGGAGAAAGTTTCGACACGATTCTCGCCGCCATGAATGCCAAGATTATGCCGGGTATCACGCATTGGCAATCGCCGAACTTCTTTGCCTACTTTCCGGCGAATACTTCAGAGCCTTCCGTGCTCGGCGATCTGCTCTCTTCCGGATTGGGAGTGCAGGGAATGCTGTGGGCCACGAGTCCGGCGTGTACCGAAGTCGAAACGCTGGTACTCGATTGGCTGGCCAAAATGCTTGGACTACCCGAGACGTTTCTCTCCAGCCGAAAAGGCGGCGGCGTAATCCAGGATTCGGCCTCGAGCTCATCGCTTTGCGCAATCTTAGCCGCGAGGGAGCGCGCTACGGGTTTTCGCAGCAACGAAAATGGCTGTCGTGACGACTTGGTGGCGTACACATCCACCCAAGCCCACTCCTCAATCGAAAAGGACGTAAAAGTAGCCGGAATCGGAAAACGCAACCTGCGTTTGATCGATGTCGATGCGAACTTTGCCATGCGCCCGGAATCGCTCGAGAAAGCGATCGAGGAAGATAAGCGCGCCGGGAGGGTTCCCTTTATCGTGTGCGCCACGGTCGGAACTACCTCCTCGCTGGCTTTCGATCCACTGGAAGAAATTGGCCGAATTTGCAAAAAACACAATCTGTGGCTGCATGTCGACGCCGCAATGGCCGGAACCGCAGCGCTGTGTCCGGAATTTCGGCGCATCCAGAAGGGCTTGGAGCTCGCTGACAGTTATTGCTTCGACGCGCACAAGTGGATGTTTACGAATTTCGATTGCAGTTGTTTTTACGTAGCCGATCGCGAAACCTTGACGCGAAGTCTTGACGTCCTGCCGGAGTACTTGCGGAATCAGGCAACCGGATCCGATGCAGTCTTCGAGTATCGGAACTGGCACGTGCCGTTGGGCCGCCGGTTTCGAGCGCTGAAACTGTGGTTCGTCATACAACATTATGGCGTGGAGGGCTTGCAATCGCTGGTCCGGCGCCATGTGGAATTGGCACAAACGTTTCTGCAGTGGGTTCAGCGCGACCCGCGTTTCGAAATAATGGCGCCAGCTCCACTGAACTTGATATGTTTTCGACTGAAGGCGTCTGATGAAGCGAATGAAGAACTCCTGCGACGGCTGAATCGCAGCGGCAAGCTTTACTTGTCGCATACTCGGCTGAACGACAAATACACCATCCGCTTTTGCGTGGCTCAAACCAAAACAGAACTTCCGCACATTCAACGTGCTTGGGACGCTATCCGTACAGAATCAGATGGTTTGGTCGGCGCTTCTCAGCTCTGAGGCGGCATATTTAGACGATTTAAGACTTATCGAGCCTGCCCTACCATTGTGCTAGAATCCCGCTGTTGATCCCGTTTAACAGGATTGGTGTGGGCCAGGAGAAGGAAAATGAAAGTCCGCTCTAAATTCCTTGTAGGCTCGGCAATTATCGTCGTCACGCTCGTGTCTCTCGCCTACGTTGGATTCACGCAGAGCAAAACCTATTACCATACGATCTCCGAACTTTCTGGGCTGAGCGGATCAACACTGCATCAGCGAATGCGTGTCTCGGGCAACGTGCGCAACGGAAGCATTTCCCATGTCCCGGGCGGCATTGATTTTGTGCTCACGGAGCAGGGCAAGGATTTGGCTGTTAGTTATGTGGGACGCGACCCTCTTCCGGATACTTTCAAAGACGGAGCGCAAGCCTTAGTCGAAGGCAAATTGCGGCCGGACAATCGCTTCGTAGCCGAACAAGTGCAGGCGAAGTGCGCATCGAAATATGAGGCTACGCCCGGGCAAGCGGCCGGTGAGCCCCAGCCGGCGCAGACGTCGAATGCAACGCCGGGGCGCTCCGCAGCGAATTAGTTTTGTCATAACGGGGAATCGATCGGCGGGGGATTTCATTGGACATCTTGGGATCTTTTGCACTTCTGCTCGCCTTGCTGGCTGCTGTCTATGCGATAGGCGCCGGCATTGCGGGCATCGTGACGCGCAAAACCCTGCTCACGAAGAGTGCCCGCAACGCTGGATTGGCAGTTTTTATTCTCGTCACTATCGCGGTTGGCTGCCTCGAGTATTATTTTTTCACCGATAATTTTTCGATGGCGTATGTGGCGGCGCACAGCAATCGCGCTCTGCCTTTCTATTACAAGTTCGCCGCTCTGTGGGCAGGCCAGGAAGGTTCGCTGCTTTTGTGGACCTGGCTGCTTTCCACCTATGCATTTTTCGCGCTGTTCGTTAATCGCAACAAACATCCGGAGCTGATGCCGTACGTGGGCGTCGTGCTGGCCGGCGTCCAAACATTTTTCCTCACGCTGAATAATTTCGTGGCTAGTCCTTTTGCGGTTCTCGCTGGCGCGGACCCCTCCGGAGTGATGAGGCTTTCGGCGCTGTCCGACGGTCATGGCTTGAACCCCTTGCTGCAATATCCGGAGATGGTGATACATCCGCCGATGCTCTACCTCGGCTACACTGGATTCACCATTCCATTTGCTTTTGCGCTGGCGGCGCTTCTCGGCAGATACCCCGGCGAAAAATGGATTCACATCACGCGGCGTTGGACCATGATTGCGTGGTGTTTCCAAACTGTGGGTGTTCTACTCGGCGCGCACTGGGCCTATGCCGTGCTCGGTTGGGGCGGGTACTGGTCATGGGATCCGGTCGAAAATGCCGCGCTGCTTCCATGGATAACCGGTACCGCGTTTTTGCATTCCGTAATGATGCAGGAGAAGCGCGGCATGATGAAGGTATGGAATATTTGGTTGGTTTTCATCACATTCATGCTGAGCATTCTCGGCACGACGCTTACGCGGTCGGGTGCGATTAGCTCAGTGCACGCATTCGCGCAGTCGTCTATAGGTAATTGGTTCGTGGGATTTCTAGCCTTGATTTTCGTTGTTTGCTTTGCGTCCTACTGGAAGAATCGTGATTATTTGCGCAGCGACAATCAGCTCGATTCGCTAGCCTCGCGGGAATCGAGCTTCCTGTTTAATAATTTGATTTTACTTGCGGCGTGTTTTGCAGTCCTGTGGGGGACACTATTTCCAGTTCTTTCGGAATGGGTCACTGGAAGTAAAATCAGCGTCGGACCTCCTTTCTTCAACAAAGTGAATATTCCCATCGCGCTGTTTCTTCTCTTGCTCACAGGTGTCGGGCCGTTACTGGCGTGGCGAAAGACTTCCTTCGACGCTCTAAAACGAAACTTCGCTTGGCCTCTGCTCGGTGGCGTCGTTGCCGGAGTGGTTGCTCTGATTCTCGGCTTCCGCGACATCTACTCGCTTATTTGCCTGATTCTCGGCGTGTTTGTAACGCTTACCATTCTTTCGGAATTTTTCCGTGGCGCCCGAGTAATCGCCGCGCGAGACGGTTCCAACTTGATTTCCGCCGTTGGCGAATTAACCATGCGCAATACTCGCCGCTACGGTGGGTACGTGGTGCATTTTGGAATGGTATTGATCTTCATCGGCATCGCGGGCGTGCCGTTCAACAAAGACGTACAGAAGGAAATGGCGATTGGGCAGACGCTGAACATCGGTCCCTACTCGATTCTTTGCCAGAATTTCGACCGTGTTGCGACTGCGAATTATGACTCCGAGCGCGCCACGCTGGAAGTCTTCCGCAACGGCAAGTCAGAAATGATGCTTTATCCTGAGCGCCGATTTTTCTTGTCCAGCCAGGTGACGGAAACCATGGTCGCCGTTCAAAGTTCGCCACTGCGTGATCTTTACATCGTGTACGCCGGGCGCAGCCCTGAAAATGGCCAGCCGGTTATCCACGCGTACCTCAATCCGCTTGTGAAATGGATTTGGTTCGGCGGGATAGTAGTGGTTCTCGGTACGGGTCTGGCGATGCTGCCGAATCGGCGCACAGCTTTAGTTCTCCGTGCGGTAAGGGAACCGTCTTGGGGCGAGCGTGTTTCGGCAAGCACGTCGCCGATTGGTGCAGTCGCGCGAAGGGGTGACGCGAGTGATTAGGCGTCGTCCAACAAAGGTTCGTTCCTCGCGTGTGAAGTCGCTGCTCATCGCATTCGCTGCTCTCTTCGTTGCGATGCAAGCGCCTTTCCTATTTACGTCACCGCTGTATGCGCAGCAGACCGAGCGCGGAAAAGAACTCGGCAGACGAGTGAAGTGTATGTGTGGCGGCTGCGAGGATTCCGCGACTGGTTGCAATCACACCGGCGGCTCATTTTCTGGTCCGTGTGATACCGCCAAAGGAATGCAAAAAGAAATCAACGAGCGCGTGAACCGCAATGAATCCGACGATCTCACCTTGCAGGCGTTCGTGCAGGAATATGGGCCCACCGTTCTGATTGTCCCGCCCGCCAAAGGATTTAATCTCGCGGCTTGGGTTACCCCTGTAGTTTTGCCGATCCTAGCGCTGGTTCTCGTCTGGTTTCTTGTGCGACGCTGGCGGAATAGGGCCACGCTCGCTACGGCATCCGGGCCTGGAGTGTCCGCCGAATTTCTCTCCCGCGCTCAGCGCGAAGCCGGAAAAGAATACGATGAGTAACATAGATATCGCCGTGGCCTGCGCGTTACTCGCCGCCGCGACGGTTGTTTTTATTTTCATGGTGCAGCCCGAAGCTTCCGATTCAGCGCCGCATCGCACGAAACTCGATCAGTTGCTCGAGCGCCGCGATGCGATTTACGAAAATCTGCGTGATCTGCGATTTGAATACCGGGCTGGCAAATTTTCGGAAGCAGACTACGAAGAAACCAAACAATTACTCGAAGTGGAAGCCGCTCGCGTGCTGGCCGATATGGACCAGCTAACCGGTGGAACTCCCACTCCGGCCACCCGTCAAGCGGCAACGTCAAAGGTGCAGCGTTCATGAATCGTCAGTTTTTCAATTTTGGAATCGTACGTATCGTTGTGATTTTTCTGTGGGGACTCACAATGTCGGCGGCCTTAGCCCCACTCGCCGCGGCCGGCTCGGTCTCCGGCACGGTAACAAATGGCACTACTGGCAAGCCGGCCGCGGGAGCAGAAGTAATTCTGATTCAACTGCAAGGCGGAATGCAGCCAGTAGCCAATACGAAAACGGACTCAAGCGGGCATTATTCCTTCGAAAATGCCGGCCTCGGCGCCGGCGCACCGATGCTCATACGTGTAGTTTATCGCGGTGTCAATTATCACGAGCCAGTGCCGCCGGGGAAGACCACCGCCGACGTGCAAGTTTTTGAACCCACCGACAGGCCCACCGCGTTCGCGGTAAGCAATCACGCAATCATCGTTCAGCCCAACGGAGCCGACCTGATGGTTGGGGAAGAATACGCCATCGAGAACAAAACGCAGCCCCCGGTTGCGTTCTACCGCGCCGATGGCTCCTTCAATTTCTCAATCCCCGACGGCGCGGACTTCAACCAGGCTTCCGCGTGGGGCTCAGCGGGAATGCCGGTGGTTCAAGGCACCATCGATAAGGGCAAAAATAGGATGGCCATCGCGTTTCCGTTCCGTCCCGGCGAGAGTGGCGTTCGAATCTCTTACAAGGTGCCCTATCCAGGCAACCAGATAACGCTGAAGAACACGTCGCCCTATGCGACCGACCGGTTAATTATCGCCGCACCCCCGACGGTCCAGATTTCCGGCGACGGAATCACTGCCGCTGGCCAGGACCAGGGATTTAATGTTTACACTCGAACCGCAGTGGCCGCAGACGCGTCCATCGCGATAAAAGTCTCTGGCACCGCGCCCATTCCTTCTGCGAGTCAGGGAGCAAATGAAGGCGGCGCATCCAGCTCGCCCGATGGGTCCGCCAATGCCTCGGTCAATTCGCGCCTAGAGGCTTCCGGCGCCGAAGCCACGACTGCTGCCGCGGTAACCACCGTTCCGGCGCGTATCGACGGACTGAAATGGATTCTTGTCGGCGGCTTCGCCTCAATTTTCGCGCTTGGTTTTGTCTATTTGTGGCGACGTCCACAAGTGATCATGCCAACGAATGGCGATGCGCCAGCAGCTATGGCAGTGATAGCGAAGACCGCATTTTCCTCGGCTTCGAAGCACGCGCCCGCGCCTGTTGTGACTGAAACCGTCGCTCAGGTAAATCGCGAAGTTCGTGGAAGCCTCGACGAATTGAAAGACAGCCTTTTCCGCCTGGAATTGCGTCGCCAAGCCGGAACCATCACCGAGAGCGACTACGAGCGCGAGCGCCAACAGTTGGAAAAAGTGCTGCGCGACTTAGTCCGAGGCTAAGCGGAACGCCTTGCCCGCTACCAGCTCCACTTCTCGTTCAGTCATGTCCTCTCTTGGGATTTCCTTCGCTGGTATCGAAAAACGCTTCGGATCTTTCTTTGCTCTGCGTGGCATCTCGCTACAAATCCATTCCGGCGAATTTGTCGCGCTGCTAGGTCCAAACGGGGCGGGGAAAACCACTTTGTTGCGCATTGCCGCCTTGCTCGCAGCCCCCACGCACGGCACACTTCAATACACGGACAGTGAGCATCCCGGCGAGCCATTGGATTCTTGGAAAACAAAAAGACAGCTGGGGATGGTCGGCCACAGCACGCTGCTTTACGACGAATTGAGCGCCGCTGAAAATCTCACGTTGTTCGCCCAACTTTACGGCCTAGATGATGTTTCTGCCCGTGTCGCAAACGCTTTGGAAACCTGCGGGCTGGGTTCGCGCGCGGGAAGTTTGGTGCGAACATTCTCGCGCGGTATGCGTCAACGGCTGGCGATTGCTCGCGCGCTTCTGCATGGTCCACGCCTTCTTCTGCTCGATGAGCCGGCCGCCGGACTTGACCGCCAGGGCCTCACATGGTTCAGCGCCACTCTGGAAGGACTGCGCAAAGATGGTTGCACCGTGATAATGAGCACGCACGCTCGAAACGAATCGCTGGATTTGGCATCGCGCGCGATCGTGCTGGCGTCTGGCACAGTACAAGACGACAGCGGTGAGCAAGGCGATCCACGCCCATTGCTTGCCGCATTGCGAGCGGGCGCCTGAATGAGCACAGCCCGGTCCGCTGCGATCCTGCTGGCTAAAGAACTCCGCTTGGAGTTCCGCACGCGCGAACTTTTGAGCGCCACTGTCGTATTCGCGCTCGTGATTGTGGTCCTCTTCAGCTTCGCCTTCGATCCCACCGTGGCGGAATCGCGGCGTTACGGTCCCGGTCTTCTGTGGATTTCATTTCTGTTCGCCGGCTCGCTCATGTTGAATCCATCCTTCGCCAGAGAACGCCTCAACGACACCATGGACGCGCTACGCATGGCGCCGATTTCGCCGTTCGCGATTCTCTCGGCCAAAATGCTCGCAAATTTTATTTTTATGTCGCTCGTGGAAGTCGTGCTCGTCCCGGTTTTTTCAGTTTTGTACAACGTTTCGCTGGCAGGCGTCGTCGGCCCGTTAGTCCTCGTGTTAGTGCTAGGAACGATCGGATTGACGGTGACTGGAACCGTCTTCTCCGCGATTTCCTCTCACGCGCGCCTGCGCGAATTGTTATTGCCGCTTCTTTTGCTGCCGATCCTGACGCCCTTGCTGATCGCCGCCGTCGAAGCCACCGCCTCTTTGTTCGTGGAACAGCCCGAGCTCGATCGCACCTGGGTCGCGTTGCTTGCCGGATTTGATATCGTATTCCTGACTGCGTCCTGGCTTCTGTGCGATTATTTAATTGAGGAGTGATGAGGCGCATTCGATGAAAGCTCGCTACGCATCCACAATTCTCGTCGCTGGCCTGATTTTCTTCGCTGGCTATGCGGCGCTTTTCATCGCCCCGGACGAAAGAACCATGCACCTCATCCAACGCATCTTTTATTTCCACGTGCCAAGCTGGATGGCGATGTTCACCGCGTTATCCGTCGCCTTCATCGCGAACATCGCGTATTTAGCGACCCACAAATCCAAGTGGGACTCCTGGAGCGTCTCGGCCGTAGAAGTTGGCGTAGTCTGCTGCACCATCGGCCTTGTGACTGGCCCGCTATGGGCCAAGCCGGTGTGGGGAATTTGGTGGACCTGGGATGCGCGCCTAACCACCACGTTCATTCTCTGGCTGCTTTATATTGCCTATTTATTGCTGCGCGGCCTCTTGGACGATCCTGAAAAGAAAGCCACGCTTTCAGCGGTTTTCGGCATATTTGCTTTTCTAGACGCGCCGCTTGTTTACGTTTCCAACCGCTTGTGGCGCACGCAGCACCCGCAGCCTGTAATTCTGGGCGGTTCAGGCTCCGGTCTCGACCCCGTGATTGGGAAAGTTCTTCTACTTTGCGTGATTGCCGTCATGGGAGTGATGATTCTCGTTCTGATCGATCGCTACAGGCTGGAGCAATTACGCCAGGAGTTCGAAGAGCTGCGCATGGAGTATGAAACCCTCAATCTGGAGCCGTCATCTATTGGTAAGGAGAGGTCATGAAGAATTTTGAAAATTTGTTTGCCGCTTGGATGGTGGTGTGGGCCGTTTTTTTCGTGTATGAAGTATCGATAGCCCGTCGTTTGGCGCGACTGCGGCAGGATATCGAAAGCTTGAAACAGCAAATGCGTGGAAGGTAGTTTTGTGAGGGGTGCGTTATGGATGGGCCGAAGAAAATCGCCGTCATATTGTTCCAGCTGGGTGGACCCGATAACCAAGCCGCTGTCGAACCGTTTCTCTATAGGCTATTTTGCGATCCCGACATCATTAATTTCCCTGGCGCATTCCTTGCGCGCAAACCCCTGGCCAAACTTATTTCTACCACGCGCTCGAAAATCGTTCGCCAGCACTACGCGGAGATCGGCGGTGGCTCTCCCATACGCCGTTTAACCGAGCAGCAGGCATTGGCTCTTCATTTGGAGTTGCGCCCGCATATTCAGGCGCGAACAATCGTAGCGATGCGCTACTGGCATCCTGACACCCAAGAAGCGGTGGCCACCTTGCAGAGCACCCCGCACGGCGAGCTTGTGCTTCTTCCGCTCTATCCTCACTTTTCGTTTGCCACTACTGGCAGCAGCTTGAAGGAATGGAATCGTCTCTATAAACCGCAGACGCCTGTTCATCTTGTCGATCACTTTTACGATCATCCGGACTACATTGCGGCTATTGTCGACCGCGTGAACGGCGTGCTGCAGCAACTTCCGCACCCGGAGGAAGTACATCTTCTCTTCAGCGCTCATAGCCTTCCGCTCTCTCTCGTGGAGAAGGGCGATCCTTATCCCAAACAAATTCAAGAGACCGTGCAGCTCGTGATGGAGCTTGGCGCGTGGACGAATCCGCATGGCTTGTGTTTTCAAAGCAAGGTCGGACCGCAGAAATGGATTCAGCCTTCACTGACGGATACTGTCGACAAGCTCGCGCGCACCGGCATCAAGAGAGTTCTGGTAATTCCGATTTCGTTTCTAACGGAACACATTGAGACTCTCCACGAAATTAATATCGAAGCCAGAGAACATGCCGAATCGCTTGGCATTACCGAGTTTCACATGATGCCGGCGCTGAATGACTCGCCGCTTTTGATTCGTTCACTTGCGGATCTGGTTCTTCGCGCCGTTGGAAAACGCAATGGCGTTTCCTCGGTAGTGTCGTAGGCCCTATAACCCGTCTGCGCCTGGTGTTCGAATGGCAGTTCCCCAGAAGAAAACACGGGAATATTTGTGCACGGAACGTTCGTAACTACTTGACACAGACATTCCCGCGGCATATAAACCAATGTTCTTGCTTCGACTTCGTGTTGCCTTTATATTTTTTAGAACTTGGACACAGTAATTAAACGGGCCGATGCCAGATATGTCTGACGGGAAGTCCGGGGAAACGACCAGCGCGTCGGCGAAGGCGCCGGCAGCAAATGCATCTGCTGCGCTGGACGCCAAATCGACGGAAAAAGCGGTGAATACGACCCGCCGTCGCGTCATTTGGGCATGTATTTGGGGCTATCTTGGTGTTAACTTCCTGATGTTCCTCCGGTTTTTCTTTCCTCGCGCGTTATACGAACCCAATACCGTTTTTGACATTGGCTTTCCTTCCGATTTCGCGTTGGGAATCGATCAACGCTTCCTTATGACCAACCGCGTTTGGGTAGTGCGGGAGCCGGATCGTCTGTTCGTTATTTTCGCGCGCTGCACGCACCTCGGTTGCACTCCGGAATGGAAGCCGGCGGAAAACAAATTTAAATGTCCCTGCCACGGAAGCGGTTACGACAGTGAAGGCGTGAACTTCGAGGGGCCGGCGCCGCGTCCCATGGACCGTTCTTTCGTGCAGCTCGATCCCACCGGGAAAATCACAGTGGATACGAGCCGACTGTTCGTGGATGACCCGCGCGCGGGCGTGAACCATTTCAACGATCCGGGGGCTTTTTTGAACGTGTAGGCTAGGGCTGTTTAAGAGTGGCGTGGATTCTGGCGCCAAGATTTGAGCACACAAGGGGTCAGGCGGATGCCCGAAGAAAACGGCGACGGTAAGAACAAAACCGGCGTCCTCGATAAAGCAAAAGATTCTGCCGCAGCACTCCGCGAAACGCTGGAGGAAAAAGCTAAGCAGCAGGTCGCTGAGCTCAAAGAGCCGGAAAAGACTCAGCTTTACCGCTCGATTTTCCGAGTCAAGCACGACGACGAACCCCGCAATCGGGCGCTGAGCGTTCTTTCCAACGTTTTCTTCCACCTCCATCCAGCCAAAGTTAATCGCGACGCCACGAAATACAATTTCACCTGGGGCATGGGAGGGATTACTTTTTACCTGTTTATCGTCCTAACTTTCACCGGCGTGCTCTTGATGTTTTATTACCACCCGACGAAAATACAGGCCTTCCGTGACATTCTGTACCTCGAAAATGACGTCCCATTTGGCAAATTGCTGCGTAACATGCACCGCTGGGCCGCGCACTTGATGATTATCGCGGTCTGGCTGCACATGTTCCGCGTGTTTATGACCGGTTCCTACAAGCGTCCGCGCGAGTTCAACTGGTGTGTTGGTGTTCTGCTGATGGTGCTCACCATGTTGCTGAGTTTCACCGGATATTTGCTGCCGGACGATCAGTTGGGATTCTGGGCCGTCACCGTCGGAACCAACATGGCTCGCGCTACGCCGCTGTTGGGAAATGAAGGGCCTTTCGGCGCGCAAATGGGTATGACGCCGTATAACGACGTGCGCTTCGCCTTGCTCGGCGGTTCCATCGTGGATGCCAATGCATTGCTGCGCGCCTATATTTGGCATTGCATCGCGATTCCATTAATCGTCGCGATATTTCTAGGTGTCCATTTCTGGCGTGTGCGAAAAGACGGGGGAATATCAGGTCCGGCGCCGGTGATGCTCGAATCGGAAATCAAGGAAGAAAGAAGTCCGCGGCCGGTAATTTTGCGGCCTAGTGGAATGGGTTAGGTAAAGTTTTTAGCGGGAAAGTTCCTAAAGGATAGAACGAATCGATGCCTTTTGACTTTCGCCAAATCTGGGAAATCGCATCCGCGCCCGACAACGTGCCCATCGTGGCATTGTTGTTCCTCGCCCCTTTTTACATGTGGTACGCGTTGCGGCAGGCAGTTGCCAACGATAAGCTCATCGCAATTTTGGAATCCGACGCGCAAGCCGCCAAAACAAAGTACCGCAAGACGCAAGAGTGGGATCCTAAGTGGGAGAAGGAAGTCCACACCTGGCCCTACTTGATGCGCATGGAATTTCTGGTGGCAATCCTGGTAACCGTTCTTTTGATGGCTTGGTCGCTGACCCTGAACGCTCCCCTCGAAGAGCCGGCCAATCCCAATGTCACCATGAATCCGGCCAAGGCGCCCTGGTATTTCCTGGGCTTGCAGGAAATGCTGGTTTACTTCGACCCATGGATCGCTGGCGTAGTGATGCCGACCTTGATCATTGTCGGACTCATGGTCATTCCGTACATCGACGCGAATCCGCTAGGCAACGGCTACTACACTTACAAGCAGCGGAAATTTTCCATCTGGACCTTTCTCGTTGGCTTCATCGGCCTGTGGGTCCTGATGATTGTGATTGGGACATTCATACGCGGTCCCGGCTGGATGTGGTTTTGGCCAGGACAAACCTGGGACGCTGAACGTGTGGATTACGCGGTCAACCGAAACCTCGACCAGGTTGTCGGGATTGACGGGTCCTGGCTCGCCCCGATTTTCCACACCACAAAAGATCAAGCGGCGATTTGGGCGCGCGCGGTCTTCGGAATTTTCCCGCTCTTATTGTTTTTCATACTCGCGGCATTCCTGGTTCACTGGCTGTGTATGCGCACCGAATTCAGCAAGAAGATTTACAAGCGCATGAGCTTGCTGCAGCTCGTGACCATGTACACTTTTTTGATTTTCATGGTTTCGCTGCCGATCAAAATTCTGCTGAGATTGGTTTTCACCATCAAGTACATCTGGGTAACGCCGTGGTTCAGTATTTAACGCAGTCTGGCGCGGCCGCCAACGCCGCAGAAAGAAAACGGAGGAATAAGGGTGCCTGATCGTTCACCTGACACAGCGCCGGATGATCCGATCAAGAATCGATCGTTTACCTTTCCGCTTTTGATCGCTTCGCTCCTCCTAATCCTTACGGTCGCCTGGTCGTTTTACGTCGAGTTTTATGGACTGCAGCCCTGGCGCCGCTACCAAACACGTTTCGCCAAGGCCTACTCCGAATACCTCGGCAAAGACATCAGGCAAAAAAAGAAAGAGGAAGCGGACGTTTATTCCTCCCCGGAGTACAAGACTCTCGCTGCAAAGCTCTCCAGCGCTCAACAGGTGGCGAAATCCCAGGATGACGAAATCGCCAAACAGATCGACCTCCTGGACGAACAGCGTGCGGCTATCGGCGATGCTTTCAAGGACGAACGTGGCAAAATCGGCCACCTCGTTTACGAGTATGAAATTGTCCCCGCCGGCGACAAAAGCGAAAAAGCCAAGCGCCTGAAAGAATTGCAGGAAGGGCGTAACTCCACCTGGAAAGTGGATTGGCCGATAGAAAACGGCCAGGTGCAGAAGAATAAGGTCTTCACCGCCGACCAGTTGAACGACACTTTTACCAGCATCATGGCGCAACGCGCCGCCCTGGTCGCAAAGCGCGGTGAAGTCGACAAGCCTGCGAAGGACGCGCAGACAGAATTAACCCTCTACGTTTCCGACCATCTGCCCGGTTTGAGTTCCACTTCGCTCGACGGCCTGCGCAAGTCAATGGAAGATTTCGACGCGCGCATCATTCAGGTGAACGTGAATCCTTCTGGGGCATCCATCAATAATTTGGGCGGCGCTGGTCTCGTCGATCGCTGCGAGTCGTGCCACGTTGGCACCGATCCAAAGTATGTGCCATCTCAGGTGACTCTGACGAAAGCCGACCTCGGAATGGCAAAAAGTAGCGACGCACCTTTCTCAAGCCACCCCGATCAGGAACTAATGGCGTTGCACCCGCTCGAGAAATTCGGATGCTCGCCGTGCCACGGTGGAAACGGCCGAGCGATCGACTCCGTTCAGCGCGGACATGGACGTTACCCGCACTGGCTGTGGCCCTTGTATCACCCGGAGAATTACAACGCAGGATGCCAGCAGTGCCATTCCGCGGACATGGTCACCGAGCATGCCCCAGTTCTCAACGAGGGAAAGCAGCTCTATCGCCAGCGCGGTTGCATCGGTTGCCACCGCTTTCAGGGCTTTGACAATCAGGACGAACAACTCGTCAATGCCCGCCAGACCATTTTGCAGCTCGCAAAAGCTAAAACTGATGATCTGCTGACGATTCCGCGTTTGCAAAAGCAAGCCGACGCTGCCCCTGATAACGCAACGGCCGACAAGCTCAACAGCCAGGCGACCAACCTCACCGTCGAAATCAGCCGCATGGATGCCCGAACGGAATCTCTTGAACAGCAAAGCCACAATCTCTTGCAGGAAATCAAAAAAGTTGGCCCAGATCTGAAAGAAGCGCGCCAAAAACTTCGCAAAGAGTGGATCCCATACTGGATCGGCCACACCACGGAATTTCGGCCCACCACAAAGATGCCGCAATTCCGCCTCTCGCAAGACGAGATTCATGCTCTCGCAGCTTTCGTCTGGCAAGCCGGACTTACCGGCCCTCCGCTCGATCACCAAGCTTCGGGAAACGCAGCACACGGCAAGGAACTCTTCGAAGAGCGCGGCTGCCTCGCGTGCCACTCCATGGGTGAGGGCTCGTCAGCAGTCGGCGGCACGTTCGCCGCGAACCTAAGCCGCGTCGGCGAAAAAGAAAATTACGATTATGTCGTCCGCTGGGTCCACAACCCGCGCCAGCGTACTCGTCCGTATTGCCCTTACGAAAAGAAGGATCTCGGTCCCGAAGATTACGCCAAGCACAATCTGCCCTACGTTTTCGACTTGGATCATTCGCGATGCCCGAATGATGGCCACGAGCTCGTGGTTCAGCAGCCCACCGTGATGCCAAGCTTGCGTCTCTCCATGGACGATGCCCGCGACATCGCCACCTACTTGATGGCGCAAAAACATCCTGATGCGACCTACGCCTCCGCCGATTACATGGATGATCCGCAGCTCGCCGCGAAAGGAAAGGACCTCGCGCGCCATTACGGTTGCGCCGGATGTCACGAACTCAGCGGGCTTGAAGACGAAGGCCGCATCGGCACCGAGCTTACCAACGAAGGCAGCAAACCCATCGAGCGCCTAGATTTCGCGCTTTGGACTGAAGATGCCAAGCGCGGGATTCTCCCGAACGGCAAAGATTCCCCGCGCGGCCCCTGGTACGATGCAAAAGGTTTCTTCGAACAAAAACTCCAGAACCCCGGAGTTTACGACCAGGGAAAATATCACGCTAATCCGATGGACGCACTGCGCATGCCCAAGCCAAATCTTTATGGCGATGGCGACGTGCAGGCCTTGGTTAGCATGCTCCTGGGAAGCACCGATCCCACTTTGCCGCCGGAATATATGTACAGACCGGTCGACCGCCGGCGTTACATTCAAGAGGGTTGGTGGGTCGTCACGAAGTACAACTGCATCGGGTGCCATCAGATCGATGTAGGCCAGAAATCCGTGATGCAGACCTTACCGTTCTACCAGGGCGAGAACAAAGCCAATCTGCCGCCGGTACTCACCACCGAAGGCGCTCGCGTGAATCCCGAATGGCTCAAGCAGTTCCTCGCCAACCCGTCGCTCAGCACCACCGATACGAACCGCAACGGCGTGCGCCAGTATTTGCAAGTGCGCATGCCCACGTTCTATCTCTCCAACGACGAAATTCGCAAACTCGTGCTCTTTTTCCAGGCCATGTCTTCGCAGCCCGATCCCTTCATTCCTCCCAAGGTGCAGCCTTTGGATGACAATGAACGCGCCATGGCCCGCGCCCTCTTCACCAGCCCGGCGGCACCTTGCTTGAAATGCCATATGACCGGCAACGAAGCGCACGACAAAAATGCCATAGCGCCAAACTTCCTGCTGGCCCGCGACCGTTTGCAACCGGCCTGGACTGAGCGCTGGATCATTGATCCCGCGAAAATAATTCCCGGAACCGCCATGCCCTCGGGATTGTTCCGCATGGAAGGCGACCACTGGGTGTTCTCCGGCCCGGTTCCGGCGTCCCTACAGCATTACACCGGCGATCAGGCAGACTTGCTGGTTCGTTACATGTTTACACTGACGCCGCAGGAACAAGCCGCTCTGGTCGGAAAATCGCCCGCTCCAACGAGCGGGGGCACGAAATCATCCGGCGGAGCCAGTGGAAGAGGGGCGCCTGCGGGGAAGTAGCAGAACTTCCGGTCGGCCCGGTTCACAAAGAATTTGCGTCGTATAAAGTTACGGAATTGTTAGAATAACCTCGTTTTACTAAGGAGGAATTGTTCCAAATGAAGACCAAGCTTTCTTATCTAGCACTGGCGGCAGTTTTGACATTTGCCATCGTAGGATGCGGCGGCAAGCAGAATAATGAGACGAACGAAACGCCAGCGTCTGAGTCGAACGCAAAGAAGGTTGTGGACACCTCAACTGCCGGCTCCGTTTCCGGGACCGTGACCCTCGACGGCAAGCCCGTGCAGCCCAAGCCAATCAACATGAGCGCCGAGCCATATTGTCAGAAAGAACATCCCAGCCCGGTGGTTCCACCCGAAATCGTGGTGGACGACAAAGGTGATCTCGCCAACGTCGTCGTCTACGTGAAAGACGGCCTCGGTGACTACTCTTTCGACACGCCCAAAGAGCCCGTCGTGCTAAGCCAGAAAGGCTGCATGTACGAACCGCACATCATCGCCTTGATGACCGGCCAGACCTTCGAAGTCAAGAACGACGATCAAACCACTCACAACATTCATCCCATGCCGAAAGACAATCGCGAGTGGAATAAGTCTCAGCCTCCTGGCGCTTCTCCTATCGACGAAACTTTTGGCCGCGCAGAAGATGCCATCCCTGTAAAGTGCAATGTGCATCCTTGGATGAAGAGTTACATTTTCGTCTTCAAGAATCCCTATTACGCCATCACTCCGAAGGACGGCAAATACGAATTAAAAGATTTGCCCCCGGGAACATACACCATCGAAGCCTGGCACGAAAAGTATGGCACGTCCGATCAGACCGTGACGATTGGGGCGAAGGAATCCAAGCCGCTCAATTTCACGTTCAAGACCGCCGTCGCATCCGGCGACTAGTTTGGAGCCGATTTAGCAGGTACGTTACGTTACACTCCGCAACGGAAGTGAGTCGCGAACTCGCTTTCGTTGCGTTTCTTAGCCAAGTGTCTCGCGACACCGGATCACGTTATTCAGGGAAGCGCATCCATAAATGCCGGAAGCTGAAAAACTCCGTGGCGTCCACCGCTTCGCTGTAGCTACTGCATCAGTCACCGTGCTGTTGCTGATGGCCGGTGCGCTGGTGACGAGCAACGATGCCGCCGACTCCGTGCCCGACTGGCCGCTAGCCTATGGCCGAATCATCCCGCCCCTCGTGGGAGGCATTCGCTACGAGTTTGCGCACCGCGTCTTCGCTGCCACCGTAACAATTCTCACCGTGATTCTCGCAGTCTGGCTCGCGCGCCGCGGCACAAAAATCGCGCGCAAACTTGGCTGGACTGCGCTGCTGCTTGTAATCGCCCAAGCTCTCCTTGGCGCCCTGCGCGTGCTCGAAGGCCATCCTGCAGTGACTGCGACAATGCATGCCACGCTGGCACAAATCTTTTTCGTCACAGTCGTCAGCCTCGCGCTGATCACCAGTGCCTGGTGGCAGAACGCTTCAGAATCGCTCGACGATCGCGGCTCGCCTCGCTTGCGTCCTCTAGCCGCCATTACCACGGCTGCAATTTTCGTTCAACTCATTCTCGGCGCCGGCTTCCGTCACGGCGCTTTCGGAATTTTGCCGCACCTCATCGGGTTCGTCGTCGTCACCTTTCTGATCATCTGGACTTGCCGCTCCGTCCGCAAACGCTTTGGCCAGGTTCGCGACCTGCGCCGCTGGGGAATTCTCCTCCAGGCTTTTCTCGGCACGCAGATTCTTCTCGGGATCGCGGCATATTGGGCCGTAGTGCAAGCCATGCACTCCGTACAGCCCTCCCCGTCTTACGTGATAATCACAGTTGCGCACGTGCTGGTCGGCGCTCTAACGCTTGCATCCAGCGTGGTTCTGACGTTATCTTGCTACCGGCTGATTCGCCCCAATGCGCCGGTTGCATTAAGATCGGCCATGGAAACCACGCGAGCCGGCGGCACACGGCCGGAGAGCTCAAGAGCCTGAATCATGGACAACGTTCGATGAACAACACTCGCGCTGTCGCCATCACCGCTTTCGAAAAGCCTTGGGCGTACGTCGTCCTGACTAAGCCCGACGTCACTTTTCTAGTTGTGATCACGACCGTCGCTGGTTTCTATCTGGGTTCCACCGGCCCCATGGATTGGGCTAGGCTGGCTCACACGCTTGTCGGCACTCTCCTAGTCGCTGGCGGTACGGCCGCGCTAAATCAATACGTTGAACGCGACATGGATGCCGTAATGCGTCGCACCGCCGCGCGCCCGTTGCCAACCGGGACCTTGAAACCCACCGAGGTTTGGATTTTCGGGGTTGCCACAATCGTTCTCGGCACTACGTGGTTGGCGCTCGCTGTGAATCTTCTCGCGGCCCTGGTCGCTCTTGCCACCAGCCTGTCTTACCTCGGCCTTTATACCCCGCTGAAGACGCGCACGACCCTTGCTACAGCTGTGGGAGCCATCCCTGGCGCTTTGCCTCCGCTAATCGGCTGGGCAGCCGCCCGTGGCTCGCTTTCTGAAGGTGGTTGGATCCTTTTTGCCATCTTATTCGTGTGGCAGTTTCCGCATTTTATGGCCATTGCCTGGATGTACCGTGAAGATTACGCGCGCGCCGGAATCCAGATGCTGCCGGTGGTAGATCCCAAAGGCGACGCCACGTTCCGGCTGATTGTTGGCATGTCTGCGGTCTTGGTTCCGGTAAGCCTGCTGCCTTCTGTGGTAGGTATGGTTGGGATTCCGTATTTCTTCGGGGCTCTTGTGCTGGGAATGATTTTGCTGCAAGTCTCACTCTGGGCCAATCGCTCGCGTACCAATGTTCGCGCGAAGTGGTTGATGCATGCGACCGTTATTCACATCCCGCTTCTGCTCGGCTGGATGATTTTCGATAAATTCACCCGATGACCTCGTCAACCATGGGAATTGAACCCACAAGCCCCAAAGCAAATTGGATCGAACTTAGCGTGATCTGCGGCCTCTTCGTCCTCCTGGCTCTTGTCGGCATCATTTGGGACATCACCAGCGGCCTGCTCACCAGCGGTATAGACGGCATCATGATGCTGTTTATCTGTCTGATGATGGGCGGAATATTCAGCATCATGATTCTGATGATGGTGCATCAAGCAGGACTGCTCCCGTTCTTCCGCCATTCGACTGCAAAGGCGCCTGATGCGGCCACGGAAAAAACGAAAGCACCGAGCGCTGCGGCCGCAACGCCAGCCGTGCCAAAAGCGGCTGCGCCAGTTCCTGCTACGTCACCAGCCGCGGCTCCTCCGCTGCAGCCTTCTCATCCGC
>JBAVQB010000039.1:0-77330 GCA_049693615.1 Candidatus Acidiferrales bacterium | reverse complement strand
GTCGTAGCTTGCGAGGTTCGTCCCCAGAATTCGCAGCAACGGGCGCGAAATGTTGCTCGCCCGAATGCCGGTCCAAATCGCAGCCTGAAAATGGAGCTATGTGGCGAGCGAAAAATCTCGGCGTAGGAAGTAGAGCAGGCGAGCGGACGCCCCTTTTCTGCAAATCTTTCAGACTCTGGCGCGATTTTTTGCTGGGGTTTCGGTGTCGAATTTAGTCTCAGGGAGCTTTTAACGGGCTTGCCCAGAGCGTTCCTTGCGAAGGGTTCGCTTCACAAGATTCCATCTCTAATCTCAACAAAACAAGAGGCAGGAGAGTTTCTAACCGGCACTGCAACCGCACATTGGAGTTTCCTACGGTTTTTTCGTGGAGTACTTCTTGATCAGCTCCTTGAACTCGGGACTGCTTTGTAGGCTGTCGACGTTCGGATCCGCAGCTACCGCGTCGGCGGGGTAATGTTTCTCGAGCGCTTCCCGCAAGGCTTCCAAAGCTTCCTTTGTCTTTCCAAGGAGCGCATAGATCTCGACCTGGTCGTAAACGTAATCCAAACTTGTCTTATCAATTGCGCGAGCTTTCTTGATGAATGTCTCGGCTTGCTGCGCATCCCCCAAGTTGGCGTAGCACAGCGCAATCGTCGCCATTACCCCAGCGTTTTGGGGGTTGGACTGAAGCTCCGTATATCCCAGCGAGACAGCTTTCTGATAGGTATCACGGGCCTTATCTTTCTGCCCGACGCCGCGATAGGCGTCGGCCAAATTTGCCATCATCCCAGTGTCGTTCGGATTGAGTTCGACCGCCTTTTCAAACATCGGCACCGCTTGCGCGTATTGCTTCAGGAAAAAGTAGGAAGTCCCCAAATTCGAGTAGGTCGTGTAATACGGCTCAATTTCCAGCGCCTTCTGATAATAGGGAACCGCATCTTGATATTTGCCCTGCATCGCGTAGAAGTTGCCAACATTCTCATAACCGGCATCGATATCGGGAGCCAAAACGATAACCTGCTGGAACGCTTGCAGGGCTTTTGGATAGTCCGGCAAATTCAGATAGGCCGCGCCGAGCGCGTTCTGATTTACCCAGAAGTAGGAGTTGAGGCTGACGGCCTTCTGATAAGCTTCGATCGCGTGCGCGTAATCCCCACTGGATTGATAAGCTGCGCCGAGACTTCTATAGGCTTCGTCGGAACTGGGCGCCAAGGCGATAGCGCGTTTAAGCTCGGTGATGGCTTCGGCGTATTTTCCAGTTTCGATGTAAGCGCTCCCGAGAACGGTATGAACTTCCGGCAGCTTGTCGTTGATCTGCTCTGCCGCCTGTGCCGCGGTAAGCGCTTTCTGAGTCCAGAAATTATCTTTCTTGATGCCATTCATGCGCAGACTGGCATCCGCCACACCGGTGAAGGCAAGAGCAAACTTGGGGTCCGCTTTCAAGGCCTGCTCAAAATAATCAAGAGCGGCCTGAATGCTTTTGGCGTCATGGCCGCGCAGAGAATTTCGTCCTCGAACGTACAGATCGTAAGCAGCGGCGTTCTCGGTTGGCCGCACCTTTGAGCTTGCCACTTCGTCGGACGTAAGATTCACGTTTAGCGCAGAGATAAGCTCGCCGTAGATTTGGTCTTCCAGCGTGAACAAGTCGGAAGAAACCCCGTCGAATTCTTTGTCCCACACACGCTTATTATGAAGCGCATCCTGTAGGCGCATGGTAACGCGGATGCGGTCGCCCGAGCCTTGCAACGTCCCTTGAACCAGGTAGTTTGCCCCCAAGGCGCGCGCGATCTTTGTCGGGGACTGCTTTTGATCGATCTTGTCGGCCTCATCGCTCGACGTGACGCGGACATCTTTCACCTGAAAAAGTTTCGTGGAAAGGGCCTCTTCAACGCCTTGCGCCAAATATCCAATCTGCGACGCATCGCCTAGCACCTGAATCGGCAAGATGGCCACGAACCTCCCGGAAGAGAGAGGGGGAATTCCGGAGACGTTGGTTTCTCCGCCGCCTCCACCTCCCCCACCCTTCTGAACGAAATGGCGCACTAAGAACACGCAACCAACGATTAGCAACACCAGAGCGGCCGCGCTGGGGATCCAAACAGAACGGCGGCTGGCAAATTCGGGGAGTTGAATCTGTATGCTGTCGCCGCTCCGCGAAATGCCTCCGCGAGAACCGCTACCGCCAGACGATTGCGTCTTGGCGCCCTGCAGATCGGCAAGGATTTCGTAAGCGCTCTGATAACGATCCGCTGGTTCTTTCTCCAGGCACCGCATGATGATGCGCACGAGCCAATTAGGGAGATCTGCGTTGATGAGCTTCGGGCTTTTAGGTTTTTCCTGGATCCTCTGGTACATCACTTTCAGTGTGGATTCGCCGGTGAAGGGGACGTCACCAGTCACCATTTCGTAGAGGATCAAACCGAATGCGTACAAGTCAGCGCGCTGGTCCGCAGGTTTGCCTTCCACCTGCTCGGGCGACATGTAACGGGGCGTGCCGAGAAACGCTCCGGTACGCGTCATGCCGATAGCGCTTTCTTCAAAAGATTTCGCGAGGCCGAAGTCGCATACGAAAACCTGGTCGTCGTTGCCGATCAGCAAGTTCTGCGGCTTCAGATCGCGGTGAACCACGCCTTCGGCATGTGCCGCGGCCAGGGCTTCGCCAATTTGTTGCGCGAATTTCAGCACACGCTCGAGCGGCATTTTCGGGTTCTCTTTAATGATGTGCTGCAGGTCCTTTCCCTGAATGTAAGCCATGGAAATGAACCGAACGCCGGCCACTTCGCCCATGTCGTGAATGCGCAAAATATTTTTATGAGAAATCTTGCTGGCGAGAACGAGTTCCTGCTTGAAGCGTTTCAGCGCATCGGCCTGTCCGATGGCTCCCTCGCGGACCACCTTAATCGCGACCGTGCGATCCAGTTCTTTGTCATAAGCCTTATACACACGCCCCATACCGCCCTGGCCCAGTAGCGATTCAATCCGATACCGCGTGCCGAAATCGCTGCCTAGAGCGATGGCGGAAGGATCCACCATCTGTATCGTTTCAGAATCCGAATCATTGATGGAGAGAAGAGGGGTGCTGCATTCCTTGCAAGAGGTGGCGAAGTCCGGATTGGCGGTGCTGCAGTGCGGACAATTCATCATAGCAAGCGGCCAGGGCGGCTCGGACGAACTCCAAACGTACGATTATCCGGCATACCAGAGTTGTCCGCAACTATTAGAGAAATTTAATATGAGGTTCACGACACACGAATCTCTTTCTGTTGTAGCGCCCGCGAGCCTCTTAACCGATGCTAGAGAGACAATCGAACGAGTGAGGCGCAAGCAAAGTGGTGAGTAAGATTTGGAATTTCTTGCACGAACCGGAAGCGCCCGCCAATGTGCCCGGTGACCACGAGGTCTCCCAGACAGTCGAGCGGTCTGCCGAGCGCCGACACGGCGAGCGTCAATGGGTATACCTGCCGGTCCTAGTTTATGGACGAACAATTGGAAGTGAACCTTTCCACGAAGGAACCGAAGCACTTCGCGTAAACGCCGGCGGCGGACTCATCACACTCACTTCCCCGGTGAGGTGCGGCCAACGCCTGTTGCTCATTAACAAGATAAACCAGAGAGAGCACGAATGCCACGTGGTTGCAGAACGATCGAAATATCTGCAGCGGACCGCCGTGGTGATCGGATTCCAAGAGCCTCTTCCTGATTTTTGGACTGGGATCGGGTGAAAACTCCCGCGCAGATGCCTGCCTCCAAGAAACTCCGATAAAGACACTCCACACTGGATGCGATCTCAAGGCAGTTAATTCATCAGTGCTTGCGATTTTCTATTGCATAGTGGGTTTGCAAATATTTGATGATTACTGGTTGCACGTCTTCAGGGATCGGCTGACCCATCACTTTCACCATTTTGTTTACTTCGGCGGTCCAGGTTTCGGGTGGCAAAGGCGGCTGCATTGTGATGTAACGCGTGCTATGGCAGGTGGTGCAATAGGATTGGACTTCTTCGCGGCCCGGCCCTATTGCCAATTCAGGAGGATACAGAGGATAGGCTGTGACGACGTAAGTGGCGCCGTCAGTTTCGTTCGGCGGAGCAGGCTGCGCGATAGCTCCGGGATTTCGCTGAGAATAATAGCCGCCGTCGAATTGAGCGTAGACCAAGCTGCCTGCCGCCGCGGCTAACGCCGCCAAAAACGCGATAAACCAAATCGTGGTTCGCTTCATGTGAGATCTCAACTGGAGCGCCCTACGACTACTTCCTGACGCTCGATGCGATTCCATAAATATCCGCCGGGATTCCATACGCCATCATCCGGCTGAACGTTGCCTTTGCTGTCTGTCGCTCGTGCTGCTAGAACATAGCGGCCGGGTTTCATAGGCGTCCATCGATGAGTCCAAGTACGGAAGGAATATAGACCGTGGTCTTCGCCGAGTTCAGCGGCGGTCCAGGATTTTCCGCCGTCCAGGGAAATTTCCATCTTATTTACGGAACCATAACCACTGAACGCGATGCCGCGGATCGTGAGCGGCAATTGTGCGACGAGCTTCGAGGCGCCGTCCGGTGTAACGATGAAAGAACGAACTGGCATGCGGCTGATGGGAACGGTTTTTACATTGCCGGCCTTTACGTCCTCGGGCGTCGTGCTGCCGCGCGGCGTGTCGGGAACGCGATAGCCCGTTTTCATCCAGAAATTTTCATCCGGCTTATCCAGTACGCGAATCCAGGTGAGTCCCTTCATCCAATACGTGGCGAAATAACCGGGAACAACCAGCCGCACGGGAAATCCATTTAGCATCGGTAGCGGCTGATCATTCATGGCATAGGCGACAATACACTCGTCGAGAATCGGATTCTTTAAATCGAGGGACTTCAGAAATTCGTAGGAGCCGTGCCCTTCAGGGCCTTTACCTTTTTCCAGGCCTTGAAATTGAACGAACAGAGCATTTTGTCTTATTTTTGTGGCGTCGAGGAGTTCACGCAGAGGCACGCCAGTCCATTTTGCATTGCCCATCGCGCCATGGCCCCACTGCCCGCCTGGAACGCGGGGCTGGAATTTGCTGCGACTGTTTCCGGAGCACTGATTGACGGCAGCCACGCTGACCGGTTTGAATTTGCTGGCCAGGTCACTCATCGAGAATTTCAGCGGACGTTCCACGCTGCCTTCGATGCTTAGACGCCAAGTTGCCAGATCCACGCTATTGGGAATTTCGTCCAAATGCCAGCGAACGTAGAAGGCTTCGTTGGGCGTAAAATCAGTTTCAAAATAATGACGAGGAGTTTCGAGCTGTACCGGCCGGTCGGTGAGGAGCACCAAAGGAGCTTTCTGGGGATATTGAACTACCGGTCCGACTGAATTCCAGTAAGGATTCTGGGACGGGCCGGTGAATGAGGGCACAAGTCTTCCAATGTCGGGAACTTCGGATTGTTCTGCGAACAAATGGGTTACGGCGCCAAATCCACCAGCCGCCATCGCACCTGCCGCGATTGTTGCCGTGCGCAGCAGCTTCCGGCGCGATAGCTCGCCAAGGTTATACCTCGCGCGTTTGTCCGATACTCTCAACGGGATCACTCCGGTTTCTCGGATGCCAAAGGACAGATCATACCTTCCTGCGAATCTTTTCGGTTTTGTTAATTTCAACGAGGCAGCCGTCGTGGACTGTGAGCAAAATCGATCCATAACGGATGGCGCGTAGGCCGCGAACTACTTCACGCAACAGATCACGTTCTTGTTCTGAAAGGTTCTCGGTTATGGTGAAATCAGCTGAGTTACTGACCTGCGTTGTCACATCGCTCATATATGTTTCCTCAAAGCAGTTTTTGAACCACAGCCGCCATTTGCAGTTCGAAACGCTAGTTCCAGATCGAGTTACCGCTTGTCATCACAAATGTCCGCCAAAGAAGTGTGATCGAGAATGCCCGCGGCGGCGTTGCGAACGGATAAAAGAACGCGAAATAGTGCACTGTGTTTTTTGTCCTGTTCAACGAGTTTACGCAACCCTTCGGCGTCTTCGAAGGGAGCCAGCGGGCCGTCGATCGTGCGTATGATTTCTCCAAGGAATATCTTCGTGGGCGAACGTTTCAACCGATAGCCACCTTTGGCACCCCGCTCACTTTCGACGATGCGTGCATGCTTGAGTTCAAGAAGGATCAGTTCCAGAAATTTTTCCGGCAAATCTTCGGTGGCGGCGATTTCTCGGATTTTGATGGCGCCTTTCTCGTGCCGTCGGGCCAGGAAGATTAATGCTTCGAGAGCGTAGAGGCCTTTTTGAGAGATTTTCATTGACCGAGTGTAAACCAGACGTCCGATAATCTCTATAGACTTAGTAGACTTTGGCTTGATAAGCCTATGCACGATAGCTGCCAGATTCAGGGAAACCGGAGATTTGGAGGCCAGCTTTTGATCACACGGCTAAAGACTCAAACTCTAGGTGTTCCAAGCCCTAGGCCAAGGTGATCGCGAGGCAAGCTCAGCTCCCAACGACGGCATTGCATCTCGAGCTACGGACCGCCGCGGTGGCCTAGGCGATTCGGTTCGGGTTGTGCCTATGTACGTCGTAGACATGGATTTAGGCTCAGTTGGAGAGTGCCTCTTTTTTCGGCTCTGCAGTTCCTTCATTGTGAAATAAGTTGCATACACTTTGGAGGTCGAAGCGGAATCCACAGATTCCGCATTGAAAATGAAGGAATTATGTTGACTCATAGCGAGACACTTTGGTATTAAATGTGCTCTTCAGGCCATGCTGCTGACGCAGCTATTTGCTTTTGGAGGCATGCTCATGAGATTGGTAAAGACGCTCTGTTTGGTGGCCTTGGTTGCGATATCAGCGGCAGCGGCCCATGCAGGCTCAATCGGGAGTGACCCGAAGGTTACGATCAACTGCACGAAGAACTGTCCAGGGGTCGTCGGTAACGCCATTCCGCTCGTCAGTCAGCCCTTTTCGCCCCCGACGGGCTTTAAAACGTCAATGCCTCTAATTCTCGGCTTCCATGTAGGTGAGACGTTCGATTTTACGTATGAGGGGCCTGATGTAACTCTTAGCCCTTCCAATCATAATGCTCTGCAGAAGTACCTGTACATTTTCATCCAGAGCACCCCGACAGACCCGATCCCGCCCGGCACTCAGTTCAGTTGTGGAGGCACGCTGTTTTCCTTCTGCACAAATGCGTTTCTGGGAAACAACTTGGGCCCAGGCGAGGGGTTCGAGTTCTCAGGTGGATCCCTAATTACGGGCGAGCAACTATCGGTTTCCGAGACTCCTCTTGTTGGTGAAACACCTGAGCCTAGCACAATGCTGATGTTCTTCTCTCTGGGCCCTGCGCTCGCTTTTGCTAAGAAGCGCTGGAACGCGAGACAGTCCGCATAAGTATAGCTCCTGAGATTAGAATTGAGCCCGGCACGAACGAGTGTTCGTGTTGGGCTTTTTGTTTGATGCCCTGCATAAAGGCACTTCATCGATACCTGTTTGGAGAACCTAGTTCAAACCCTTGACGTTCCCTCATGAAATCCACTTTCACCTATCAGTGTCGCATTAAGCAAGGCCGGTTAAGCTGCAAGTCATGCAATTGATCGCGATGCCCGGCCCATTTCTATCCGGGTGGAACTTTCGCGTACTGCAGGAGTTCTTCCGGCTCGTCCCGCACAATGAGTGGCGTGACACGTTGGCGCAATTTCTTATATCCAATGCGCTCGCCAGCACCTGGATTTTTGCTGCTGTGTTTTACTTGTACTGGGGAATGGAGGATCAACGTACCGCAGTTCGCCGCAAACAGCTTGCGGAAATATTTATTTGTTTTTGCTTGGCGATGGTTGCGACGCTTGCCTGGCGACCGTGGGTCGGATGGCCAGCCCCGTCATTGGTTCCTCGATTCCGAACATTCTACCCGGAATATTTTTGGACCGAAGGGAATCCAAATTGCTTTCCCAGCCATTCCACTCTGATTTACCTGATTGTCGCGGCGGGATTCTGGCGGCTTAATCGATTAATCAGCACGGCATTGATGTTATGGGTGATGATCGCGATCTCTTTGCCCCGCATTTACCTTGGTGGACACTATCCTATAGACGTGGTTGCTGCGATTCTTTTGGCTGCGATCGCAATGCGGGCAGCGCTCTATATGTGTTCCCGCCCGCGCATATCGGAACTGCTGACGCAGGTCATTTCGAAAAAAATGCTTCTAGAACTCTTCCTCTTTCTATGGCTTTTCGAACTCGCTGAGGGGTTTCGTTCGAGTTACGTTATCGCTACGGACCTTGCGCACGTGGCGCGAAACATTTGGTAATCAGCCCGTTTAACTTAAATCCAGTAGATTCGATTGGCTGCCTGTACCAGCTTGCGAAAGGAAGGAATCAAGACTCCCATCCGAGGAAGCGGCGTATTGCGCTGATTTTGAGCAAGTTCTGGTATCTCTGAAAATGTCCGGACGCGGAAGCGGTCCTGATTCGACCGAAGGAAATTGCAAAATTTTCGAAAGCGTCGAATAACCAAGCGATCCGGGCGCATTTTACAGAACTGGGCGTCCGCTCGCTTTAGGAATGCAAAAGAATGCAGGATTACGTTAACGGTGTCCTGGCCGAGACGTTCGGCTTGCTCTAAAACGTCTCGCAGTTCCCATAGACTCACGGCACTGACTTCGAGCGGTTTTAGACCTCGCATACTGCCGGCGCCGGTTTCAAATGTGGTGACCGGAATCTCCCAAACACCCCGACTCTTCCAAGGCATATTGGTGGCTTCCCTTGGTCCCATTAAGCAACTGTCATTGAGATAGGCCGCGTTGAAGCTACTGTCATATAGGATTCCGACTTCTTTAAGAGCATCCAACGTCACCATGCTGGCCCCGTACACGCCTGCACGAAAAGCGGCCGGCATCGAACCGAAAATGTTGCGGAAAATGGTGCAACCCTTTTTCAGCAACTCAATTTGAGTAGTAAGCGGCAAGCCGCCGATCAGATCCATGCGCTCGGGGAGATCTTCCCGGCGCATGCGCCCTTGCGAAACGAGGTGATAATAGTGGAAAACGGGATGCAGATGGAGCTGAGCATCGTGACCTCGATCGCGAATAGGCAAATACGCCGCGGCGAGTTCAGAATCAGCAAGCAAGTCGTTAACGAGAACCTCGGTGAAGAAGGTAGCTCGTAAGCCATTCTCTTCCAAAATGTCCATGATCAGCGGCGCGCCATAAAACTTGGAATCGATTTGGCCGAGAACGGCTCTAGCCGGGCCCACCGGTTTCCGATCGGGATGGTCCCAGGCACCCCCTAATGAACATTCGGTATCGACCGTAATGTAAACGTTCACCATGTGAAAACTCTAGGAGCAATTGTACCCAGCTTATTCCAGGAAGGGTTTGATGACTCTACGCGGACTCGTCTTATTGCGAATGCACTTCGATGGTTTGTTTTCGTGAAAAATTCCTCGGAGATTTTGCTATGGAAAGGCATTCCGATCAAAGCGACGCTACCTCTAAAACAGAGGCGGAATCGCCAGATCGGTTGACCAGATCACTCAGGGGCTCAAATCGACCGCGTCGCAACAGTATTTCCAATCGGGCTTCCATTCCAGAGAGGCCTGTGTAGTGGCGAAGTTTGGATTTCCATCGTCCGTTGATACGGGGCTGAGCCGGATCAAGCTCCCAGGGATGGAGGTAAAGGATGAACGGTTGACGGTCGAGCTGGTGGATCCGCCGGATGGCCCAGGATGTGTAAAGCATTGGCAAGAGACGCAGATAGCCACCGCCTCCGACGGGCCAATTAAGCCCTCCGAGGCGGATCGTGGACATGGGAACTTCGAATATTTCGCGGCCCGAGGTTAGCTTCAGACGCCGCAGAAATCGTGGAAACTCAGGGTAACCGTACAAATCATGGCGAATCGGGAAGATGCTGGAGTCGTACAGAAAACCTTCTTCGGCCAGAATCTCCAACGCCCATACACTCCGCTGCAAAATCGAAAACGTCGGCGCGCGATATCCGACAACGCGAACACCGGCAGCATCCTCGATTAAACCACGAGCCCTGCGCAGATCGCTCCGAAATTCCTCGGGTCGCAGGGAAAAAGCCTGACGGTGCGCGTAACTGTGACACGCGAGTTCGTGCCCGGCGTCCGAGATCCTTCGAACGAGCTCTGGTTCCCTCTCCGCGACCCAGCCAAGTACGAAAAAGGTGGCGCGCCATCCGTGGTTCGCGAACAGCTCAAGGATACGCTCGCAATTCGCATGTACACGCGAAGGGAACGAAGCCCAACGCTCGGGACGTACATGGTCTGCAAAAGCTTCGACATGGAAGTAATCTTCCACATCGACGCTCAGAGCGTCTGTTATTTGGCCGCTGGCGCCCGGCGAAGCGCCGATGCGCTCGTTCTCAATGGCTGAATTCCCCACTTGGTTCATTCTATCCAGGACCTCGACTCAAGGTTATGTTCGCCGGCGCAATCGCAGGGCCAGCTTCTTGCGGAGACGTTCCTGGTAGAAGGCGCCCGAACGGCATCAGTGAACTTCCTCGGTTAATCCTAACTCACTGATTAAGCTAAGCCTAGCCACGAAGACATGCAACCCTGTCGAATCGGCGAACAAAGAATGCCGAATAATTGGGATACTGGGTGAAAAGGATTACCGTCCAACGGAAAAGCGCTTCCTCATTGGAGCTGATTGGAATACGGATTGCAGGGACGCAGATAATTAGAGACTCTTGATTGGGCTCAACCCCGTTGTGTAGTATGATTTAGAGCCTAAGGGTCGTCCTCCGTAGGTGTCTGCCTTTGGCTAGGCAGGTGCAATACGGACGGTGTATTCCTTTACTTCTACCTAGCCCGGGACTTCGTTGAGCCTATCAGCCGTAGAGACACTTCGGGGACTAGAGTCTCCGTCACACATGCGCGCGGGCGAATGGGTCCGCTCACACCGATGGCCGTTGCTAATCACGCTGGCGGCTATAGGGGTGCTCTATGCCCCAAACTTCGCCAAGCTGTTTTCCGACTGGTCAGTTGATGAAAACTACTCGCACGGTTTCTTTGTTCCTGTAGCGTTTTTCTGGATGTTATGGCGCCAACGACACCAATTAGAAAACATAAGGGTTTCACCGCGCTCGTGGGGAATTCTGATCGTTCTGTTCGCCTTAGTGCAACTTGCCGCGGGAACGTGGGGCGCCGAGAACTTCGTGGCGCATTCTTCGTTACTGGTGCTGCTCTGCGGAATTGTTGTGTTTCTATTCGGGACCGAAATGCTGCACGCGGTAGCTTTTCCGATCGCATGGCTTTTGTTCATGATCCCATTACCTTCCATTATTTTTTATTCTATAACTTTCCCGTTGCAGTTGTTGGCGTCAAAGCTTGCGGTTGGCATCCTGGACTTGTTGAGGGTACCAAACGTATGTGAAGGAAATGTGCTGTATCTGGCGAATTTCACGGCGGGCGTGGAAGAAGCTTGCTCGGGAATACGTTCATTAATCTCGATCCTAGCTTTTGCTGTGCTACTTGGATATTTGCTGAGAATGTCTGTGCGCTCGCGGTGGATCCTGGCAATTGCGGCTATTCCGATTGCGCTAGGTATGAATGCAGCGCGCGTGGCTGGTACCGGCCTAGTAGGTAACTATCTGGGTGCGCGGTGGGCGGAGGGTTTCTTTCACACTTTTTCTGGCTGGCTTCTGTTCCTCGGCTCTCTCGCTTTAATGCTGGGATTAGTGCGTTTATTGGACAAATCCGATCGCGCAGGAAGGATCGAGAGGGCAGCATGAGCGACAAGTTCCGTTTTGGCTGTCTTATCGGTCTGCTCTTTGTGTGCACGATAAATTTACGTTGGCTGGACCACAGCCATCCGGTGCCGGCGCGTACAGACTTTGACTCATTCCCCACGCAACTGGCGGGGTGGACTGGCAAGGATTTATCTGATTTCACGCCGGGAACAAAGCGAGTTCTAGCTGCCGACAATTACTTACTCCGGGATTACCGCAATAGTGCGACTGGTGAGCAGATCGATTTGTTCATCGTTTACTACCGCTCGCAACGTAGCGGCGATGCTCTGCACTCGCCAAAAAACTGTCTTCCCGGAGCGGGATGGAATCCAGTGTCTTCACAAACGGTTCGAATCTCGAATCCAGCCGTCCCTGGTACGGATTTTGAGGCAAATCATTACGTAATTGAGAAGGACGGCGCGCAGCAGGATGTTTTGTACTGGTATCAGGCCCATGGACGCACGTTTGCGAGTGAGTATCTCGGCAAGATTTACCTGGCGTGGGATGGCATCACGAAAGGGCGCACCGATGGTGCACTAATTCGTATAACAGCGCCCCGCACGCCGCAGACTTTCCCGGCAATGGTGGGATTCGCTCAGGCAGTGGCTCCCGTTCTCCCACAGTTCTTGCCGAACTGAGCAATTCAATGGAAGTTCATCGTGAGGAAGGCAGAATGAGGAAAGTGAAACAGATATTGATCCTGGCGGCGATTCTAGCAGCTTCAGGAGCGGTCTCAAGCGTGAGGGCCCAGAACAGTGCCCCCCCGAGCGACAAGAAGCCGCCTGCCGTCACCACAGCCCCTACCAATCCATCTAACACACCGAGGTCATCTACCAGGCCGAAATCTGCCGATGACCCGGCTCTGGCGGGCTACACCATCGGTGAACAGGATGTCCTCGATATCGATGTTTGGCAAGAAAAGGAGCTTTCCGGCCCCGCAGTGGTGCGACCTGACGGAAAGATTACGTTACCGCTCGTGGGGGAAATTTATGTAGTCGGGATGACGCCCGTGCAGCTTCAGACAGAACTGATGAAGAGGCTTGAGCCTTTTGTGACTGTTCCGCAAGTGACCGTTGCGGTCCACGAGATAAACAGCCGCAAGGTTTATGTGATGGGACAAGTGGCACACGAGGGCGTTTTCCACATTAATGCCACTACGACCGTCTCTCAGATTCTGGTCCAGGCTGGCGGGTTGAAGGATTACGCCAAGCGCACCAAAATTTACGTTTTGCGAAATGTAGACGGCAAACAGGTACGGCTTCCGTTCAATTACAACGCTTTTATTAAGGGGCAAAAAAAGGGTCAGGATTTTCCATTGAGGCCCGGCGATTCCATTGTGATTCCGTAAATCGGTTTAATGATCAACATGCAAGCACAAGCTATCGCGGAACGACGGCTACGGGTCCCCTATCGAGCGGGAGGAATCGGCATATTGCTGACGGTTTTGCTTTTATTGTTCGTGCGAACTGCAGGTGCGCAACAGGATTCAACTCCGACGAATGCGCCTGATTCATCAGCCAATTCGTCGGACTCGACCCAAGACGCTGGCCAGGAGCCGGTGCCAGACCATCCCGAAACGAGCACATTATTACAAGGGGGCGTGTCGGCGGACCAAAGTGGTAACCGGATTGTGGCGTTGCGCTGGGGCCATCTTTCGGCGATTTCGGTGGAGAGCTTTTATGCGTACGACACAAACTATAGGTTCTCGTCCACAAATCCGCAGCCATCGAATGAGTTTGGAACCCGCCTAATCGCAGAATATTCGATCGGAAGCGAACATGGTGGATTGGATCTTCAATACAGGCCGTACTTCGTTATTACAAACAATAATATACAGGCCAACTTTCTGGGCAGTTTACTGGACGCCCACGCCTTCCGCCGCCTTAGCTCAAGATGGACACTGAACCTCCATAACTTGACCGAGTATGCTCCGGATCAATCGCTCTTTATCAATCCGACGATTTCGCTGAACGGATCATCAGGGGAAATTTCTCAGCAGGCCTTCGTGGCCAACAATGGCACCCAGTTCCGCGTTATCGGTTCTGCTTCTTTAGGTTATCACTTCGCGCTGCACGATACGATCACGTTCCACGGTCAGATTACCTACGTGGATTTGATAAACAATACTAACCAACCGCAATCGGAGAATACGTTGTACGGTACAGAAACAACGGGTGGAGGTGGTGTAACTTATACACACTCGTTAGGTCCGAATCACGAGATTGGGGTCACCTACAACTATGACCGACAGATTCTTGGCGGACCTGTGGGCCAGTCGCAGTATCAGACAGTCCAGGCCAATTACCGGCAAAAGATCCGTCCCACCGTCCTTTTGCAACTGTCAGGCGGTCCGTCCTGGAGGAGTGAAGGTAACACCAGCTTCAACAGCAATGTTACTGGCAGTCACGCTACTTATGTTGCGCTGGCGCAGATTATCAAGACTTTTCACCAAGCCAGCTTAGCTCTGCTGTACACCCGGAGTTACGACTACATCGGCATTATTACGAACTCTTATCACGACAGATATGACGCTCTATATGCTCGAAATTTTGGTCGTACCTGGGGATTCGCTTTAGGCGCTTCTTATATCCAGACGCACGCGGGCACGTTCTCGCAGCCGCTCGACGGTCGAACTCTCTTCGGGCGGGTGAGCTATTACTTGTCACCCCAATGGACCCTGTTTACTTCGTACGAGAACACGGCTCTAGCGGGTGGTCCGCAGCCGTACGCGTCACGTAACTTCATAATGGTTGGCGCCAAGTGGTCGTATGGCGATCAGCGCAACATATTGAGATAGCAAAAGGGCCAAATGATCAGGGTACTCGGACAATACATTCCGGTTAAGACAGTGATTCTAGCGATCACGGAGAGCATTCTGATCGTCGTGTCAGTGATATTGGCCGCATGGATTCGCTTCGGATCGATTACAGAAGCAACTTGGTACCTGAGCCGTCCCTATGCCGCTTCGCAAATCGCTCTGGTAGTCATCGTCTGCTGGCTTTGTCTCTACTACAACGATATGTACGACTTGCACGTGATCGCACGGCGAGCAGAGTTGGTGGTGCGATTGATGCAGGCGCTTGGCACCGCGGTATTGTTGCTGGCGCTCCTTTATTACTTCGTTCCAGACTTGTCTCTCGGACGAGGCGTCTCGGCGATAGCCACCGCACTGACGTTCGTCATCCTACTTTTGTGGAGAATGTTAGTAGACGCAGGAAAGTTCTTCAGGCCGGTCCACCGAGTCGTGATCGCCGGCACTGGCACCAGCGGCATCCGATTGGTGCGAGAAATTTTAGCTCTTCCAGAACTAAATATAAAGGTGCTCGGCTTTCTGGATGAGACGGGAAAGAACATCGGGAAACCGTTGGTTAATCCGGGAATCGTTGGGGGTGTCGCCGACGTTGAAGAGTTCGTTCGCCGCGAGCAGGTGGATTGGGTGGTGCTGGCGTTCGCGGAACGTCGAGGCGTGATGCCGACGGCGGAATTACTTCGGCTGAAGCTCTCCGGGATTCGCGTGGAAGATGCTCATTCGCTTTTCGAGAAACTGAAAGGCGGAGTGATGCTGGAAAGGCTTTCTCCGAGCTGGCTGGTTCTGTCCGAAGGGTTCCGCAAAGATGTTCTATTGATGTTTACCAAGCGTGCGCTGGATGTCGTTATCTCCGCGGTGGCTCTCGTAATAATGTCTCCGATAATGCTTTTGGCGAGCTTGGCCATTGTAATTGAGTCCGGAATGCCCGTTTTGTTTCGCCAAGAGCGCGTGGGCCTGCATGGCCGAAACTTTTCCATGTTGAAGTTCCGGTCGATGCGAAACGATGCCGAGGAAGGCAAGGCGGTATGGGCTGCCCGGGACGACGCACGCGTAACACGCGTGGGTCGGATATTGCGACCATTTCGTCTGGACGAGCTGCCGCAACTCGTTAACATTTTGCGCGGCGATATGAGTTTGGTTGGGCCGCGTCCCGAACGACCGGAATTTGTGCAGATGCTCGGTGAAGAGATTCCCTACTATCACGAGCGCCATACAGTGCGTCCGGGACTCACCGGTTGGGCCCAGATTAAATATCAGTATGGTTCTTCAGTGGATGATGCGAAAACAAAACTTGAATATGAGCTATTTTATATAAAGCATCTTTCGCTTTTACTTGACCTGGCAATCGTGTTTCGCACCATTCAAGTAGTGCTTTTCGCACGAGGTTCACGGTAAATAGGGGGATTCGCGCGGCAAATTGTGGAAAATTCTTTCCACCATGGTGTGTGAGTAGGAGAGAGAGTCAAGCTGGACCGGGCCCTGCCTGTATCTATATTGCTTTCTTGGGCTTAGCTGGTCAGTCGGGACGCAAAGAACTTCAGCGGTGGAAGGTGGGTTGCTATAGGTAGTTACGTGTAGGGCTTTTTGTGCTAGGAGGCGAAGGTTGATACGTACAGGCCAAGAAAAAAGAAGCGGATGGCGCCAGATTGCTCTTTTCGTGTCCATTCTGCTGGCTTGTATCTCCATGGGATGTGGCAGCGCCCAAGAAAAATCGAAACGTCATCTCGATCAAGCGGATCATTGGCTGGCGGAGGGCAAAACGAATGAGGCCATCCTAGAGTACCGCCGAGCTATTCAGTTGAATCCGCCTGATCCCAGGGCTCATCTCGCGCTTGCAAAAATATTTGCCGGCCGAGGAGACTATTCCAGCGCAATCAAGCAACTGAATAACGTGATGAAAAACGCGCCAGACAATCGCGAAGCCCCGGACATGTTGGCGAATCTGATGGTCAAAGCGTTCGATTTCAAAGACGCACGAGACTTGGCGCAAAAGATCCTCAAGGATAACCCGGACGACACCGATGCGTTGATGGTTGTCGCGGAGAGCTCTTACAGTTTGCATGAAATACCGCTCGCTCAATCGAACACAGATCGCGTTTTGCAAATCGACGGGACAAATAGCAGAGCTTGGTTTCTGAAGGCAGTTTTGGAGATGACCGCACAGAAAAAGGCGGATGGTGAGGCAAGTCTTCTAAGAGCCATTGACTACAAACCGGATTATTATGACGCAGTGCTGCTCTTGGCCGTCTCGATGTATAAGCGTGGGGACTTAACCGACTCCGAAAAAGTGATTCGACAGGCACTTGCAAAAAACCCTCAATCAATTCCAATCCGATACTTGCTGGCGGCTTTTCTGGAGGCTCAAAACAGAAATCCGGAAGCAGAGGAAGTATTCAAACAAATAAGAACTCTGGGGGAAGACAATCCTCAAGACCGCGGAGCCTTGGCCAGCTTTTACGTCAAAACCGGAAACTTACAAGCAGCAATCACGGAATATCAAAAAATCCTGAAGCAACATCCCGATGACAATCAGAACTCACTCCGGTTGGCGTCCGTTTACATCGAGCAGGGAAACATTGCGGGTGCGGAAGAGATCGTAAACGCGGCGGCTAAGAAAAGTCAGAGCGATCCCAACGTAATTCTGTTCCGAGGACGTTTGAGGCTTGCAAAGGGCCAGACCGACGACGGCATTGGCGATTTGCAGCATGTTATTCAGCTCGAACCTAATTGGGGGGCACCCCAATATTTCCTAGGGCAAGCTTACGCGCTGGAAGGGAAATTGGATCTTGCCGAAGGCGCCTTAAATAAAGCAATACAACTCGATCCGAATTATTTGCCCGCACGCCTGGCTCTAGCGAACATTTCACTGAAAGAGGGCAAACCCGATCAAGCAATCGCCACGATCGAGAAGACGGTCGAACAGAAGCCTCGGATTATTGATCCGTATTTAGTACGGACGGAGGCTCTAGTTGAACAGGGACATTACGATGAGGCGGCAAAAGAGACACTGCCGCTGGTCGAAGAGTTCCCCCAGGCTTCTGAACGAGCGATGACTTACAGATTACTTGCTCAGGCGAAATACCTCCAAAATGAATTTGAAGCCGCTCATGGCTTCGCAAAGCAATCTCTAGCATACGAATCCGCTTCGCCGGATAGCCTGTATTTTCTGGGTGCGTCGCAGATCGCATTGAAAAAACCCGACGAGGGCTTGGCTGAAGTGGCCAGCTATGTCCACAGCAACCCGAAATGGGCTCCGGGATACGAAACTCTGGGGCGACTGCAAGCATTGGCCGGGAGAATGGGCGATGCCGAGAACTCGCTAAAGACGGCCCACGATATAGACCCCAGCCTGATCGACGCTCAATGGCACTGGGCCGATCTCGAGATAGATCAAGGAAAGTTCGACCAGGCAATGGCCGTGCTTTCTAAGCTGGCTCAATCTCAGCCGCAGTTTGCTGGGGCTCAGATACGCATGGGACAGGTTGCCGAGATGCAGCAGGATTGGAACGCGGCCGAGAACTACTATAAGAAGGCCCTGCAAATGGAGCCTGACAACTTGCTTGCGAAAAACAATCTGGCTTGGGTTTATGCCGAACATGGTAGCGATAGCGACCTAGATATAGCTCTAAAGTACGCTCAAGACGCCCAGCAAGGAGCGCCTAACAACCCTAGCGTGTCGGATACTCTCGGCTGGATATTGGTAAAAAAGAAGCTTTACCCTACTGCAATTCAGTTGCTTCGTGACTGCGTACAAAAAGATCCCAAGAATGCCGAATTTAACTATCATTTGGCTGCCGCATACTTCGGCGCTGGTCAAAAATCTCAGGGTGAGCAATATCTACAAGCGGCGCTGAAACTGCAACCCGACGTGGCAAAAACTGTAGACGCTAAGGGCGTCTTGGGCGTTCTGGAAGCAGTAAACAAATAAGATTGGAGAGGTCTTCTTTTGAAAGGTAAAATTATAGATCTTGGTAGAGGTCGCGATGGCAGAAACTAGAGAGACTATAGGATTTGCTGGACTGGAATATTACACTCCGCGAGACTACGCGCGGACTTTTGGACGTCGCAAGTGGTTGATTCTGGTGGGCACCTTCGCAATTGCGCTGGCTACTGCGGTTGTCACCTATTTCTTGCCGAACTCTTATAAAGCTACAGCGGTGATTGTAGTTGACCCGCAGAAAGTTCCAGATTCCTATGTCAACCCGACCACAACCGAAAGTAGCGTCGATCGCCTAACCGGCCTACGGCAACAGATCCTCTCCACTACGCGCTTGGGAAAAGTAATAGATGACATGGCACTTTACACCGAGCTTAAGAAGAAAGAGAGTCCCGAGGAAATCGTTCAGGACATGCGCAAAGATATCACCGTAGATCCCGTATCCGGAGGGGTCGCGGCTCATGGGCAAAAAATGTTGGAAGCATTTACGATTTCTTACAAGAACCGAAGCCCGGTGTTGGCCGCTCAAGTCGCCAATGCGCTCGCTAAACAATTTGTCGATGACAACAGGCAAATACGCGCACTGACAGTTGAAGGAACTTCCGAATTTTTGCAGAAGGAACTCGACGACACGCAACGCGACATGAAAGAAAAAGAAGATCAGATCACACTGCTGAAAACCAAGGATCCGGAAGAGGGCCCGGAGACTGAGGTTATTCAAGTCCAAGCACTCAGTACTCTACAGACTGAACTGCAAACGGAGCAAGACGCGGTCGCGCGAGCCCAAGGGCAGAAGGCCAGCCTTCAGGCCAGCCTTGCGAGTGGTCCTTCCGTGATCGATCTCGACTCCCAGGAATCGCCGGCCGTAACCAGTCTTGAAACTCAGAAGGCGCAATTACAAGACGAAGTGGACCAGCTTCGCAAGCGTTACGGACCAAGCTACCCCGACGTAGTGAAGAAAAACCTGCAGATAACGGATCTGCAAACTCGGATCGATCAAGCAAGAAAAAAGGAAACCGCGAAGGCAACACCGGCTCCTCTGAAACAGCGCAATCCTGTGATCCAGAGCGAAATCGCCAAGGCGGACGAAGAAATTCAGAAGCATCAGACGCGCCAGCAAGAAATACAACAGCAGATTTCACTGCACCAATCGATACTCGAGCGAATCCCTCTGTTTCAAGAGCGCTTGAGCGCTTTAACTCGGGAGTATGAGGCAGCCGAAGATCACTACAAACGGCTACAAGAACAGAAATTCTCGGCCAACATGACTGCGGATATGGAAGCCAAACAGCAGGGTGAACGATTCGAATTACAGGATTCTGCTCAGATCCCAACCAGGCCGGATACCCCGGACCGGCCCACGATTAATTTGATTGGGCTGGGCGCGGGGCTATTGCTAAGCATCGTAGGTGCGTTCGCGCTGGAGATTTTGGATCCGTCAGTGAAAACCGAACGCGAAGTAGTGGGCCAGTTGGGAGCGCCTGTCTTCGGCGAAGTGCCGTGGCTGCCAAGTAAAGGAAATATTCGACAGAAAAGATTACAGGCGCTGTTCGCGCTCGCGAGTGGGGCCGTGTTGGCCGCCGCGTATTCGTTTCTCTTGGTTGTGACATGGCGGTAACTGGAAAGCCTTTCAGCGATCAAGGGCCCGTGGAGAATAATGTGGAGTCTCAACCAAAATTGAAATTGACGCCCTTGAAAGAACCCGGCGCAAACTCGGCGAATTCGCCGAAACGCGACGGAAACTCGACGGGACCCGCGTCCATTCAGGCCGATCCCAATTTTCCGTTGGTTTTGGATCACAAGCATCTGATGGCGACAGAATCTTTCAGCATCCTCAGGTCTCGTCTGCTGACCGTGCATAACCGGCTTGGGACGCGGTCAGTCTTGATTACCAGTGGAGAGTCAGGAGACGGAAAGACGCTGATTGCGACGAATATGGCGTTGAGCCTGGGTCAGCTCGGCAGCAAGCGCATTCTCTTCGTCGACGGAGACCTTCGCGCTGGTGTTGCAACTCGGGTTCTCAAGATGAAGCAGATGCCCGGCCTGGGCGACTATTTACAAGGAAGACGATCCTTTGATTCGGTGGTGCACCCCACGGAATTCGCATCTCTTTCCGTCGCTCCTACCGGCATCGTTCCGAACAAATCCCTTCCGCAAATGCTGGAAGGGCCCAAATGGCCGGAATTTCTGGAAGAGGCGAAAGAAAAGTTCGATCTGATTATCGTAGACTCCTTGCCGCTTTCTGCGCCGGTTGCCGATCTGGAACTGTTGACGGCGCCTTGTGACGCTTTCCTGTTCGTGGTCTTCATGCGGCAAACAAATCGCCAGGCCTTGCAGAGAGTCACGACCCGGCTTGATCCAAAGAAATTTCTCGGTGTGGTCATAAACAATGCGGATGAGATTTATGATTATGACTACAACTATTACGATATTCGCTCTCAAGGGCCTAGATAATACTCGCGCCCTGATGGGCACATTGAACAGAACTCTCTTGGGTAAGTTCACTCGTTGCCGGGTATTGCTTCTGCAAATTCCGGCTGCCCCATGTCACATATTTAGCTGATGGCGCTTGCCGGCCAATCCGGGCTCTCTACCCCCATGACTACGATGGATCTCGAAAGGGTAAAAACTCGCCAAACGCCCAAGATCATTCCATTCGATGAGAGCAAAAGTGAGGCTTGGGACACGTTCGTCCGGACCCAATCGGAAGGCACACTGTTTCATCTGACCGCCTGGAAGCGCGCGATTGAGCGCGCATTCGGATTCGGGTCGCGGTATTTGGTCGCGGAAGATCAGGGACAAATTCGTGGCGTGCTACCTTTGTTTCTATCATCGAACTGGGTGCAAGGGCGCACACTCATCTCTACACCTTTCGCGGTGTATGGCGGCGTATGTTCCGACGATCCGGAGGCGAGGCTAGCTCTGCGCGAGGCCGCGCGCCAGATGGCGGTAAAAGAAGCTGTGAATTACCTTGAGCTGCGTGAACCCTATCATGCGTTCGGCGATGGGTTTCTGACAAAAGAATTATACGTCACCTTCGAGCAGGAATTGCCGGCCGACCCCGAAAAACTACTGAAGGGTTTTCCTAAAGACACGCGCTACATGATCCGCAAAGGCCAGAAGGGCGGCTTGCGCAGCGTTAATGATAAAACCTATCTCGACACTTTTTACGCCATCTATGCCGCCAGCGTTCGAAATCTCGGCACTCCCGTTTTCTCGAAAATGTTCTTTCGGATTCTCTTGGAAGAATTCGGTGACGCCGCGGAAGTCCTGACCATCTGGAACGGTGAAGATGCCTTGGCTGCCGTTCTAAGCTTTCGATTTCGCGACACCATTCTTCCTTACTACGGCGGATCGTTGTTGGAAGGCCGTAAATTTGCCGCCAACAATTTCATGTACTGGGAAGTTTTTCGAAGCGCATGCGAGCGCGGGCTGAAAACTTTTGATTTCGGGCGCAGCAAGCTTGGGACAGGCTCCTATTTTTTCAAGACGCAATGGAACATGCGGGAACGTCCACTGCCGTATCAGTTTTATCTGGTGCAACGCAAAGATTTGCCCAATTTTTCGCCGGTAAATCCGAAATTCAAGCTTGCGACGGACATATGGAAGCGTATCCCGCTTCCGCTTACAAAAATGTTGGGCCCTGCTTTGGTCCGGCTATTCCCGTAGAGATGCACGAGCCACCATGCGAATCCTATTCCTAGCTCATCGGCTGCCTTATCCTCCAAACAAGGGAGACAAGATCCGTTCGTTCCATGAATTGAAAGCGTTGTCGCGGCGTCACGAAGTGGATCTGTTTTGCTTTTACGACCAGCCGGAAGACAGAGAATATTTTGCCGACGTCCGCCATTATTGCCGGGAATTCTACGCGGAGAAAATTTCGTGGATCAGGAGCAGGTCCCAAGCCTTGTTGGCAATGTGCCTCGGCCAGCCGTTTACGCCGGCCGTATTTCATTCGCCGACCATGGCCCGGCATATCCAGGAAGCTTTGCACTCACGGAATTATGATTTGATCTTTCTTTTCAGTTCTGCGATGGCCCCCTATGTGGAGTCGGCATCAGACGTACCGCGAGTGCTCGACATGGTCGATGTAGATTCCGATAAATGGACGCAGTATGCCGGTCATGCGCATCCACCGGCCTCCTGGATATGGCGCGCGGAAGGACGTCGGCTTGGCGCGGCCGAACAACGCTGGGTCCGTGATTTCTCACTGACGCTCCTGTGCACGCGCGCGGAGACAGAAATTCTGAAACGCGCGGCTCCCGGCGCGAACATCGACACGCTCGAAAATCGTTTGGATATGGCCTATTTCGATCCGAACTCGGTGGAAACTACTCCCGAGATTCGCGCTTCGCAGCCCTACATTATCTTTACGGGTTCGATGGATTATTTCCCCAACGTGGACGCGGTGACGTTTTTCCATCGCGAGGTGTTCCCTGCAATTCGCCAGAACTTGCCGACGGCTCAATTTGTAATTGCCGGAAGAAATCCTACGAACGCGGTGCGCGCGTTAGGCCGCGATTCTTCCGTGCATGTCACAGGAGCTGTACGCGATATTCGACCTTACTTGCTAGGAGCAGCGGCCGCCGTCGCGCCCATGCGTGTCGCGCGTGGCGTGCAAAATAAGATTCTCGAAGCGATGGCGATGGGACTTCCAGTGGCCGCCAGCCGCAAAGCAGCCATGGCATTGCCGGAAGAGTTGATGCGAGCTGTACACGTGGAAGACGATCCTACCGCGTTAGCCGCATATCTCATCGACAAGTTACAAAATGCCACCGGACGGATTGGCGAGGAGCGAAGCATTCTTCTAAGGTATATAGAGACCATGCAGTGGGAAGAACAGTTTGAGGGCATTTTTTTGAAATATGAAACCGTGCCCGCGAGTTACTGCAAGTGATACGGACGCACACAGTACTTTCAGCCGGGAGGAGACGAGGTCACTGTGTCCAAATATAGGCGGGCTTCCCTTAAGATTGCCGGGCGTCCAAATATATCAATCCGTCCGAACTCACTCTTGGAATTGGGGTGCGGTATTAACCGCGACTCTATTGGTGATGCTTCAGTAGTTTGGATGGATATAGATATCGAGCGCCTCTCTCCCGGACTTAATTCGGTGTGTGCACAGGGCGAACGGCTTCCATTCGCCGATGGATCGTTCGACCTTGTTATTTCGCGTCTTGCCATTCCATACATGGACATCCCGGTGATGCTCCGGGAGGTCAATCGCGTTCTCAAGCCCGGCGGAATTGTTTGGGTATCACTACACGATATCCGTTACGCGGGACGGCGGATACTGCAAGACATAAAGGGACTCCATTTTCGCAGCGTAGTTTTCAATCTTTATTCCATCGCCAACGGGCTGATGTTAGAGCTGTCTGGACGACTCTATCGGTTCCCGTTGAATAATTCGATTTTGTCGATTCAGACGGTTAGAGGGATGGCAAAGGCATTAATTCGATCTGGATTTAGCGACGTTGAATTCGATGATGGCACTCGCGTTATCGTTATGGCCGCTCGGAAAGACATACAAGCTCATGCGGAACCACAAGCATTTCATGCAACGGTAGGAGCGTAATGTTACGCGCAATCTTTCTTTACGGACTGGTGATTCTGGCGGTAATTACCGCGTTGTTCCGTCCGTTTGGCGGTTTGCTTTTCTATTTGTGGTTCTCATTTGGCCGGCCGGGGGATTTCCTGTGGCCGCAATTTATCATCGATTACGAAGTATGGATCGCCGGCGCAACCTTGTTGAGCTACTTTCTGATGGAGATGGGGAAGTCGCCGATTCGGGTGACCGGAATGAAGTTGCTCTTGTTGCTTTGGTTCTGGTTTGCTCTTACTTCCCTGACAGCGCAGATACCACTCATCGCGTTTCCCAAGTTATGGGAATACAGCCGAATTTTCATTATGGCGTTCTTGACTGCCGCGCTGGCGAATTCAGAAGAACGCATTCGCTCGATACTTTATGTATTGGCCTTGTCGCTGGGGTTCCTGGGAGCAAAAGGGGCTTACGACGCTATTACCACGGGATTCGCCAACTCCATGAAAGGGCCTGGCGGAATGATGTCAGAGCAAAACGAATACGCTCTGGCGCTAAACATGGGAATTCCGATTTTAGTTTGGCTGGCCAAAGACAACCCGAAATCGTGGATACGCTGGTCATTGCGCGGGATGGCAGCGGGATGTGCCGTCGTTGTGGTGGGCACCCGGTCGCGCTCCGGATTGTTGGGTTTGATCATGGCTGGAATGGTCTTGGCTGCATTCTCTAAGCGCAAGGCACTTCTAGGTATCGGCGTGGTGATTGGTGTGGTTCTGCTGTTGCTTTTTGGCCCTCAAGGCGCTCTGAACCGCTATAAGACAATTCCGACAGCGGCCCAAACGGATGCTTCCGCAATCGGAAGGTTGCAGGCCTGGAAGGCCGCGATAAAAATGACCGAGAAACACCCGATTAGGGGCGTCGGCCTTCGGAATTTCGTGTACGTGTTTCCGCAATACTCGAACGATCCGCCTCGAGTAACGCACAACGCGATCTTCGATTTGCTCTCAGAAACTGGAATACCGGGCTGCGCGATCTTCCTCAGCATGCTCGTAGCTGCAATCGGAGAGATGTTCATTTTGCGGTTAAAGGCGCAGGCTCAGCCAGAGACTCAGCACTTAGCGATATATTGTCAGATCGTATTCGGAGTATTAGTCGTTTATATGGTTCCCAATATGTTCATCAATCGACAGGATTTCGATTTGATGTATCAAATGATTGCGGTAGAGGCGGGCCTGGCAATTTTGGTCAGGCAAAAATTGGCGGAGAAGAAAGCGGAAGCTCAGGCCGTGATCGAGGTGGAGATGCCTCTCTGGCTTCGAGCGCAACGACAAGTCTAGAAGCAACTGTGTAATCGCCTCCATCTGAAAAGAGAAATATGGCCATCTGCGGAATTGCCGTTAAATCGAACGAACGACTGGGAGACCAGCGCACCATTGAGGGCATGGTGTCGTCGCTCGCTGTTCACGCGGATTGGGCAAAAGAGCACATCGATAATCGCGAACCTAGCTTCGGGGCTACTACACCTCAGCGATCGAGCAGTGTGTGGAAGTCTGATCCCCTTGTCGTGGTTTGCGACGCCGATATCAATAACCGAAATGAGCTTCGGACTCAACTAAAGTCAGCAGCCGCGCCGGACAACCTTGCCGGACTCTTAGGCCAGCTTTACATCGAGCAAGGATCCAGCTTTTTGAGTCTCCTGCGGGGAGTGTTTTCCATCGCGATATGGGATCAGCGATCGAAGACTCTGCTACTGGCTGTGGACCGCTTTGGCGTCAATCCCCTCTCCTACAGCGCCGGCGCTTCTGAGATTATATTTGCCTCGCACGCTCGCGGCGTCCTGGCAAGCGGCCGCGTGACAAAAGAAGTTAATCTTTCGGCGATCGTCGCTTATTTGAATTACACGGCCGTTCCGGCCCCGCTTTCCGCCTACAAAGGAATCCAGAAACTCCCACCCGGGTCGTTTTTGACCTGGCACGATGGAGCCACGCGGATCGCCCAATACTGGGACATGGAATATACCGAGGATACCAATTCCTCTGAACAAGCCCTCGCCAGTGAACTTCTGGAACGCATGGAGCAGGCGGTCTTTCAAAACTCTTACGATGTTTCGTTGTCTGAATTGGGCTGCTTCTTGAGCGGAGGAACCGACAGCAGCTCGGTGGTCGGTCTTTTGACCAAAGTTAAAAAGAGCGCGGTGAATACATTTTCGATTGGATTCACGGAAGAGCGATTCAACGAACTTGAGTACGCTCACATAGCGACAAAGCAATTCAGTTCAGTGCACGCCGAATCGCGAGTCGGCCCGGAGGATGCGTTTCGAATCCTCCCCAAAATCGTGGACTTATACGACGAACCTTTCGCGAACTCCTCGGTGATTCCGACCTATTTTTGCCAAGTACTGGCCGCCGAGAAAGGCCGTAAAGTAATGCTGGCAGGCGATGGCGGAGACGAATTGTTCGGAGGAAATGAGCATTATCGGACGGACCGGGTTTATCAGCTCTACCAACGACTGCCGAAGGCGCTTCGTCGAGGGCTAATCGATCCCTTAGTTTCCTGCATTCCGGCAAACGCGCCCGCCATCGGAAAAGTCCGTCGATACGTTCAAACCTCGAATACACCGAACCCCGACCGTTATTCGCGCTGGATGACGTTGCAGTATTTTCCTCCGGAGAAAATCCTGGGTGCCGACATGCCATTCAGGAATGGCCACGGTGATTTGCTGGCGGTTTCGCGAGGCCACTATCAATCGGCGCCGGCACAGACCGAACTCAATCGCCTGCTCTATCTTGATGTCAAGATGGTGCTGGGTGATAACGATCTGCCAAAAGTTGTTCGAGCGAGCGAACTTGCCGGAATTACCGTGCGGTTCCCTTTTCTCGATCATCCGCTTGCGGAATTTTCAGGACGTATCCCCAGCAACCTAAAATTAAAGGGGTCCCAGAGCCGCTACCTATTCAAAAAGGCTACGGAAAATCTGCTTCCCAAAGCCATCCTGGAAAAGAAGAAACACGGATTCGGCTTGCCCATGGGAATGTGGCTTAAAAATGACCCGAAGATCCGCGGCCTGGCCGAGGATGTGCTTCGCGACCCGCGCAGCTGCCAACGCGGATTCGTCCGGAAAGATTTTATCCAGCACCTTTTTCAGAGTATGGATCAAGACAACACCACATTTTATGGAGATGTCCTTTTCTCGTTCCTTATGCTGGAATTGTGGCACCGAAAACATATGGACGGCCAGCCGGCTTGAAGAAATTCAACAGTGCATTGACTCAGTGAGTTTCAGAATCGCGGACGCACCGGAAGTGTTAAAAGCGCTTGAGAGAATGGATCGAAAGAAAAGAGGGTTCATGATCTGCCGAAGTTTATGCTGGCGGAGCTTCCAGTTCGCACTGATGCCCGCCGTTCTTTTGGCATTAATCGGCCTGGCTCCAGTTTTTCGTCCGAGCTTTGCTCAGTCCCATTGGGCGATAGAAGTCGTGGACGATGGCCAAGGAACCGATGTTGGTATGTTCAGTTCGATGGCGATTGACGCCGGCGGCGATTTTCATATTGCATACTTTAACGCCACCACCAGGAACTTGCAGTATGCCTACCGCGGCAAGCAAGAACAGAAATGGTCAAAGATGATCGTGGAGTCGGGTGCTGGAATTTTCACCTCTATCGCGGCCGACAAATATGGCTTTGCGCATATAGCGTATGACTCACCCTTACGCTCGGGGTTGCACTACGCATATTGGGACGGAAAACATTGGCAAGTTCATGTGATAGATCCCGTGCAAGCTCAGTTTTCCACGTCGCTACAGTTAGATTCCACTGGTAATCCGCGAGTGGCTTATTTTGAACTGGTAAAGCTAGCAAAAAGTGGAGGGCAGCGGCTGAAATATGCTTATTTTGACGGAAAAGATTGGTTCACCAAGACAGTGGCGTTGAGACCTCGGCAAGGTGTCTATAACTCTCTAGCTCTCGACTCAACCGACCACAGCCATATTGCTTTCGCCGAGTCAGGCCACATTCAGTACGCCACCTGGGACAATACTCAATGGCAGTACGAAAACGTCGACATCACCAGCGATGCGGATGATAAAGCCGGCCTGGGCACTACGATGGCTCTCGATTCAGCCGGCAATCCTCAAGTAGCGTACTTCGACGCCGACAAACGGGCGCTAAAATATGCTTACAAGGATGCCGGTTCCTGGAAAACTGAAATCGTCGAGGATCTTTCGGGAACCCCCAAATATCCTGACAGTGCCTCGCTCAAAATCGACGCTCACAATCAGCCTCATATCGCCTATTACGACAGCGGATCCGGAGTTCTGAAATATGCGTTGAGAGAAAACTCCAAGTGGACAGTGGAAGTGGTCGACCGGCAAGGAGATGTCGGGATGTATGACTCTTTGTGTTTGGATGCGAGCGGCCAGCCCTATATTTCATATTACGATGCCACCGACAAGCAACTGCGTCTTGCGCATATAGGTGCGGAAACTCCCACGCCAGCCAAGAGCGCGAAGCCCTAAAGCGCGAAACGTCCGTTTGGCGCTCAACAGGAAATGCAGGAGAATGTCTGCGCTATGCTAAGATTTTACGTTCGCGCTTATTGTCACAATGTTCGCTTCAAGATTGCGTTCCTGCTGGCGACGGCCTTCTTTCGACCTGCACTGATTCAAGCTCAGAGCCTAAACGTCCCGATCGTTGTTCAACCCGCGGAATGGACAAACATGTCAACGGTCGGTCCTAGCGGAGTTCGGACGAATGCGCCAGTCACATTTGGATTAGGAATTCCGGATAGCGCGCGCATAGATTGCCCAGGAAAGCAGGACAAGCCGCAGAACGAACAAGCTCCCATAAAACTTAAATTGGAAAATAAATCTGGCGAACGATTGAGCTCGCAGTTCCGCTGCATGGCGAAGTGGCCAGACGGATTCGCGCGTTGGGTCTTAATCGACGCTCAACTTCCGTCATTCGCTGAGGGTTCAGCCGGCTATAACGCGAGCATCGTCGTCGCAGAAGTAGCCTCCGGCGGTGGAAATTATCCGGCATCGCAGAATATGGCCCAGAAATGCACAGGTGCGGGCGCTCCTGCTGCCGCGTGTCCCGATGCTAATCATATCGTCGTGCAGACAGGCGCGGCGACCTTCCTGATCAGAGAATCGAACTACAATCTTTTCGATGACGTGCAGGTCGGCTCGACGCATCTAGTTTCGCGAGGAAATCACGGAGCGACTGACGGACTATATTTGCAGGGACCACCTGACTCCGTCATACCGCCTACAAACTCCAATCCCACAATCGATTCGGCCTCCTGTTGGGCCGGGACGCCCGGAAGCTCCGGGCCGATTCCGACGAACTACACTGGCCCGTCGCTTTGCAACACCGCCTACACATCGGCAAACGATTCCCATTCCTCGTGCGTAATTGAGGAAAATGGCCCGCTGCGCAGCGTGCTGATGTGTCAAGGCGACCTGGACAATTCCAAGGGCCACGCGTACATGCACTGGCGGACCCGAATGCATTTTTGGGCCAAACATTCTGACGCGAAGGTCACAATAGCGCTGCGAAACGCGGACGTGCCTGCAAACGATTGCTGCAATACTGAAAAAATCACGGCCCAAGGACAGTGGGAAATCGCTTACAAGGAATACAGTCAGCTCGAGGCGCGGTTGACTGACAACCTTGGAGCGCCTGCGTCCCGAAATTTCGATATCGCCAATGATACCGGCATTCCAACCAGGGGAACGATCAATGCGTCCAAGGCCTCGGACAGCGCGTATCTCTTTCAAGCGTATTCTCAGAACGGTGAATGGCCACATTGGGCGCACAGCCCCAATTGTAAGAACGAACAGGACGGTTGCGTGGTTTCGCCGATCCCTCGCAGCGGAACTAGAGCGAACGCGGAGTACGCGGCTAATGGGTTCCAGATCAGCAAGAATGGCTCGACGATTGCCAGTGGCGGGAGCACGCAATACCCAATTGGTTGGGCTGATTTAGATGACGGCGCTAACGGCATAGAAACCGGCGTGTATCAGCTTTCCATGTACTGGCCAAAATCGCTGGAATTTCAGCCCGGCGTCGCCAATCACAACGAAATTCGAATCGGCATCTGGCCAAATCAACAGGAGTTTGCCGGCGCCACGTCGACAACTTCTTACGCCATGGGTTGGCCGCAATATTCCATCCACGACACCTATTGGAATTTCCATGCCGGTACGCAAACGCCAGCCGTAGCGCAAAATAATTTTCTCTACTTTCAACATTATCTTCTCGCTCGACCGGTAAACGGCGCGTATTACAACGAGGTGAAGGATGCCAATTCCGGCTTCGCCACGCTGTTTTACGAGATCCCCGACCCCATCGAAGAGGATCGCTACTACATCTCTTTGAAACGTTGCTCCGCGCCTGCGGGTCAGTGCTTGGGCGATGTGGGAGCAGCAAACTACATTTACCGCCCGAAAAGTCCCTATGACGGCATGAAGATTTTCCGCTACTTCGGATGGGCTACCGCAGGCGGCGGTGACGGAACTCAGTTTGAGCAACGTGATAGTTTTCTGCGAAATTGGGTGCAGCGCGGGGGCGCTGGGGCCACCGGGAGTGTCCCGGGACGCTATATATGGTCCGCCCATTGGTATCGCATGATCGTTGAGAAATCTCTTCCTCGTTCCGACACCCCAACCACGTCTGGACCGGATGCTGGTTTTCGTTCTCTGTGCAAAACCCAAGCTGTGTGTGACGGTTTAGGCTTTTTCCCCTGGGGCGACCCGAAACAAAATTCCCTGCCTCCCGTTTGGAATGGTGGCATGCGGAATTGGGGAGATGACTCGAATGCAATGGATCACTCCGTTTATTGGGGAATCTTCGACTATTATTTTCTTTCAGGTGATGAATGGGTAAAAGAGCAACTGTTGCAGGGCTTTAAGGACCGATACCAGAATCCCTTCGTTGCCTATAACAATCTGTATGCCAAAGCCACCGGGAATGGTGCGCCCGGCCATGCCCACATTAATGCGATTCGCGCCACGGGCCACTGGTTTTCCGGGGCCGCAAGAATGGTTGAGTTTTTGCGCTCGATTGGCGATCCTGATGCCGATACTGCGACTACGGTTTTGATATCACCGGGTGTCTCTCCTGGCAACGCTACGGTGTTACAAGGCATTGAGCAAAACATCGCAGCCCAAGTTGCATTGCCCTACATTTCTTCTGGTTACCCTAAAGGATGGTCCGAGACAACTGCCGCGGATTGCAAAACGGTGGGCTCTCCTACACAACTTTGCTCGCAAGGCGTTAGTCCAGTGAGAGGATTTGTGCGCTCCGGAGGCGGTGGAGAGAGCTGCCGCGGGGGTACCCCGCCATGCGATCGAAAATCTTTCCGAGCGGACGATTCTTTCCAAGTATCCGTGTGGGCCGAAGGCGTTTACGACATTTGGCAAGTAATGCGCGACCTCTTGGGCAAGGACTGGCATTTGCAGGTTGCGGCCGTGAACGATGGAGCCATGGGCCCTTTCAATGTCACTCTATCCGAGAAGAATTTGAGCGATATGCTTTACGGCTCCTACCAACAAATGAGCGATGGCAACTGCGTTAACACGGGAGAATATTCCACTAGTGGTTGTGTCTATACACAATCCAGCGATTATTTGAATGCGGCGCCTGGTTGCACCTCGAGTGGCGATTGTTTGCGATCGTGCGCTACCGGTTGTTCCGGGCTGAACCAATGGTTTGGCTTGGCAGCGGCAGCCCCCACAACCAACGCAACGATCGATCTCACCGGCAAGTCCTGGCAGTTTTTATTTGAAGCGCAAATAAAGAGGCCCGGTACTATTAATATTGAGTTGGGCTCGCATATGGTGCAGTTTGCGTTGAATTACATTCTTGCAGACGGTTCTACTAATTCGAACCACTACGCGATCAATTCTGCGGTCCCGGTTCTTACGCAAGTTCCTATCACCGTTAGCCCAAATCCATGCGTCGGGCCTTCCTCTGGAACCGGAACTTGTACGATCACGTGGAAGGTGCCGCCCGGACTTTCGGACGTGAATGGTGTGGCTTATAGGCTGAAGTATCTTCCCTGCCAGTCTGAAACCCTGACTATCTATGGCAATGATTGTCCTGCTGCCGGGAAGACTATCGTTCCGAATCTAAAATTCCATCCCGATGTACTCTCAGCCGGCTTCAAGGCAGAGGATGGCTCGGGCTCATGGGAAATCGATCCATCCAAAAACTGGAACTGGGCCTTCACGAACGATGTGCCCGATTGTTTGCCGGGGCAAAACGCTCATAGCTGCAATTCGAAGCCACCTTCAGGGACGAGTTATACTTTTACCACGCAACCCCGCACAACCTATTCCTTCTCACTTTTTGCCTTCACTACTGGCGGCAAGCGTTAGTTCCCGCACTCAGCAATGTCGTGGACAATCGATCTGATGCCTGAAGCTCGGTTCTCACTCGCGCAGAATCCCAACCTGTCGAACGGTGCTACGCATCCTTCTTGCCGCGGAACCAAAATGAATATGCCAACAATTTGGCAAATTCGGCAGTTACATAAGTCCAGTGGTCTGGCCGCTTCCACCATTCTTGACGCCGAAAGGAACTTAGTTCTTCACGTACCGGCAAATAGGAAATCTGCACATCGCGAAACGCTTTTATTCGACCGCAGCTCCAGCGCACACGTCGCAGATGGATACTCGTACTAATTAAGGTCATCGATCGAATCTTTTGTTCACCCAGATATGCAGCAAGCGCTGTAAGCTCACCGAAAGTTCCGACTCGCTTGACCCCGGCTGCGCTCACACGCCGAACTCCCCTGGAAAGGTCGATGAAGAAATGTCTTTGGGCGGGCGGTAAGCTGGCGGTTAAAGCGCGCAAGTTTAAGTCCAGAAAACCGAGCTGATCCATCTTCCGAACTTCAAATCTTCCTACGCTTAGAACGAGCCTGGGCGCAAATCCTTCCCGAAAAAGTTCCAAGCCAAATGCTTTTCTCTCCTGCAATCCCGCAAGAACAAAAATGAGATCGGGATTTGAAGGGGGGTCATTTACTCCTAGCCAGTTCCAAAGTCGTTCGAGAAAGGGAGGGCGATGGGCGCCCACAGGTTGATTGGATTTTGAGAGAGATGACACGAAAGAATTGGCCAGCTACTCCGCAGGCAAATTCTATCATTTGGGATGGGGCCACGCGAGGATCAGCCTGCCGCGGAGCGGAAATTGCCTCGAAGCTGTTAGGTGAGGTTCAGTGAAATTCACTTATTCTTGCACAACTATCGCAACGGCATTGCCCGCTGACCCTGAGCCAACGCCTACGACAACTCCGCGGAGGCACAGCAGAGGATTCGACGATACCGACGACACTGTATTAATTCTTGATGCCAAGAAGCTTCCATCAGTCTGTAGTTGGGCGTCAAATTCAACGTCCTGTCCAGTTTGCAGGTTGGCAGGTTGCCTACTGTCGTTTGCGAGTAAAGTGTTCGGACCTGTAACGATGCGTACTATCTGGCCGGTGTCTTGTAACTGCAGAGTGTAAACATCGGGAGTCGGGTTCGATAGTATCGTGGCTCCCGCGTCTTGCAGGCTCGAGAGGTTCTCCGGATTGCTCACCGCATCCACGTTTAGCTCCGGAGTAATGATGTAATTTCCATGGGAATCGATTTGCAACGAACGTTGTAGATCGAAATCGATCATCAAACTCGAAATATTGTTGGCTTCCAGAGTCATATTGATAGGCAGGCTAACAGTGACGTTGGCTAGCTGCACTGCCGGAACCGTGTTTGCGTTCAAAACCGTTACGTTACCCTGCGCATCCGTAGTTGTAATCTGAGGGTTTGCCAATGCCATGTTGAGCGCGGTGTAGGTCTTCATTGGCGCAGAACCCGTTTGGAAAGCAAGCGTCGGAGCCAACTGCAGGTGGCGAAGCTCGATTTCCTGCACTCCGTTTGAAATGCTAGTGGAGGTGCCGTCAGTTCCAACCAGAGTTGCGCCCGTTATGTCGATCCGGAACGCTACGATTCCGTTTGCAGGAGCGTCAGTCAAGAAGGCCGCCACTTTGCTGCTCGATGCTGTCGCGGGCGTGCTGGGCTGAGTCGGCGCTACGGTGCATCCGCTCAGAATTATGAGCAGTGCGGATGCCAGGGAATACCAGATCCAGCGTCCTGCAGCGGTTAACATGGTGTTTTGCCTCGCTCCTTACCATGTCAACTTACTGCTTTTAGACGATCAACTCTGCTGGCCGAGTAGGCAGAAAGGGGTCAATGTCGGCGGTGGGGATGGCCCTGTACTTGAGGACAGTGGAAATGTCCTTTAAGAATATTTAGGAGCGCTAAGCCGAACTCCTGTTCCGCCCACTAGTTCGCATCGTGTTTAACTACTGTTCCCGTAAGCAGTTGCGGGAAGGTTGGGATATAATTAGAAAGGAGTACCCCATGGCTTGGTTCCGCATGTCCGTCTGGATCGCAGTGCTTACGGTATTGCTCCCGGCGCGCCTTGCGGCTCAGAAGCCGTCCTCATCAATCGATCTGCTCGTGGACCGTATCACCGCTCGAGAGCACCGCGAGGTTGAGACCATACGTCGTTACAAGCCGATCATCGAGACATACATACAAGACGTACGCTTGGACAAGCAACTGGGTGCAGTCCCTGTGAAGGACCATTATTTTATAGGTGTGGCTGACCTTGCGAAAGGCGAGGTGCTGCACTCCTTGGAAACGAAAGGAGGCCCAACTAAGCATCTAAATCCAAAGGAGTTAATACAAGGAAGCTTGGCTCCATCTTACGTGCCGGCAGGCTTTTTGGAAATGGCCTTCATTGATCCCCAAGGATTCAATCGCCATCACTATACATTCGAGTACATTCATCGTGAGTTTCTCGGTAATGTGCGGTGCCTGGTCTTCGATGTGACCCCCGCTCCCAACTCCGGTAATGGTCGATTCCGAGGGAGAATATGGGTAGAAGATCAGCAGTATACGATCATACGGTTCAGCGGAGTCTTCGAGCCCGTGGTGCGGCAATTCGGCTTTTACCTCCATTTCGATAGCTGGCGGGAAAACGTCGGCCCTAACCTTTGGGTTCCTGCGTATATCTACAACGGCGAAGAAGGCTTGTCGAACACGCTACTCGGACATGTTAGCGAGAAATCTCAAACGCGCCTTTGGGGCTACGGACGCAAGAATGCCGTGCTACAGGAAGAGTTCAGCGAGATCAACGTGGAGTCCACGAACGTTACGGACGAGGCCGAGCAGAGCAAGGATAGCACTCCGCTTCAGCAACAGGACCAATTCGTGGGCGGCGGCGCGGACAGCGCTCTCGTGAAGTTAGAACACGCGGGACTGGTCGCTCCGGCGGGCGACGTCGAAAAGATGCTTAATACCGTCGTGAATAATCTCGAGGTGACAAACGGTGTCGATATTCAGCCTGAAATTCGATGTCGCGTTCTGCTTGCCTCAACCCTTGAATCTTCGTCGATGGGACACACGATTCTGATCAGCCGTGGTTTGCTGGACGTGCTTCCCGACGAGCCTAGCCTGGCGGCCATACTGGCCCACGAGATAGCGCACATCTTGCTTGGAAGAACGAGTGTCCCCAACTGGGCTTTTGCCGATCAGTTGATTTTTCCTGACGAGGAGAGCTTGCAGAGATTTTCGTTCACCGAGAGCGAAGACGATGAAGATGCTGCGAGTCAGAAAGCTTTGGAAATGCTGAAGCAATCTCCTTACAAGGATCGTCTGGCGAGCGCGGCGTTGTTCTTGCGGGCGCTCGATTCCAAATCCAAAGAATTAACTGCTCTCATCAGTCCTCACCTTCGCACTCCGGCTTTTTTCAACGATGAGCTGCTCAAAATGGCGCCACCGTTGGATCCGACGAGCTTGGAGCAGGTCGCCGCATTACCGTTAGGTTCCAGGATAAAGCTCGATCCGTGGAGCGATCGCCTCGAATTGCTTAAGAACAAGCCAGTGCAGATAGCTTCTTCGTGGGAGAAGATGCCCTTCGGACTGACCCCGTTCTATCCCTACATCACTCGCAAAGGCGACACAACTGTTCCAGCCCAGGTGGCTCCGCCGAAAGCGCCGGGCGGTTCTTAATTCATCCCGGAAACTGCGCCGATGGGTCTGGTGACCTAATTGCCTGAGGCACTTTCTGCCGAAGTAAGCGCGATGTGTCGAGCAATGAGGGTCGGACCTCCTTGTGGTCCCGACTTGAATAAAAGCCCCCTGACAGCCACGGTTTGACCCACTCTGACATCGGACGAGCCTTGCGAAAACTCCTCATAATCCGTGAGGCCTTGCGACACGATCACGAGCGCGCTAGCCGGTCCCGGAAGTCCTTGAAGTTTCAGGGTAAACTGGTGAGGGCTCACGCTGATCACAGTTCCATTCAGGGTTCCCTGCTGCAAAATAATTTGATCGGCGGTGGGAGTCGATTTGTCGGCTCGCAGCAGGACCGCAGTAGTTTGGCCGACAATTAGGTCTGCTTGGCCCTGAAATTGGCAACCCGAGCAGCTCGCAACAGCCGGAGCGAGATCGTCGTCCTGAATGCTAAACATGGTGAGTGCGTCGATGGCGGCTAGCGCTTTACTTCCCACTGAGGGCGCAACGGGACCGCCGGCATTATTGACGTTTACAATCACGGAATCGGCTGCGGTCTTGCCGGTAGCATTTGTCGCAAAGGCTCGCAATACGTGTGAGCCATTACTGGTCTTTGTAGTGTCCCAAGACAAGGCGTAGGTCGGAGCAAGAATCACACCGCCAAGATTTTTCCCATCCAGTACAAATTGGACGCTTGGCACGCTCGTGCCGTCTGAGGCATTTGCCGAAATATTGATGGTCCCAGATAGGATCACGCCCGATGATGGCGCAGTAAACGAGACCGTAGGCACGGCGTTCTTGTTGTTTGAAACCGTTACTGCGATGACCTTCGAGGTAGTCTGCGCACCAGAAGTGTCAAACGCCGTAGCCGTCAGGGTATGCGACCCGTTACTTACTTTCGTTGTGTCCCAAGTAATTGCGTAGGGTGATGTTACAACCTCCGAGCCCAAGCCCGCTCCGTCTATTGCGAACTGAACTCCGGCAATGGCGATGCTGCTCGCGGCGATCGCCGATATCTTCACCGTGTTCGACAACTTCGCGCCGGACGTCGGGGTTGTAAGCGATACCGTGGGGGCTGCCTGATTGATGGCGTTGGAGTCTGTAACGATAACGGCGTTGGAACTTGCCTGATTCCCCGCCGTATCCGAAACCGTCGCGGTCAAAGTGTGCGGCCCATTCTTATTCTTCGTCGAGTCCCAACTCACCAAGTACGGCGCAGTCGTAACTTTACTTCCAAAGTTAACCCCATCTATCAGGAACTGCACGCCAGCCACACCGATATCACTAGACGCGTTTGCAGAAACAATAACGCTCGAGCCGGAAACTTTCGCGCCCGACGAAGGCGATGTGATCGTAACCGTGGGCGGATTCGTGCTCGTCGTATTGGTCACCGTTACAGTCACCGGAGCGGAAGCTGCGCGGTTCCCAGCAGTATCAACGACTATAGCGGTTAAGGCGTGCGAACCATTTGCACTTTTCGCCGTATTGTAGGTTACGGTATAGGGGGCGTTCACGATCTCAGTGCCAAGATTTCCGCCGTCCACTTCGAACTGCACGCCCGCAACCCCAATCGTACTTGAGGCGCTAGCCGAAACGTTAACATTGCCCGAAAGTTTCGCGCCTTGAGCAGGTGCAGTGATTGCGACTATAGGCGGATTCGTTGTAGTGACGCTGCCGGCGACGTATGCAGTGAGCGAAAACGTATAGGTCGTGTTCGCCTGCGCGCTAAATGTATAGCTCGTTCCGGACGGCGCGTTCGGATTGCAGTTCGGAGCGGTGCGGCCCGAGAAGCAGTCAGGAACGTCAGCGGTGAAGGCCCAGTTCCAATTCTTGGAGGGATCAATCTCCCACGATCCTGTGCCATCAGGTGCTGCGAAACCGGCCGTAAGAGTATCGTCGTGAAACTTCAGCGTGGGCACAATGGTTTTGCCACCGGTTGGACAGTCCGTGCCAGTAACCGTGTTTGGACTTGGGCAGGACCAATATTTTAGGCGATAGGTCACGTTATTCACCGTAAAGAGACCCGCCGGCGCAGTCCAACTGATCGTGCATGTTGCTGTCCCGGTTGATGGGCCGACGCAAGGACTCGGGCTGACCGAAATCGGAACTTGCGTAAGCACAGGTACAGAGGAGTTAATCGCGTAATGGTTGGAGTTAGTGGAACCGTCGGCCAGGATGTAGTTCATTCCAAACTGCATCATGTGCGATCCCAGTTCCATGTTAAGGGTGCTAGATCTTTTCAGTTGCGACTCGAACAGGAATTGCCAAGGATTGCCGGTAAGATCAAGCGTCGCATTCGTAGTGGGGGCAGCCGCTGCCAAAGCAAACCATTGAGTAAGCCCGGAGCACCCTGTAATGCAGGAATGCAAACAATCGCCGCTTGAGGTGCATCCCGGCGCGGCATTTAAGAAATCGCTGAATTGAGTGTAGACGCAGCCAGAGGTGGAATAGGATCCGGTGTTGATGCAGTTTGATTCACTCATTTGCTGATAAGAACCGTATAGCATGTCGCTTAAATTCTTTTCGGAAACGGCGACAGTGAGTGGACCCACAGCACCGTCGTCGACTGCGCCAACCTGCAAATGCCAGTCCTTGCCTAAAACATCGCGCATCACCTGCCAAATGTCATATATCCCTTCAGCCCACACACCCAATTGGAAAGAGTCGTCCGCGCGGTGGTTAAGTCCATCGCAGGGCGGATGCCCGCCTAATTCACCACAACTCTCTCCTCCACCTCCGGAACGCACGAATCCTCGAACGGGACTAACGCCTTGAGAACATAGTTCCGGCGGCAAACCAATGATTTTGCAATCAGACAAAGTCGTCTCCGACCAACCCTTTGGGTATCCGGACGATATGTAGGGCAAAGCAATCTGCGCGGCGATGTTTTGCTCGATGCCTTGGAGCACGGTGGCGCTGCCCGGCGAGACACCCGGCGAAGTTAGAACCGTAGTCGCGGAATCCGCGTCCGGATCGCCAATTGAGCGCAGGAACTCCACCATTCTTGCGGCTCCGGAAAACCAATGGCCTGTCGCGCGAATCGCGTTGATATGGCCATGGCCCGGCGCGTCATTTCCGCCTGCGGCAGCCGACAGATTGTTAAAAGAAACAAACGGATTTTGATAGCGATCCTTGAAGCCCTGCAGGAGTTGTTCCTTCATCCATTCATCACCGGATAGGAAATAATAGGTGAAGGCTCCCCAGTAAACGGAATGCTCCATAGCGTTAAGATCGTCTCCCCAATTCCGCATCCCGCCATTCCAAACAGAGGGCAGAGTATTCGACTTCGGATCGCCCCAAGGGAAGAAGCTGAGGCTGTTACACTCCGCTACGTTAGTACAGAGCGATCGAAACCCGGCGCCCGCTCCCGATGTCATCGGCGTATCAGAACGTGGCAGAGATTTTTCAACGATCATGCGATACCAGTGCGAAGCCCAGACGTAACGTCCCGGAACGCTGCCTGCAATACCGGCTCCGCCACGCTGAAGCCAATTTCGCAAGAAGCTATTCCGTTGCTCAAATTGGGTTCCGTCTGAACCGCCGGCGTATGGCCAACCCCAATACCGAAACGCCTTCATCCCTGTGTAGGTCGATCCTTGCTTCCATGTAAAGTTGGGTGACCCCACGTCTCCCACGCATTGTCCAGGCCCAGTTGTGCATACTCCCAGACCGATGTAGTAGTGGTCTTCCGCGACGGGGTCCGGAATATCGTAAAACAGCGGGCCGATCCCGGACGTCGCGTTTTTAACCGCGTTGTAGTACGTGCCGGTTTGCGGCCGCGCCAACATGTAATGCTGGAAATACAGGAAATTGTTTTGGGCCACAGCGGGTGTTTGTGTTCCCGCGTGAAAATTCCAGTAGGTATCGTGGATGGAATATTGAGGCCAGCCCATCGCGTAAGACACCGCGGAAGTTGCGCTGGCAAATTCTCGTTGGTTTGGCCAAATGCCGATTCGAATTTCGTTGTGGTTCGCAATGCCAGGTTGAAATTCAAGAGACTTCGGCCAGTACATCGAAAACTGATATACACCGGTCTCTATGCCGTTGGTGCCATCGTCTAGATCAGCCCAACCAGTAGGATATTCTGTATTTCCTCCGCTTGCGATCGACGCGCCGTTCTTGTTGATTTCGTATCCATTGGCAGCGTAGGTCCAGCTTCCAGGGATGCCCGTACGCGGAATCGGCGAGACCGCGCAACCGTCCTCTTCATAGATGCAATTAGGGGCATTCGTCCAATGCGGCCATTCGCCATCCTGCGAATAGGCCTGGTACAAATAGACGTTCTGATTTGCCCCAACTGTGCTGATCGTCCCGGATGAGGGAGTGGCCGTGTGATTCGCGAAATCAAAATTTCGGGACGAAGGGGACCCAAGATTATCGGTGAGGCGTGCCTCAAATTGAGCAAATTCCTTATACGCGTTTGTGTAGTTCGGTGTCGTACAACAATTCGCTGGTACATCTGCGTTACGCAACGCCACCGTGACCTTGGTGTCGCTATGATTCGCCCAGAAATGCATTCGCGTGCGCCAATGCATATAGACGTCGCCAACAGCACTAATCATGTCACCCTGGCACATTAGAGCCGCGCGCATCGGCCCGTTCTCCTCGATCGTACACGTTGACTTGCTATCCAGGTTTGAAGCATAGGGTGTCGCGCAAACCGTTGCGCCGCGATAGTTCGTCGGAATTGGGCCCGGCGCACATGATACGGAATCCGTGTTCTGCAAAGCGTATTGAGTGTGCGATGGTCCCAGCAAAAGCAGCCCGTCGAATGCTCCATGACCGGACGACGAAACAAGATGCGTCGACCCAACTTGTACATCGTCAAATAAATTGTAATTTGCTTGTTTGATCAGAAAAATTGCCGCGCCGGTCTGCACTACGATGTGGTTGGCATCCGGACAAGCTGCAACCGGTGCGCCGGAGCCAGAGCATTGCTGCGCCATGTTGGATGCTGGAAAATTCCCGCCGCCGGAAGTTACTTGAACTAAACTGATCGTCGTATCATAACCAGGCGTGCCTTCGGCGAAAGTTGGAAGTTGTGTATCGACCAGTACCCATTCGGCATTTCCTGACGGCCACTTAGCCATGCATCGAAATTGCGCGTTTAGTTGACCGGAGCCATTGGTCAGCTCGAGCGTTGTAGGCGCTCCCTCATTCTGAGGTTTGTCTTGCGTGCCCGGACAATCAATCCCCGCGCTGTCTGGAATCCCTATTCCAAATGTTACCGGAGCGTTCGTACGTGTGCCCGTCGGTGCCACCGTCGCCATCCCCGGCCATTCAGCAGGTTGCACAACAATTGGCACATTCAGACTTTGAGCTCGAGTCAGGGATGGCCCTAATAGAAAGGTCGCTAGCAGTAAAATGCACCCGATTGTGGTTGTTTGTAGAAGACTGCCACTCGTGCAAAAGCACGAAAAATGAATCCACGGAACATATCTGCTTTGTATATATTTTATGCTTTTAATTGGACGCTTCATTTATTGCCCTCAGAAGGCGGATAAATCTCGGTGGATAGTAGTTTCCGATTGGTTCTGCGTTGCGCCAGAACATCGCGGCGTATCTGCCAACCTACATCTCTAAATCGCGCGACTACAATGGATCGCTTCTGCTTTGGGTGTGAACTAGTGTCGAAACGCTTACTCAGCGCATCGCAAGTAACTGTTCCAAATTGAAACAACCAGGCGCTGCTAATTAAATCCGTTCTTCGCCGAATTTCCAAAGAACGCATGCCGGCAACACCGCAGAAATATTTCTGCTTCATCATTGGAACGCCCTAATGGATCCAACTTAGGCTACACGCTTCGTTTAAGAAACTCTGCTGGTCAGAGGTGCAGGTCGCGGACCTGTACTTATGCGGAATCTCTCGTCTATATCCGTTTGAGATTGGATTGAAGCTAGGTGGGTTATCGCGTCTTGCTTTGCGCCTGCAGGTAAACCGCCCTATACCGCTCAGCGAGGACGTCCCAATCTTTTTCTCGCAAGATCATTTGTCGCCCTCTCTCGGCTAGCTCTTCGCGGAAGGAACCGTCACAGATCAGCTGTTTAGCTTTACGGCAGAAATCTTCTACATCGTCCGCTTTAAACAAGAGACAGGGTATCTCCGGTTCGACTAGTTCTCTGATGCCGCCCACATCGCTTGCCAGCACAGCTTTCCGTTGCGCCATGGCCTCCAACGGCTTAAGCGGCGTGGTCAGTTCTGTGAGTCGGACACTTCGGCGGGGATATACCAGCACATCCATCAACGAGTAGTAGCTCTGCACTTGTTCATGCGGAACCTGGCCGACAGCCTTAATGTAATCTTGTGCCCGCAATTCTTGAATCGCAGCCTGGATATCCTGGGAGTCTTCGCCGTGGCCGACAATCAGTATCTGAAATTTCACGCCCTCGCGGTGCAACCTTTCACTGGCACGCACCATCCAGGCAATACCTTCATAGCGGTAGAGCGATCCGACGAATCCAAACACTGGGGCATCACCTAAACCCAAACGAGCGGCGAGTTCGGCGTCACGCGGCAAAGCCGTGAATCTTTCCGCATTTACGCCATTTGGAACATGAAATAGCTTTTTGGAATCGATTCCCCGTTCTCGCAGATCTTCAAGAATATGGCGCGCGATACCCACCACTGCGTCAGCCCTTTTCGACACGTAGCTCTCCAAACCGCGGCTGATTTGGTAGCGCAAAGACTTTACTTTCGTTTTTTGTTGATCGACTGCCGCATCCTCCCAGAAAGCCCGGATTTCATAAACAAATGGGATTCCATGAGCTTTGGCCGCTTGCATCGCCGCCAGACCACACAACGCGGGCGAGTGCGCATGAATCACGTCAAATGTTTGTTCGTCAACGATCTCCAAAATACGCTGGCGCAGAAGCCGCACGACGCTCATTTCGCGAAGTACTGGAATACGGCTCTGGATAATTCGCTGCTCGATTCCAGGTTCTAGAGCGCTTCGTCGATAAACGATGTCGTCGATGGTTATTTCTCTTGCTCCAGCGTCATCGGTTCCATGTAGCGGTCCGGTTACTGCTTGAGGAAATAGACCGATATGCTTTTGAGCGGTTATCAGGCTATGACTGCGCACACTATATCCGCTCAACAGTGGTCGTGAATGGTCCAAAACATGCAGAACACGATACTGCGTCAGATTTTCGCTGCGAGCCTCGCCGACTGACAAATTACTGATCTTCGGGCCGTTCACACTTGTAGATGGCATATTCTCTTGTGAGCGTTAGTTTTTTCACGAACTTGTTTTCTTCAAAAACCAGGTTTGCGACCGGATTCTTATACAAAATGAACACTGGCCTCGGATTTGCTTCGATAGATGCGCGTACATTCCCAACCAGAGTTCGCACAATTTTTTCGTTAAAAGGATTAAACATATACAACACTAAAGGACCTGGAGGAATTTGGTATTGAGTGGCGTCGCTCAGCACTAATTCTAGGTCAGTGCATTGTTGTTCAGCGCTCCGATAGCTTCGGACATTCTCCTGGGCGATTTGATGTAGTTGAGGCGAAAACTCGACGCCAATAATCTTGCGAAAAGGATAATTAGAAGCAATGAACAGCACCAAGCCTTTTCCCGATCCAATATCAATAAAAGTGTAGTCCTGGTATCGGATGGGAAGCGCCGCGATCATTTCGACGATGATGTTGGGTGGACTCGCTTGATAGCTGTTGCCAAACGCGGAATTAGGGCTCTCGATGTCGAGTTCGCTGAGGTGAATCTCCCCGCTGGTATCGACATGATATTTTCGGTCGTAGTCGCTCTGTGCTTGTTTCAACCGTCGCCGCCCTGGCAGTAGCTCTTTCACAACCGACGGCAGGTTGAGAACGAGGAATTTTACCGTTCCGCCCAGCCCTCTACGTCTAAAGGACCGATCGGCTTTTCGCGCTAAGGCGCGGATCTTCTGTGTACCTTTCATAGTGATGGAAGAAATTGGCATCGAGAAACCAGCTTAACCCACTCTGCGAAATTTACTGTTCCGAATACGTTGCGACGCTAGGAATTGTGCACCCTGTTTGCGCTCCACTAATCGACTAAAAGTATGGCATGATAGCTATATTGATGTTAGGCAAACGTACCTGTCTTAATAAAATTTGCAGGTTGTAAGCTACTGACAATAAACCTCTTACGAATGCCTCCGGGGGATCATTACTCTGAAGCTCGATACTGTTCTGGGAACGCAGTTGCTTGACCTGATCTCCTCTTGGAAGGCGAATCCGGAGCCTTCCGCCCAAGGGAATGTCCTTGAAGAGTTGGAATGGTTTGTCGCTCAACACCAGAAACGCCTTGATGCGCTCGGGGCCTTCTTCCTTCAAGATCAGAATACCGTCCGCGGTTTTGGATTTTTCCTCGTGCAGAATCGCCCTCTAATGGGGTACCTGGGCGAGATTAAAATATTCAGCATTCCGATCCATTGCGTGCGCTTCGTCGAGCCACCTTGTTTTCCTGATCAGGCGGAAGGTTTTGACTTGCTCCTAGCTTCCTTGGATAAATTTCCATCGGCCGACGGTATGTTCATTCGCTCCCTGCCTCTGGATTCGTTCCTATGGAATTATTTGAAGACAAATCCGGCCGTCAGCCGTAGATTCCAGTTGTATCTACCCAAAGAGCGCTCGCAACACTTTGTTGTCAAATTGCCGGGGACTTTCGAGGAGTATCTGCAAAAATTCTCATCGAAATCCAGAAGCAATTTGCGCCGCAGTGCTCGCAAGCTCCAGAAAGATACGGGCTCTGAGGTTCGCCTCGTACGGATTACTTCTCCTGAACAGGTAGATTCGTTTGTCGACACCGCGGTGGAAATCTCAAAAAAGACTTACCAATGGCGGCTGGCAGGCTCGGGCCTTCGCGAACCCGAAGTTTTGAAGCAAAGTTTTCGATTTCTTGCTGAACGCGGATGGTTGCGCTGCTATCTGCTCTGGTGCGGCGAGGAAGCTTGCGCTTTCATGATCTGTATCCAGCGTAACGGAATTTGCCGGTCTCCGACTATCGGTTACGATCCGCGGTGGGAGAAATATTCTGTCGGAACTACCTTGCAATTTCTCGTTATTGAGGATTTATTCGTTTATGAACGTCCCGACATTTTCGATTTTGGCACAGGCGGCGGCGGGCAAAAGGAGTTCTTTGGCAACACTTCGTTTTTCGACACGGACATCTACATTCTGAAGCGAGGCGTTTACGCGCGCCTAGCGTCCGGAGTTCACAAAACCGGCAGCATCCTGGCCACCAGCACAAAACGTGTGATGGAGCATTTCGACTTGAAAAGACGAATCAAAAAATTCATCCGAAAGCTGAGCGTAGCTGGAGCGGCGAAGGAAGAAAGTAAACCTGGCGAAAAAAGCCTCTAGAAATGAGCGTAATCCGCGAGCTTCTGATTCGTTACGGCCTTCAAAGGATTCAAGCTGGTTAAGTGTGCCGAAAGCTAGACTGGTCTCGCCGTTTCCGTAGAATGAATGCTCGAGTCATGTAATCTTTCGCCTCGAGGATACAGGCGGCTTAATTCGCTTTTTTCTACCACTCGATATATCCGATCAATTTCATCTTCACTAAGGTCGGACTGCCAGCGCATAGCCGACCGGAGGGGATTCTTAAAAACTGCGTAGTATTTTTTCTTCTCAGTCGCGGTGCTTGTTTTCAGAAATTCGTCGGCAGCCGGATCCCACGGAAGACCACAAAAGTCGAACATCTTTTTCGCATATCGTTCCGGCTCAACGCAAACATCTTCGTAGCGAATGCTCATGCAGCCATCGATCCCCTGAATGTCCTGCAGAGCTTTTTCATACATAATCACCCAGCGCCAGGCCAATCGTTCAGCGGGGTGGAGTGACTTCAAATAATCCAAAGTCAGACCGTGTTGGCGCGCCGGACCCGTATTCAGAAGAATTTCAAACAATGGATAATCTTCGCTGGGCGGAAACGGAAATCTGTGTTCGGTCTCCCCTCGCAGCATGGACGCAACGTGTCCACACGGGTGCCGCAGCAACACTATAACGTGGCGATTCTTGATCGAGCGAGCAAAAACTCCGACGCGGCCGATGGAAATGACAGATTTCCAGATCACCCGCAGATCGGGAACCTTGTCGTAATCCACCATGGGAAAGATCGGCCACTCCCATCCTACGGTCGAAGCCAACTTAGCAGACACCGTAGCGCCGTTATGTAGTAGCGCCGCCAATCCTGTTCGGTAGCTCTTGCTGAATTGTGGCTGCGAACCAACTACGTGTGGGTCGGTAATCTCTAAGAGATTATCGACGAACGCTTCAGCGATTGGTTTCAACGTTTCGGACTCTGATACATCCGGGGCGAGCGGCATGGACCTTAGAATTAGGCCCCGGTCTGCCTCGTGGCAGTAGACAGTCTTCGGACTACTGTCGAACATTTTCGCAATCCACGTCGTCCCGGAGCGAGGCAAACCCATAAGAATTATCAAGGGATGCTCCGCCCTCGCCATGGATTTATCGCTTTTCAAATAGGCACCTGGATCCTGTGGTTCTTGAACAATCTGCTTGCGCTCATCCTGAGGATATAATCGTTAGCCGTCCGCGCCCAACTGTCCCCTACCCAATTCGCTACCCTGTTTCGGCGTTATCAAAAACCAAGGTTCTGCAAGCAACGTAGAAGAACCTTCGAGCATTTTGCCCGCCGAATGTTGTCACGATCCCAGCAGCTCAGTAGACGCTTTCGAGGGGACGCTGGACTCAACATCTTATAAACTAATCAGATTAGGCGCAATGCATTAACAACTATGTCGGATTGCGTGCGAAAAGCGTGTACGTGATTAGCTGAGTATGGGAAAGCAAAGTAATACAGATATCGTTAGATTACACGTATCGAACCTGTTTCATTGCCCGTGGAAACCGGGTTAGCGAGCGATCCAACATCAATAAGACTTAAGTTAGAATTACAGTGGTGCCTTTCTGAACATTCCTACGTGCACTTGGATTTCTTTATCGACATGAATGTCAAGAAATTCGGACTCTATATCTGCAAATGGCTCGGTCTGTTTCGACTGTCACGCTATTTTGAACCGTCCGGCTTGCGAATTCTCTGCTATCACGGCTTCGCCATCGCCGATGAATCTGATTTTCGCCCTAAGCTCTTCATTCTGCCGGATACATTCAAAAAACGGCTGACTTATCTGTCCAGAAAGCGATTCCCTATCGTTGGTCTCCAGGATGGTCTGGAGAAGCTCCGCTCCAACAGCTTACCCAAAGGAGCCGCTGTAATAACAATAGATGATGGATTTTACAGCGTTCTTCAATGCGCCGCGCCCCTTTTGCGAAGCGCCTCGTTTCCTTCGACACTTTACGTAACGAGCTATTATTGCCAGAAAGAAAGCCCTATTTTCCGCCTCGCCGTGCAGTACATCTTTTGGAAAACACGTGATAACCAGCTCGAACTGGCAAATCTAGTTCCCACCTTGAGTGGCACTGTTCAATTGAACGACGCAGCTGAATGCCAGCGAGTGATGTGGGAAATCATTAATTACGGAGAGTCACAACTCTCGGAATCCGAAAGGATTGATCTCACACGCCGAACAGCTGATCACCTACATGTCAACTATGACTCCATTTTTGAGGGCCGCTACTTGAGTTTAATGACGCTCTCCGAACTCCGTGAACTGGCAAAATATGGCGTTGATATTCAGCTTCACACTCACCGTCATAAATTACCAGACGAGGAGGGTACCGTCCGCCGGGAGATCACCGACAATCGCGCCGTGCTCGAGCCGGTTGCCGGCAAGCCGTTACAACACTTGTGTTATCCGAGCGGGATATGGTCAGAAAAGAGCTGGCCTTGGCTCACCTCCTTACAGGTAAAGAGCGCGACTACCTGTGATCCCGGCCTCAATCTTTCAACCACTCCGGCGCTGGGCCTGAAGCGTTTCTTGGATGGCGAAAATATCGCTCAGATCGAGTTCGAATCGGAGATGTGTGGCTTTAATGACGTACTTCGGACCGTCCGTAGAGCGTTTTCAGCGTAAATTTGGACGGAACAGCTGTTCACAATGTTGGAAAAGTTGTTCCCCACGTCTCAATTGTCGTCGAAATTTGAGGTATAATCTTAGTGTTCTCTATAATATAGAAGCTCTGTTGATGGTCGCTGAAGTGCTTCATTATTGTTGAATGGGTCTGCTTTGCCGACTGCTAATCTGCCCAGCCATGGATTTGATTACCGATGCCTCTGCGCGTAGGGCCATTCTCGAAGTCTAAGGACAGTTCCCTTGAATTATAGAACCGACAAAGTTTTCATAATCAGCCTCGACGGCGCTACTTGGGATGTTCTTCGTCCGCTCATCAAACAAGGCTATCTGCCTAACCTCGCAAAGATGCTGCACGATGGCGTCGGAAGCGAACTTCAATCGGTCGTGCCGCCGGTGACAGCCCCAGCATGGACCTCTTTCATGACTGGAAAAAATCCAAGCAAGCACGGAGTTTTTGATTTCACGCACTTCGACGAACGCGACTATAGCTGGAAAATAAATAATTCCGATCACATTAGAACCAAAACTATATGGCAACTTTTGAGTGACAAGGGCAAGCGCGTGATCACTCTAAACCTGCCCTACACTTATCCCCCCTACGAAGTGGACGGCATTATAGTCTCGGGATGGGACGCACCTTTTCTCGATGGAAAATTTACTTATCCGGAATCGCTTTCGAAGGACATTCTCCAGGAGTTCCCGGATTACGCCGATAATTTGGATTTGCCGCTATCGAGTAATCAGCCGACCAAATCGGATGAACTCTTTAATAGATTCGTGGGCAAGATTATCGCGGGAGCGGAACAGGGAACGAAATTGGCGTCTCGCTTGTTGCAAAATGAGAAGTGGGACGTGTTCATGCTCCATTTTCAACAGACGGATTGGATGCAGCACAATCTCTGGGTCTACATCGAAGAAGCTTGTAGCGCGAATCCACAGAAAAGTGAACGAGCGATAAAGACCAGAGATTGTTATCAAAGCATGGATCGCATGGTCGGCGATCTTTTCAAATTGCTCGATTCGGATAAAACATTCAAAGTTGTTCTTTCGGACCATGGCTTCGGGCGCAACCGTGGAAACATTTGCCCGAATTATTATCTTCGTGAGTGGGGCTATTTGGCCCCCGCGAAAGCAGCGGAAAGTTCTGTGACGAAGTTTTACAACCGCGCCACGCGAGCGGTAAAACGAGCCCTGGCTCCGCCTGCGAACAAATCCGCAGCTTCAAAAAGCCTCCGAAGCTTCGGATCTTTCGTGGAAATGATCAACGCCACGGCGCCTCACCAGAGAGTGTCCCTGAATTGGGAAAAGACGAAAGCTGCCCTCGCGGTCGGAAGCGAAACCGGCTTCGTTTATGTAAACGTGAAAGGCCGTAGTCCTTTGGGAATCGTGGAGCCCGGCGCAGAATATGACAAGCTCGTGGACGAACTGATTTCAAAATTTAAGAAAGTTCAGCATCCTAAGACCAAAGAGAAGCTCTTCGCGCAGGTATCCAGGGGTAGCGACATCTATCCCGAAAAACTCGATGGAGTAATTCTGCCCGATATCGTTTTGATACCCACGGAAGGTTTCAAGTTTTCGTTCGAGATTTCGGATGCTCCGCCCGAGCTTTCTACCCACGGCAATCATCGCACCGAGGGCGTCCTGATCGTCGAAGGAACTGGCATGAATCATCCGGATGCCCAATTCCATCCTCGCCTGATCGACCTGGCGCCGACGATTTTGCACATATTGGGACTCCCGGTTCCCGCCGACATGGACGGGCGTGTGCTCCAGGATTTTTTCCCTGGTGCGCAGGATATTCGATTCGAAGAGATTGATAACACCGTCGTCCGGCAAGATAAAATGGAATACAACGCGGAAGAGACTGAGCTGATCGAGCAGAGACTCAAAGGCCTGGGTTACATCGAATAGATCGACAACTAAAGGTCGAATTGGAATCCGTGGAGAATTTGGTTGTTTCCGACAATAGGATCAAATTCAGTCAAGCACTAGCATGCCATCGCAGCCATCTATCACAGCACAGAGTGATGCTTCTTCCCGCGCGCACTCAATGCTGGACGAATTCAAAGCTCTCCTAAAGCATACTTCCGTATATGGCGTCGGAAACCTGCTCAACAAGCTCGTCGGCTTTTTGCTGATCCCGTTTTACACCCACTATTTGACTCCGGCGGATTATGGAACGCTCGAGCTCCTCGATTTGTCCGTAGCGCTTTTCGGCTTGGCTGTGATGATGTGGATGAATGCCGCGATCGTTCGCTATTATTACGAGTATGAAGATCAAAAAAATAGAAACGAAGTCATTGGCACCGTTCTGATCACCGCTTTTCTGCTGGGAAGTTTTTCCGCCGTCGGTGGAATCTCATTCGGGAAACAGCTGTCTTCTCTAATTCTTAAAGCGCCGATCTATTACAAATATTTCTGGATTCTTTCTTTCACTTTCTGGTTCTCCACTTTGAATAGCGTCTCTTTCAGCTATTTGCGAGCGAAGCAGCGCTCCGGACTGATCACAATTCTGGGCGTGATCACCATGCTGATTTCGCTCACCTTGAACATCTACTTCATTGTCGTGCTCAAAACCGGGCTAATCGGAATTCTTTACAGTAGTTTGATTACAATGGCTCTCTCCGCAACTACTCTGACTGTGCTCACTGTTCGCGAGGTCGGTTTAAGCTTTAGTTTTGGCAAGCTTCGCGATCTTGTGGCTTTCGGTGCTCCGCTAGTCGTTACAAGCTTTGCGGCCTTCGCGCTTAATTTTTCGGATCGCTTTTTCCTGCAACGCTTTACCAACGTGTCGGTTGTGGGAATTTATGCTTTGGGATATAAGTTCGGCTTTATGCTCAGCTTCCTTCTCGTGCAGCCGTTTGACATGATTTGGAGTTCGCGGATGTATGAGGTGGCGCGCAAACCGAACGGCGCTGATCTTTTTTCTCGTATCTTCCGCTATTACACTCTGGTATTGGTCGCCATCGCATTGGGCCTTTCACTGATCATAAAAGACGTAATCGCTGTAATCGCCTCGCCTTCCTTTCGAGATGCCTATAAAATCGTCCCGGTCATTGCCCTGGCCTATATATTTCAGGGAGTTTTCCGGTTTATGGCAGGGGGACTTTATATCGAGAAGAAAACGTATTCCATTGGCATGATCAGCGGCATTTCCCTGGCGACGAATCTTTTGCTCAATTATTTTTTGATTCGCCGCTTCGACGGTATGGGCGCGGCTTGGGCCACTGCATTGAGTTTTCTGACCATGGCAGGCCTGGCTTATTTTATGTCTGAAAGGGTCCATCCGGTTTCCTATCGACTCGGCGCCTTCTTCGCGTCTATTGCAATTGCGGCAGCATTGTACTGGGCGGCGTCGAAGATTTCGGTTTCCTCCATCTACCTGTCGGCGGGGCTGAAGTTTCTAATATTTTTGTCTTTCCCTCTCGTTCTATACCTGGTCGGATTTTTCAAGAAAAACGAGGTTGAAAAGGTAAAGCAAGCAGCTCAGATGTTGTGGGCCGCGCGCCGTTGGAGAGCTGCGGCTCTTCCAGAGTAATAAAATGATGATGGTCTCTACGCCAAGATCCAAGGTCACCGCGATCATCCCGGTGTACAACTGCGCGCAATACGTCACGAAAGCTATCGACAGTGTCCTGGCACAAACTTATCCGGCGCGCGAGATCATAGTGGTGGACGACGGATCCACGGACGGAACTCGCGAAGTTCTCCAGCCTTACATGAATTCGATCATTTACGTGTACCAGAAAAATGCCGGCGAGCCAGCAGCCCGAAATACCGGCATACGTCATGCGACCGGGGAATATATCGCCTATCTTGACGCTGATGACTTGTGGCTGCCTGACAAACTCCAGCTTCAGATGGAATATTTTGTTGCTCACCCAGAATGCAAAGTCGTTTACACCGATATGATGACGTTCGACTCCAGCGGGATACTTGTTGAGAGTGTACGCGCTTCCCGCGGACGGATTTATCAAAGCGGCAAAATATTCCCCTATCTCTTCCGAGAAACCTTATTCGGTTCGGGTTCTGTGGTCTTCAGCAAGGATTGTTGCGACACCGTCGGCCTTTTCGACGAAAGTTTCTTGGTCGGCAGCGATTACGAAATGTGGCTGCGTATGGCTCGATATTTTGAATTCGGCTATGTGGACAAGCCTCTGCTGATGTACAGGCAGCACCGCGAGATGAGCACGCAGACTCTCGGCCAAGTGCCGCAGGACGGTATGCCCTGGCAGGCTAAAGTGTTAAATAGGATTCTGGAACTTTACCCTGAAATCCGCGGCGAGCTCGGAGAATCGTTTATCAATCGCCGTATGGCCGTGCCTTACGTTTGGCTGGGCCGCACTTGGATGAATCGCGGTAACCACGTGGAGGCCCGCAAGCTTTTCGCCGGCGCCGTGCAACGCGCTCCCTGGTCTTTTCGTTACCGGCTTATTTACCTTTGCACTTTCCTGACTCCATCCACCGTCTCGAAAGTCACGAACTTGTATCGCAAAGTGAGATCTACATTTTCCTCGAAGCACCAGGACGCCAGTCACGCGAAGCAATCCCGCTTGAAGCACGAAGGAATGCGATGACGGAGATCGCCGGCACGTCGCCTTCCATTTCCGACTATCCGGACGCGCCGAAATCGCGCACCCCGGACGTGCGAACGAAAATGAAGCCGCCTGTATTTATTATCGGCTCTCCTCGATCAGGAACAACTCTGCTCTACCACATGCTCCTTTCTGCCGGGGGCTTTGCGGTTTACCTCACTGAGTCAAAGGTTTTCGATCTTGTATTTCCTCGATTTGAGGACCTAAGCGATAGAAAGAATAGGCGCAAAGCCCTGGATCTCTGGTTGCAGAGCAAGCTCTTCACGCTTTCGGGTTTGGATCGCCAGCGGATTGAAAACAAGATTCTGAATGAATGCCGTACGGGTGGTGATTTTCTCCGCGCAGTTATGGAGGAAATCGCCCGTAGTCAGGGCGTTGGCCGCTGGGCTGAAAATACTCCCGAACATATTCTCTATCTCGCCAAAATTAAAAACGAAATTCCCGATGCGATGGTAGTTCATATGATTCGCGACGGGCGCGATGTGGCGCTGTCGCTGGAAAAGAAAGCATGGGTTCAGCCTTTCCCTTGGGACCGAAACCGGCGCGCGCTGATTGCAGGTCTCTACTGGGAGTGGCTGGTAGATAAGGGCAGGCGGCAAAAGCCGGCGTTGGGCAAAGACTATATGGAAGTGCATTACGAAAACCTGATAGCCCAGCCGGAGATCACTCTTGGTGAGATTGGCGCATTTATTAAGCACGAACTCGACTACGCGCAAATCCGGCGTTCCGGCATCGGTTCCGTTAGCGATCCGAATACTTCTTTCGAGGGTGAGTCGAAATCTGGCACCTTCGATCCCGTGGGACGCTGGCGAAAGCAACTTTCGCCGGCGGATCTCGCGGCCTTGGAACGATTGATTGGGCCAACCCTTAAAAAACTTGGATATGAAGTGACTGCTTCTTCTGCCACTGGCAAACGTATAAGTTGGAAAGGCATGCGTACTGCCTATCGATGCTATTGGGACTTCAAATTGTGGATCAAAACAAAAACGCCTCTGGCAAAGTTTCTCATGAGGACGCGTCCGGCTGATTTATGAATTCGGCCGTTGAGACCAGGGATCCTGTGACTGAAGTGTCTGATCGTTCGTTACAATCAACACCTCTGGCCGGAAATCCTCTGCGCGTTCTGCATGTACTCAATCGGTTTGCGACCGGTGGGACCGAGCACGTCGTTCTGAAGTTGGTTGGCGGCCTTAATGGAGCGATTTTCGAACAGCGTCTAGCTGCTCTTCGCGGCATGGATTCCGCGATCGATCAGAACCGGATTCCAGGTGGCCAGTTGCTATTGCAAGGAAGAAACGACACTGGATTCGAACTCATGCTTTTCCGGCTTGCGCGCGTGATGCGCGCTTATCGTCCGCACATCGTTCACTCACGAAACTGGGGCGCTATCGAAGCAATCCCCGCTGCGCGACTGGCTGGAGTGCCCATCGCTATTCACAGCGAACACGGCTATGAATTGGATATGCTCGCCGGGCTTCCAACGCGACGCCGGCTGTTTAGACGAGCCGCATACTCCATGGCCAGCGCCGTTTTTGCTGTTACTCGTGAACTTCGCGACTTTCATGCTCACCAGGCGTGGGTTTCTCCTGATCGAATCCGCGTAATTTATAATGGTGTAGACACGCGAAGATTTCAGCCTCAACCCCACATGCGTTTTTCGTTGCGTCAGAAGTTCGGTTTGCCTCAAAGCCGATTCATAGTAGGAACGGTGGGCCGCATCGTCGATATTAAGGATCACCCTACCCTGCTGCGAGCCATCGAAATTATGCTCCGCGGCGGAGTCGATGCCCACGCCCTAATCGTCGGCTCTGGGCCGGAACTCGAACGTAATCAGCAACTCGTAAGAGATTCCTCCGCGCTTTCCGGACGCGTAACGTTCATCGGCTCCAGTGATGAAGTCCCCGAATTGTTGAACGCTATGGACGCCTTCGCACTAACTTCTATCTCGGAAGGTATGTCCAACACTCTGCTTGAAGCCATGGCCAGCGGGCTGCCCGTAGTCGTCACCAGCGTTGGCGGCAATCCAGAGGTCGTGGTAGAAGGCTCCACAGGCTGTCTATTTCAACCGCGAGACGCGGAAACCTTGGCATCGCGATTGGCCCTTCTTGCCTCCCAGAACAATTTGCGATCGAGCTATGGTGCCGAGGCGCGTGAGAGAGTTGTTACGAGTTTCGGTCTTGAGCGCATGCTCGACGATTATTCACAACTATATTTGGAACTCGCAGCGCGCCGCGGTATCAAACTGCCGGTTGCTAATTAAGGAAACAAAACGATGTGCGGCATTTGCGGAATCTTCGAATTCGACCAGCAGCGCGAAATCCCGCGCGAAGTCGTTCACCGCATGACCCAAACCATCATCCATCGCGGCCCCGATGATGAAGGAATTTTTATAGGGCCAGGTATTGGCCTGGGGTTCCGGCGCCTGAGCATCATCGATGTCGCTGGCGGTCATCAGCCCTTGTCAAATGAAGACGGCCGCGTCTGGGTCATGCTTAACGGAGAAATCTATAATTATCTCGAGCTACACGATGACCTGATAAAACGCGGCCATCGATTCAATACTCGCTCCGATACCGAAACTATCGTTCACCTCTATGAAGAATATGGCGAGGAATGTTTCGCGCGGTTGCGCGGAATGTTCGCCATCGCCTTATGGGATTCGCGTCAACAAAAGCTCTTGCTCGCTCGTGACCGCGTCGGCAAGAAACCTCTCTTCTATGCCGCGGATTCGAAGAGGATTCTGTTCGGCTCGGAGCTGAAGTGCTTGCTAGCGGGTGATTCCCTGCCCCGAGACATGGATATTCAGGCCCTCGCCGATTATTTCTCGTTCGGCTACATTCCTGCGCCAAAAACAATCTACCGCGCGGCGCAAAAGTTGTTGCCCGGTCATTACTTGGTAGCGTCGGCCAGTGGTGTGCGTGTTGAACGCTATTGGGATATTTCCTTCGGCCATGTGGAACAACGCGGCGAGGAAGAATGGTGCGAAATTCTGCGCCATCAGCTTTGCGAAGCCACGCGCATGCGTTTGATGAGCGAAGTGCCCCTAGGCGCCTTCTTAAGCGGCGGCGTGGATTCGTCTTCGATCGTCGCCATGATGGCGAAAATCATACGGCGTCCGGTTACGACATGCTCGATTGGTTTTGAGGAGCAGGAGTACAACGAATCCGACTATGCGCGCAAAGTTGCCGAACAGTTCCATACCGATCACCACGAACAGATCGTGCGGCCCAACGCTCTCGACGTGCTCAACAAACTTGTTTGGCATTACGATGAACCATTTGCCGATTCCTCCGCCATCCCCACCTATTACGTCTCTCAGGTCGCGCGACAATATGTCACCGTAGCTCTGGGCGGAGATGGCGGAGATGAGAGCTTTGCCGGTTATCGCCGCTATTATTTTGACCGGTTTGAAAACCAAATGCGGGGATTCATTCCGGCGCCTTTGCGCAAAACAGTTTTCGGTCCGCTCGGGCATATGTATCCGCCGCTCGCCTGGGCGCCGCGTTTTCTGCGCGCCAAAGCCACTTTCCAAAGCTTGGCCCGTTCGCCACTCGAAGGTTACTTCAATTCTGTTTCCATCTTTCGTCCCGGCGAGAAACCAAGCCTCTTCACTTCAGATTTCCGCAAGGCTCTGGGCCACTATGATTCGATTGGCGTGCTCCAACAATATTACGATCGCGCCGACACTCCAGACTTGCTATCCCGAATTCAGTACGTCGACATCAAAACTTACCTGGCCGATGACATCCTCACAAAAGTAGATCGAGCCAGCATGGCTGTCTCGCTCGAAGTGCGCGCTCCGCTTCTCGATCACAAGCTAATGGAAACTGTCGCAACGATTCCTTCCTCGTTGAAGCTCGTGGGGCGTGAGGGAAAATATATTTTTAAGAAGGCCATGGCTCCCATTCTGAAATCTGAAATCCTGGACCGCAAGAAGCAAGGATTTGCTGTCCCTCTCGATCGCTGGTTCCGCGAAGATCTACGAGAACTGACACATGATGCTCTGTTCTCTTCCGACGATGGAATTCTCGATCGTACCTTCCTGAAGAAAATATGGGATCAGCATCAAAAGGGCGCCTACAATCGTTCCGCGCATCTTTGGTCGGTCCTAATGTTTCGTAAGTGGCGCGAAGCCTTTTCGTCCTGACTTTTCCGATAAATGCCAACTGATTCCGATAGCTTTCATCGTGTAAGCCGCATCCGCTATCGAACCAGCCAAGAGCTCAGGTTTTGCCGAAAATGAAGAAAATCCTTGCCACATATGTGCACTCTGCTGGGCGATGTACAACAAATGTTGTACTTTCAATCTCTAACCAATTGAGAACATTACTCTTACTCGATTTTGCTTCCAATATCCCTGCAGCGGCTTGGAGAGCTAATTGCCTAGTTCTTCCGCAGGATCTTTTTGCCTTTTCGAGTCTCAATATACACAAAATTGCAAACGGAGAAATTGATGATCACGACGATGAATAATGCCCGCACCCTGGCGCTGATAGCGATTGGATTCGCGGCAAGTTTGTTCGGGCAAAGTGTCCGCGCCGCGGCCTCGCCGGTTCAAGTCGGCGGATGCAAAGGTAAAAGCGAAGCAAACTACACGACCATTCAAGCCGCCGTAACCGCCGTCGGAGTAGGTGGTACCGTCAATGTCTGCCCCGGTACCTATCCCGAGCAGGTTACCATCAATAAAAGTTTGACTCTTCTAGGCAATCCGAACGGAAACGCGGACAACGTCGTAATCGTTCCTCCAACGACGGGAATGGCTCAAAACGCCACCGATCCCGCTCCCTACGCGACCAATCCTAACATTGCTGCCCAGATATTCGTGACCAATGCCTCCACGGTGACCATCAAGAATATTATTCTAAATGGTGCAAACAACGGTCTGAAGGGTTGCAGTTCTCCGGTCCTGGTCGGAATCTATTTTCTCAACACCGCCGGAGCAATCAATGGCGCCGACGTGTTGAACGAAGTAATGGATAGCCCGGCCGACAACGTTTGCAACAGCGGTCTTGGTATTTACGTGGAAGCCGATAACGGCCCTGCAGTAACCGTCACAATTTCAGCGGTAAACAATTTTCAGAAGAACGGTATAACAGCCAACGGCTATGGGAACGGGCTGCCCGGTCCAGTAATGAATATTTTTAGCGACAATGTCGCGGGACAGGGTGCGACGTCGGGAGCTCTGGAAAATGGCATCCAGGTTGGTTATGGAGCGACAGGAAAAGTCGATTCGAATATCGTCTCCGATTTAGTCTGGAACGGCGGATCTACCGACAATCCCGGTGCAGAAGCTACCGGAATACTTGTGATCGCCAGTAACGATGTCACTGTTAACAGCAACCGCATCGCCACAACGCAGTTTGCTATTGCCGTGGTCAGCGATCCGGTTTCCGGCAACGCCGACGACAATACCGTGACCGTAAATTACATTAACAATTCCTTCGTCGACGGGATTGACATTTGCAGTAATGGAAACACGATTCAAAACAATGACGAGTACAACAGCCTTCGCGCCGGTATCCACATAGATTCGACTTGCACAGAAGGTTCCGGAGGCGGAAGCAGCGGTAACAATAACGTTCTGACTAAAAATAATAGCAATGGAGCATGTGCTGGTCTTCTGTTAGGTAACGGCACCGGCAATACATCTAGTCCACAAATTCTGATAGCCAACGTAAATTTTCAGACGTTAACAGGAAATACATGCAGCACTCCACTCGATTCCTCAAAGGCTATTCTGGCGTCGCAGGAATCAAAAACAACGCCGCACACTTTAGCCTTCCGATAGGGCTTAGGGTATTTAAGAATTGAGGCGCTTCAGGTGAATTTCTTGCTTACTCGATGAATCGCCTGAAGCGCGCATTCCAGGCTCAGCATTCGCGCCCACTGCTCGCCAAACTCAAACAATGGTTGCTGTGAACGGATAAGAAAGTTCGCCAGAGCGGTCGAATCCAGCGAACGGTTAAGCTCCATCTTCTCCGGGCGCAGAAGCTCTTTCACTTCTTCCTGACGCCACAACTCCATACGAGGATCGGTAGCATCATTTTTAGCGTTCTGGCGCAATCCAAGCTTTCCGCGGATTTTCCGTGCGACCTTTTCGCCAAAGTACGTTGCCAGCGGAAAAAATCGGTAGAAATTCCCCCAGGTTGCCGGTTCCGCCGGAAAACCATGCTCCAGCGGATACTCCGCCAGGCGCGGCGAAAATTCCGATAGCATTTTCCGGACCATCAAGCTTCGCCATCGCAGCATCGCGCGGGCGCCTATCATGATCTCGATCACCGAGCGGAACATAAAAGGCGACAGGCAAGGCCATATTTGATTTGTGCTGCTGGCGATGCGTCCTTGCCAGCGCTGCATCCGCATCATCAGATAAGCATTGTCCATCTGAAACGTATTTGGCATTTCCGTCAGTCCAGCGTTAGTGCGTTCTATCACTCCCGCAAAATGGTCCGCCAAATCCGTACGTGCGGCCGCCGGAAATATGGATGAATCACAGCGCTGCGCGGCATAACGGCGCTGTGCAACTTTATGCGCATCAAGCGGGCTACGCGCTCCGATCCGCGGAAAAAGCAATTCCCACCAATATCCGCGAGCCACTTCGCCGAACGAACCATTGATGCTTATATCGAACTGTTGGGAAAGCCCCGTGTGAATCTCTCGAATTTCCGCGTAATTAACAAGATCGTACTCTCCATCCGTGAGCGGCAAGCAAGCTAGCACTTGCTCGAACGACATCTGTTTCATCGGCTCACTATGCAAGTTTGTCAAGCCCAGCCTCTGCGCTAGACCTCTTGAAATGCGGACATCCGCGCTGTCGGCAGAACCTGAAACTGCGGTCGTGAACCGCACGCCGGCCCCCAGGAACGCCGCTACAAGGGCTCGCGAATCGTACCCGCCGGTTAAGTCGCAGACAGGATTCGGGTATATCGAATGTATTCGTTTCGCCGCACGCATGGTGGCATCCCAAAGCGCTTCTACCGCTTCTTCACCTCCCCGCGATTCCGGCTTGGCGTCAGCCGCTTGCCAATATGTTTCGTTGCTCTTTTTCTTCCCCTCAACAAAATGGAAAATTGTCGCGGGAGCGAGTTTGCGCACTTCGTAATGGCATGTCCGGTCTTCGTAAATAATTCCCGAACAGAAGAATTCCTGGCAGGCTGTTAAGTCTAGTGTGCAACTTTTCAACGCGGCTAATAATAGGGAAGATCCTGAAAGCACCATTCCAACGTCAAATGTTCTTTGGAAACAATGGCAACTTCCGATTATGTCCGTCACCACAACGACTTCGCAGGTTCGAGCGTCGCCGAAAACGAGAACAAAAAAACCTTCGAGCTCCTGCGCCAATCGCGTCGCGCCAACTTCCAAATATCTTTGCAGTAGTTTCGATTCCGCGCCGCTGGCATGGCCTTCCGCGTGAAACCAAGTACCGGTAGAAAGTATCCAGCTCCCCGTCTTCGGATCAGTAACAACAGTGCCGCCCGATCCGTTATATCGTGGGAACGACGCAGCGAACGCCCATTCAGTTTCGACAAAATGGCTTGGAATTTGTCCCCTGATTTCTCGAGCCGCAATTAGACCATTACGGAACAGGCTTTTCGCGTTGTCCGCAGCGCCCTTTGCAGGAATCACAACCAGGAAATTCCCCACGCCCCGCCTTTCGCTCTTCGTGTCTTAGTTAACTTCGTTCATTGCCGATGTTACCTGTCGGTCGGCGCCAACTCGTTCGCCGAAAAAATCCTCGACTTCTTCCGCGACCACATCCCAGGTTCGCAGCGCGGCATAGCGGACCAAGGTTTCGCGGTTCCACTCTTTCCGCAGTGCAGTATCAAGTCCCTCGGATATAGACTCGGCATTTTGCTCCACGAGAATACCTAATTCCGGCGAAGTGATTATCTCGGGCGCTCCCCACACTCGCGTTGCAACTACCGGGGTGCCACACGCCAATGATTCGAGCAATACATTGGCCCAACCCTCCCGCGAGCTTGCCAGGCAGCTAACATCGGCTGCGCTGTACCACTCTTTGAGTTCTTCGTTCGGTTTGCGTCCCACAAAAATAATTCTTTCTTGCAGCCCTTCCTGCCCTAGCTGCATTTCAAGTTTCTTCCGAAGAAATCCTTCTCCGACAACGTACAGTCTGATCTTCGGATGACGATCGAGCAACCGCGCAATCGCCGAAATGAGGAACTCATGTCCCTTCACCGGAACAAGATTGCCTATGGCAACGACAACTTCAGCATCTTCCGGGATGCCCAATTTTTGCCGGGCAGTCCGTCGATCCACCGGAGCGAATCGCGCTAGATCAACTCCATTTCCAATGGCACGGGTACTTTCGGCTGGCGACCCTAGCTCCAACATCGAACTCTTCAACGCCTCGCAAACTCCTATCGCGCCTGCGGCGTGCTCCAGCGTCCATTGAATCTTGGGTTTTATCCTTCGGAATGACGGAAACAGACTTATATCCGTGCCTCGGGCGGAGACAATCACTGGAACCCCTAATGCCTTTCCAAGCAGCAGAGCCGCAAATCCATCCGGATAGACGTAATGAGCGTCGATGCAGTCAAATTTCATCTGCTCGTGTAGTTGGCGTACCAGCGCCACACTTCCTTCGAACATCAATTGTCCGTGAAACGGCATCGAGATCTTGGGCAATAAGAAATATCGCGGGTGGTAAACATCCAAATCGCCAACCCTTTCGCGTTGCGCGATACTGCTCGCTTCACGCCATCGACGAAACGGAATCCAGGAAGGAGCATGCGGAACCGGCGCTACGACGGTGACCGTGTTTCCCGGCCGCCGCGCTAAATGTACAACCCGTTGGTATACGAAGATGCCATGCCAGGGCTGCACGGCGTTGGGGAACAAACTCGTAAAGGTCAGAATCCGCATAACTGCAAACCGCCACGCCCTGTGCAGAAATCTTTCTCGACCGCGAACTCTATCTACTTCTTTTTCGTTGCGATCGCGCGCCCTTGCATGGTGTTGGGAATCTCATATCCAGCCAGATCAAGTAACGTCGGCGCGATGTCCAGCAATCGCGCCCCCTGAAACTCGCCGTGAAGCGAAGAATTCGGAGCCGAAAGCAAAAACATTCCGAACTGCGCGTGATTGCATGCGTCCGGACCTGTATCGTTTTCCTGTACGTGAATGCGGCCGTAGCCCACGCTTCCGATCGAACGCCAGTAAAGCCCGCCAAAATGAACGATCAAATCGGGAGCAACGTTTCGGACGTGTTTGTAAATCTCTTTGGGCTTGAAGACAAGCGAGTTGAGCGGGCGTCCTTTGTCATCCTCCAGGGCCTCGAACCGCGCTTTCATTTCATCCTGAAACCCTTCGTATTCGCTTTGCGGAATTATTCCTTGCGGCTCACGGCCTTTCACGTTGAAAAACACTCGCGCGTAGTACCCGCCTTCGCTCCACACTTTTGTTTTCGCCCAATTAACTTTTAGCTTACTGAATGGAGTAATTTCCTTCGGATATTCATCCAGAACCAGCAACCCTTCCTTTACGAGCCATTCATTCACGGCCAGTCCACCGTCTAGCCGCTGCGCTCCATGGTCCGATACAACCAGTACGACCGTATCCTTATCCAGTAAGGGCAGCACGCTCCCGATTTGGTCGTCAATCCACTTGTAATATTCAGGAATAGCATTTTCGTAAGGATTGCCCGCTTCATATTGAACGTGCTCTTTATCGAAATAATTCCAGAATCCATGGTGCATCCGGTCCAGACCAATATCCACAAAATGAAAATAGTCCCACTCCTTGTTTTTCAAAAGATAGCGCACCACTTCCCATTGCTTCTTGCTCATGTCAAAGATTTCTTTTTTCAGCCAGGCCTTGTCGTCGCTGCGAAAACCTTTTACGTCCGTCGGATATTCGCTCACAAGCTTCGTGATTTCTTCCTTCAGAGCCGGAGGATTTGTAAATTCTCCCTTGACCGTATCTGGTGTCAGGAAACACCCGACGCTAATCCCGTTGATCTTGCGTGGGGGATATCCGGGAGGTAAACCAACGATGATGGATTTCTTTCCGCGACTCGCCAATTGGTCCCAAATGGCCGGCGCTTGAATAGAATTCGACGTTACAAATCCCAACCCGCTGTAGCTGTAATCCGTGCGATTTCGAAAGCCGTATACACCCAGAGATCCCGGATCCTGGCTCGTTACCATGCACATCCAAGCCGGTACGGTAATCGGCGGAATCACGCTTTCCAACCGTCCATACCCTCCGCCCGCCATCAATCGCCGGATATTGACCAGACGTTCATCGTTGAAAATTATTCCGGGCGCAGCACAATCAAGCCCCAAAACACATATCTTCATCTTCTGATTTGCTCCCTAGGTTTTGCTTGCCCGGTTATCCCGAACTCGAGAATCTCACGAAGAATCTCTAAATTTGGAACAAGAATGGCCAAGTGCGCCGATATTGTAATACACGCTAGGACCGCACATACCTACGTTTCCGGCCTTTCGTGCACGAAACGTGTAGCCCAAAAAAAATGCGGGCGATTGATCTCGCCCGCATTTGAAACCTCAATCTTGTCTCTTATTGCCGGTCTCACTAGCAATCGGCCAACTAAAAACCCTTTAAGCCCTCACTCTACGCGTGACCCAAGCCAAGGCCAACAAAACCGTTCCAAAAAGCATCAGCGTCGTCGGTTCCGGTGTCGGAATCACGATTACGTCAGACGAACTCACTTCGCCGTTCCAGTTCTTCGAAACAGTCAGGTAACTCAAATTGAACAGCGTTTCAGTGAGTTGCCCAACTCCGTTTCCATCGTTCAAACCCAAAGCAGCCACCAGAAGCGGATTGATGTAAGTAATGACCAGATAGCCGTTCACCCCACCGCCGCCGGGGTTAGTCTTCGAGCTGCCTTTGTTCAAACTAACGTGTGTCGGGGGCGCCGAACTGCCGAGATTGCTGAAATACCCTTGAATCAAAGTAACTGGATCGCCCAAGCTCCCGATGCCAAGGCTTGCAATATCGCCCTTCAAGGTCAGTGAACTTCCCGTGCCGCTGAAATTCGCTCCCTGAAAGCCAGCCCCGTTTATGTTCGTGCAGTCCGAAATACAACCGCCCGTGTTTAGGTTCAGGGTGCCGTTGCCAATCGCATATAGGCCGTTGGGCGACGGTCCGATGTTTCCATACTGCGCGCGCAACTCCGAGATCGGCGCATTTGTGATCTTGAACTCGCTGCCATATCCTTGTGCGAAGGTTACACTGCCGCCGGGGTGCTTAACAGGTCCCGGAAATGTATTCGACATGAAGTCGATCGCCGGGCCTTTCGGTAGGATGGAGCCCGCTTTTGCGGGGGCAACTGCCGCCACGCAAACCAAACCCAACAAAATAAAACCATTCCTGAACTTCCTCATTCGTCCCCCAGATCCATCTGCTGCCAGGTTGCAGATCTCGAATTTCAACTTTACCAGGATAAAATTACTATTCTGTCAATGGAACAAAAAACTCGAGCTAAACTTCCTTCGAAGCCAATCGCCATTTCCAAACCACTACCCCTGAACTCTGACTTTCCGGGTTATCCAGGCCGCTGCCAACAAAGCCGTTCCTAGCAGGATCAGGTTTGTAGGCTCAGGAGTCGGCGCCACAAACAAGTTTGATGCTCCGACTTGCCCCGACCAAGTGCTCGTCGAGGGCAGGAAACTCAAATTCAGGTAGAGTTGCGTTAGATCCCCCTCGCCGGATGCATGCGTCAGGTGCAACAAGTCCACGATCATGGGATTAATATATGTGATCACCAAATAACCGTTCAACCCACCACCGCCCGGCTTTAGATTCACGTGTGTCGCCGGCTTGGTTGAGCCCAGGTTGTCGAAATACCCCAATACCAGCGTCTCCGGGGTGTCGATACCTAATCCCGCGATCTCCCCGGTCAATTTCAGAGAGCTTCCGGCGCCGCTAAAGTTAAGCCCTTGAGACCCGTTCTTGTTGATGTGGGTGCAGCCGGAAATACAGCCGCCCGTTACGATGTCCAGAGATCCGTCCGCGACCGCATATTGGCCGGTTCTCGAGGGGCCATGGCTCCCGGCAGGGGCATGTAATTGGAAAATGGGGGCGTCATTTACAATAAAGGAGTTTCCGAATCCATCAATAAAACTTGCCGTCCCACCGGCATGCTGCACATTCCCAGGTTCGGATTGGGATGAGAAATCAATGCCGTGACTGTGCTTCGGCAGAATCGAACCGGCTCTCACCGGCATGGCAAGTAAAACAAGTCCCATAAACGGGACGGTTAGTAGGGCGAGTCGATTGTTTTTCATGGAGCCCCCAAGAACTGCTGCCCGTGAAATAGAGCACACCCACAGAACCAGCGGGCATTCCCCCGCATCCCACGTTCCAATCTGGCACAATAAATCGCCATTGATAACACTTAACTTAGCTGGTGGCACCCGTCGCGCCAAGATCGCTAGGTGCAATAGTTTGAACATAAAAGGAAGCCAAGCGGCCTCCCTGGGCTTTTCCCTCCTGACAGTGACCTTCGCCCTAGATACGCTGAGGCGCAGCTACTTGGGGAATCAAAGTGCGCAAAAGTGGTAAAGTTTATCAGGATGGCTCTCTTCCCGGCCTTCAATTCGAAAAGAAAAGCCGCTAAGCTAAATGCTGTTTATGAGATACGATTGGGATGGTATGGAACCCGGGTTGCAAACCACAAGCTGGATACTCAGGGGTAGCCTCGTCTATGGCTTATAAGCTGAATGATTCGAAACGTACCATTGCAGTAGATTTTGACGGCGTGATCGCCGAATACGATGGGTACAAGGGACCCGGTGTGCTGGGTGAGCCGCGTATGGACGTCGTTGAAGCCATGCGCGAGCTCCGCTCCGAGGGCTGGAAGATCGTAATCCATACGACTCGCGGAGAACACGAAATCGCCGACTACCTCGCCAAACACTCGATTCCTTTTGACGAGATCAATCGCAATTCAGATTACAAGACCGCAGGCCCCAAGCCCGTAGCCGACCTATACTGGGACGACCGCGCCGTCTCCTACTCGGGTGATGCGCGTAAGGACCTCGGGACAATCCGCAGTTTCAAGACCTGGAGCGGCCGCGAATAAATCACCGTGCGCTATTATTCGTCCATCTCACAGATTTCAGAAGTTAATCCACTGAAGCAAAAAAAAGAGGGATATGACCAGTCAACTGATTCGGCCTCACGGCGGCAAACTAATCAACCGAACTCTCGAAGGACGCGAGCGGGAACAATCGATTGATCGCGCCGAAAAACTGCCCCGCCTCAAGTTAAACTCGCGACAGCTTTCCGACGTTGAACTCATAGCCATCGGGGCCTTTTCGCCTCTGATTGGTTTTATGGGTAAGAAAGACTACGAAAGTGTTGTCGATAATCAGCGCCTCGAAAACGGTCTTCCCTGGACCATCCCCGTAACACTCGCGGTTTCCAAGGAAGAATCAGAACGCCTCCGGCCATCTTCAGACATCGCCCTCATAGACGACAGCGAACGAATCGTGGCGATTCTGCATCTCGAAGAAGTCTATAAGTACGATCGCAATCACGAAGCCGAGTTCGTGTTGAAAACCACGAGTGACACTCACCCTGGGGTGCAATATCTTTCCGGCGTCGGAGAATACTGCTTGGCAGGCCCGATTAGCCTGTTGCGCCGCCCCGACCGCGGCGAATTCACGAATTACTTGCTGGACCCCAAAGAAACTCGTTTCCTCTTCGAACACCGCGGTTGGAACACCGTAGTCGGTTTTCAAACGCGCAATCCGGTCCATCGCGCGCACGAATATATTCTGAAGTGCGCCCTCGAAACCGTTGACGGACTTCTGCTCCATCCTCTGGTTGGAGAAACCAAATCGGAAGACATCCCAGCGGAAGTTCGCTTGCAGTGCTATGTCGCTCTGCTCAACAGTGCTTTGCCCTCCAGCCGCGCTGTACTCAGCTTGTACCCCGCAGCTATGCGTTATGCCGGACCCCGCGAGGCCATTTTTCACGCTATTGCTCGCAAGAACTACGGTTGCTCGCACTTTGTCGTGGGACGCGATCATGCCGGCGTAGGCAACTTTTACGGCACCTACGACGCGCAACGCAAGTTTTTGGAATTCGAGCCCGGCGAACTTGGTATCACGCCGATCTGCTTCGATGCCACCTTCTACTGCAAAAAGTGCGCCGCGATGGCCTCCGAAAAAACCTGCAAACACGGCCCAGCCGAACGCTTGGTGCTGAGTGGAACCAAAGTCCGTGAATTACTCCGCGCCGGCGAAAATCTGCCGATCGAATTTACGCGGCCTGAAGTGGCGGAGATTCTCCGCGAAGCTTATCGCGATAACTAAAAAATGGGGACCCCACGAATGAATACGAAAAATAAAGGTTTTACTCTCTGGTTTACGGGCTTGCCGTGCTCCGGCAAATCCACCCTGGCGGAGATTATTGCCCCGGAACTCACACGCCGTGGCCGCACCGTCGATATTCTCGATGGTGACGTCGTTCGCACGAATCTTACCAAAGGTCTTGGCTTCAGCAAGGAAGACCGCGACGAAAACATCCGCCGCATCGGATTTGTCTGCGGCTTGATTACCAAGCACGGAGGAATCGCGATCTCTGCCGCGATCTCGCCCTACCGTTCCGTGCGTGACGAAGTTCGCTCGAAAATAGAAAACTTCGTCGAAGTCTTCGTTGATACGCCCCTGGAGCTTTGCATCCAGCGCGATGTTAAAGGCATGTACAAGAAGGCCATCGCCGGCGAAATGAAAAACTTTACCGGCATCAGCGACCCCTACGAACCGCCGCTGCATGCCGAAATCGTGATTCAAACGCAGAAAGAATCCGAACAGCAATCAGCGGCGCGCATTTTGGGCAGCCTCGAACGCATGGGTCTCATCGAACCCGCCCATGAGCCGGCCTACACTTCCGATGAAGCCGAGAAAATTCGCGAGCGCCTGGAGAAACTCGGCTATATCGAAAAGTAATCCCGTCGTCGTTCCGTCAGTATCGTTAGGCTGGACGCGCTCGCCGGTGCTGATCGCCGCGTTTTCGTTTTGCGGATTCTCTTGCGCGGGCCTTCGCGAGAAATTGATGTAACGCTCTCAGACGCTTTGATAATTTTCAGTTTCCGCCCTGCGTCCTGGCGTTGATCCAGAATTCCCGCGCAGAGCCTCGAAATTGCACCCGCACAATGGAGTCTCCATCCGGCGGTTCTGTAACAGACTTCACCTGGCATCTTCGTTCTTCGTCGCTCGCGGGATCTAACAGCACAAGCTTTTGTTGCGGCCGTACTTTCGCCGCTAATCTCAGTTCAGCGCGATGATTACCCAGCAATCGAACATTGGTCTGCTCTTGAAATGGTTCATGGTCTAGCCCGTGCCCGTAAACTATCACAGGTATGTCCCCATCAGTTTCATTGCCCCGAAGCCGGCGCCCCCACGTCGCAGCACGATTCTTGGGTTTGAAAGCATAAAAACGATTCGCGCATCCCTGGCAGCGGAACGGTCGAATAGCTAAGCTCGACAACACCAGCAGCTCTAAAACTCCTCTTCTCGGTGCCCGCCGAGCTTCCGTGCCACCGCACCTGGGACATCGTTGCGCCACCAGCTCCGAGATTTTGCCCATGGAGTCCCTAGCCAGATTAATGGTGAAAGAACCAGTCCGCCTTCTCCGAACGAATACAAATGGAGCTTATCGCACAATCTTAGCCCCCGGTCGCAAGCTCATCTCGCCTCTCTAAGATATCTGCTGTCTAACTTGCACTCCTAGCCGCCCGATCGTCTCACCGACCTCATGCTCGCGGCGCTTGACATGCACCCACCCATAGGATAACACTCACGCGGAAACTTTTTCTGCCGGGGATGGCATCCGCCGTTGATGCCGGGCAAATTAGCAAAATAACATTCGGCCCGTGACGCCCGTATTAGGTGGTCTGTACCCAGCAGATCGCATCGCGAGCCGGTTTTTTGTTGGCAGCTCAATTCAGCTCGCAGGGATTCTAATGTTTTCGGGGCCGCGATCTTCCGCAGAGGTCGAATTGTCCTCTCATTTCTCTTTAACGGACTGCCGCGCCGCTTCAAAAATCCAAATGTCCTTCAGAACACGCCTGCGTCTCGCGATATTTTGCGCCTCCCTCGCTGCCTTGGCCCTCTTGTGCTCGCCCATCTCTCGCGCGCAAGCCTCGCAACCTGGCGCTAATCCCGCCGCTCCTCCCACGCAGATGGAAACAACCGAAGACTACAATCGCCGCCTCGAACAACTCAATCAATCCCTCGCCGCCCGCCCCGCCAGCGGCGAACAAGCCGAGTACCGCATCGGTGCGCACGACCTCCTCGAAATAAATATCTTCGAAGCTCCCGACCTAAACCGTTCTCTCCGGGTTTCAGCCGGCGGAGAGATTTCCATGCCTCTTCTCGGCGCCATTCAATCCGCCGGCCTCACCGCCCGCGAACTCGAAGGCGTAATAGAAATCAAGCTGCGCCAGTACATGAAAGACCCGCACGTCGGCGTTTTCGTCACCACCGTCGAAAGCCATCCCGTCTCTGTAGTCGGCGCCGTAAAAAAGCCGGGAGTCTTCCAGATTCGCGGCACGAAAACTGTTCTCGAAATGCTTTCCATGGCCGAAGGCCTCTCCGATGACGCTGGCGACGAAGTCCTCGTAATGCGCGGCGCCGGTTTGCAATTTGGCTCGGACTCTCCTCGAAGCGACACAAATCCAGGTGCACCTCCATCTTCCGCGCCGCAGCCAAGTACGCAAGATACTCCCGACGCAACCGCGCCAGGAAATTCCCCCGGCAACGAAACCGTAAAAATCAATCTGAAAGACCTGCTCGAGTCCGGCGACCAACGTTACAACGTGCCCGTTTACCCTGGGGACATTGTCAAAGTCACCCGCGGCGGCATCATTTATGTTATTGGCGACGTAAAAAAGCCCGGCGGCTTCGTTCTCAAAAGCGACCAGTACATGTCCGTTCTCAAGGCCGTCGCTCTCGCGGAAGGCTTGAACGCAACCGCGGCAAAAAGCCGCACAAAAATTATTCGGACGGACGAGAAAACCGGCCAGCGCACGGAGTTCCCCATTGATCTGGGGAAAGTCCTCGCGGGAAAGTCTCCCGATACTCCGCTCAGGCCCGCCGACATCGTGTTTGTTCCAAATAGTTCTGGAAAGACCATCCTCTATAAGGGATCCGAGGCTGCCGTCGCTACCGCCAGCGGCCTCATCATCTGGCGCTAATGGACCAGGAAACCAAACTCAGCCTGTACGACGCCGCATCGAACGCCATCGCCAAGCGTCGCGCTTCGGTGCCTCCTTCCTTCGAATCGGACGAAGCCGAAAAAGTTCCCGGCCTGCTCGAATATGCGCGCGTCATCCAAAAGCGTCGCGCCACCATACTGACGATTGCCTTCGTCGTTTTCTCTGTCGGCCTTTTTGCCACGCTGAAGGAAAAACCCATTTATCGCGCGCGCGTGCTGGTCGAAATTCAAAAAGAAAATCCGGATATCCCATCCCTCCAGGAATTATTTCAGCTCGAAAGCATTTCCGACACTTACCTGGAAACTCAGTACCGCATCTTGAAAAGTGAAAATCTCGCGCGCCGGGTGATTTCCGATCTCAAGCTCGATCGGCTCCCTGAATTTAACCAGCCACCGCACTGGTGGGCGCGCCGAAGCCAGGAAGCTTCCTTGCAACCGGCGCTTACAACTCCGGAAAATTCTTCCCCGGAATCCACAATCGATAATGAAGTTTTGAAAAAGTTCCAGGACCGTCTCGACGTCGAGCCCCTGAAACGCAGCCGTTTGGTGGAAGTCAGCTTTGAATCTAACGACCGCAACCTCGCCGCGCAGGTCGTCAACACACTTGCCTCCACCTACATCCAGCAAAATCTTGAATCTCGCTGGCAGGCCTCGCAAAAGGCTTCCGAATGGCTCTCGCAGCAGCTTATGGGCATGAAATCAAAACTCGAAAAATCGGAAGACGACCTGCAGCAGTATGCACGCGACAACGGTCTGCTGTTTCTCGAAACCGATAAAGGCACTTCCGAAAACATCGTCACTCAAAGACTTCGCCAATTGCAGGAAGAGCTCACCAAAGCGCAAGCCGATCGCTACGAAAAGCAATCGCTCTATCTTCTCGTGCAGCAGGGAGACTTCTCTTCCCTGCCGGGTATTTTTAACAACAAATTGATGCAGGACCTCACCGAAAAATCAGCGGAACTCCAGCGCGAACGTTCGCGCTTGTCCTCCATCTTCAATCCCGATTATCCGCAAGTAAAAGAAATTCAGAATCAAATCGACGAAGCTCAATCCGATTTGTCTGCCGAACGCGAACGCGCCGCCAAAGCCATTACCAATGACTACCGCGCCGCCGTCGAACGCGAAAATATGTTGCAGCAAGCTTTTAAAGATCAGCAGCACGACGCCGACGTCATCGCAGAAAAATCGGTGCAGTACAACATTCTGAAGCGCGAAGCCGACACCAATAAGGAGCTTTACGTCGGCCTTCTGGAAAAATTAAAGGAAACCGGCGTCTCCACCAGCATGAAAGCGGCCAACATCCGCGTGATCGATCCCGCCTATCCGCCCAAAAAGCCGGACAGCCCTCGCGTCCCTCTGAATTTGTCTCTCGCTATGCTCCTGGGCCTGAGCCTCGGAATCGGCGCCGCATTCTTGCAGGAGCATCTGGATAATTCGTTCAAAACTGCTGGCGAAATTGAACGCTTTCTGCAATTGCCCGCTCTCGCCTCTGTCCCCGCGGTTCAAGCTGCCACGAATGGCAACGGTCATAGCCTCTACGCCCGTGCGCGTCACATGGCAGGAGAAAAATATCCTGCGGCCATCGTTCCCTCTTGGAATCGGATCGAAGGTAATGGCCAAAATACCGCCTTGGCTGAAGCATTTCACGAATTGCGCACTTCCGTCCTGCTCTCCACTGCGAAGCATCCTCCCAAAACTTTGCTGGTCACCAGCGCCAAAGGCGGCGAAGGCAAGACTACTGTCGCCGCTAATCTCGCCGTCTCGCTCGCGCAATTGGGAGAAAAAGTTCTGCTTATCGACGCGGATTTGCGACGCCCCAGCCTTCATAATTTTTTCAGCGTTCCCAATACTTCCGGTCTGGTAAATTTTTTGACCGGCGATCCGGATTGGAGGAGCCTGCTGTCTCATCCAGCTCCTGTCGGCCTCTCCGTGCTGCCCAGCGGCCCGATTCCTCCGAACCCCGCGGATTTGCTTTCGTCCGAATACATGCCTGCACTCGTTCGTGAAGCCTCCAAAGAATACAAATTCATCGTACTGGATTCGCCGCCGCTCCTGAATCTTGCCGATAGCCGCATTCTCGCCACGCTTGTTGATGGCGTCATCCTCGTCGTCGGCGGCGGCATCACTCCGCGCGAACTCGTCCATCGCGCCTATGCTTCCGCCGTGGACGCCGGCTCTCACGTTCTGGGAGCCACCATCAATTTTGCGGACACGAGGAGCGATTATTATTCGTACGGGTATCACCCCGATAGCAACGGGCACAAGAACGGGAGCGCTTAGCACTCATCATTTCGGAACTGATTCTTGATTGAGACGCCATGTCGAAATTAGCCGAAATTTCGCTCATCCTCGGATTGGCAATTGCAGTTCTGGCTTTCGGCGGCGTCGAGACTATTTCGTTTTCAATTGTAGAAGTTATTTTCTTCGGAGCCGGGGCTTTTCTGCTTGCGACTTCTCCAAAGATCACACTACCTTCGTCTGGAAAGATCGTAGTGATTCCCGCCGTGCTATGCGCAATAGTCCTACTGCAGCTCTGCCCCCTGCCGTCATCCCTGCTACACCGTGTTGCAGGCCGTGACGTCGCTCAACCTGGCATTCGTGCGGGCTATTTGAGCTTCGAGCCTTATGCCACGCGCACACATTTTCTAATTCTGCTCGCTTGTTTCATCGCCTTCTACTTCGCTCAGGCAGTCAGCCAGGATCGGCGGCGCAAACATTTCTTTATCGCTGCACTTATCGGCCTCGGAACTTTCGAGGCTTTCTATGGTTTGGTGCAATATCTCAGCGGCTGGCAGCAAATTTTTGTTTACGTGAAGAAGTTTGATCTCCAAGAAGCTACCGGCACTTACATCAACCGCAATCATTACGCCGGTTTTCTCGAAATGATTTTGCCCTTCAGCCTGGCATTTGTGTTTTACGAGTACGCCAAACTGCGCGGCGATCGCGGCTCTAAGGTAAACCTTCGAAGTGTGATTGGGAAATCGGCAATCCAAAAATTGGTTCTTTCTCTCGCCGTCTCCGTGATTCTGTGCGCCGCCCTCATATTTTCCCGTTCGCGAATGGGTATCCTCGCCGCTGCCGCATCAATCCTCGTGATTTTTGCGCTGGTGGCGATTTCCAGATTTCACGGACGTGTGGGTTCGCTGCTCGCCGCCTCCTTTATTATTCTTAGCGTCTGTCTCGCACTCTGGATCGGCCCCGGGCCTATCGTCTCCCGGTTTCAAACCGTGGGCGAAGAATATTCTCTAGGCGGATTGAGTCGCGTTTCAATCTGGCGCGATGCCCTTCCACTAATAAAGCATCATCCTTTGCTTGGTACCGGTCTCGGCACTTTTCCTGTCGCCTACACTGGCGGCCAAACTGCATTCCTTAGCCAATTTGTAAATCACGCGCACAACGATTACTTGGAGATTGCCGCTGATCTGGGCATTCCCGCCACGCTCATTCTCTTCGTCTCGATTCTTTTCATCCTCGGCCGCGTGATTCGTTCATTCCTGTCCGCTGAACGAGATTTCGAACGCTCCGTGGCCCTCGGTTGTGTGGGCAGTATCGTCGCCATTTTGCTGCACAGTTTCGCCGACTTTAATCTCTACATTCCCGCCAACGCCCTTCTCTTCTCGGCGATATTGGGCCTGGCAGTATCCGTCTGCATGCCATCTTCAGAACCGCGGGGTAAGCCAATTGCCGCGTAAATTTCAACTCGCGATCAAGCGCTTGCTGGACGTTGTCGCGGCGATTTTTGGCTTGGTAATACTGGCCCCGCTTTTCGCTTTGGTTGCTCTTTGCGTGTCTCTTGATTCGCCCGGCAATATTTTCTTTAAGCTGCGCGTTGCCGGACGCGATGGCAAAGCCTTCGATCAATGGAAATTTCGCACTATGGTGCAAAACGCCCGCGACACCGCTCATCGTTTCGAAACCTCCGCGACGGATCCGCGTATCACCCGCGTGGGCCATTTGTTGCGCCGCTGGAGCGTCGACGAACTTCCTCAACTCTGGAATGTCCTTCGTGGCGAAATGAGTTTGGTCGGCCCCCGCCCGACTTTTCTTGAAGTTGCCGAACGTTATTCTTCGCAGCAGGCCCGCCGTCTTCAGATGCGCCCCGGGCTGACTGGCTCGGCACAGCTGCAAGGCCGCAATCTAATCCCTTGGGAACGGAGAATTACTCTGGATATCTCCTATATTGAAAATTTTTCTCTGTGGCTCGACGCCAAGATCATCTGGCGCACGATTCCCTTGTTGCTCCGAGGTACCGGTGTTTACGGAGAAGGCGGCGCGGTTAAGATGCACGACTTGGCGTGATTCGAAGGATGAAACGAGACGGATGCCGGGTAATCGTTTGGGGCGCGGGAGGTCACGGCAAAGTGATTGTTGACGCTTTGCTCGCATCCCAATCTTGCACTTTGGTTGGAATCTTGGACGACGATAAAACAAAAGCTGGAACGAACGTCTTAGGTCTGCCGGTTTCGTACTCACCGGAGGGTTTGCAATCGTTTAGACGAACTCTTGATTTCGATCGGGTAGCGATCGGAATCGGCGACAACTACATCCGCAACGAAAAATTTCAGCAAGTGAAGGCTTGCGGATTAAAGCCAATGAACGTGATCCATCCGAGCGCGCATATCTCACGTTTTGTCGAATTAGGAGTCGGCATCACGATTCTCGCCGGTGCAGTCGTTAACCCTGGCACCATTATTGACGACAACGTCTGCGTGAATACGGCGGCTTCGATCGATCATGACAATCATTTGGAAACGAGTTGTCACATTTTTCCGAATGCCACGTTAACCGGCGGTGTGCGGGTGGGAAAATTCGCTTATGTTGGTTCGGGCGCCGTCATCGCGCCCAATCTGGTCGTTCATCCATATTCTCAGGTCGGCGCTGGCGCGGTTGTGTTAAAAGACGTTGCGGAAGGCGCGCTGGTGGCAGGCGTTCCGGCTATCGAGATCGGCAAACAACCGAAACGGCCCAAACAGTTTGGAGCGGAAGCATGTCGGTAATGGAGGCGAATATTCCGGCCATCGCAGGTGGGCGCCCCATGTTTGAAGAGCGTTTGCCCATTGTGTCGCCCGAAGGTCTTCCCGGCGAAGAATTCCTCCGCGACGTGCGCAAGATTCTGGACAGCCGTCAACTCACGAACGCGAATTTCGTCCGTCAGTTTGAAGAAGCCGCTGAACGATATCTTGGAGTTCCGCATTGCGTCGCGGTCTCCAGTTGCACGGCGGGACTCGTACTCACTCTGCAGGCCTTGGGTCTCCAAGGCGAAGTGATCCTTCCCAGTTTCACTTTTCACGCCAGTGCCCATAGCCTGCTTTGGAACGGCCTCAAGCCCGTCTTCGCCGATTGCGACCCCGAAACGTTTTGCATTGACTCGCACGCAGTCAAACTTCAAATGTCTGCCGACACCGCCGCGATTCTCGCTGTTCATCTTTTTGGAAACCCAGCGTCCATCGTGGAACTCCAGACGATCGCCTCCGACGCGTCCATTCCTCTTATCTTCGACGCCGCCCACGCGTTCGGAAGTGACCTAAACGACAGGCGTGTTGGAAATTTTGGCGTGGCTGAAGTATTCAGCTTTTCTCCCACCAAGCTTTTGGTCGCCGGCGAGGGCGGAATGATTGCCACCCGCGACGCCGATCTCGCTCGAAAATTGCGGGTCGCTAGAAATTATGGCGATGGCGGAGATTACGATCCGGAACTGGCGGGCCTGAACGCGCGCATGAGCGAATTCCATGCCGCCCTCGCTCTTCGCGGTCTTGCGGGTCTCGATGCGCGCATCCATCGCCGCAATCAGATCCGACTCCATTACGAGCGTCGCCTTCGAACCATTCCTGGACTAAGCTTTCAACGCATTCCCGCCGGCAGCCGCAGCTCGTGCAAAGATTTTGCTGTTTTGATTGACGAAGCGGTATTCGGCATGTCGCGCGATTGGCTCTTCGCCGCCCTGGAAAAAGAAAACATTCAAGTCCGCCGCTACTTCTATCCTCCGGTTCACCGTCAAAAACTCTACCGCGAAATCTGGGACGAGCGCCCCTTGCCGGTGACAGAAAGCATCTCTGAGAGCATCCTGAATCTCCCGATTTATTCCACGCTAAGCGATGAAAACGTGGGAAAAATCTGCGACGCCATCCTGCGCTGCCACGAATTCGCCGGCAAGAAAAAGCTAACCAAGGCTCACCGCGCATGAAAACGATTATCCTTCGTCTCTACGCGAGTCAACGCACACATTTGTCCGATCGTGATGCGAAACAGTTTCGGTCGGCGACCGTTCAACAGGACGGCCGCACGTGTGGCGCTAAGCCGTTTTTCACGAACCTAGGGCTCGCGACGCAAACGCCTTTGCCTAGATCACAACATCCCTGGATCCCTTCTTCCCTTGCCCGCGGGTTCATGAAGCAAGAAAGACTGGCCTGGGCGGCACGCGCATGAACATCGCCAAGATCCGCGCCTACTGGACTTCGCTGCCGAGCGAAGCGCGCGCCTATCCTTGGAAAAATAGCCTGCTGCGTATGGCCGCGGACGTGATCCTCGTCAACTTTTCCATGCTCACCGCTTTCGCTTTATGGTTCTTGTTTTACGTCGTAATTCTGCGAACCCCGGACCCGCAAGGCCTCGCCGAGCGCTTCAAAAACTTTGTCACGCATTACTGGCTGTTTTGGTCTTTCCTCGCGCTGCTGGTGTTTCAGGTCAGCGGTTTTTATCCGCGCACGCGGGACGCCGGCGGCGTGCAAAAGACAATCGCGGTCCTCCGCGCCGTCAGTTCGTTCATCGTGTTGTTTGTGTTTGCGGATTACTTTTTGTACCGGGGGTCCCTGGTCCCGCGCGGCGTGGCCGTGATCGCCTGGATTCTGACGCTGGCCACCGTCGGCGGCGTCCGCCTGACCAAGCACAAAATCCTGAAGCGCTACAATTTCGAACGCAAGTCTGATCCGGAGAGCGTGCGGCAGGTTCTGGTGCTCGGCGGCGGGGGGTACCTGGGGTCGGTGGTGGTGGCGCGCCTGCTGGAGCGGGGGTTCCGGGTGCGGGTGCTGGATTCGTTCCTGTTCGGGGAGGGGTCCCTGGACGACGTGCGGAACCACGGCGGGTGCGAGTTGGTGCGGGGGGACGTCCGGGACATTGGGGCGGTGGTGAAGGCCATGCGGGGGTGCGACGCGGTCGTGCATCTGGCGGCGATCGTCGGCGACCCGGCATGCGACGACAACAAGCAGCTCGCCATGGAAGTAAACCGGGCGGCGACGCGGATGCTGGCCGATGTGGCGCGGGGATGCGGGGTGCGGCGGTTTGTGTTTGCGTCATCGTGTGGCGTGTACGGCGAGTCCGAATCGCGGCTGGATGAGACGGCGGCGGTGAATCCGCTTTCGGTGTACGCGCAGACGAAAGTGGATTCCGAAAATATTTTGCTGGCGGCGACGCGTCAATCGTACGACCCTGCTTCCTTTGCGTCCGCTGCACGCGGCGACGACCGCTCTGCCTCCGCGCCGCGCCGACCAGGTCAGCGA
>JBAVQB010000038.1:0-115004 GCA_049693615.1 Candidatus Acidiferrales bacterium | reverse complement strand
GCAGCGGCCCCTGGCGCCGCACCTTCGCGCCCGCCGGCAACGGGAGGTGCATCGGCATCTGCGCTGCTTGAGAATGCTGTCCCGCGCGAGAAAATGTATTTCGGGCATTACGACGTCCAGCCCATGTCCGTGATGAGGCAGCGCATCGCCGAGCACATGGTTTTGTCCAAGCGCGTTTCTCCGCACGTGTATTCCGTAGATGAAGTGAACGTGTCCGGCATCGCCGCAATACGCGCGAAGATGAAGACCAAATTCGAAGAAACCACTGGCACCAAGCTCACCTTCATGCCGTTTTTCGTGCGGGCTGCGGTGGAGGCGTTGCGCAAGTATCCCACCGTGAATTCCTCCGTGGACGGCACGAATATCGTGCTGCACAAGGAATGCAACATAGGAATCGCGGTCGCGCTCGATTGGGGATTGATCGTCCCGGTAATTAAGAATGCCGAGGAGAAAAACTTTCTGGGGATTGCGCGAGCTATGAATGATTTGGCGGAACGTGCGCGCGCCAAGAAGCTCAAACCCGACGAGGTCGCCGAAGGAACGTTTGCAATCACGAACCCGGGAGTCTTTGGCGGGTTGTTCGGATTGCCGGTGATCAACCAGCCTAACGTCGCGATTCTGGGCTTGGGCACTATCGAGAAGCGTCCGGTGGTGATTGATGACGCCATCGCGATTCGCTCGATGGTTTACCTCACGCTCTCTTACGATCATCGCGTGGTGGATGGCGCCGTGGCGCACCAATTCATGGCCCACATAAAACACACGCTGGAGAATTGGACCGAAAGCATTATGTAACTCTGCCACGCCTGGCAGCAGCAAGAAGCCGTCGGCATAATCCGCTGCTTGTTTAGCCTCTCTCTGCGAGCCTGATAAGCTGCTGGCTCCTTTTCTCTTATGCACTCCGCCGCTCCCAAACCGCGCAACTGGGGAAAACCGCCCTGGCAAATCGATTTCAGTCCGTCCACTCGAGGAGCGCTGCCCGACGTTCTGGATTTCGCTGTCATCGGTGGCGGCTTCACCGGCTTGGCCGCGGCCGCTTGGCTGCGAAAAATCGCGCCAGAGAAATCCGTAGCGGTGTTGGAAGCCTGGAGAGTGGGCGACGGAGCGAGCGGGCGCACCGGGGGCATGGCCCTTTCCGAGTCGGCGGCGGGTGATCTTCCGGGCTTGGGAGATGTGCTGGCGGGATTCAAAGAGATTCTCGGGGAGTTTGGCGTTGACTGCGATCAGCGTTTCACCGGCGCCTGGGAAATAGGCCGCAAAAAGGGTTTAGCCATGTCGCCAGTCTCCTGGAACGACTCCGGGACGCTTCGCGTCACCAAGGAAGTGGAAGGCGGCACCGTCGACCCGGGGAAATTGGTAAGCGGCCTGGCCCGAGCGGCGGATCGTCTGGGCGCGTTGATACTCGAGAACCATCCGGTGACGGGCATCGCTTGGAGCGATATTCCCGAAATCGAGGTGAAACCGCACGCCTCGGCCCCGCGGAAAATCTCAGCGCGCAAGATTATTTTTGCGACGAATGCTCTTTCCCTGAAATTATCCGAACTGGAAGACGGCACGCATCCGAAACTGACACTGGCAGTGGCCACCGAGCCCGTTAGCGAAGAGCAACTGACGCAGATTGGTCTGGCCCAACGAAAACCTTTCTATACCGCGGACCTCCCATACCTTTGGGGCCGTGTCCGCGAGGACCATTCCGTAATTTTTGGCGCGGGACTGGTTCAGGCCCCACACTCGGACGACTTGAATGATGTGGATATTTCAGCTGCAGACGTCCCGGAAATTTTCGACTCGCTCGAGAAGCGTGTTCGCGGCCTTCATCCCGCGCTGAAGCCGGTGAAATTCACGCATCGCTGGGGCGGGCCTATCATGTTTCGCGACTCCTGGGAGCCTATATTCATGTGGCATCCGGAGGCCGGAAAAACGAAAAACGCCATCGTAATCAGCGCATTCGCCGGCCACGGCGTAGCGCTTTCGTCGTATCTGGGCCGCTGGGGCTCGGAAGCTCTGTTCAGCCATCGCAAATTGCCAACCTGGGGAAAACTCGACACTTAGGCAAACATTTCGAGCGATGGGCTGAGGAATGCCAGCATTAACTCCAGCGCGTTGCGAGGCCTACTGCAACTTCATTCTTAATTCTTCGGCGAACTTCTCCACTTGGTTCATTGGGACGATCCGGATGTTTTGATCTTCGAAAAGCTTGCTGATAAATAAGTGCTGCAAATTGCTGGAGATGGGCGGGGCCTCGGTGACTGCGGTGAACTCGGAAGTGGGCAGGCGTTTGCGAATACTTTCAACGGTGTAGGCCAGAACTTTAGCCTGGGCCGCGTCCCGATTGAGCACCACGGATTGAATGTAACCACGCTTGCCGTTCTTATACCCATAATCGAACTTGAACGGATCGCCCATATGTGTGAATTCATCGATACGGACGGCGGGTTTGAGTTTTGAGGAAATGCGGTGGCGCTGGAATACGTCTTTGAGCTTGTTGCGTATCCATGCACGCGTGTTTTCTATGATGCCGCCACGGGTATAGGTGGGAGGCGCCACGTGCGCCTCGTAGAGGCGGCCAAGCTCGGTATTAAAATCTTCGGCGAGCACGGCTTTCTGGGGACTGAGCTGCAGCACGTTTGACAGGGTCCTCTCGAAATTCAGGAAATATTTGCGCATATCGTCGCCGGTCATTCCCGGCAGCGATTCAAAATCTGAACGGAGCGAGTGGAGCAACTGCACGTCGGCGGCGGGATGCAGCTTTCGCACGCGCGCAAATTCGCGGTCTTCTTCGATGATTTTGATGGCGCGCCGCGATCCGCCCACTGCTTCGAGTTCCTGAAATTCTTCGAGCAGGATGCCGATGTTGACCCACTCGTCGCGGATCAGGTTGGGTGTGTAGCGCAGCACGCGATAACGCAGCGTTTTTCTATCTTCTGGCGGCATGATTACTCCTTCCCTTCGATTTCAAAAACTATTTCCAGTTGGGAAATGGCTGCATGGAAGACTTCCAGGCCGATAGCAACAGCTCGCGTACGAGCTTTCGACGACGCAAAAGGTGTTGCAACATTTTCTCCAGAGCTTCGAAATCGAAGGCGTACCATTCCGCCGGTATTTCCTTTTGAATGTCGTCGAGCGCGGCTTCCGTAATTTTGGACTCCACGCGAGCGAGCCAGGGCTCGAAGGATTCGATTCCACGCACCGAATCATAGACACGATGACGCGAGTACAAGCCCCTGAGCGGCGCGTCCGGGAAATTCCATTCGCACGCGTTGAAGCAAAATCCCTGATCGATCATGCGCGCCTGATAACGCGTTTCGCCTTTCGTCCGATAAAAGATCGCCTGGCGGCCGTTCGTGTTGCAGGTCCACTTGTCGAAAACGAGCATCCCGCAAAAATCCGCAAGGTTCGCGACTTCGCGGAGCTGCTCGTCCGGGAGAAAGTCGTAAACCACGACTTCAGCCGGAGAGCCGGGGTAGCGCGATCCGAATTGCAATCCCGGTTTACAGGGCGCGCGCCCGCGTCCTAGTTGAATCACCAAGTCCTCCGTATGCGCGATCAGTTCTGCGCCTACTTCCACCACGCTCGTCGCCGGCACGGGAAGACCTATACGCGCCGCCAAGCGTGTACCGAGCAATTCGTTCGCCAGAATCCGCGTGCCTTGGGGATTATTTTGGAATTTTACAATGTAATAGGATTCTTCTCGCGCGCCAGTTCCGGATTCACACCTCATCAGATGTGACTGTGCTCCGCCACGCATTCTGCGAACCTGCTCAACGATGACGGGCATGAAGCCGGTATGCTAGCGGGCCGAAGCAGTTGAGACTATTCGGAGAAATACCTAAGAGATGTACTGGATTGATACGGTCATAGAGCTGATACAGGAGGGAGACTTTGCTTTACCGGTCGAGGTAACTTCCGGATCGAAACGCAGCGATGTTTCAAAAGCAGACAGCGGACGGCAAAATTGTTCTGCCGTCCGCCATCAATTATGTCGCGCTAAGGATGGTTAGCGCTTTTTGCGCTTGCCACCTTTCGCTTTCTTGGCTTTCCCGGCCTTGGACTTGCTTTTTGGTTTCGGCTTGCTCTTGGATTTGGCTTTCTTTTTGGGAGCAGGCTTTTTGGCCGGTTTCGATTTGGAAGCGGGAGCGGGCTTTCGGGGAGCAGGGGATTCTGACGAATCCTCATCGCCATCTTCGCTTTCAATGGCAATTTCCTCGATTTCTATGGTTCCCTCGTGCGGCTGTTCGGCGCCTTCGCCTTCGTCTTCCTCTTCTTCGTAGCGCGGCAGTTCGTCGTCTTCTTCGTCGTGAAGTTTTCCGTTAAACATGCGACCCTCCCTATTAGGACGGATTATTAGTCCTTCGGCGCTTATAAACGGAGTGTAAGAACTTTGTCAAGCGCAATGCCTTGAAAAGTGGGCATTTTCAGCGCGCCTTCCTTTCACTAAGGTGAAGATACTTCCCGGGGGCAGCGCCTCTTAGGTTGTAAGTTAATAGAAACAGGGATGATACAGGGAGGAGAATGAACCCACTGCCGGCTCAGCGGTTAACCTTGAGAACGTCGCCGGCGGCGAGCGTCCGGGTGGTCAAGAACGGGTTGGCCTGCCGCAAGGAGGCCACCGTGGTTCCGTAGGCACGGGCTATGGAGTAAAGAGTCTCGCCGCGCTTGACCTGGTGCTCAACCGCTTCCGGTTGCCGGGAGGTTCGACGGTCAACCTTCTGCACCGACGCGCCAGCGCTGCTACTTTGCGCCGCGGCCTTCGACTTCGCATGCGGCGCTGTGTGGTCCGGAGGCCCACCGGCATAGATGCGCAGCCGCGAGCCGCGGGGCACGCTGGAGCCTCGTATGTTGTTCCACTTTTTCAATTGCGACACGGTTACATCGAAGCGACCGGCAATGCCTTCCAGCGAATCTCCTCGTTGAACTTTATAGCGCACCAAATGAATCACAGGCGGCGCAGTGGGGACGTTCACCAGAAAGCCAGCCGGCAAGGACGCATGAGGTTGCAGGTGGTTGGCGTTTTCGAGAGCAGCGACTGTAACGCGGTAGTGCCGCGCGACATCAGCCAGCGATTCACCGTCTTCGACGCCATGCAGGCGCCAACTGGTCCACTTTTCTTCGGGGACTTGCTGAATGTTCAACTCGAACTTTTCGGCGGTGCCGGCCGGCACGTTCAATTCGAACTGTGGATCGTTCGGGGTCACGCCGCGCAAAAGTTCCGGATTCAAGGCACGCAGGTCATCAATGTCAGCGCCGGAGGCGTCGGCAACCAAATGCAGATCAATGGGGTGACCGGGCTTGACGGTTTCCACTTGGGCTGGCTTCTCGGGAGCCACTTGCACGCCGTAGAGGGCAGGAGCCTTGGCTACCAGCGCCATGGCGATAATGATGGGCACGTAATTCTGGGTTTGTTTGGGAAGCGCGTGGAGTCTCTGAAGATCCCAGAAATCGGCGTAGCCGGTGCGCTCGATAGCTTTCACCACGTTCATGGGGCCGGAATTATAGGCAGCCATGACCAAATACCAGTCGCCGAACATGTCGTACAGATCGCGCATGTGGCGGGCGGCCGCGCGAGTGGCTTTCTCCGGATCGCTGCGCTCGTCAACCCAGTAGTTGCGGTCGAGATCGTATTCCTCGCCGCGGAAAGGCATGAACTGCCACAATCCTCGGGCGCCGGCCCGTGAAACCGCCGCGGGCTGGAACGCCGATTCGGCTTGCGCCAAATAGATCAAATCCTGAGGCACGCCTTCCTGACGGAGGACCCGCCGGATCATGTCGTTATAACGGCCAGCGCGTCCCAAACCATGCTCTACGACGGCGCGGCCTTTCGGCGTAGTAAAGAAATTCAGATATTGCAGCACCGAATCGTTCACCGTAAGCGGGAGGTCATGCGGAACGCTAATCAGCTCCTGTTCTACCTTAGCAGCGAGGCGAGGGTCGCCTTTGGGCAATTCCATATCAGCCAGGGCGTCGATGGGTGCAGGCTGCCCTGCGGGTTCTTCGTCTTCTTCCTCATTGCGTTCGGCGTTTAATTCGTAGGAGTGAAGTGTCTCACCGAGCTGGTCGATCAAATCGGAAAGGCGCTGGTCGAAGTCGGCTTGGAAACCGCTTTGTACGACCAAGTCCATGGCGCGGTCGAAATCCACCCGTGCTTGGTCAAAACTGCCGGCCTTGTATTTCTTTTGGCCCTCGTTAAAGCTGGTTTGGACCCGGGCCACTAAAATATCGATGGCGGGTCTTGGATCGCCCTGAAGAGAGGCCAGGTAAACCGGTTTTTCGGGGAACGGAAGCCGCTCGCGAACCGCAGCGGGAGCGGGTGCCGGGGTTGCCGCCGGGGGATGCGCCTTGGCTTGCTTAGATGACACGACGTCGTCGCAGCCAGCGAGAAAGATCAGCGTGGCGGCGGTAAGCGCCAAGACCCTTGCCTGTCTCTTCATAACAATCACAAGCTCCTCGGCAATCGGTTGCGGTTCCTCTCAGCGATGATACCGACCCGCCAGGAAGATACAAAATCTTACGGACGGCCAGCGTTCCGGTCAATGGGACTTGGTACCTATTGGTGACCTGCGCAAAGCATCGAGACTAAGCCACGATATCGTTACTCGGAACGCGAAACAACGCTGACCATGCGATTGCCCCGAAGGCTTCGATGGCAGAGTGTACACCGCGCTCGACCGATTTTGAAACCGGGAGAGGAGCTCTGACGCGAGAGGATAGCCTTCGCTTAGCTTTTTCGGCCGCGAGCGACTCGAACGGGTGGAAAAATCCAGAAGGTGGGCCGAGAGGCACGAGCATCGGCCATCCCATAATCCTTCAAATCTTCCGCATATTGCCCGACGTGTTTGAAGTCCATGAGAGCGACTTGCCCACCCGGCTTCAGAACGCGCACGATTTCAGAAATGGCCTGGCGGCGTCCTGCGCGGCTGGAGATGTTGTGGATGGCAAGATTGGCCACCACGGCGTCCACCGAGGTATCAGCAAAAGGGAGTTTTCGCATGTCACCGTCGCGCACTTCCACGCGATCAGACACGCCTTCCAAGCTCGCGTTCCGCATGGTGGCCTCGCGCGAATAATTTCCCTGGTCCACCTGAGACCACAGATCGATTCCGAGGCTGCGGCCGTGCGGAAGTCTTTTGGCCGCGCCGATGAGCAACAATCCGTGACCACATCCCACGTCGAGAACAGTTTCATCTCCTCGCAGGTGCAAGCTATCAAGAAGGCCGTCGCGCGCTCGAAATTTCCCGTAGTAGCTGCTGGCCATCATTAGAAGCGATTCCAGGAAAAAAGCGATTCCGGCATAGAACATCGCGGCGCCAAACCCAATCAGTGGTCCGTAGCCTTTCCCTTTCGCCCAGCCGCTCAGAAACCACCCGGCGACGATCAAGGCGGGTCCGCCAAACAGAAATCCCCGAACCAGACCGGGAGCGTCGAGACCATAGTCGGGTTTTTTCATTGCGTCCGAGCTCGCCGAAAACGGAATATGAGCGCTTAATCGCCGCCGAGCTTTACCGGCAAGTCCATTTTTTTGCCGTCGCGCACAATAGTGACGGTGACGGTGTCGCCGGGCTGGGAGCGGTTTAGCAGAAGGCTCAGGTCGGACTGGTTGGCGACCTGTTTTCCGTCGATGGCGATCAGGACGTCGCCTCCGACACGCAGCTCTTGCATGCCGGCCACCACGGACTTGGTTCCACCGCGGATTCCAGCTTGGGCTGCCGGGCCGCCGGGCTCGACACGTTCAATCAGGATTCCCTGTTGTACGGCGAGATTCAGGGCTTCGGCGAGGCGAGGCCACAACGCGCGGCCTTCGGCACCTAGCGTGGCGTGGCGCACACGACCGCGCGTAATCAGGTCTTCGGCGACGCGTTTTGCGGTGTTGACTGGAATCGCGAACCCGATACCCGCGGTAGTGCCGGTGGGAGCGTAGATAGCGCTATTAATTCCGATCACTTCGCCATGAGAATTCAGCAGAGGTCCACCGGAGTTACCCTGATTGATGGAAGCGTCGGTCTGGATCGCTTCGTCGATAAATGTGTTTTCGCGGGTCTGCACGGTACGACCAAGAGAGCTAACAATGCCGGTGGTGAGAGTGCTCTGAAATCCGAAGGGGTTTCCGATGGCGAGCACGCGTTGGCCGACCAGAAGGTTCCGGGAATCGCCGAACTGAAGCGGAGTAATTTTCCGTCCGGCGAGATCGATTTGAATCAGCGCAATGTCATTGTTGGGATCGGAGCCGACTAACTTTCCTTTATAGCGCGATTGATCTCCGAGGGTGACTTCGATGGTCTGAGCGCCTTGCACCACGTGATAGTTCGTCAGGATGTGGCCGTCGTTATCAATGAGAAAGCCAGAGCCGGCACCCTCGACGGGGACCGGATTGAAAAGGAAATCGTATTCCACGGTGCGAGTGACCACGTTGGCCACGGCGGGCGCGGCTTGCCTGTAAATCCGGACGTTTTCGAGTTCGGTGGGATCCAGCCCGGCTTCACCGGGATTCGGAGCCGGCGAATGCAAGGCATTGACGACAGACGGAACGCGCGGGCCCCATCGCGAACCCGCCCAATACGCTCCGAGTCCGATGATTAGCCCGATGGCCAATAAACGGATGGCGCGTCCCTGCTTTCCTGCTCGATGCATGCGGCGTCCTTTTGCGACAATTTGCAACAACTTCGCGAATAGTGTTCCGCTATCTATCCATGAATACGCCGGCGCATCATGGAATGTTTCTTCCCGAGGCGGCCGATCGTATTTGCTCCACGGCTTGATTGACTTGCGTTTCCGTCTCTTCGAACGAACCCGAACAATCGAGCACCAGATCGGCCCGATTGCGTTTCTCATCGAGCGGCATTTGCGCAGCGATGCGCTGCTGCGCTTCCTGCTCTGAGAGTCCGCGCTGCAGCAGGCGCTCCATTTGCTGCTCAGGGCGGCACCAGCATACGACGAGCTTGTCGAGATCTTTGGTGTAGTCGGCTTCCACCAGCAGCGCGGCCTCCACAACCGCAAACTGCGGGCCGTCCGGTTCATCGGTTGCCGCAAACCACCTTTGCACAACATCGCGAATTCTGGGATGCAGAATTTGATTCAGGCGCGCGCGCTTTTCCGCATCTGCGAATATCAAGGCGCCCAGTTTGGAGCGGTTTACATTTCCGTAGCCGTCCAAAATGTCTTTTCCGAAAGCGGCGACGACTTCTTCGTAGGCGGCCTGCCCGGGTTCCAGTAGAGCGTGGCCGAGTGGGTCGGCGTCGAGCACTGGAACATCGCGTTCGCGAAGCATGGATGCCACTGTTGTTTTGCCGGTTGCAATTCCGCCCGTAAGGCCGACTCTGAGCATGAGCGGTTAGCGCTGAACGGCAGCGGCGGCCGGTGTGCGAAGGCCGCGACGCAAGCGGGCGGCTTTTACCGTGTTACTCATGAGCATGGCGATGGTGAGCGGACCGACTCCACCGGGCACCGGCGTCAAAGCAGCGGCGATGCCGGCGACGTCGGGATGGACGTCTCCAACCAGCGCGGTGCCTTTGGCGCGGAATTCGGCGAGCTGCTCGGGAAAATTGGCGAAGAGTTTTTCTGCCTGCGAAGCATCGGTGATTCGATTGATGCCCACATCGATCACGGTCGAGCCGGGGCGCACGTAATCGGGGGTAATCATAGCGGCGCGGCCCATGGCGGCGACCACGAGGTCGGCACGGCGAACGGTTTCAGGCAAGTCTCGAGTCTTCGAATGGCAGACGGTGACAGTGGCGTTCGCGTGCATTAGAAGGAGCGCCATGGGCTTGCCCACAATATCGCTGCGACCGACAACAACGGCGTTGGCGCCTTCTACAGGAACGCTGCTGCGGCGCAAAAGTTCCATTACGCCTGCGGGCGTGCAGGGGACGAGAGTTAGGCGGCCAGCGACTAAGTGGCCGACATTCAGCGGGTGAAATCCATCCACGTCTTTCGCCGGATCGACAGCCTCCAGAATTTTTTTGGCGTCGACCTGCGGAGGCAGAGGAAGCTGCACGAGGATTCCGTCCACATCATGGCGTCTATTCAAATCTTCGACGACTGAGAGAAGCTCGGAAGTAGTGATCGTGTCCGGAGGAGTGATCTGGATGCTGGCGAGCCCCAACTTTTCGCAGGCGGCTATTTTGTTTTTTACATAAACTTTCGAGGCGGGATTGTCGCCAACCAGAACGGCAGCAAGGCCGGGACGAATTCCGGCGGAAGCGAGCGCCGAAATTTCTCCGGCCAGCTCGGCATAAATTTGATCGCGTATAACAGTTCCGTTAAGGACGCGCGCGGGCAATAGTGCTCCTCTTCCCGGATTACGGAAGACGCTATGATAACAAAAACGAAGGAGGCTTGAGCCTTAACTCGACGAACGTCATCCTCGCTGCGATGCAGGTTTGTGGATCTCCGTCGGCGAAAGATTCGTCCTGTGGAACACGGAAGCTGGAGTATGCTTTGTCGGTAAAAATCTAAAGCCGGGTGGATTCACGCCGTTCTCCCGGTGGTCAAAATCTTCGGGGGAGAGCGTGAAGTATGGCAAGCGGGACCGCGAACTTGGAATGGATCGGCATATCACGCGGCGCGATTTTCTGAATGGATTTGGAATTGCGGTAGGCGGAGGTTTCGTTTTATCGAATCACGAATGGCTCAACGCTTTTGGCCTGCCGCAGTCTCCTTTCGCGCCGGAAAAAGATCCTAATTATTATCCACCGACTTTGACCGGCATCCGCGGAAGCACGAATGCGGTGATGGAAGCGGGGCACGCGCTTCGCGACGGTCAACAATGGGGAAGTGCGACGGCAGATTCTGATACCTACGATTTGATCGTGGTTGGCGGAGGAATCAGCGGCCTTTCAGCAGCTTATTTCTTTCGAAAAATCGCCGGGCCTAAAGCGCGCGTTTTGATTCTCGAGAATCATGACGACTTTGGCGGTCATGCGCGGCGAAACGAATATCACGTGGGCAATCGAACGATACTTGGCTACGGAGGGACGCAGTCGATTGCCGGGCCGGGTCTTTATAGCAAGCAAGCGAAGGAATTGCTGCGAGAGCTGGATGTGGACGTCAAGAAATTCTACAAATATTACGACCAAAACTTCGAGCGCTCGAACGGGCTTTCCCGCGCTGTTTTCTTCGACAAAGAAACATTTGGCGCCGACAAGCTAGTGCCGGGTATTGGGCAGCCTTCCTGGGCTGAATTCCTGGCGAAGACGCCGCTTTCGCAAGACGCGCAGAAGGACTTGGCGAGGCTTTACACCGAGAAAGTGGATTACCTGCCGGAGCTGAAATCGTGGGACAAGAAAGTCTTGCTGGCGAGGACGAGTTACAAAGATTATTTGCTGAAATACGTGAAGGTTCATCCGGATGCGATTCCGTTCATGCAGACGGAAACATACGGGCTTTATGGCGTGGGCGTTGATGCGGTTCCGGCTGGCGATTTGGCGGGTTTGGGATATCCCGGGTTTGCGGGCATGGATTTATCCGGGCCGCCAGGACCAGGACTGGGTGTGGAAATAACAAAGCAGAGCGATGACGAACCATACATTTTTCATTTTCCGGACGGGAACGCGTCCATCGCCAGGCTTTTGGTGCGGTCTCTGATTCCGGGGTCTGCGCCGGGTCATACGATGGAGGATATCGTCACGGCGAAGATGAATTACGCGGCGCTTGATGATCCTTCTTCTTCCATTCGTTTGCGGCTTAACAGCACGGCGGTTTCCGTGCGGAACGTTGGTGAGCCGGCGAGCGCCAAGGAAGTGGAAGTTAAATACGTGCGCGGCGGGGAAGCACGTTCGGTTCGCGGCGCGGCGTGCATTCTGGCGTGTTGGAACACGGTGATTCCTTACATGTGCCCGGAACTGCCGCAAAATCAAAAGGAGGCGCTCGCGTACGGAGTGAAGGTGCCTCTGGTTTACACCAATGTGTTGATACGAAATTGGGAGCCGTTCAAGAAGCTCGGGATCAGTTACGCGCGATGTCCGGGGAGCTATTTCGAATCGGTCACGCTCGATTTCCCGGTAAGCATGGGTGAGTACCGCTACCCGAACAAGCCCGAGGATGCTTGCGTGCTGCACTTGGAGAAGGTTCCCTGCAAACCGGGGCTGTCCGCTCGCGAACAACAAATTGCAGGACGCCAAGAACTTTTCCGCACGCGCTTTGAGACGTACGAGCGCAACATACGCGATCAGCTTGGACGAATTCTTTCGGCCGGCGGCTTCGATCCCGCAAATGATATTCAAGCAATCACGGTGAACCGTTGGCCGCACGGCTACGCGTACGAATATAATTCGCTCTACGATCCGGATTGGCCGGAGGATCAGCAGCCGTGTGTGGTAGGGCGACAAGCGTTTGGCCGGATCTCCATAGCGAATTCGGATGCGGAGGCATTCGCTTATACCAACGCGGCCATCGACCAGGCCTATCGCGCTGTTACGGAAGTTGCGCGATTTCAGAGTAGTGCCAAAGGCTAGACGGCAAAATTTTTGATGGATGCGTAGCCGGGAAAGCGTTACAAAACGCTTTTAAGCCTTACAAGGTGAAGGCAACGCTGTATTCTTCTGCGGATAACCGTTATCCTGCGTGACGCGGCATCAAGGATATCGAAGCTTTGAGCACGCAACTTCCAACCTACCTTCTAGGACATCTCTTCACCACTGAAGAGATGCGCGCGATCTTTTCGGATGAACGCCGAATTCAAGCTATGTTGGATTTTGAAGCGGCTCTGGGGCGCGCGCTGGCACGCGCAGGCATTGTTTCTCAGGCTGCGGCGGCCAAGATCCAATCCAAGTGCGATGCAAAATTGTTTTCGATGGAAACGATAGCGCAGGAGGCCGCTCTTTCGGGCAACCTGGCGATTCCTCTGGTTAAGCAGCTAACAGCGTTAGTCACCAAGGCGGACGAGAAAGCGGGAGGGTTAGTTCACTGGGGCGCGACGAGCCAAGACGCCATTGATACCGGGACGGTGCTGCAGCTGCGCGACGCGTTGGATTTGACGGAACAAGCGCTCGCAAAATTGTGCGACGCCCTCGCACGAATCTGCGAGACGCACAAATCCACCTTAGTTGCCGGCCGCACATGGCTGCAACAGGGTCCGCCGGTAACTTTGGGACTGAAAGCCTGCGGATGGCTGGCCGCTATCGAACGGCACCACGAACGCCTGCGAGAAATCCGGAAGCGCGTGTTGGTCTTGCAGTTTGGTGGAGCGGTGGGCACTCTTGCTGCGCTTGGAGATAAAGGGCCGGCAGTAGCTGCGGCTCTGGCTGACGAGCTAAAATTGACGCTGCCAAATCTGCCGTGGCATAGCCACCGCGACCGGTTTGCAGAAGTGGCGACGACGATGGGATTGCTGGTCGGCTCGCTTGGAAAAATTGCTCGCGATCTTTCGTTAATGGGTCAGACTGAAGTTGGTGAAGTAGCAGAGCCGGCCGCGGCGGGACGAGGCGGGTCATCCACCATGCCTCACAAGCGGAATCCGGTGGGCTCGGCGGTGGTATTGGCGGCGTCAATACGAGTGCCTGCGCTGGTATCTGTGATGTTGACTTCGATGGTGCAGGAGCACGAGCGCGGTTTAGGCGGGTGGCACGCCGAGTGGGAAACACTGCCGGAAATATGCACTTTGGCCGCGGGAGCGCTGGCGCACCTGACGACTGTGTTGAACGGCCTGGAAATCGACGCGGCAAAAATGAACGCGAATCTGGAAATTACGCATGGGTTGATTATGGCGGAAGCGGTGGCGGCAGCGTTGGCGGAAGAAATCGGGCGCATACCGGCCCACAGGATTTTGGAAAAGGCCTCGAAGCGGGCCGCGGAAAATTCTCAGCCCTTTCAGAGTGTCTTGATGGAAGATGCAGAAGTGCGGCAGCATCTTTCCGCGGACGATATAAAGCGCCTGTTGGAACCAAAAAATTACACGGGTTCTGCGGAAGTAATGGTGGACAAAGTGCTGGCGGAGCGACAAAAGAAATAGAGATATGCGGTAAAGAGAGTGCCGAAAATGCCTTTCGTCGAGTCGGGCGATCTTCGATTGAATTACCGTTTTGACGGGCCGCAAAAAGCGCCGGTCATCGTTCTTTCCAATTCTCTGGGAACGAACTTGTCCATGTGGGACCCGCAGGGGACCGTGCTTTGCGAGAAATTTTGCGTGCTGCGTTACGATACGCGGGGCCACGGGCTGTCGAGCGTTACTCCGGGGCCTTATTCGATCGAACAGTTGGGGCGCGACGTTATCACCTTGCTCGATGCGTTGAAGGTCGAGAGCGCGTATTTTTGCGGGCTTTCGATGGGCGGCATGATTGGGATGTGGCTCGGCCTAAATGCAGCAAGCCGAATAAAAGGGCTGGTACTCTGCAACACGGCGGCCAAAATTGGAACCGCGGATACCTGGAATGGCCGCATCAAAGACGTGAAAGAGCGCGGTATGGCGGCGGTAGCGACGACCGTGGTGTTACGCTGGTTCAGTGAAAATTTTGTGAAGAAATCTCCCGAGGTGATCGAAGCCATGCGTCAGATGCTGTTGCAAGCGCCGCCCGAAGGCTATGCGGCGTGCTGCGCGGCAATACGGGACGCGGATTTTAGCCGTGAACTATCGCGGGTGACGGCGCGGACGCTTGTGATTGCCGGAGCCCAGGATCCCGTCATCTCGACAGCGGATGCGCATCTTGTCGCCGAAGGGATTCCCGGGGCGAGCTACCTAGAATTGCAAGCCGCGCATTTGTCGAACATCGAAGCTGCTCCGCAATTCACGGAAGCGTTGCTGAAATTTCTGAATGAGCCGGAGGCGAAATAATGGACGAGCGCGAGCGATATTCCTCTGGCATGCGGGTGCGGCGGGCCGTTCTGGGCGAAGATTACGTCGAAAAGGCGCAAGCGAATACGACTGCCTTTAACGAGCCTTTTCAAGATTTGATTACACGCTATGCTTGGGGGGAGATTTGGGCGCGTCCGGGGCTTCCGCGGCACACGCGTAGTCTGTTGACTCTGGCCATGATGGTGGCTCTGAACCGCGGCGACGAATTTCGCATGCACGTGCGCGCGGCTGCGAACAACAATGTGACTCGCGAGGAAATCCAGGAGGTCTTGCTTCAGTCGGCTATTTATTGCGGTGTGCCAGCGGCCAATTCGGCATTTCACATCGCGCAGGAAGTGTTTGCGGAGATGGATGCCGAGGTTTAACGATTCAGGATTGCAAACATTCCGAATTCCTTGCCTTTTACTTCCAGTTCGAGGACGTTTCAATTTGTGGGGTAGTGCGCGCCAAGAGAGATATACAGCAAATACACAAATCATACGGAGGAATAGATGGCGATCGAGAAAGTGGGAGTGGTCGGATGCGGCCTGATGGGCTCGGGTATTGCGCAAGTTGCGGCCAATGCGGGATGCCAGGTTACGGTGCGAGAGGTTTCTCCGCAACTGGTGGAGAAAGGATTGCAATCTATTGATAAGAATCTTCAGCGGTTGGTGGACAAGGGCACGTTGCCGCAGGCTCAGCGCGATGAAATTCGAGCGCGCCTACACGGGACCACGAACCTGGAAGATTTGAAAGATTGCGACATCGTGATTGAAGCGATTATCGAGCAACTACCGGCGAAACGCGAGCTGTGGAACGCCCTGGATAAAATCTGCCCAAAGCCAACCATTTTTGCCAGCAATACGTCTTCGCTCTCAATTACGGAGATGGCGACTTTCACTCAGCGTGCCGACCGATTTCTTGGGCTTCATTTTTTTAATCCAGTGCCGGTCATGAAATTGGTAGAAGTAATTCGCACGATCGCGACAGATCCGAAAGTGAATGAAGAAGCGGTGGCGTTCGCGGTTCGTTTGGGCAAAACGCCGGTGCGCACAACGGACCGCACCGGATTTATCGTGAACCGTCTGCTGGTGCCCTATCTGCTTGACGCGGTGCGCGCGCTGGAAGAAGGGGTTGGGTCGGTAGAAGACATTGATAACTCGATGAAACTGGGCTGCGGCCATCCCATGGGCCCGTTAACGCTGCTCGATTTTGTGGGAAACGACACGACCTATTACATAGCGAATATTATGTTCGACGAATTCAAGGAAAAGCGCTTTGCCTCGCCACCGCTATTGAAGCGCATGGTACTTTCCGGATGGAATGGGCGGAAGGCAGGACGCGGTTTTTACGATTACAGCGATCCAGCCAAGCCCAAGCCTATGCAATTGACGTGACGGCTACATCTAGCTCGATACCGCAGTCATCGTTTTGACCCGCGCTGCGACATGCAACAGTTAATCTTGGGAGCCGCCTGGTCTACGGAGCATGTGATGAACAAGCGCTGTGTGAAGCCGATGATCCTGCTATTAGGGTTCTCGCTATTTGCCATTATCAACGTTTGCATAGCTCAAGAGCCGGGCGTGGAACAACCGCCAGACGACGTGTCGGGCAAATGGACGATTTACGCGGACAATATAGACAAGGGCGGGAGTTCTCTAAAGTACGTCGAAATCAAACAAGATGGCAATCTGCTCACCGGACGGTTTAAGGGGCCACATCAATCGGGAAAAATTCAAGGCTGGGTGAATGTACACCACATTGAATTCAGCACGGATACTCGCACCATACTCACGTTCCGAGGAAAGATTGAAGGAAATACGATGTCGGGACTTTACGGGGTGCACGGGCGACATGCTCAGTGGCATGCAGAACGCACGAATTGAGGAACTTTGGACATTCACGTTCAGGCTGGGTAACTAATGACCGACGGCTGCCGTAAGCGCGCAAGATGCCGGCATTCGTGGATCGACGTTCCTAGCCGAAAACTGAAGACGGGTTACTTCTCGTGTTGGGCGCCTGAAACGGGATGGCCAGCGGAAAGGCGTTCGATCACTTCCTTGGGAAGAGGCCGCGACTTCATTTTGGATGGGTCGTTAGGATCGAAGCCAGTCCAGACTCTTGTTGTGGATCCTTCTACCGCCAGTGCGCCTGCTTTTGTGATTTGGTGACGGACCACAAAACTACTTTTGCCAAACTCAGTGACGGTTGATTCCGCTTTGAGTTCGTCACCGAATTTTGATGGCAGAATGAATCGCGCCCGTACATCCACAACCGGGACGCCGATTACGCCGTATTCTTTAAACAAAGATTGGATGGGCATTCCCGCGTCAAGGAACAGAGCGGTGGTGCAGTCGTCGAACCAGGCAAGATATTGCGGGAAAAAGACGATGCCAGCGGGATCGCAGTGTCCCCATTCCACCAGCAGTTTTTTGTGACTGACGAGCAAGGCGTGTCTCCCGGAAGACCAAGTGGAGGCCGCATGGTAACATTCGCAACTCGGAGCGTCCAAGTTTTTAGAGGAAACGCTCGCTGAAATTATGCGCACACAGGTAGGAATTATCGGAGCGGGACCAGCGGGACTGGTTCTCTCGCACCTGTTGCATCTGCAGGGGATTGAGTGCGTGGTGCTGGAAACCCGCAGCCGCCAATATTGCGAGGAGCGCGTGCGGGCGGGTGTGTTGGAACAAGGCACGGTGGACCTGCTGAAAGAAATTGGAGCGGGCGAACGCATGATGCGGGAAGGAATGGTTCACTACGGAGTGAACTTGCGGTTTTCGGGACGCACGCACCGCATCGATTTTCGAGAGCTAACCGGCGGGCGCGGCATCATGATTTACGCGCAGCATGAAGTGATTAAAGATTTGGTGAACGCAAGACTCGCGTCCGGCGGCCAGCTTTTTTTCGAGGTGGAAGACGTCAGCATCCGCGATTTCGGCGAGGTGAAATCTTCGGTGAAACCTACCATCCTGTTTCGCAAGGACGGAGAAGCGCAGCAGCTCACTTGCGATTTCATCGCGGGATGCGACGGTTCGCACGGAGTTTGCAGGCCGTCGATTCCGGACGGTGTTATCACGTCTTTTGAACGAATCTATCCATTTGCATGGCTGGGCATTCTGGCTGAGGCGCCTCCTTCGTCTGAAGAACTAATTTATGCCTATCACGATCGAGGCTTCGCGTTGCTTAGTATGCGGTCGCCGCAAATCAGCAGGCTCTACTTTCAGTGCAAGCCGGACGAGGATTTGGATGAATGGCCCGACGATCGAATCTGGCAGGAACTGCATGCCCGGCTTGCTTCCACCGAAGGCTGGACGCTGAGGGAAGGCCGGATCATTCAAAAGGGCGTCACCGGAATGCGTAGCTCGGTGATAGAGCCGATGCAATACGGCAAGCTGTTCATTGCGGGAGACGCCGCACATATCGTTCCGCCCACTGGGGCGAAAGGGTTGAACCTGGCCGTCGCGGATGTGCGGGTACTTGCTCGAGCGCTGGCGGAATACTATTCATCGGGCCGTCAGGATCTTCTGGATGCTTATTCCAGCACTTGTTTGCGGCGGGTGTGGAAGGTGCAGCGATTTTCCTGGTGGATGACATCGATGCTGCACCGCTGGGAAAACGAGAATGCGTTCGACCAGCGGCGTCAATTGGCTGAGCTTGATTACGTAACAAGTTCGCGCGCGGCATCGCAAACGCTGGCTGAAAACTACGTGGGCTTGCCGATGGAGTGAGGTTTTTGCCCGTGCAAATAATGAGCGCTTCGGCTGCGCCGTTCCGGCGCACTCTCCTCAAAATGACTTCCGTACTATTCGAATGAAGCCCACGGCCCATAGGCGCTAGCCCTACCCCGCAGTACCCTCGCATCAGTCGCAAATCAGCGAGCGGCCGATGTGCCGAGACCTCAGGGGATGCAACGGGGGAATTCGAAATGCAAGTAAGGGTGCTTCAGAACTCAGTTCGCGCTTTGGTGTTTGTCGCGCTAGGTTCGATTTTCTGTCAGCCGCTTTGCGCCCAGCAGGCGCTTTACCTGCCCCTGCAACGCAGCGAGGACGGACAACCGCCAATCAGCTTTATGCGCCCGCACTACTTTATTCATCAAGCTTCTGGCGCGGGCCTAACAAGTCCGCCGATTTCAGCATTTCAGCCCGCAGAGATACGCCATGCCTACGGCTTCGATTTGGTGAGCAATCAAGGTGCGGGCCAGACCATTGCCCTTGTGGATGCGTACGATGATCCGAACGCCGAATCTGACTTAGCTGTTTTCAGCCAGCAATACAAGCTTCCAGTCGCCAGCACAAACAACGGCTTGTTCCGCAAGGTTTATGCCACCGGCCATAAACCGGCGGGGAATGCAAATTGGTCGGTGGAAATAGCGCTCGATGTGGAATGGGCGCACGCGATCGCTCCCAAGGCGGCGATTATTTTGGTGGAGGCGGCTTCCAACAATTTGAGCGATCTACTGAACGGAGTGGACGTCGCGGTTCGGAACGGAGCGACGGTGGTTTCCATGAGCTGGGATTCCGGGGAATTTTCCGGCGAACGCAACTCGGACAACCACTTCGTCACGAATGGTGTGACATTTTTGGCGGCATCAGGAGACGCCGGCACCGGGGTTACTTATCCGGCCGCGTCACCTGACGTGATTGGTGTGGGCGGAACCTCACTTACACTAAGCCCGAACGGAAACTATTTGAGCGAAACTGCCTGGAGCGGAAGCGGGGGCGGCTTGAGCGCGTACGAACATCAGCCACTTTATCAGGCGGAGTTCGGAATACCGGACGATTCTCGCGGCGCGCGAGGGGTCCCGGATGTTTCTTACAACGCGAATCCCGGCACCGGTTACGCTGTGTACGATTCTGTAGCTATCAGCGGGGCCAGCGGGTGGTTCCAGATTGGCGGTACGAGTGCAGCAACGCCACAGTGGGCTGCAGCGATTGCCATCGCGAACTCGACGCGAGTTGGACTGCGTAAGGCAAATCTGAGTAGCGTGGACAGCGCGCTTTATTCTTTAGCCAAAACGAATCTGAGCGGCGACTTTCACCTAGTTACTCAGGGTGACAACGGGTCGTGTGGCGCGATATGTGAGGCGTTGGCTGGCTACGATTTTGTCACTGGGCTTGGAACGCTGCGGGCGAATGTGCTTGTTCCGGCGCTGGTTTCGCGGCCGTAGGCCGGATGCACCAGAAGTCGTGGAACGCTTTCAACGAGCCTGGTTTGTTTCGCAGGTTAGATGGCGGTTAGATGCCGGAACTCAAGACTTCCACTTTTTTCGTCCCAACCATACGCTGGTTAGGCCTGCAGACAACATCAACCACATTTGCGGCTCCGGAGCCTGGACCGGTGGAGGGGTAGATCCGCCGCCTGGGACCGGAACCACCGGAGGCACGATAATGCCGCCGCCGGGAGGCAATGGAGAACCAGGCGGAGTGGCAGACGTTGTAGGCGGCGCGCTAGCCGTTAGAGGGCTCACAGGTAACGCGGGCGGGCCCACCATCTCAGGCGCTCCGGGGAATGCTTCTGCTACTTCAGGTGGGCCGGCCTCAAATTCAGGGCCTGCCGCGAGGACGGGGCCGGCTGGAGCTTCGGATAGACGGTTTCCGCAACGAGTTCTCGCCAGGTGTTCGCCGTCAGTGATAACGGCTTCACCCTTGGGCAGCAACAGGGGTTTTTTCGTCCAGAAAACTCGATCGCCGAGGCGATACGACACGTAGAGCAAACGGTCCTGGTTCAACCGGACTACATGAGTTCTTTCCACTTGAAAATCTTCGTAATGCTTCGCAACGACGGGATCACGCGTGAGTGAATTCTTAAGATCTGCTGCGCTTTCGACTCCGCCAGGTATCACGGAATAGGGATAGACCTTGCGCCGAGAATCATTTTCATCGATGGATATGGCTGGCAGGTCCTGGCTAAACGAGGATCGAAAGGACGAAACGTAAGAGGGAGCGATCTGAACTTGGCTGCCGGTAGAAAGCGCGCCCCAGGCTAATAAGGCTCCCAGGGCTAGGGCTGCAAGCGCTCCGAGGCGGCAGAGGCCAATCTTTCCGAGTAGATTCTTCCCGAATGTCCGAAACTGCTCCATCTCCCCCAAATTGACGACAGAATGGAATTGCCGGGCACCTGCGTCGCCAATGATTATGCATTTTTTTTGCCACTGTCGCCACCATCGATTTCGCCTGAAACGGAGCCGATTTTCGTTCTAAAATGAGCTAAACGCGGCAATTTGGGCATTGGAGACCATCTAGTGTCTGAAGGTTGACGGGTTCGAACTGGAAATCCAGGAATTCTTTTCCTTAAAATGGTACTTCAGTTTCGATTTCTTGCTACTCACTGGGTATTGACAAGAGCTAAAGTCAGAAGCCTGTTTAGTTCTTAGTCGAATGGACGACGCGAATCGTTAATTTCGGGGCTCCTATCCAATTTGGCACACTGGAAACCGGAAACAAGATCGGCATCAAATAATCGGTTGTTCCACAGTGCGCAGCCGACACCTAGAATAGGCATAAGAATCATTGCTATGACGGCGAGCAAGAAAGCGACCAAGAACATCAGTACAATCACGATTGTAGGCATGGACCTTTTCACCCCTTGGGCGCGTCTAATTGGATGAGCGAACGGGTCTGGCGACGCTAGGCCGAATCTTCCAGAAGGCATATTGTTAAACCCTGCCGGGGGAAAAAGTTGCGCGGCTAAAAATGGCGTGTTGTGACGGAAGATAATCCTCGCTCCAGGGGTGGTGTTTGTCCGCGAGATTTGAGCGAAGGCTGGCCTGTCTGGAGTTGACCCGTGCGAGGCGAAAGAGTTCCAACTTGGCCGGGTTTAAATTCATTTTCTAAATCGCTTACCATAATTATGCGCCGCCGTTATTGCTAAACTTGCGGGGCGAGTATTTAGCGGCTTTCCTAATAATTCGAGGGTTCCCTGAATGTGGATAGTTCGATTAGCATTACGCAGGCCTTACACCTTCGTGGTGATGTCGATTTTACTGCTCATTCTGGGACCGGTGGCCATCCTGCGCACCCCCACCGATATTTTCCCGAATATTGATATCCCGGTCGTCAGCGTTATATGGACCTACACCGGGCTATCTCCCGAAGATATGTCCAATCGAATTATCTTTAATTACGAGAGATCGCTTACTACCACGGTCAACGATATTGAACATATTGAATCGCAATCGTTGAGTGGTATCGCCGTGGTTAAGATATTTTTCCATCAGGGCGTGCAAGTGGCCAACGCCGTCGCGCAGGTCACGGCGATTTCGCAGCCTATTGTCCGAACGCTCCCTCCGGGGACTACTCCGCCTTTCATCATTACTTATAACGCTTCCACTGTGCCTATCCTCCAATTGGCTCTCGCGGGCCAGGGCCTCTCGGAACAGCAGTTGGGCGACATAGGTTTGAACTTTCTTCGCACGAGCCTGGTGACGATTCCAGGTGTGGCGATTCCATACCCTTATGGAGGCAAGCAACGGCAGGTTCAAGTCGATCTGGATACCGCTGCTTTACAGTCAAAGGGGCTTTCTCCTCTTGATGTAGTGAACGCCATTGCTTTGCAGAACCTGATTCTCCCAGCCGGCACTACGAAAATTGGACCCTTCGAGTACCAAGTGGACATGAACGGCGCTCCGACGACGGTACAGGAATTAAACGATCTGCCGATAAAGACCTTGGGGAGTACCACGATTTATATTCACGACGTGGCCCACGTGCGCGACGGTTTTCCGCCGCAAACGAACATCGTGAACGTAGATGGAAAGCGCGCGTCGCTGATGTCCATTCAAAAGAACGGGGACGCATCCACGCTCGACATCATTTCCGGGATTAAAGCTCTGTTGCCGCAAATCTTGGCTGGCCTTCCGCCGCAACTGCAAGTCAAACCTCTCTCGGACCAGTCAATTTTTGTGCTGGCGTCGATTAAAGGGGTCGTTCGCGAGGCTATTATCGCGGCCTGTTTGACCGGCCTCATGATTTTGGTGTTCCTGGGAAGCTGGCGCAGCACTCTAATTATCGCTGTGTCGATTCCACTTTCGATCCTTACTTCGATCATCGTGCTAAGCGCGCTGGGCGAGACGATCAACATCATGACGCTCGGAGGCTTGGCGCTGGCCGTGGGAATCTTAGTGGACGACGCGACGGTGGAGATCGAAAACATCAACCGCAACATCGATCAGGGAAAAGAAATCGTTCAAGCCATTTTGGATGGGGCCCAGCAGATTGCAGTGCCCGCATTCGTTTCCACGCTTTCTATCTGTATCGTGTTCGTGCCGATGTTCTTCCTATCGGGAGTAGCGCGTTATTTGTTTATCCCGCTTGCCGAGGCGGTGTGCTTCGCGATGCTCGCGTCTTATCTGTTGTCGCGGACGCTGGTGCCGACGATGGCCAAGTATCTGCTGGTGGCCCAGATTGAAGAGGGACACGAAGGAGGCGCGAAATCCGGCAACCCTTTTGTGCGAGTGCAGCAAAGGTTTGAGCAGGGATTTGAGAAGCTTCGCGGGAAATACCACCGTCTGTTGGAAACTTGCATTCATCACAGCCGCTTATTTGTGATCTGTTTCTTTTCCGCCTGCGTGCTGTCTTTCGTGCTTTTGCCGATGGTCGGGCAGGACTTCTTTCCCGCAGTGGACAGCGGCGAATTCAAACTCCATCTTCGGGCGCCGACCGGCACGCGAATTGAGGAAACGGCAGCATTATGCGAACGCGTGGACGATGACATGCGGCGATTGATTCCCAAGTCCGAATTGACGGCCATCATCGACAACATAGGCGTGCCTTATAGCGGCTTTAACCTTTCTTACAGCAATTCCGCGCCGATCGGGCCTGGGGATGCCGACATCCTGGTGGAGCTATCGAAGGACCATCGTCCTACGGAAGGATACGTTCACTCTCTTCGCGAACGGCTCAATCACGATTTTCCGGGAGTCACGTTTTATTTTCTTCCCGCCGACATCGTGAGCCAGATTCTGAACTTCGGTCTTCCGGCCCCCATCGATATTCAGATCGTGGGGAGAGATCTGGTTGGGGATCGCGAATTTGCCGACAACTTGATGAACCGACTGAAATTCGTTCCCGGGACGACCGACCTGCGAATCCAACAGCCATTTGATCAGCCTAAGCTGCATTTTGACGTGGACCGCACCAAAGCACAGGAAATTGGTTATACCCAGCGGGACGTTGCCAATAATCTGCTGATTTCGCTTAGTGGAAGCTTTCAAACCACTCCCAGTTTCTGGCTCGATCCAAAAACGGGAGTGACTTACAACGTTGCCGCACAGATGCCCCAATACCGCATCGACACTCTTCAAGATCTGGAAAACATTCCGGTGACCGGAACAAATCCCAACGCGCCACCGGCAATTTTCGCCAGCCTCGCCTCGGTCACCAGGGGAGCGGAGATGGGTGTTGTTTCGCATTACAACGTTCAGCCGGTTATTGATATTTATGGAGCGGTGCAAGGCCGCGACCTAGGCGGAGTGGCTCGTGAAATCGCTCCGATCATCGAGCGAAGCAAAAAGAATCTGCCCAGAGGCTCACAGCTTATTGTCCGCGGACAGATCGCCACCATGCAATCATCGTTCTCCGGACTCTTGTGGGGCCTCGCGTTTTCAATTGTTCTTGTTTATCTTCTCATCGTGGTGAATTTCCAATCCTGGCTGGATCCCTTCATCATTTTGATGGCGCTTCCGGCCGCCTTAGCGGGAATAGTGTGGTTTCTATTCATCACCAGGACGACGGTTAGCGTACCGGCTCTTACGGGCGCAATCATGTGCATGGGTGTGGCTACGGCGAACAGCATTCTGGTAGTGAGCTTTTCGCGAGAGAGGCTGGATGAAGGTAAAACTCCCGCCGAAGCTGCTCTCGAGTCTGGAGCTACCCGCTTCCGGCCCGTAATTATGACGGCGTTGGCGATGATTATCGGAATGCTGCCAATGTCTTTAGGGCTGGGAGAAGGGGGAGAACAAAACGCGCCTTTAGGACGCGCAGTTATCGGCGGACTCTCGTTCGCCACGGTTGCCACTCTGTTCTTTGTGCCGGTTGTTTTTAGCATTGTGCATGGATGGCGGGAGCGTAACACATAGGGAACGGAATGAATCGATCGTTGAAAGCAAATCGTCCAATAGGGAAAAGCAAAAGGATGAAGTTTGATGACTGACGAGCTAGTGAAACAAAGCCCGCAAGTCGGAGGCAGGCAGGGAGATCAAGTTGCCGCGGAAGGCGAACTTCGCGGTGGGCATGGGACGCCGCCGCGCTCGGGGCATGGCATATTGGTCGCCATACTCGTGATCATCATCGTGGCCGGAGTTGTTGTGATAGGGGTTGTTCCACGTTTGAAGGCCAAAGCCGCGCTTAGAACCGAAACAACGAATTTGGCTATTCCGAGTGTGATGGTAATCCACCCGAGGCGTGGCGATCCGGAACAGGAAATAATTCTTCCGGGCAACATCCAAGCTTTCGAAGATGCGCCTATTTATGCGCGAACGAATGGCTACCTGAAGAAGTGGTATGTGGATATCGGTACGCACGTCACTGCGGGCCAATTGCTGGCCGACATCGATACGCCTGAAGTTGAGCAGCAACTTCAGGTCGCGCGATCCGATTTGAGTACGGCCCAGGCGAACCTGAACCTTTCGAAGATTACCGAAGATCGCTACAACGGCCTGAAGAATACCGACGCCGTGTCCAAGCAGGATGTGGACAACGCGCACGGCGATTTCGAGGCGAAGAAAGCCACGGTAGCAGCCTCGGAATCCAACGTAAAGCGGCTCGAGGAAACGCTGGCTTTCAATAGGATATATGCGCCGTTTGACGGCATCATCACCGCGCGCAACACGGACATTGGGCAATTGATTGATTCGGGCAGTGGCGGGGCCGCGAAGGAGATGTTTCACATTCAATCGACACGGGTGCTGCGGGTGTACATCAATGTACCGCAACAATACTCGCAAGCCGCCAAGCCCGGCCTCACTGCTGACCTGACTCTCGCGGAATTTCCCGGCCGCCGGTTTAAAGGCCAGCTGGTACGCACGGCCAAAGCCATCGACCCGGCGTCACGCACTCTGCTGGTAGAGGTGGACGTAAATAACACGACAGGCGAGCTGTTCCCAGGCGCTTATGCGGGAGTCCACCTGAAGCTGCCCGAGGGAATTCCTACGTTTATTCTTCCGGTGAACACACTGATTTTCCGTTCGCAGGGGTTGCAAGTCGCGACTGTTGCGGATGGCAGAGCTTCGCTCGTCCGGATTGTTTTGGGACGCGATTTCGGCAGTGAAGTGGAAGTTGTTTCGGGACTCACGGGAAATGAAAACGTGATGGTCAATCCGCCGGATTCGCTGGTGGAGGGCGAGCAAGTTCAAATTGCCGAACAGAACCCGCAGCAGCCGAGCGTACCGCCTTCGAATCCCCAACCGAAAGCGGGGCGGTAGCCGGTCGGACCTAAGAATCGAGGAGCCCATATCCCAGAAGTTCGGCACGAGACAATTTCGAGTTTCGTAATAATTCCGATAAGTGAGGAGTGGCATGAGGCGTTCTTTCCTGGGAATCCTGGCAATATTGTTTGTAGCATTACTGTGTGGGGTGGCCTATCGGACAGTGTCGGCGGCGCGAGAACTTCGGGCGTTGACGCAAACTTCCGGTCAAAATGGACCGTTCACCGATTACCGCATGGAAAAGCCGGGAAATGTTCACCACATTTCCGCGTCCGACCTGCCTGAACCTTACGCGACGCCCGCTGTGGATAACAGCGCGCACGTAGTTTCGCGGCCGTCCGCCGCCTGGCCGCAAGCTCCGGACGGATTCAAAGTGCAGCTCTATGCGCAAAACCTTAAAAATCCCAGATTGATTCGAAGCGCGCCAAATGGCGATTTGTTTGTGGCTGAAAGCGGACCAGGACGAATACTCGTATTCCGGGGCATCACTTCCGACGGGAAACCGCAGACGACCGAAACCTTTGCGACTGGACTTACAAGGCCGTTTGGAATTGCCTTTTATCCTCCGGGGCCCGACCCGAAATATGTGTACTTTGGTAATACGAGCTCTGTTGTGCGGTTTGCATACCAAAATGGGGATCTAAAGGCACGCAGCAGTCCAGAAACCGTGATCGCGAACATTCCCAGCGGCAACGAGCATCTGGGTGGTGGTGGGCATTGGACGCGGGACCTGGCATTTTCAGCGGATGGAAAGAAAATGTACGTCGCGGTCGGCTCACGTAGCAATATTGCCGACACGGATGAGGACAAATCCGAATATCACCGCGCGAACATTCTGGAGGCTAATCCGGACGGCTCGGATTTGCGTGTGAACGCGTCAGGAATTCGCAATCCAGTGGGCATAGCATTTGATCCCGCGACTGGCGTCTTATGGACTTCCGTAAATGAGCGCGACGATATTGGCGACAATCTTCCCCCGGATTACATCACGCACGTTCAAGAGGGCGGCTTTTACGGCTGGCCCTGGTACTACACGGGCGGCAACCAAGATCCGCGGCTGAAAGGCAAGCATCCTGAGCTCAAAGATAAAGTGATTGTTCCGGACGTCTTGCTGGAGCCGCATAACGCTTCGCTGGAGCTAACCTTCTATGAGGCGGAGCGATTTCCGGAGAAATACCGTGGAGGTATTTTCGCAGCCGAGCATGGCTCTTGGAATCGTTCGGTGCGCACGGGCTACGAAGTGATTTTCGTGCCGGTGAAAGATGGTAAAGCGACTGGAGAGTATGAAGATTTCGTCACGGGGTTTGTGACTTCGGACGGAAAGGTTTGGGGAAGACCGGTGGGAGTTGCGGTGGCGAAAGATGGATCGCTCATGGTCACCGATGATGGCTCGAATTCAATCTGGCGCATCAGTTATGCAGGCAAGTAAGAACAATCCAGTGCGCGCAATCAGGACAAAGGCCAGGGTCTCGCCGAGCCGCCGGACTGTTGCGTTTTCGTTCGTTGCGCTATGCCTCGGCGGATGCACGGTAGGGCCAAACTATGTTCGACCGAAGGCTGACGTCCCTACAGATTACAAAGAGAATAAAGATTGGAAAGTCGCGCAGCCTAGCGCAGAGGCGGTAAAAGGGAAGTGGTGGGAGATTTACCAAGATCCGCAATTGAACGCCCTGGAAGAGAAAGTGGAGGTCTCGAACCAAAGCCTGAAAGCAGCCCAGGCGCAATTTCTGCAAGCGCGCGCCGCGGTCCGCATTTCGCGTTCATTCCTTTTTCCAACCGTGACAGCCGATCCCTTGGCCGCGCGAGACCACCTTTCCAAGAACCGTCCCCTGACGATAACGCAGTCCTCTTTCGCCGATTACCAGGTGCCGGCGCTCGACGCTTCCTACGAACCAGACGTCTGGGGCCGCGTTCGCCGCACTGTGGAACAGAGCCGTTCCAATGCGCAAGCAAGTGCGGCCGATCTTGCAAGTTTCGGTCTGAGCCTGCATGCCGAACTCGCTATGGATTATTTCCAGCTACGCGGACTGGACGCGCAGAAACAACTTCTGGACTCTACGGTGGTTGCTTACGAGAAGGCACTTGAGCTTACGCAGACTCGGTTTAAAGGCGGACTAGCCTCGGCCGTTGACGTGGCGCAAGCACAGACCCAGTTGGAGACCGCGCGAGCACAATCGATCGACGTGGAAGTTCAGCGCGGCGCCTACGAACACGCCATCGCGGTTCTCACCGGCCAGCCTCCATCAACTTTCGCTATTGCACCCATACCTCTAGAGACTCCGCCGCCGCCGATACCAGCGGGCTTGCCGTCCGACTTGCTCGAACGCAGACCCGATATTTCCTCCGCGGAACGGAGGATGCAGGCGGCCAACGCGCAAATCGGTATTACGCGGGCTGCATATTACCCGACGATTACACTGACGGGTGAAGGAGGATTCGAAAGTATTGCCGTGGGGACTTTGTTTCAGGGTCCGAGCGGGTTGTGGGTCGTGGGCGGATCGGCTCTGGAAACTCTGTTCGATGCGGGCAGGCGGCGTGGTGCATCGGAACAAGCGAAGGCTGCGTACGATCAATCCATCGATAATTACCGTCAGGCTGTGCTCACGGCGTTCCAGGAAGTGGAAGATAACCTCGCCTCATTGCGCATTTTGGAGAGCGAGGCGCAAACCGAAGACGTTGCCGTGGGCGCCGCGAAGCATTCCGTTGAGTTATCGATTACTCGTTACAAGGGCGGGGTTACAAACTATCTGGAGGTGACCACGGCGCAGAGCGCGGCGTTGACTGATGAAGTGACCGCAGTTACGATTCTGACGCGCAGGATGACGGCCAGCGTTCTTCTGATCAAGGCGATCGGCGGCGGATGGAACGTTTCCCAAATCCCCCGCGTTTAGCACTCCTCAACCTTTTGACGTCCCAGAAAGACTCCTCTAATCGAACCCGCACTCACATAATCATCAAGTTTAAACTCGTTCTGCTGGCCTCGTTGAGCCGGCTATGGTAAAGATGACCGAACATTTGTGACCGCTGGAATATTCACTGTGGGAGGACATGCTTGAAGCACCGCAAGGCCGCGAAATCGGGGGTTACTCTGCGCGACGTGGCTCAAGAAAGCGGCGTTTCCGCGGCTACGGTTTCCATCGTTCTAAATAATGCTCCGCTAGCCAGATATATACCGCCTTCCACGAAAGATCGCATTGAGCGAGCCGCGAAAAAGTTGGGTTATCGTCCGAAAGATGTATCGCGATTTCTAAGCGCCAAGCGAAATCGCACCGTCGGCGTGATGGTGTTCGACATTACCGACCCTTTTTGCACGCTGATCCTACGTGGAATCGAGAACTCGCTCTACCAAGCGTCTTATTTGCCGATTCTGACGGATGTGCATAATCAGCGAGGCCGATTCGAACGTTACCTGGAAGTGCTTCTCGCGCGCCAAGTCGAGGCTTTGGTCTTCGTGGCCAACTGGCTTTTTGTCGATATTGATCTTCTGGCAGATTTGGAAAAACGCAATATTCCCGCGGTGATGATTGCGCGAGAGCTTAGCAGCGGTTCCATCAGCTCGGTGATGGTGGACAACGAAGCCGGGGCGCATTTGGCGATCGAGCATCTTTACTCGCTCGGGCACCGAAAGATTGCATTTATTCGCGGGCCGAAAATGCTGGCGGATAGCGCTCCCCGTTGGCGCGGCGTGCGTTCGTTCGCGCGATCGGTGGGGCTTGAAATCGATCCCACTCTGGTGGTGGACTTGCCGGATTCACTCGATCCTAATTCGGGGTTCGAGGGCGGATTCAAAATTACCGAAGAATTTCTGAAGCACAAGAGGCGCTTTACCGCGGTGATGGCTTTCGACGATATGACTGCTTTCGGAGCAATTCGCGGATTGGCTCGCGCCGGACTAAAGGTGCCTGAAGATTGCTCGGTAATTGGTTTTGACGATGTGATTCTTGCGGGGCTTTCTGTGCCGTCACTTACGACCGTGCGCCAGCCGATGGAAGCTTTGGGGTCTGCCGCAGTGGGGATTGTGCTGGAGGCCATCAACTCTGCAATCGAAGAGAGGGAATTCGAAGTGGTGCATCGAAAACTGCCACCTGAGCTTGTGGTGCGCGAATCGACGCGTTCGGTTCCGTGGTCGGGAGCGGATTGAAGCAGAGAGAAGAAGGTTTCGCTTGACAGCATGTGAAAGCTGGGAATAATACGTCAGTTTAATAAAATTTAATAAATCAACAGAACCTGCAGAGCCACCGTCTTCGGGGATTTGCTGTCCTTACTCGAATACAAAAGTTTCGGAGAGTGGGCCATGTTTTCCAAACGACTGCCGAATACTCGCCTCGTTTTTCTCTTTATCTGCTCAGTCTTCTTTTGCGTCGGCGCGGCGATCATGCCGGCTAGGGCATCCGACGACACGCCTGTGCCGTCCGGCAAAATATTTCTGCAGGAAGGCTGGAAGTTGCAATCTTCGTGTCTTTTTCTTGCCCAAGGTGAACAGATTTCAACCGCGGGTTACAAAACGAACGGCTGGCATTCCGCCACTGTGCCAACCACCGTGGTAGCAGCGCTGGTGGCCGATAAAACTTATCCCGATCCTTACTACGGCAAGAACTTACGGGACATCCCTGGAACGACTTATCCGATCGGCAAGAATTTTTCATTGCTGAGTATGCCGAAAGATAGCCCGTTCCACTGTTCCTGGTGGTATCGCACAGAATTCACGCTTCCTATGGATTACCAAGGGCGGCACGTTTGGCTGCATTTTGGCGGGATTAACAACCACGCGAACATCTGGCTCAATGGGCGCCTGGTAGCGGGCGGGAAGGACATTGCCGGAGCTTATCGCACATACGAATTTGACATCACGACCTTCCTCTCCAGTAGCGGGCCCAACGCTCTTGCTGTCGAAACGATTGCGCAAACTGAAAAAGATCTGGGAATAAATTGGGTGGACTGGAATCCGGCGCCTCCAGACAAGGATATGGGCCTATGGCGCAGCGTTTATGTGGAAGGCAGCGGCGCGGTTGCGATTCGGCATCTGATGGTGGCCACGCATTTTGCGGATGCGTCGCTCAACGAGGCTGACCTCACGGTGGAGGCTGAGCTCAAGAACGCGAGTGATGCGGCCGTCTCGGGCCGTCTCGACGGGCAAATCGGAGATGTGAAATTTGGGCAAACAATCACTCTGAAAGCGGGGGAAACTCGGACCGTGCGCTTTGCTCCAGATCAATTTTCGCAGCTGCGCATTAAAGATCCCAAAGTGTGGTGGCCTTATCAAATGGGCGCGCAGAATCTTCATGAGCTCACCTTTCGTTTTACTGTAGGAGAGGATTTATCGGACCAACAAAGCGTCAGATTCGGTATTCGCGAAATCACTTCGGAACTGAATGCACAAGGCGCGCGGCAATTCTACGTAAACGGGAAGAAGATACTCATACGAGGTGGCGGGTGGTCGCCGGACATGTTGTTGCGCTCGGATCATGCCCGGTTGGAGACCGATTTTAGTTACGTTCGTGACATGAACCTCAATGCAATCCGTCTGGAAGGAAAAATGGAGACGGATGACTTCTACGATCTCGCGGATGAGCGCGGCGTGCTGATTATGGCCGGTTGGTGCTGCTGCGATCATTGGGAGCAGTGGAAACATTGGCAGCCGGGCGATCTGGAAATTGCGACCGCGTCATTGCGCTCGCAGATTTTTCGCATGCGAAGCCATCCGAGCTTGCTGGTGTGGTTGAACGGCAGCGACGGTCCGCCGCCAGCGGACGTAGAGACTGCCTATATAAACGTGTTGAAGGAAACGGACTGGCCCAATCCATATATCTCTTCGGCCTCGCAGCAGCCGACCTCAGTTACCGGAAAATCGGGCGTGAAAATGACCGGACCATACGATTACGTTCCTCCGGACTATTGGCTAACTGACACCAGCAAGTATGGCGGCGCGTTCGGCTTCAACACAGAAACCGGGCCGGGACCAGCGATACCACTGGTCAGTTGCCTTCGCAAATTTATTCCGCCGGAACACATGTGGCCTCAGGACTCTTTCTGGGACTATCACGCGGGGTCGGAAGGCTTCAAGAATTTGAATCACTTCGAAGGTGCGATGAAATCGATCTATGGCGCACCGTCCGGGCTCGACGATTACGAAACGAAAGCGCAAGCCATGGCTTACGACGGCGAACGAGCCATGTTCGAGGCCTATTCCCGCAACAAATACACCTCTACAGGAATCATTCAATGGATGCTGAATAATGCATGGCCTTCGACCATCTGGCATCTTTACGACTATTATCAGCAGCCGGCCGGCGGATATTTCGGCACGAAGAAAGCTTGTGAGCCTTTGCACGTTCTGTATTCGTATGACGACAACAGCGTCGCAGTGGTGAATAGCCAATATGAAAAGTTCTCAGGCCTAACTGTTATCGCGCACGTCTATGACAATTCATTGCACGAAACATTTTCGCGTGAAGCTAAGGCGGATGTAGATGCTGACGGTGTCGTCAAAGTCTTAACGCTTCCTGCCGAGGCTTTTAGTTCTTCATCTCCAATTTATTTCATCAAGCTTGCGCTGCAATCGAATGACGGAAAAACCGTAAGCACGAACTTTTATTGGCTTTCGCCGAAGAAGAACGTTTACGAATGGGGCAAGACCGATTACAAATACACGCCGGTATCGTCCTACGAAGATTTGACCGCCCTTCAGAACTTGCCCAAAGCGAAACTCGAAGCCACCGGAACATCTGTCTCAACTGCGGACGGACCGGAGGTTCACCTAACGCTGAAAAATCCCAGCGATCACCTGGCCTTCCAGGTGCGATTTGGAGTTCGGAGAAAAGGTCAAGACGCCGAGATTCTTCCGGTGTTCTGGGACGACAACTATATCGAGCTGATGCCGGGAGAATCCCGCGAAATCAGTGCCAAGTACCTTCGCACGACAGATATTTCCGAGCCGCTTGAGATGACTGTTGCGGGTTGGAATATCGAGACCATCACCATTCCGCTACCAGGAAACGCTGCGTCCTCTGCTCAGGTTTCAGGTGGCGGGCGCTGATGCCCGGCGAACACTCTAAGTCTGCTTCTTCAACACCACATAGCTTTCCGAATTCGATGCTCAGCGAAATCTACGAGCAGCCGCGCGCGATTCGCGAATGCATTCGCCGCAACGTGCAGGGAGATTCCATTTTTCCTAATGCGCTACAGCCCATCGACAGCGCAATTTTCGCTTTCAAAAAAATCATTATCGCCGCCAGCGGCTCAAGCCGCCATGCAGGCCTCGCAGGCGAGATCATGATGGAAGATCTGGCAGGAATCGCGGTGGACGTGGAATATTCCAGCGAGTACTGCTACCGCTCGACGCATGCTGACACAGAACCGATTGTGGTGCTTATCACGCAGTCGGGCGAAACGGCTGACACGATCGCAGCGCAGCGCCAGGCTCTTAGTCGCGGCGCGAAAACGGTAGCAATCTCTAATGTGGCCGATTCCACCATCGCACGCGAAGCTGGCGCGACGCTGCATACCTTCGCGGGTTTGGAAAGAGCGGTGCCGGCGACCAAGAGCTTTACCTCCCAGTTGACCATTCTTTATCTGTTGGCGTTGTTTCTGGCTCGCAAGCGCGGACGTATCACTTCGGGCGTCGTGCGCGCTCATTTGGAGTATTTGGGATTACTTCCCGGCGAAATTGAAAAGGCTCTGCCGTCCTGGGATGCCCAAGCGGCTGGCTGCGCGCGCGATTATCAACATGCCAAGGCATTCTTGTTTCTTGGCCGCGGTGTTCATTATGCGATTGCCCGCGAAGGCGCGCTGAAGCTGAAGGAAATTTCCTACGTGCAGGCCGAGGGCCTTCCTACCGGCGAACTCCGCCATGGCCCCAATGCTCTGGTGGACGAAAAACTTCCTGTGGTAGTTCTTGCCACGCGCGACTCAACCGATCCGGATTCGGTGCTGCGATACGAAAAGACTCTTGCGGTACTTGAATACATCAAGAGCCGAGGCGGAAAGGTGATTGCGATTGCGTCCGAAGGCGACCGCACCATTACGACTCTTGCGGATCGTGTGATTCATGTTCGCTCCGGGCCAGAACTGCTTCTGCCAATCGTTGAAGTCGTGCCGCTGCAGCTTTTCGCTTACCACTTCGCCACCTTGAATGGCTGCGATGTGGATCATCCCAGGAACCTAGTAAAATCGGTCACCACTGAATGACCACGGAAATAAGTTCGGCCACGCCCAGCGCGCCCAAGCTCAAACGCACGCTTCTCCTTTGGGACCTGATCATCATCGGCATCGTGATCATTCAGCCGATCGCGCCGATGGGCATTTACGGTGTGATCAGTAATGCGGCGCGCGGGCATGTGGTTACCACCATCCTCATCGCCATGGTGGCCATGCTTTTTACCGCCGTTAGCTACGGCAAAATGGCGCGGGCCTATCCGAGCGCCGGTTCGGCCTACACCTATGTCGGCCAGGAGATTCATCCCGCGCTTGGTTATGTGACCGGCTGGGCCATGTTGATGGACTATATTCTGAACCCGCTGATCTGCACGGTGATTTGCAGCAAGCTGACTCAAAATATCTTTCCTGGCGTGCCTTACTGGGTGTTTGCCATCGGATATGCGACAGCTTTTACAGTTCTGAACCTGCGCGCTGTGAAAACTTCTGCCCGGATTAATGATGTGCTGGCAGCCGGGATGTCCATCGTTGTAGTGATATTTTTTGGGTTCGTAATACGTTTCGTTTGGGCCCTGCACGAATATGGCAGCGGGTTTTTCTGGCAGCCTTTCTATAATCCGCAGACGTTTAGTTTTAGCGGCGTTTTTCGCGGGACTTCGATTGCCGTGCTCACTTACATCGGGTTCGACGCGATTTCCACGCTTTCAGAAGAGGTGGAGAACCCGCGGAGAAATATCATGCTAGCTACCGTTCTGGTCTGCGTAATCACCGGAATATTGGCATCACTCGAGGTGTATGCGGCGCAGCTCGTATGGGGCTCGAATCCGTTCCCGCCTGACAAAGTGGAATCTGCGTTTCCTTTGGTGGCTTTGCGAGCCGGAGGCTTCTTCTTATTCCATCTGCTCAATTTCACAGTGTTAATTGCGAATATCGGTTCCGGGATGGGCTCGCAGCTGGGAGCCGCGCGTTTGCTTTATGGAATGGGACGCAGCAATGGCATACCAAAGAAGTTTTTTGGCGCGATTGATCCCAAGAATCACATTCCGCGAAACAACGTGCTGTTCGTCGGCGCGCTTGCCCTGACGGGCGCTTTTCTGATCAGCTACGAGCGTGGGGCAGAGTTGCTTAATTTCGGCGCGTTAATAGCTTTCATGGGAGTGAACGGTGCGGCGTTCGCCCGCTACTACTTGCGTGCGGAGGAAAAACGCTGGACCAATCTCGTGTATCCAGTTCTTGGATTCTTGATTTGCTTCTTCATCTGGCTAAACCTAAGTCCGGCCGCAAAAATCGCAGGATGTGTATGGATGGTAATCGGGATTGCGTATGGCGCGGTTAAGACGAAGGGTTTCCAGTCCGACCTGGTAAAATTTGACGTTCCTGCCGAAGACGAATGACAACCGCGTGCTGCTAATCCGGCTCTTGCGTCACAATGTGGACGTCCACGGCGGGCGCATCGCGAAGAAAACGGTTAATCGCATTCATATAAAGCAATTTTCGCCAACCTTCCACCGCCGATCTGCCAAAAATAACTTGTGTCACGTGTTTGTCGCGTGCAAATTGTGCGGTAACGTCAGCAATATTTTCGCCCTTTAAGCGAACTGGTTTTGCTCCCAAACTTTCCGCAAACTGTAAATTTGCAACCAGGGCTTTTTCCTCTTGCTCGCCGGTTGGACGATCATCGACGTGCACGGCGTATAGCTCGGCGTCCATGCGGCGCGCCATCCGGGCCGCTCTGGCGACCAAATACTGGGCCTTTGGACTTCCGCTGATGCAAACCGCGATTCGCTCGCGCACGGCCCAGCTTTCGCGGATGTCTTTTTCCACCATGTAGGACTCCAAGCTGCGATCCACTTGTTCAGCTACCTGCCGGAGAGCGAGTTCACGTAAGGCAATCAAGTTGCCGCGGCGGAAAAAATTCTTCAGCGCCTGCTCCACTTTCTCGCCGCCGTAAACGTCGCCACGCCTCATGCGGTTCTGCAGAGCTTCGGGCGTCAAATCGATCATCACTGTTTCGTCGGCCATTTGCAGGACCCAGTCGGGGACGGTTTCGCGAACCTGCACGCCGGTTATCGCCCGCACGGTCGGTGCGATGCTTTCAATATGTTGAATATTGAGAGTGGAAAGAACGTCGATCTTAGCTTCGATGATTTCGAGCACGTCTTCGTAGCGCTTGCGGTGTTTGCTGCCTGGGATATTTGTATGCGCGAGTTCATCGACCAGAACTACCGCCGGATTTCGCGCGATGATCGCGTCGGTATCCATCTCTTCAAAAAGCGTGCCTTTGTAATCGATCTTGCGGCGCGGAATGACTTCAAGTTGCGGGACCAATTCCCCTATGCCTTTTCGACCGTGAGTTTCCACCACGCCGATCGCAAGGTCTTCACCGCGGCTTTTTCTGCGGATGGCTTCACTGAGCATGCTGTAGGTTTTTCCCACGCCCGGTGCGTAGCCGAGAAACAACTTCAGTATGCCTTTGGTTTTTTCCGGCGGTCGCGAAACCGCCAACCATTCTTCAGGGGTTTTTGGCATTGCGTTTAATCTCTTTTACGAGCGAGTGGTAAAGCTACGATAGAATGGCCTACGTGCGCGAGCCCTTTCTCTATCGTTTTCTTCGATTTGCAGTCGCTTTTGGCCTGGTACTGGGAATCGCTTTATTTTACCGCCGCGTACTACCTGTTAATCCCACCACGGTTGCTCTCACATTTCTGCTCGCTATTTTAGCCGTTTCCACAGTGTGGGGCATTGCAGTATCCGTTTTCATGTCCATCGCGGCAATGCTCGCGTTCAATTATTATTTTCTTCCTCCGGTCGGAAAATTTACGGTGGCGGATCCCCAAAATTGGGTCGCGCTTTTCGCCTTCCTGGTAGTTTCTGTGATAGCCAGCAGCCTATCCACTCGCGCTCGACAAAAGGCCGAGGATGCCTCCGCGCGCCGCCGAGAAATCGAAAAATTGTACGCCTTCAGCCAGGTTTTGCTCGAATCGGGCAACGTGATCCAATTGCTCAACCGAATTCCTGCGCAGATCGTAAATACTTTCGAAGTGGGCGCTGCGGCGTTGTTTCTCTCCGAAAAACAGAAAGTATACCGCTCCGGACCTGTGATTCCGCGACTCGATATAGACAGTCTGAAAGTCATCGTGGCTCGCGAAGAACCGGTCATCGACGTTCCGAATAGTCTTTGTTTCGTTCCGGTCCGGCTAGGAGTGCGTCCGATAGGCAGCTTGGGAATCTCCGGATCGACTCTCTCGCGTCAAACGCTGGAAGCTATCGGCACGTTAATTGCGGTCGCCGTGGAGCGCGCTCGCGCCATTGAGCAGCTGGGACAAACGGAAGCTGCGCGAGAGGGCGAACGTTTGCGCACGGCGTTGACCGAGTCGGTGACCCACAATCTGCGCACTCCACTGACTTCGATCAAGGCGTCGGTAACAAACCTTTTAACGAACAACGGTCTTACGGACGCGCAACGGCAGGACCTGCTTACGGTTATTAATGAAGAAAGTGACCGGCTCAATCGGCTCGTGGGCGAGGCTGGCGAGATGGCGCGTCTTGACGCAGGCGAAGTGCAGCTCAAGCTTGAATCCAGGTTCATCGACGAGGTAATTAATGCGGCGTTGCGCCAATGCAAGTCTCTGCTGGGCAATCGCGCTGTGCGAGTGGTCGTGGCGTCTGGCCTTCCGCCCGTTCGAGTCGATATCGGACTTGTGAAAGAGGCCCTTTCGCATTTGATCGAAAACGCGAATCAATATTCTCCAGCGGACCAGCCCATTACGATTAGCGCAGAGCAAAACGACACTTTTATTGTCACCAGCGTGGCCGATCGCGGGGCGGGAATTGACGACCTGGAACAAAGCCTGATATTTGAGAAATTTTATCGCGGTAAAGACCAACGGTTTCTGGTGCAGGGTACCGGGATGGGACTGCCGATCGCCAAGGCAATTGTCGCAGCTCACGGAGGATCGATGAGCCTGACGAGCCAACGCGGACAAGGGTCTGTCTTTTCCTTCACGCTGCCGATAGACCACACGCGCGTTGCAAATCCATGAGCGCGTCCACAATACTGGTTGTGGACGACGAACCCCAAATCCGCCGCGTGATGCTCACCACGCTCACGTCGCACGGCTATTCCGTGATCGAAACTGCCAGCGGCGAAGAAGCTTTGGAAAAAATTCGTACCGAACGTCCGGACCTGATTCTGCTCGATGTGAACATGCCCGGAATCTCGGGACTTGAGACCTGCGCTCAAATCCGCACTTCCAGCGACGTACCTATCATCATGCTCACCATCCGAAATAGCGAACGCGACAAGGTTGAAGCGCTGGACGCGGGTGCGGATGACTACGTCGTAAAACCATTTGGCGTCCAGGAACTGATGGCGCGCATCCGCGCTGCGCTCAGGAGAAGCAGTCCGGGCGATGCAACTCCCGCGTTTACTTCCGACGATTTGAAGATCGACTTCGAAAAGCGCGTGGTAAGCGTAAAAAATCGTCCGGTACGTCTGACGCCGAAAGAATTCGAGCTTTTGCGCCACCTGGTTGCGAATCGCGGAAAGGCCCTGGGGCATCGGCGGCTTTTGCAGGCTGTGTGGGGGCCGGATTACGGAGAAGAAACGGAGTATTTGCGCGTGTTCATTAACCAACTACGAAAAAAAATCGAGCCGGACCCACATAAGCCGCGTTACATCCACACGGAACCATGGGTAGGCTACCGGTTCGATCCGCCTCCGGACAAGCCAGCCGCCAGCGAGACTGAAGAATAGTTTTCAGCGCATCGCATGGATTTCATCCAGGTCGAGGTTCAGTTCCAGAACATTCACGCGGGGCTCGCCAAGAATTCCGAACTGGCGTTGTTGAGTGTGCCGTTGCACTACCGCTCGCACGTCGGCCTCGGTCATCTTGCGTTCTTTAGCGACGCGCGCAATCTGGAATTCAGCGGAAGCCGGGGAGATGTCGGGATCCAGCCCTGAAGCTGACGCGGTCACTAGATCAATCGGAATCGGCGCGCTGGGATTCTCAGCGTGGAGTGTTTGCACGCTGGCTGAGACGCGATCGAGCAGGGCTTTGTTCGTGGGGGCAAGATTCGATCCTTGCGATTGTGTGGGGTCGTAACCGGCCGGTCCGGCGGCAGACGGCCGTGAATGAAAATACCAGGGAGCTGTGAATGGCTGTCCGATCAGCCTTGATCCCACAAGCTGACCGCGGAACTCAATCAAATCTCCATTTGCGCGGTGCCGATATAGCACCTGCGCCAGTCCCGTTACCACCAGTGGGTAAATAATTCCAAGAAGAACGGTAGTTGCCAGCGTCATCCAAATCGAAATTAGGAGGTTTCTTTTCACGTTAGGTTTCCTCAGGCCAAACCAATATGCGTAATAATCAAATCAATCAGCTTAATGCCCAGAAAGGGCGCAATCACGCCGCCCAGTCCATAGATCAGAAGGTTTCTGCGCAGCAGCGCTTCCGCGCCCACCGGAATGTATTTAACGCCTCGTAACGCCAATGGCACGAGAGCAATAATAATCAGAGCGTTAAAAATCACAGCGGAGAGCACAGCGGATTGCGGCGTCTTCAGTCCCATTACGTTTAACGACATCAGTTGAGGGAACGCGGCTGCGAACATTGCGGGAATGATCGCGAAATATTTTGCGACGTCGTTCGCAACGGAAAATGTGGTTAGCGCGCCTCGCGTGATAAGAAGTTGTTTTCCAATTTCCACAATCTCGATTAACTTCGTGGGGTTGGAATCCAGATCTACCATGTTGCCAGCTTCTTTTGCGGCTTGAGTTCCCGCATTCATAGCCACGCCGACATCGGCTTGGGCCAGCGCTGGAGCGTCATTCGTTCCATCGCCGGTCATGGCTACCAGCTTGCCCTTAGCCTGCTCGCTGCGAATTAGGGCGAGCTTGTCTTCGGGCTTCGCTTGCGCCAGAAAATCATCTACTCCGGCCTCGCGCGCAATAGCTGCGGCGGTCAAAGGATTATCGCCGGTGATCATCACGGTTCGAATGCCCATGGCGCGAAGCTGGTCGAACCGTTCGCGCATTCCGCCTTTCACGATGTCCTTTAGATAGATGGTCCCGAGGACGCGGCGATCTTCGGCCACGAGGAGCGGCGTGCCACCTGCATTCGAAATGGCCTTTACTGTTTCTTCCACTTCCTGAGGAGCGCGCGCGCTGCCCTGAGAGCAATGTTGCAAGATCGCGTCCGGTGCGCCCTTACGGATTTCGCGACCATCGAGGTCGACTCCAGACATTCTGGTCTGCGCCGAGAACGGAATAAAAGTTGCGGCGTAAGAGGAGAGCTCGCGCCCGCGTAGGCCGTATTTTTCTTTGGCCAGCACAACGATCGAGCGGCCTTCCGGAGTTTCGTCGGCCAGCGAGGCCAGTTGCGCGGCGTCTGCGAGATCTTCTTCTTTCACACCGGGAGCCGGGACCAATTCTGTCGCGCGGCGATTTCCCAATGTGATTGTGCCGGTTTTGTCCAATAACAACGTGTCCACATCACCGGCTGCTTCCACCGCGCGACCGGACATTGCCAACACGTTTCGCTGGACCACCCGATCCATCCCGGCTATACCAATGGCCGACAGTAGTCCGCCAATCGTGGTAGGAATTAAGCACACGAGCAGCGAGATCAGAACGAAGACCGACTGAGGCGCGCCACTATAAATTGCCATGGGCTGCAGCGTAACCACGGCCAGCAGAAAAATGATTGTCAGCCCCGCAAGAAGAATATTAAGAGCAATCTCATTGGGAGTTTTCTGACGTTCTGCGCCTTCCACAAGTTTGATCATGCGGTCCAGGAATGTTTCTCCCGGATTTGCCGTGATTTTCACGGTGATTTGATCGGAAAGCACCCGTGTTCCGCCGGTAACGGCGGAGCGGTCACCGCCGGACTCGCGGATAACCGGGGCGGATTCTCCGGTGATAGCGGATTCATCTACCGAGGCCACGCCAATTACCACTTCACCGTCACCCGGTATAAATTCCCCCGCCGAAATAACGACTAAGTCGCCGAGCCTGAGCTTCGAGCCAGGTACCTCCTCCAGCAGGCCATCAGGCTTCATGCGCTTTGCCATCGTTTCAAGCCGGGCTTTCCGTAATGTTTCTGCTTGAGCCTTCCCGCGGCCCTCGGCCATAGCCTCCGCAAAATTCGCAAACAGCACCGTAAACCAGAGCCACAGCGTGATCTGAAGCTCGAATCCGAAATTGCCGTTGCGCCGCAGCAAGTCGTTTATCAGCTCTATGCTGGTGACGACAGAACCCACCTCGACAACGAACATCACCGGGTTCTTCATCAGCGTTCGAGGATTGAGTTTGACGAAGGAATCTTTCAGCGCCACACCGATAATTCCGGAGGTCCACAGCGATTTTTTCCCAGGGTTGGATGTAATTGTCATGGTGGTCCTAAAAAACCTTTCCGGCGTTCATCAACAAGTGCTCCAGAATCGGCCCCAGGCTAAGAGCAGGGAAGAAGGTCAGCGCACTAACGATCAGCACGACGCTAATCAAAAGCGCAGAGAACAGCGGCGTCGTCACCGGAAAAGTCCCGGCGGATTCCGGTACTATTTTTTTGCGCGCCAAACTTCCTGCGATGGCCAGTACCGGAATTACCATGAAAAATCTTCCCAGCAGCATATCGAACGACATGGTGACGTTGTACCAAAACGAGTTCCAGTTGCCGCCGTTGAACGCCGATCCGTTATTCGCAGCGCCGGAAGTGTAGGCATACAGGATTTGTGACAAGCCGTGCGGCCCTGGATTGGAAATAGCCGCTTTGCCGTAAGTCGTTACTACCCCGATCGCCGTAAACACGAGAATGATCAAAGAGAAAATGAGCACCGAGAGCATGGCCATTTTTACGTCGTAGGCTTCGATTTTTTTGCCCAGGTATTCAGGCGTACGACCAACCATCAGTCCCGCGATAAACACAGCGAGAATCACCATTACCAAGACACCGTAAAGTCCTGCACCCACGCCGCCGAAAACGACTTCACCGAGCATCATGTTGATCATCGGTATCATTCCGCCGAGCGGAGTAAATGAATCGTGCTGGCTATTAATCGCGCCGCAGCTTGCATCGGTAGTCACGGTTGCAAACAGCGCAGAATCCGCAATCCCAAAACGAATTTCTTTCCCTTCCATGTTGCCGCCGGGCTGCGTGGCGCTCACTTTCTGATCAGTGCCATGCAGCAGCGGATTGCCTCGCGACTCGGCTGTATATGCGCAGATGACTCCCGCCGAAAAGAGCACAGCCATAGCGCTCCACACCGCCCATCCATGCTTCTGCGACCCTGTCATGCGGCCCAACGTGTAGGTAAGTCCTGCGGGAATCGCAAAAATCAAAATAATTTGAATGAAGTTAGTCAGCGGATTAGGATTTTCATAAGGGTGTGCGCTGTTAGCATTGAAAAAACCGCCGCCGTTCGTGCCAAACATCTTGATAGCTTCTTGCGACGCCACCGGCCCTTGCGGGATCAATTGTGTTGTAATTCTCTGCTGGGTTGTTTTCCCATCTGCGCCGGCGACTTGCACCGTCTGAGGATCCAAAAGCTGAGTAGTCGTGTATGGTCTGAAATTCTGGATCATTCCTTGTGATACGAAAAACAGAGCAATGAGCACGCAAGCGGGCAGAAGAACCCACAAGTTCGCGCGCGTAAGATCCACCCAGAAATTTCCAATTGTTTCTTTTTCGCGCCGGGCGATTCCGCGAATCACAGCGATAGCCAGTGCTATTCCCGTCGCAGCAGACATGAAGTTGTGATAGGCAAGCCCGGCCATCTGCGTGAAGTAGCTCATCGTCGTTTCGCCGGAATACGCTTGCCAATTCGTATTGGTGGTAAATGAAGCGGCGGTGTTCAACGCCAAATCCGGGGCCAGATTGGGCCAGTGTTGCGGATTCCAGGGGAGCTGAGCCTGAAAACGTTCTATCAGATAGAGAAGAATCATGGATACACCGCTGAAAAGAAGCATCGCGATCGCGTACTCCGTCCAGCGCATCTCGTGTCTCTCGTCAACACCGACGAGCCGATACAGCGTTCGCTCGAGCGGACGCATGAGACCGTCGAGAAATGTTTTCTCCCCATTGAATACGCGTGCCATGTACGCGCCCATGGGTTTGGTCAAGGCGAAAATCACCAGCAAGAACAGCCCGATTTGAAACCAGCCATTTGCAGTCATAACTAAAATTTCTCCGGCCACAGCAGAGCTGCCACCAAATACGCCAGCAGTAACACGCAAACTCCCAACAAAATTACGTTTCCCAACATCGTTCTCGCCCCCTACTTGAGCCGGTCACAGCCCCATACGTACACGATCGCCGCAACGAAAAAACCAATCGTGCACATCACGAATATGAAATCGCGCATTGATGCCCACTCCTCAAAAGCCGAATCTCAGAATTTGTAGATAAAGTCCATGCCGAAAAAGAGCTGATTCCTGGCCTTTCCATTGTTGTATGCCGCTAGGTCCCACGAGTGATCGAAGCGAAGCTCGGGACGGAGGGTAACCGTGGTGCCGATGTCTCTGGTGGCATACAGCGTATTTTCCGTATATTTCGTGGCGAAACCGGTACGCTGGCCTTTCTTATCGTCGAGCAGATCGGACCGGAATCCGATAAAGAACTTTGAATTGATATCGCGATTTACGTAATTGACGATCGCGTACTCAGGCGCGGTGCAGCTCAGCACTCCGGCCTTGCAGAATGCGCCGTTCGCGCCAAGTTCAGGCTTGATCGGATTTGCTACATTGCCGGCGACATTCGGCACGTCGCGTTCATACATGTACCAAGTCTCCGTGGCCATATGCCATTTGCTGTTGAACTTGTGATACCAGGTGAAGTCATAGTCCTGGAGGTTGTTGTAGGCGTACTTCCCTTGGTTGATGCCGTTGGCGCACCCGTAGAAATTATCGTTGTTGCTCGAGGTCGAATAGTTCAAGCAAAAGATACCGGAGGGTTGAGCGTCAGTGGTCCAACAGGCAACATCGTGGCTGCAGGACACGCCAAACTGAACCATCCATTGCTGGTTCAGCTTTAGGGAGGCGTAGACCCCGGTGTCGGTGAAGGGATCGATGCTGTAGAGCAACGAGTGCGTCATGTTGTAATTGTTCGGCGCCAGTTGCGCTTCGATTCCGGGAACGGAGAGAAATCGGCCGACTCGGATGTTGAGACCGTCCATGACCGGGAAGTAAAGGTCAATGTATTCGAGAACGGGATCGAAGCCATACTGCTTGTTGGAAGCCAAAAGTTGCTGGCTGAAATACCCCTTCGCTGTGGTGAAACGATAGTCGATGCCCCAGAAGCCAGTGAGATGGTATCCCCAGTCGAAATGGTCGTTTTGCACGGTATCGGGCAGGCGTTCGATGTAAACGACCGCTTGATTGACTTGGATCTTGTTCGGGAAGATGTCATATGTGACTGGAAAATTGTTTTGTGACGAGGTGCTGAAATCTATGCTGGTGGCAACCCATCCGTAGACTTTCGTGCGGCTGTCGTTGAGCCCCAGCGCGGCCATTAAAGGATAGGTGTTGCCGTCGGGAGCGCCGATGTCGGGTGCGCCTCCGTATGTCCAATCCGAGGACGGAAACGGAGGTGAATCTAACGGCGCCGGAAGTCCGCGTTTTGGTGGCAGAGGCTTAGATGGATTTGTGCCAGCCCAATCCTGCTGGTAGAACTGGACCAAGCGCTGGAAGAAGTTTCCCTTCAAGGTGTAATTCTTATTGATGCCTGAAGTCTGCCCGTTAGTAGGCTGTGCTGCCGTGTCCTGAAGATCTGGGTTTCCAAGGCTAGACGCCGAATCCATCGGCGATCCTCCTGTGGCAAGGATGTCGTTCAGTCAGGGAAAGTCGGCGAACGCAAACGGCTCGGCTGCGGTGGAGCTGGAATCAACAGAATTGTTTATGGCAGCGGGGTCTTTCGCAACCTCGGGCGTTACTTGCAGCTTTGCTGAACCATCTCGTTGGCCGGAGGGTTCACTGCTGCTTTGCGCCAAACAAGGGTATTGCAAGAAGGCCAGGGCAAGAAAGCAAAATGCGAGCGCTCGCTTGCAGTAGGGCCGGAACCTCAACATAGAAAATCTCTCCTTTTTTAAGTGCGTCCCCGCCGCGTTGAAAGGCTACTACCGCCCAGACGGCTTCCACGATGCCGAATGGCCAAGCACCTTGCAAAAAACCGTAAGCCGATCCCAGCAAGCAAGATATGGCGAACACCAAGACGAACCACGGGCTGCGCTTCTCCATCGCATAGGAGAGCAGCATTGCCGTGACTGCGCACAATCCAAAGATTGTTAGCGGCTTCACTCAACTCTGCTCCCCTCTAAAAAGCTGAGAATTTGTACATCAACCCCCAGGTTAAACTAGAATTTCACCAGGATCGACATGTCGATAAACGACTCGTCTCTGCGGAGATCCGGGAAGAAGACACCGGAGGTGCTGCCGGGTGTGCCACACGCCGTTTCCGCGGGTCCAAGAGTTTCTTGCCCGGAGGACGAACCATTGCTACAGGCAAAGAATTGCGGAAAGCTGTTATTGCCGCCCGGAGGCGTTATCCCGCCACGGCCGGTCCAATACGGCACATTGGCGTGGCGATAATCATATTCCCAGCGGAAAGTGATGTATTGCTTGGGCATATAGTCAAAGGTGATTGAAGAATCCCAGGCTTTGAAGGGATCTCCAGGATTCTCCGTAAAGTATGGAGAATTCGTGGCTGCTGTTACGGCAGTCTCTCCGTTGATTGGCGGCAGAAGCACCAGATAGCGCCCCGGATTGTTGATTTTGCCGCCGCCGATCGTCAGACCGAACTTGTCTCTGTCGAACCACCAGCGGTTGTACAGCATGAAGCCCAGAAAGCTCTGCTTGGGACCGCCTTTGCGATCGCCGTAGCAGCTCACGCCCCCGCCGAATTCACAACCCGCGTCGCCCGTGAGGCTGAACGCCATCTTATCGACGAGCTGTCTATCCGGTCTGTCGAAATATTTGACCTCGACGCTGTTATCCGTGTGGATGCGCTCGCGGTGGGGTGTGAAGAGATCATCCTGACCCAGGCCGTAATTGTTGGAGATGACGTTGATGTAGCTCGTCGGGGTCCATTTTAGCTGACCGCCGAGACCCGGCGTGTGGTTGGCGGAAGCGTACGATTGCCACCCATTGATGAACCAGGGCTCGATCTTTAAATGTTTCGTGGGGAAAATCTGTACGCGCACGCCGGTGAAGAACCATGGAGTGTTGGAGGAAACGTAGGAGGGTTGGTAAGCCCAATTGTCGAAGTTGTAGTAACTGAAGAGGCCGATGTAGGACAGAAAGATTCCTGCGTCCACGTTGATGCCGTCCAATACGTTGAAGTGATATCCGCCGTACGCTTCCGATAGATAGCGATACGCTGTGTCGAGGTCCCACTGACCATGCCCTACGCTGGGGTCATTCCTTGGCGTCGTCGCAGAATACATGCCGAACTGCGTCATCAGCCGGGCGCGAACATTGTCATAGTGGAAGTCACCTCCCACGCCGAGCTGCGTCAGTTGCACCTCTTGGGATCGAAAAAGTTCGCTCGATCCGCCAATGGAGTGATCTGTCGGTCGGTTGAAGTCAAAGACGTAAACCGTATCTGATCGGATCTCCGGCGTAAAGAATTTCGTGTCCCAAAATATATCTTTTGTGCGCGGGTTGCCGTTTAGCCAGGTCCAGTCTGCATCGGCGAAGGGTTCTTCTTTTCCTGGCGGTGCAGCGGTCGTTTGCGCAGCGGTCAACTCGATTTGGCGCTGAGCAGTTGTTGATGTAGAGGTCAGGGCACTAGCGGACGGAGCAGGTTCTGGAACAGATGGAGGTGGGATCGGCGCCGAAGCTTTTGCCGATAGCGGCGCTTGGGCGGGACGGGATTTGAGTTCCGCTTCGAGCTGTTCGATGCGTGCTTCCATAGCCTCTAGTTTTTTTGCCACGGCGGGCGGTATCTGTTCATCGCTGGCCTGCCCACTGGCCGAAGCCGATTGGCTGGGGGAAGTTCCAGAGCTCCGCTGGCTTTCTACGAGATTCTGTGCAAAGGTTCTTGTTGGCGCGAGAAAAGCCAAAACGGCCATGACGACCAGATTGCAAGCTGTCAGAACTGTCGAACGCAATATTGGTATGTTCATCTTCAAATCCACGCCTTTCTGGTCCATGCCAGACTCTGCCTTAAGAACTTTGTTCGTGCTCATCAAGTCAATTTTTTATGACCCGAGAAATGTGGACGCGACTCTGGGTTTTGTTCTAAATCTCGAACTTCCGATCAGTGCCAAGTCAGCAGCAAATTGAAAAATTCGATTACCGCGAACAAAGCGGCCAAACCTCCCACACCGAACACGAGATCCATCAACGCTTGCTTCCGCGAGCTTCGGTACCCAGCGACCTTTTCGGTCCAAGCGTTCTCCGAATCCAGTTCTGCACGATAGAAGTAAGACTGCATATAATTTTTGCGAAGCCTTTGCCGTCGGTGTTCCCGGTGGAGTTGGATAAACACATGGACATAGAATCCGCAAAGAGTTCCGTATGTAATTAGAAAAATAAGCCCAGCCATATCGATCGCCTCCTTCTAACTGCGCAGTTGTAATCTCAACGGGCACAGATAGGGACGAACGATGGTTCGAGCTTAGTCGAGCAGACATCAGGGAGGCATAAGCAAGACATAAGGATTTCGTAATGAAAAAACGGCGCGGTACTTATTTGGAAGGGTTTAGGTTTCGAGTTTGAATTTCGTTGCGGCCAGCGCGTATAGCCTTCGCCATAGCAGGCGATTGATAGTGACTACCATTGCTGCCATCAAGATGGTGGCGGCAATCAGCACACGGGAATTTCCGGAGTCCGCCGCAGCACTAATTACCGACCCCAAGCCGGTAACCGTATAAGTTCGGCCCTTGAAGCGAAAATATTCCGCTATGATGCTCGCGTTCCAGGCGCCGCCGGATGCTGTGACAAAACCAGTGATCAGGTAGGGAAAAATTCCCGGCAAGTAAAGTTCGCGCCAGCGTTCCAGTTTGTCGAAACGAAAAACATTGCATACTTCTTTCAAATCCGTTGGTATCGCCATGGCTCCAGCGATCACATTGAACAGGATGTACCACTGTGTTCCCAGCAGCAGCAGCACGATCGACCCAATACCGAGTCCACCTCCGACCCTAATGAGAACCAGGAGAATAATGGGGAACAGCGCCGTGGCTGGGACCGATGCGGCAATCTGCGCGATTGGTTGAGCAATCGCTGAAAGTTTCGGCTTCAGGCCGACAATGATGCCAACAGGGATTGTCCATATTCCAGCGAGGACTAAAGTGAGGGCCACACGGAGAAATGTGGCACCCGCTCCGACAAAAATTCCGCGAACTTCTGTTTTCGTGAGGCCGGCCAGCAAAATGCTCATTTTCACGAACGCGTAGGCCACACCCACTAAGATGACGCCCAAGAGTAATCGCGATATCCAGGCGCCTAGGACGCCGGAATTTTGCTTTGCTACGAATCCCGCGCGTCTCTTCGCAAAGAACAAACTCAAATATTCTCGCGCCGGTATCAACGATATGCGTGCCACAAAGGGTAGAACCCTCGATCGCCTTAGCAAATCCAGAACGAAAGAATGAGGGGCGTCAGCAGACTCCACTTGCTCGAATTTGAATTTTTCCGTCCACGCAATCACCGGACGCCACATGAGCTGATCGATCAGAACGATAATTCCTATCATCGCGCCCAGTCCCCAAGCGATCGCTCGCATGTCGCCTGCATTGGCTGCTGTTTGCAGATAGGAGCCCAGGCCCGGAAGACGTAAATCGCGATTCCCCAAAACAAACATCTCGCAGGCCATCAGAAAAAACCAGCCGCCCGCCACCGACATCATCGAATTCCACACCAGCCCGATGGCTGCATACGGCAGCTCCATCTGCGTAAATCTCTGCCACCAGCTCCAGCGATAGATCTCGGCTACCTCCCGCATTTCGCGCGGGATGCTTTTCAGTGAAGAATAAAAACTGAAGGTCATGTTCCATACTTGTCCGGTAAAAATCAGCAGGATGGATCCAAGTTCCACGCCGAATTGTCTGGTCGGGAATAGTGCAACCATCGCCAGCATCACGCCTGGAAGAAAACTCAGAACCGGAATGGACTGCAGTGTGTCCAGCAAGGGAAGCATGAACTTTTCGGCTTTCGCGTTGTAGGCCGCGATGTATCCGTAGACCAGCGTAAATAACAAGCTGAATACATACGCGATCGCGATACGTAAAACGGAAAACATCGCATATTTCGGAAGCGCGGTGACGTGCAAATCGATGGCTGTTTGGGCGCTCGCTGGAGCCATCCAATAGTGAGTCAGGGACAACAAGGCATAAAACAAAGCGAGTCCCGCGCAAATAACCGGAAGGTCCTGCAAAATGGAAGGTACGCTCTTGGGGATTGTTCCCCAGGTTAACACGCGCGCCGATGTTTTGTTGTGCGCCATCAGTGCAAGCGTGCAGCTTCCTGGGAATCTGCGGTTTCACCAGGCTGAATCAACCGCAAGCGGTCGCTTTCGGAGTCGTACGTAAAGATGTCAGCATATCGGCCCCAGTTCAAGGCGGTTTCGATTTGCTGCTCCACGTCATGTGCGGGCAAGCGCTCATCCAGCAAATCGCGGAAAAATTCCAGGGGCATGGTGTGATCGGACTTGCTTTCGAGCGCTGAGACGATCTGTTGCATCAGCGGAGCATGCGTCAATGCTTCGCGGAACAGACGTCTTCGGCTAGAAATGTCGGCTTCGGCAAAAGCTCGGCCGTGTGGCGTAATTCTCACATCTCCTTCATGTGCGGTGGCAAAGCCGAGCATGGTCGCGGCGTCCAGAATCGGGAGCAGGTCGTCCACTTCAAGCAAAAGCGTCTCGGCCACGTGATAAAGATCTTCTTCTCCCCCGCGATCGATCAAAAGCTCCAGCAAACCTGCAACGCCTCCGGGGCGCGCGTGAGGAAGCAAGAGGGCCGGTTGTTTGGCCGTGGCAGAAGGCGGCGCAAGCGTCAACTCCGGCTTTGTCATTACTTTGTAGATGTAATCAACATAAGGAAAGAACGCGGCGGACTTTCGGTCGCGGGGCTGTGGCAGCGCAATGCGGAAATCCGCGCGGATTCGCGCCGGATTGCGACCCAGTACGATCACTCGATCTGCCAGCAGCACGGCTTCCTCAATATTGTGAGTCACGATAAAAATGCTGCGCGTGGGGATTTTTTTCGCCAGCCATAGATCCATCAAGTCGCCACGCAGGTTTTCCGCAGTAAGCACGTCCAAAGCAGAAAAGGGCTCATCCATGAAAAGGACTTCTGGTTCCACAGCTAACGCACGCGCGAAACCAACGCGCTGCTTCATTCCGCCCGATAATTCCTTGGGATACGCCGTCTCGAAATTTTTCAACCCCACCGCATCTATGGCCTTCAGCGCCTTGCCGTGCCGTTGCTCATGTTCCATTCCTCGTGCGAGCAATGGCGATTCCACGTTTTCCAGCACGGTAAGCCACGGAAATAACGCAAAACTTTGAAACACAATCGCGACGTTTGGGCAGCACGCTCCGACCGGCGCTCCATGCCACAGAACTTCGCCTGATGTGGGAACTGCCAGGCCCGTGAGCATTCGCAAGAGCGTGGATTTTCCGCTCCCGGAAGGACCGAGCAGTGCAATAACCGTATTCGGCTCCACTGATAAATCGACTGGGGCGATCACTTGAATTTCACTGCCGTCCTTCTGCGTAAAACTTTTTGAAATCCCACGCGCTTCGATAATTGGTTTATCGTCAGGTGTGATCGTTGCAGCGGCTTCTTTTTCCTGCGCAGCTTCAGAGACTTGCACGGAGTGCGGCGCGGAGGTAGAACCTGCCTCCGCAAGCTCATCCATCAAGGAATTCCAAGCTTCTTCGGGCAAAGCATCCAGGAAATGATCGCGTTCCGCTTGAGTCATCGCTTCTACTATGGCGGCCATCTCGTGTAGGGAACGCGCGTGAAGCAGCACGTACGCATGGAAATAGGGAAGATGATTCACAATGGACGCGGCGAGCGGAATCGGCAACCGGCGAAACAGAGCTTGCTGCTCTTCAAACCTCATAGCCATGATCAAATCAGCGGCATCGCCGGCGCTTAGCCGCTGAAGAAGCTCAAACGCGGGCTCCCATCTTTGTTGAGAGACAAGTTCGTTAAGTTTTCCGACCATCGGCGGAATCATATGGGCGCTAAACAGCCTACTACGGATTTCCGAGGACCAAACTGCGGATTATATTTTCGGAATGCTTCAGTTGATCGTTCTAATGTTGCTTTTTCGGCTGGAGTACCAGCAAGGGCTATACCCCGAATGGGGGAAAATTGATTTTGCACACACTTCGGTTTGCGGCTGGCCGAAATAAACTTCCGCTCGGCCGCCCTTGTTTGCGCTCGCATAGTAATAAGTTACCGACCCGAGAGCGTTACTGGACCGGCGTGCGAACGACACCCAGTCCACTATATATGCAAATACCAGCAGCCCAATGACTACGGAAATTATTCGATTTAGGTTCATACGTGCATGATCCAACGCGTCATTGTATCGTCTATTGCCAAGAAAAGTCTGGAATCCACCAAACGGAGGCCAAGGAAGACGTGCGGTGGCTGACCTTGCCTGAAGTTCCCGTTTTCAGTACCCATGAACTCCCGACTGTTAGTTCCCCGTAATTGGCACAGTTATCAGAATTTAACTACAGCAACTCTGCTTTCACTCTACAGGCTTCCCTGAATGGCGCGTTTCCCCGAAAAAACCCTATAGTACGCCGCCGTCCAGAATGGCGCCTGCTTTTAGCCATTTGCGCCGATTGGCATCGAAACTAGATGGAATCGCACGAAGGAGAAAAGCCCCATGCTTAGGACCATTCTAATTGTTATTGTGATCTTGTTGTTGCTCGGATCACTCCCTACTTGGCCATATAGCGCCGGTTGGGGTTACTATCCGAGCGGTGGCCTCGGTCTTATCCTCATCATTCTAGTCATACTTATACTCGCAGACCGTTTATAACCCTTTCACGTCGGCTTGCGCACAGGAGCATTGACGTGCCCGGTCTCTGGCGGTAGTCTCGCTGCAGACCGAGCACGGTGCTCCAACCCCTTTTGGGAGTGATGTATGCCCAGTTCAACCTGGAAAGGCTATCTAACGTTTGGCCTCATCTCGATACCTATTCGGCTCTCACCCGCTGCGCGCACGGAGCGAATTAGCTTCAATCAGTTGCACAAAGTGTGCCACACGCGCTTGAAGCAGCCGTTGTTCTGCCCCACCTGCGATCGCATGGTGGAGCGTTCGGAAGTAGAAAAGGGCTACGAGTACGAAAAGGGGCAGTATCTGCTCTTCTCACAAGAAGAACTGGACGAAGTTGAGCCGGAAACCGCGCGAACCATGGACATCCTGGAGTTTGTGAAGCTCGGCGAAATCGACCCGGTGTATTTCGACGCTTCCTATTACGTCATTCCCGAAGAACCGGGGCAGCGAGCGTATCAGCTTTTAATGGAAGCCATGGAGAAATCCGGATACGCGGGCATCGCGAAAATCGCCATGCACAACCGCGAGTACATTGTGATCATTCGCCCGCGCGAGCACGGCCTCACGCTTCACACCATGTTTTATAACAATGAGATTCGGCCCGCCGCTGAATACGGTCACACTGACAAGGCTCAGATCAAAGAGCAGGAGCGGACGCTGGCGGAGCAGCTCATAGAAAGCCTGGCCGCCCCTTTTGAGCCCGGAAAATACCAGGACACTTACCAGAATAGTCTGCAAGAGTTGATTGATGCCAAGGCTAGCGGCCGGAAGATCGCAGTTGTCCCGCACACAGCCTCGAAGACTCCGGTGATCGACTTAATGGAAGCTCTGAAGAAGAGTCTGGCGAACAAAACAGCTGCGGCTGCTGAAAAGAAGCCCACAGTTGTTCGGGCCCCAAAAACAGAAAGAAAACAGGGAAGAAAGGCCGGATAAGATCGACCTCCAATTTCAGGATTTGCCTCAAGCCACCAAGCTACCTAAACAGTAGTCCTCGTTACACCGTACTACGGGAATCTGCTCTTCCTTCTAATGACATCACCTGATGGCCCGCTTCTAAGGTGCTACGTATCCTTCTTATTGCGGGCTTGTTGCGGGCCGGCTCCGTCGAAATCGAGGTGTCCGCGTCTGAGTTAAACGGCGCAACGGGGCGTGGAAAATTTTCGAATAGCAACTCAATTTTTACAAGGAGACTCACAATGGAGCACAAAGCCTTAAAGGAATTATTCGTTGACGAATTGAAAGATCTTTATAGCGCCGAAAACCAGCTCATCAAGACCCTGCCGAAAATGGCCAAAGCTGCCACATCCGACGACCTTCGCGCCGGATTCGAACACCACTTGGAGCAAACGAAAGAACATGCTCGCCGCATCGAGGAAATTTGCAGCGAGCTCGGCGAAAAGCCGACTGGCAAAAAGTGTGCCGGCATGGAAGGATTGATCGAAGAAGGCAAGGAAATGATGGGCGAGTTTGAAGACGATGTGTTGGACGCAGCGATGATTTCTGCCGCCCAGCGCGTCGAGCACTACGAAATCGCGGCCTACGGCACAGTCCGTACATATGCCGAGCTCCTCGGCCACGATCGAGCCGTTGAGCTTCTGGAACAAACGCTGGAAGAAGAGAAAGAAACCGACCAGAAGTTGACCGAACTGGCTGGGACTATCAACGTGGAGGCCGCGAACGCAGGGGATTCCGGCGAAGATGAAGAGGACGACGCCAACGTCCGCAGACAGAGGTCCAAAGCTGCCCGCGCTTAAAAGACTTACATGAATGGCGGGAAGTTTCGTCAAAGGCAACTCGCCTCGAAGCTTCCCGCCGATCACTTTCGACCGTAGAAACCGCGCTTTCCGTAAACGTTCTTTTGCGCCATGCTTTAGAATCCCTCTCAGTAATCAGCACATCTAGTAAGTAGACTCGGAAAACATGGATCGACATCGAGTAGTGATCCTTGGAGGCGGTTTCGGCGGGCTTAGTGCCGCGCACACGCTGAAAAATGTCCCGGTGGAAGTGACTCTGCTCGATCGCTGCAATTACCATCTTTTTCAGCCCCTGCTATATCAGGTGGCTACTGGCTCTCTTTCCCCTGCTAATATCGCTGCTCCGCTGCGGCAAATTCTGCGCCGCCAGAAAAATACGAAGGTGTTGCTCGCGGAAGCCGTGGATATAGACGCGTCCAATCGCCGCGTTATCTTGAGTGATGGCGACGTGCCGTATGACACCTTGATAGTCGCCACCGGATCTACCCACCAATATTTTGGCCATGGCGAATGGGAAAGGTTTGCTCCGGGTCTGAAAACGGTGGAAGACGCTACCGCGATGCGCCGCCGCATTCTTCTCGCGTTTGAAGCTGCAGAACGCGAACCGGATCCCGCGAAGCTCAAAGCTTGGATGACGTTTGTAATCGTCGGCGGCGGACCTACCGGAGCGGAGTTAGCGGGCGCGCTAGGCGAAATTGCTCATGACACGCTTACACACGATTTTCGGGATATTGATCCTTCGCGAACGCAGATCATTTTGGTCGAAGGGACTGATCGCGCGCTTCCGACTTATCCCCCCAAACTTTCTGAAGCCGCGCGCGAAATGCTCGTGCTTCTAGGCGTAACGGTTCGTACCGGCGCAATGGTCACAGACGTGAAAGCCGATTCCGTTACCATTCGCGACGGCGATCGAACAGAGTCGATACCGACGCGTACAGTTCTTTGGGCTGCCGGAGTTCTCGCCTCCCCTTTGGGCATTGTTCTTTCAAAAAAGGCGGGAGCGCCCGTTGATAAATTCGGCCGCGTGCTCGTAAATCAAGATTTGAGCATCCCCGAACATCCGGAGATTTTCGTCATTGGCGACCTCGCTAATTTCAGCCACCAGACGGGCAAACCGCTTCCGGGTGTGGCTCAACCGGCCATTCAGCAAGGCCGGTACGTCGGGAAAGTAATTCGGGGGCGCCTGCAGAACAAAAAATTGCCGCCGTTTCACTACTTCGATAAGGGAAATCTGGCAACGATCGGTCGAGGCGCTGCCGTGGCGGATTTAAACTGGCTGCAAATTTCGGGGCTGCCTGCATGGCTGATTTGGATTTTCATCCATCTGCTCTACATCGTACAATTCCAAAATCGTCTGCTTGTTCTGTTTCAGTGGGCCTGGCTTTACATCACTTTCGACCGCTCGGCACGTTTAATCACCGGGAAAAATCCGCTTCCTCTCGACTTGTGAGTTAGTCTCAGGCGACAGCGTCGTTGCTGGCGCGCAATCGTCCGGACTTAATCGCTTTCACCAGCGATTCATGATCGCGCTCCGTCTGCTCGGCGTACAGAATCGCAAATTTCGCGATTGCTCGATCCAGCGTATCTTTTCTTCCGGCATATCCTCCAATTTGCGCGGCATCGCCGGTACGCGCGTGCGCTCGCGCCAAAACCCATCCGCAAACCTCCACATATTCCAGCCAGCTGGTCTTGGTCATATGCTCCAGCGGAACGGACATCTTCATGTCGCGAAGCTGCCGAAAGTAATAGTCGCGCCCTTGGTCATCGCGTGTCCAGCCGAGGAAAACATCGCTCGCTGATTGCAGCATGCGCTGTCCGGTCACCACTCGTTCTCCCTGATTCTGATACCGGCTCTTTGCGGTATAGGGCTGGAGCACCGAATCATGTGCTTCCTTGAATTGCAGGAATAAGGGATCGCTTTTCCCCGCCATCATCAGCACTACAGCGCAACGCGTTCCCACGCTGCCGACTCCCACCACTTTGCGCGCGATATCGACGATTTTGTAGCGGTCCAGAATTACGCGCCTCTCTTCAGGCAATGTCAGCGTGTAACGGTGAAACATATCGCGCACATGTTTGCTGGCTTTGCCGTAGTTGCGAGGGTGATACATCAAGGGCGGCTTATCGATAATTCGTACGTGCCCTTTTTCCACGTCCGTGATCCGCGGAAAAATGTGTTCGGCCGTTTGCCAGCGCGCCTGTTGCTCGATTTGCTCCCAGCGTTTTTTGTCGCTCGCTGTCTTTGCTTCATACACGAGAATCTCAGCGTCGATGTGCGAGTACCAGGCGTCAATCGCGCGCATCCGCGCATACGCGCGCATATGCTTGCGATAAGAAGCCACCATTTGGCGTACGGTATCGACGCATTGGCGGCTGCTCTCGTCTCTGTCGCCCCCCGCCAACACAATGCTCGTTGCCAGCCGTTTCAAGTCCCATTCCCAGGGAGCCGGAAGTGTCTCGTCGAAATCATTAATATCGAAAACGAGCCTGCGCTCGGGCGACCCGAAGCCCCCGAAATTCAGCACATGGCAATCGCCGCAAGCCTGCACGCGAATACCTGTCACGGGTGTTCGTGCCAGATCGAACGCCATCAAGGCGGCCGCACCGCGAAAAAACCCAAATGGCGAACTCCGCATTCGCGCATAGCGAATCGGTAATAGTTCCGGCAGCCGTCCCCGGTCCGACTCCTTCAATAGCTCGATAGGGTCGGGGCGATTCGGCGCGGGCATCCACTTTGCATGCGAGGTTCGCGGAACTCTTTCACGCAAAGCTCTGCCCGACGCCATGCGCTGCTTTACGGTCGGACCGAGCGCGCTCGACGCGGCTTGCGCGTTGGCCGCATTCTCCTTTCGTTTGGATTTTGTTTTGATGTCGTTAGCGTTTTTCACGGAGCATTACGACCGGTCGTTCGCGTATCCGGGGGCGCCGTTCGGGTCATCCTAGCGGGTGTCCGTAATTCTCCGCTCGAACCTGCGGGCGCGTCAAGGTGAGCTGCAGCCTTCCTATCCTTTGAGGGACTGAAGAAGAGGAGTGCTCTGGCCTGAAAGATCAGAGCGCCAGAAACAAATGGTAGCTGGCAAATCCCAGCGCTGCGCCGATGGCCGAACCTGCCAACACATCGCTGAGGAAATGCATGCCGAGGATGATCCGCGACGAGGCGATTAGAAAAGCTACGGTCAGCAAAGGGGTTTGAAGGTCCGGATAGAAAAGTCCAATCGACAGCGCTACGGCGAACGCCGTGATGGAATGCCCCGAGGGAAAGGAATATTTGTCCGGCGGCAGAATCGAGGCCCAACAGTGCGGTTCTATTTCGCAAGGCCGCCGGCGACGGTTGGAATGTTTGATCGTGCGAAAGAGAAAGATTCCGACTGCCGCAGCCGATGCGCCTGCGCCGAGAGCCAAGAAACGTCGATCGCCACCATATAGCAACAGAATCAGACCCAGCGCATACCATAGCCAGCCGTCTCCCATCCGCGTCGTCACAATCATGAAAATGCGAAACCAGCGTGGCGCACGCCATCGATGCACTCGGCGCATCAGGCGGTGGTCGTTCGATTGAATCTGGTTCCAGACAGCCTTGGCTACGGTCATATAAACTCCTCCGTGGCGGGTCGTGGCGCCGGTAACCAACGGGATTTCTTCTGCACTTGCGATTCACCGAGAATTTCTTTTGCCCAATAACGTCCAAATTTCTTCTCTTGGTAATAGTTCAAGCAGGTGATCCCGGGAATCAGGACGCCCAAGGGCGCCAGCAGGGCGGTCCACGATTTTTCGCGCATCATTTCACCGGCAATCAGAAGCACGTCGCGAGTGAGCTTTCGAAAACTGCCGGATTCTCCGGCCACGCGTGCGATCCCGTTGCGCAACCCAGCGAAGAATTCCTCTTTGTCCCGCGCGCCAGGCACCTCGGTGTAAGCCGTTCCAGCAGACGGCAGGGCGTGCGCGTCGCTTCCACCAATCGAAATCTTGTTCCAGCGTCTGGCCAGCAGCTCGGCGTATTGGTTCGCGCTTTCGAGCATCGTGCTGTTCCGCGCTTCGACTGCCGGAAAATATTCCTGGAACCATTCGAAGTCCTCCGCCTCGCGCTTCCCTGTGACGCTGGAAAAAACGTGATTGATGCTGAAGAAAATTCTTCGCTCGGTCAGATACATCAGCAGAGAAACCAGATCGCCGCGTCTTCGCAGGAGTTGATTATGCTGATGTTCGCTGACATCGTAAACGCCGATATGAGCCTCGGTTCCGCTGGGCATTCTGCAAGTGAGCTCCGCGCTCACAAAAAAATCGGGCAAGTGGCGGAATTTCTCAGAGCCTTCTATCGAGTCATGGTCGGTGAAGGTGAACAAATTCATTCCGCGCCGGCGTAGTTGTGCGTACAACTCTTGCGGATCGCTGTAGCACTCGCGGCAGAAATTTTTGACAAAGGGGGTGGTACAGGCTCCGGAGAAGTATGAATGGACGTGAAGATCGCACTTCACAACGACAAGAGTAGAAGATGGACGTTAAGGGGATGTGACACTCGTGCTAATCTTATGATAATTAAAGGATTTAACTCTTTGGGCACCCGTCACGGAACTTTAACATTCCCGTAGCAAAGTGCTGCAAATCGGTTGCAACACTGAGGGGATGGAGCGGATTGAGTTCTGTTTTTTCGACGCCGGTGGAGGCCACCGCGCCGCAGCCACCGCGCTTGAAATGTCCATCCGATCCCAGGGTCTTTCGTGGGACGTTCGCCTGACCAACCTGCAAGAACTACTCGATGAACTGGATATCCTGAAGAAATCCACGGGGATACGCATCCAGGATTGTTACAACAATATGCTGCGAACCGGATGGACTCTCGGTAGCACCCAACTTATGCGGGTGCTTCAACTCACTATCCGTGCGTATCATTCTGCGACGCTGCGCTTGCTGGAACGCCACTGGAAAGAAACCGATCCCAACATGGTGGTCTCCTTTGTCCCGCACTTCAATCGCGCGCTTTACGAGAGTTTTCATCGCGCATTTCCAGGACGTCCATTCGTGACGATAATAACCGATGTAGCGGATTATCCGGAGCATTTCTGGATCGAGCGCAATCAAGAGCAGTATTTCGTTTGCGGGTCCGAACGCGCGGTGGCCCAGGCGCGTGAGCGCGGTCACTCCGATGATCACATTTTTCGAGCCTCCGGAATGATCCTGCATCCGCGATTTTACGAACAGCCAGTCGAAGATCGCGTTGAAGAGCGCAGACGCCTGGGGCTACGTCCCAGTTTGCCTACAGGTTTGATCCTCTTCGGCGGACACGGCTCGAAGGAAATATTAAAAATCGCGGACCAGTTGAATCGCGCAGCGCTGCACCTTCAATTGATCGTCATTTGCGGGAAAAATGAAAAACTTGCTGCTGCTCTGCGCGCGAGAAGATTTCGCTTCCCCGTTTTTATCGAAGGCTTCACCAATCGAGTAAATTACTACATGCAGCTCGCCGACTTTTTTATTGGCAAGCCCGGCCCCGGCAGTCTAAGCGAAGCCTTGGCCATGCGCCTTCCTGTGATTGTCGAACGAAATGCGTGGACGCTGCCACAAGAGCGGTACAACGCGGATTGGATTCTCGAAAACGAAGTCGGCTTGGTTCTCCCCAATTTTCGAGATATCGACAAAGCGGTTGCGCTCTTAATCGAGCCGGAAACCCTGGCGCGTTATCGCAGAAACGCCGCGGCAATGCGAAATCAAGCCGTTTTCGAGATTCCTGTTTTTCTGAAGAAAACTTTGGAACCAGGTTCCGCCAGAACAGGCCAGTCCGCTCGGCCCGCAATTCTGGTCACGGAATAATTCTCTTCTCACTTTTGGCGGCGTGGGTAAAAATAAGAAAACGCTGCAACCGCTCGACCGCAATCTCGCAATATGGCAACATAGACATTGAGCAGATTAAACGGAGGAGTTGAAACCATGGCCAAGGCCACGTTTGCAGCGGGATGCTTTTGGGGTGTCGAAGACGCGTTCCGTCAGGTGCCGGGCGTCACTTCCGTTACGGTTGGTTATACCGGTGGAACCATGAAGAATCCTACCTACAAGGACGTTTGTGGCGGCCGCACCGGCCACGCCGAAGCCGTGGAAGTGGAGTTTGATCCCGCGCGGGTCTCTTACCTCGAGCTTCTCGCTGTATTCTGGAAGAGTCACGACCCCACCACTCTCAATCGCCAAGGTCCGGATGTAGGTTCCCAATATCGTTCGGCGATCTTTTTTCACGATCCTCAACAGGAAGCAGCTGCCCGCGCTTCAAAGGACGTGCTCATCAAGGAGGGAGTCTTCAAGAAGCCGATCGTGACAGAGATCACCCCGGCGTCGGAATTCTATCGAGCCGAGGAATACCACCAGCAATACTTCGAAAAGCAGGGAATTAGATCCTGCCACATACAGTAAACAGCGACGCCATCAAAGCGTCGGCTCCCGACCCTTCCAAAGCCCGCTTCGTTTAGTCGAGTTCTTAGGAGAGTTGGCCTGCCTGGATGTGAGCATTCATTGGTAGCGATACCGGGACTCGAACCCGGATTTGAGCCTTGAGAGGGCTCCGTCCTAACCTTTAGACGATATCGCCACGGATAGTTTCGCCCGCAATTTTCGCATGACTGAACTGCCCGTGCAAGCAAGCGCCGCCAGAGGAGTCCTCCTCCCCGCCAGAACTCCCATGAATAAATCCTGTGATGGGATTAGGGATAGCCAAAAAGTATGTAACCTACAATTAACATTCCTGTCACAGTCCATTCAAATAGGACGAATAAGGTTCATGCGCCAGTAGGTACCGGTATTGTTGCAACAATTGCCGGGATTTTTTTTTGCCCATTACAGCGCGTCTGATAGAGACAGCAATTCTCGTATTTATGTTCGCTGCGAAGGTGAAGCTAGTTCCTACAAGGGAACGGTTTCGCGGATGGGTATCAGAAGCTGGACCTGAAGCTCTGTAGTCGGATCACCTTTCGGCAATCCAAAAACGGACCAGCAGTCAAAAACTAAGGAGGAAGGAATGCGAGTATTTGTAACGTGGCTTTTAGCGCTCGGTATGATTGTATCGCCGGCGATGGCGGGAACCGATAAACCGGGAGATGGCAAGGACACTACTACATCCAAAGCCACCGACACTTCCGCCAGTACGGAAAAGAACAAGACTGCGGATGCGGCGGCAAACACAGCGAACTCGTCAAAAACAAACGCAACACCGGCGGCGCCCTCGAGTCTGGAAAACGAAATTCAGCAGCTCCGCGAGCTCATCGAATCTCAATCCAAACTCCTGCAAGCTCAGAGCGAGCAACTGAAAGAACAACAGCATAGAATGCAGTTGTTGGAAAGCGAAGTCAGTTCAAGTTCCAGCTCAAACAATTCTTCGGACGCTTATGCCGCCTCCGCGAATGGTTACGCGCCGGATAGCCACACGGCAGGTGTTGCTTCCGTGCCGGTGGCCGGTGTTCCAACCTCCAGTGGGCGAGTTGAAGGTCAGGCCGGCGGCGAATCGCCAGTAGCCATTCACTTCAAGGGCATTACCATTACTCCTGGCGGATTCTTCGCGGCTGAAACGATTTTCCGCAATAAGGCGATCGGCGCAGACATCAATACTCCCCTCAACAGCGTTCCGTTCCCGGGCAATTCGGGAAGCCAGACAACCGAATGGAACGCCAGTGCTCGCCAATCGCGCCTCAGCATATTAGCCGAAGGCCGACTGGCCACTGTGAAGCTAAGCGGATACGTTGAGACCGATTTCCTCGGTGGTGGAATCACTTCGAACAACAATGAAAGCAACAGCTATGTTCTTCGTTTGCGCCAAGGCTGGGGCCAAGCCAAGTTTGATAATGGCTGGAGTATTACCGGTGGTCAGATGTGGAGCTTGGTCACCGAAACGAAGAAGGCTGTTGATAACCGGACGGAAGCTTTGCCGTTAACGATTGACCCACAGTACACGGCCGGCTTCAGCTGGGCGCGGCAGTACGGATTCCGTGTAGCCAAGACCTTTGCTGATAAATTCACGCTCGCTGCTGCGGTCGAAGAATCAGCAATCACCACGACGGTTCATGGAAATCCGACAATTACCACGCTCTCCACGACTAACTCAGTCTTGGGCGGTGGTTCGGTCGGCGGCACACCTGATGCTTCGGTGACTACGTCAACTTTGACCACGTCGACATTCAACAATTTCTTGATTGGCGCTCCCGGCTTGAGCAGCGGACTTTACAATCCGACTGGTACCTACGCTTACAACAAGACGCCAGACTTCGTGTTTAAGGCCGCCTTGGATCCAGGTTGGGGACACTACGAACTCTTTGGATTGGTTTCTACTTTCCGAGACCGAGTCTTCCCTTGCTACTACGCGAACGGTGGATTCACCTTCCCAACATTGCCCGGCGAAGATCCTGGGAACCTACCGGCTGCGATTCCGTCAACATCGTGCTTACTTACCGGTTCGACAAACCCCGCTTCGGGCGCGTTTAACAACAGTAGAACCGGCGGTGGCATTGGTGCTAACGCTCGCGTGCCGCTGTTTAACAAGAAGCTCGATGCCGGTGTCCACTTCCTCGGTGGAAGCGGAATCGGCCGATACGGAACCGCCGGTTTGCCGGATTCGACCGTCCGTCCCGACGGCACTCTTGCGCTGCTTAGAAGCTATCAGGCACTCGGCACGCTTGAGTTCCATCCCACACCGAAGTTGGATATTTACTTGAACGCCGGCGGAGAGTATGCGAGCCGCGCGTCTTATTCCTACTTGAACGAGGTCACGGGCAAGAGCGGTACCGCAGGCTACGGTTCACCCGCATTCAGAAACGATGGTTGCTTTGTCGAAACGCTTCCAATTGCGGCGCCAGGCGGCACCATCAATACAACCAGCGTGCTCGGTTCTAACGGGTTTATTCCTGGCTCGCTAGCGAACTGCGCTGGAGATACCCGGGTCCTCATCGAAGGCACGATCGGATTCTGGTACCGCGTTTACAACGGAGAAAAGGGCCGCATCCAGTGGGGGCCACAGTATTCTTACGTGACCCGCAACGCTTGGTCTGGTTCTAGCGCTACAGCCGGCGTTTCCTCAAATCCACACGGAATTGACAACATGATCTTCACGTCATTCCGTTATTACCTGCCTTAGAAACCTACAGAAGCGTGAGGAGGCAAAATAGCGCCTCCTCACGCTTTTTAATTTTCTTTTCAGCCGCGTCTATCGGTCTTTCCTCCTCGCTCAAGAACACGTCGGGAGCAAAGACATTTGCGAAAGTATGCAAAGTCTTTCTCTTGTTCTCGTGCGCCCGCTACTCCCGTCTGGAGACCTAAACAGACCAGAAAGTCGCATCAATGTAACGTTTTCATATTCAGATAGTTAGACCAGCCCACCAAGCAATGAGAAAAACTTAACAAGCTGTTTTGCTGGCACATTACGTGCAACAGCAGTTCGAAAGCCTAGTAAATCGATAGACATTATGGGCGTAATGGACTTACTAGGCTTTAACGCCAAGACACATGAACTTGAGATCCGATTTTGTGGCGCAGCTTGATTTGTCTCGCGAAGAGCGGGATCTACTCCACGATTTGCTGGATGCCCTGCGAACGATTCGCTACGGCTCCATTGCTCTAACCATTCATGACGGCAAACTTATTGAGATCCAAAAGACCGAAAAAATTCGTCGCAAAGCTTGAATAGCAAAAGAGATTTTCATCCCGACCCCTTTCCCGGGGGAGGTGACGGCTCGGTTTCGGCCAGCTGACCAGTCTTCTGGAAGCTGCAGCCAAAAAATAGAGGAGAATTTTGATGTCAAAAATAAGAACGGCGGTTACTGCCGCCATGCTGTTGTTGATGTTTTTGGCGTTCCCCGGCAGCCGATCTGCGTGGGCGGGCGACGACAAAGCGGCAGGTGATAAAGCTGCGAGCACAACAAAGAAAGATAGCGACGCTCCCAAGAAAGACGCTGACAAAGCGGCTTCCTCAACGGACGTTGCAAAGCCAGCGCCAGCTTCCGCGGTGGAAGGCGAAATTGAACAGCTGAGGGAAGCGCTCAGCGCTCAGCAAACCCTTCTTCAAACGCAGCAAGCTAGAATTGCGCAGCTTGAAAGTCAATTACACGTGGGACAAGCGCAACCTCTAGCCTTGGCAGCCGGGCCTGCATCCGGCGCCGTTTCTATTGCCGGATCTGCTTCCGCTACTCCATCTGAGGCATCTTCGAGTTCAGCGCAACCGATGTCTGCAGCAATGGCTTCGCCAAATCCGCCTCAGTCGGGCGGCACGCAAAAACCCGGCGAGCAGCCGCCCTCGCCGTTGTCTTGGAGAATAGGTGCCGCTGAATTCACACCCGGAGGCTGGGCAGACATCACCGGCATTTTCCGCAGCAGCGATATCGGCAGCGGAACTGGAACGACCTTCGGATCTATTCCATTCAACAATCAGGAACCACAAGCGGCTTTGACGGAGTTCCGCGCCACGGCTCAAACGTCACGTTTGTCAATGAAAGTCAATGCAAACATAAATGACTCGACAAGTGTCTTGGGCTATGTGGAGTCCGACTTCAACGGCTATCAGCCACCCAACGCCTATACCACCACGAACAGCGGGACCTTCCGGCTGCGATTGGCATTCGCCGATGTTAAACATGGCAATTGGGAAGTAATCGGAGGCCAGACATGGTCGTTATTGACTCCGAACCGATTGGGACTTTCGTCTATGCCGTCGGATGTTTTCACCGGCTATCGCATAGACACGAACTACGTTGCGGGACTTGTGTACTCACGCCAGGCCGGTTTCCGAGTCATCTATCATGTCACTGATTGGTGGTCCCTCGCTGCTTCACTTGAAAATCCGCAGCAGTACGCCCCAACGTCCGTCGTTTTTCCGAGCACGTTTTTCTCAGGGCAATTCGACAACGGCAGCGGTGCGTCCAATGGAACAGGTGCAGCGTCCAATCCCGCGATTCCCAACCTGCACCCTGACATAATCGTGAAGAGTGCGTTCGATTGGAAGCTCGGTGATCACGCCCTGCATCTGGAAGCCGCCGGGCTGATTCGTAGTTTTAAGGTGTTCAACAACATTGAAACGCCTTCCGATACGAATTCCATAACGGAAGGCTCCGGTTCACTGAATGCGAACTTTGAGGTGTTCCACAACTTCCGCTTGATCGGCAACACGTTCTACGGTGCCGGCAACGGGCGCTACATCGGGGCACTTGGCCCTGATGCAATCGTCAAAGCTGACGGCGAACTTTCTCCAATTCACTCAGGTTCGGGAGTCGCTGGATTCGAATATCAGATGACGCCTCGTTTCGAGTTCGACGCTTACTACAGCGGCGCGTACTTTCAGCGTAACTTCGGCGGTGCCGTTGCAAGCACGGCGACGCCGGCTCCTTCTTGCCTCGGTGTGTCGGGCTTCTTCTGCACCGGGTTCGGATTCCCGGGCTCGGCCAACACCAACAACAAATCGTTCCAGGAAGCCACGTTTGGTATTACCAAAACGATCTGGGGAACCCCAAACCACGGGAAGCTGCAATTCATAACGCAGTCCTCTTGGGTGGAGCGTACGCCTTGGTCCGTTTCCGGTTCGGCTCCCAGAAACGCGCACGCGTTTCTCCAATATATAGATCTTCGGTACGTGCTTCCCTAAGCGCACGCGGGAAAACGGAAATCGAAGGTGCGGGACGCCCAGTGCATCGGGCGTCCCGTATTTTTTTGTCGCTGTTGCTTTCGATTCTTCGCGCGACCATAATCAGAGAGCAAGCATCCTATCTAATGTGGCTTGGCAGGCGGGAACTATTCTGTCGATGGAAAGCAAGTTACTAAAACGAAGCCTTTTGAATGCATCGATCGTGCTACTGCTATTTGCAGTCGCGGGACTGTCGACGCTTGCCAAAAATAGTCAGTATTTTCCCAAGTCAAGTCCAGCGCACTATGTAAACATCGCGACCAAGATGAAAGCGGCTCCGTCTCGTGTCGTCGTTCAGCGAGATCGACTATCTCCGGTCGCGAAAGTAGCGCCGCCTAAGTCGGAAATTCTTAACAAGTACGCCGTCAAAGAAGAAGCGGACCTACCCTTTCCGTCGGTGGGGGTCACGGTTTCTATCCGGCATCGCTCCCCTCCATCTCCCTTCTGTTAAAAGAAGTACGTTCGCTTCTAAACCCAAGACTGAATTGTTAAGTTATCCCGGGTGCCTTTAGGCCAAGTTCATCGTGGTCTATTTCTGCGAGAGGAGCTGCCATGAATCCGGAACCTCTTTCTCCCCAACAGCTGGGCGAGTTCCGCAAGCTGAGCACGTGCGTTGTTGCCAGCGCGATCGAAACATTTGATGTCCGTTTGCGGAACACCGGCTTTGCGAATTCCAGTATCCGTTCCATGTTTCCACAATTTCCGCCCTTAGTTGGCTACGCGGCTACTGCAAGAATTCGTACGGCTGATCCGCCCATGGAGGGGCACAGTTATTACGCTCGGCCAGACTGGTGGGAGTACATCCGCACGATTCGCGAACCTCGGGTCGTAGTCATCCAGGATACGGATTCCCAACCAGGCTTGGGAGCCTTCGTGGGTGAAGTACATGCGAATATCCTGCTCGCTCTGGGATGCTCTGGTCTCGTAACGAACGGCGGCGTACGCGATCTTCCGGCTGTGCACGCAACTGGATTTCAAATGTTTGCCGGGAACGTTTCGGTGTCACATGGTTACGCCCACGTTTTTGATTTCGGAGGTAGTGTGGAGCTGGGGGGACTAAGAATCAACCCGGGCGACTTGATCCAGGGAGACCTACACGGCGTTCAAACGATTCCGCGGGAGATTGCCGCACGCGTCGCTTCAGTCGCGCACGACATCTTACTGAAGAGGAAGACCCTTATCGAACTATGCCAATCCAAGGATTTCAAAGTCACAAAACTGAACGAGACGCTCCGCGGCATCGAATCTAATTCCACGGTTTTCCCAAACAAATGAAACTTCAAATAGCTTTGAGTGACGAAATGACGAAACATGAAAGACGCTTACGCGCGGGACTGATTGTCGCCACAGGACTTTTCGCGATCCTGATATCGGGCTGCGGAGGCACCCGCAAAGCGGAAGCTGAGGATGCCGCGCACGCTCCCACCGCTCCAGTGGTGAAAGTCGTTCGTCGCAACCTGAATAACCAGCTGGAGATTGCCTCGGAGTTTGAGCCCCTGCAGGAAATTGAAGTTTACGCAAAGGTTTCCGGCTATATCAAAAAGCTCTATGTGGATTGGGGCACACACGTCAAAGAAGGTCAAATCCTCGCCGAGCTCGAAATCCCTGAACTTCAACAACAGCTGCAGCAGGATGAAGCCAGCGCCCGACGGAGCGATCAGGATCTTTCGCGCGCCCGCGAAGAACTCAATCGAGCGCAATCGGCTTACAACGTCGCTCATTTGACTTACACGCGGCTTGCCGATGTGCAGAAGTCGCGTCCCGAGCTTGTGGCTCAGGAGGAAGTCGACGCCGCGCAAGGCAAGGATCTGGAAGCCAGCGCAGGAGTCTCTTCCGCGAAAGATTTCGTCTCCGCTGCCGAACAGGGATTGCTGGCGGCGAAAGCCGCGCTCGGAAAAGATCAAGCGATGTTTGCGTACTCACGCATCACCGCGCCGTTCGATGGCGTGGTCACTCAGATTTACGCCTACACCGGAGCCTTGCTTCCCGCCGGGACTTCTTCCAATAAGGGCGATCTCGCTCTGTGTCAGCTTTCGCAGAACAATATTCTGCGTCTCGTTATTCCGTTGCCCGAAAGAGCGGTCCCCGATGTTCATGTGGGAGATACCGTGGATATCAATGTGTCCGGGGCTAAGGATACTTTCACTGGAAAAATTGTGCGATTGTCGGGCCAGATTGAGACCCAGACCCGCACCATGCATACCGAGGTTCAAGTTCCCAATGCAGACTACCGCCTGGTCCCCGGAATGTATGCATCCGTCAAGATTTCGCTTCGGTCCGCGTCCCAAGTCATCAGTCTCCCGGTCCAAGCTGTTCAGTCGTCGGGCAGCAGCGAAGGCACAGTGCTGGTAGTAAATTCTTCCAATCGTGTGGAAAAACGCGAAATCAAACTGGGCATTGAGACAGCCACGCAAGCGGAAGTTTTGTCCGGTCTCAACGAAAACGAAATGGTTATTTTTGGCGAACAAAACCAATACAAGGTGGGCCAGCTTGTGTCTCCCCAAATCGTCACTGCCCCCGCAGGAACGGACTAGATATCCATGCCAACATTTTCTCTTCGACATCCATATTTCATTATTGTTCTTTGCCTTTTTGTTTGCGTGCTCGGCCTTACTGCTTTGGTTCAGATGCCCGTGGACATGTTTCCGCCCATCGACCTTCCGGTAGTGCTGGTGGCCACGTTTTACAACGGAATGCCCCCTGAGCAGATTGAAGCCGACATCACGGATACCTTCGAACGCTTTTTTACCCTGAGCAGCGGCATCGACCACATGGAATCGCGCTCCATGGCCGGGGTTAGCCTTATCAAAATTTATTTTCAGCCTGGCTCTGACGCCAACGCCGACGTTACTCAAATCTCAAACTTGGCGATCGCGGACTTGCGCCGCTTGCCCCAAGGCACTCTTCCGCCGGTGGTCCTGAAAGTCGATGCCTCCAGTCTTCCCGTCTGCTTATTGACTGTCGAAGGCCAGGGCTTGAGTGAAACGCAGCTTCACGATTACTTGCAATTCTCCATTCGCAATCAAATTGCCGGTGTTCCGGGCGCCACCGTGCCTCCCCCTTACGGCGGCCGTTATCGGCAAATCATGGTGAATGTGGATCCGTTGAAATTGCAGGCCCACGAACTCAGCCCCATGGACGTGGTCCGCGCTATCGATGAATCAAACTTGATCCTTCCCGCGGGTGACGTGCGCATCGGTCCTCTGGACTACAATATTTACACCAACGCGCAGGTGCCCAATGCCGCCGCCATCAATGATATCCCGTTGAAAACGGAAGGTGAGAAATCAGTATTCGTTTCCGATATCGGAAAAGCCACCGATAGTTCCTTCCTGCAATACAACATCGTCCGCGTCAACGGGCAAAAATCCGTGTACGTCCCCATTCTCAAGCAAGGAGGTGATACCAACACGATCGCCGTCGTGGACGGCATCCGCGAGGCCATCAAAAATCTTCGCGATATTCCCGCTCAACTCAAAACCCATGTGGTTTTCGACCAGTCCGTTTTCGTCAAGGGCGCTATTTCCACCGTATTGCGCGAAGGCGGTATCGGCGTGCTGCTTACCGCCATCATGATCTGGATATTTCTGGGAAGCCTCCGTGCTACGGCTGCGGTATTTCTCTCCATTCCTCTGTCCGTAATGATTACTTTCTTCGTGCTCCACTCCGCCGACAAGACCGTCAACAGCATGGTTTTGAGCGGACTGGCACTGGCTTTCTCGCGTTTGATCGACGATTCGGTGGTGGTTCTGGAAAATGTTTACCGTCACATCGAGCTGGGCGAAGATCCCCGCACGGCTGCTGTAAACGGCGCCAACGAAGTCGCTTTGCCGGTCCTGGCTATTATGCTGGTTGCGATTGTGGTCTTCTTTCCGGTCACTTTTCTCTTCGGCGTCAGCAAATATCTGTTTTCCGCTCTGGCGCTGGCTGTCGTGATCGCATTATGCGCCTCTTATTTTGACGCGGTGACCGTGGTCCCCCTCTTTTGCGCTTATTTTTTGAAGGCCGTTCACCACGGTGAAGAATCAGCAGGCTCGCGCAAATCCTGGAGTGAGCGCTTCCACGCGGGCTTTAACCGGAAATTTGAGCGCATGCTCAACGTTTACGAACGCTGGGTGCGCAAGGCCCTCGAACGTCCTCGCGAAGTCGTCTGGGGTTTTGCTGTTTTCTTTCTTCTCACCTTCGTCCTTACTCCGTTAATCGGCGTCGCTTTCTTTCCGCGTACCGATGCCGGTCAGTTCGTCATCAACGTTAAAGCCCCTACCGGAACCCGCATCGAACTGACGAATGATTATGTGAAACAGGTGGAAGACATCATCCGGAAAATCGTCAAGCCCGAGGACCTAAGCACCATTGTTTCGAATATCGGCGTTTTTCCTGACTTGTCTGCTTTGTTCACCCCTAATTCCGGAATGCATACGGCCACCGTGGACGTGGGTCTCAAGGAAGACCACAGCGTAAGCAGTTTTGTCTACATGAGCGAGGTACGCGAGCAAGTCGCCAAGCAGTTGCCTCAGTTACGTACTTATTTCCAATCCGGCGGCTTGGTCGATGCTGTTCTGAACCAGGGCAAGCCCGCTCCCATCGATGTTCAAGTCAGCGGGATGGATCTCAAGGCCGGGGATGCCATTGCCCAAAACCTGGCGCGCCAAATCCAGAAATTGCCCGGTGTTTCCGATGTTTACATCCCGCAAGACATGGACTATCCCGGATTGAAGTTAGACGTCAATCGCGACCGTGCCAGCGAGCTCGGCCTCACTCCTCAAGAAATCGTGGATAACGTGATTACCGCGCTCACCTCCGACGTCATGATCGCTCCCAGCTATTGGGTTGATCCCAAGACCGGCAACAACTATTTCGTGAGCGTTCAATACCCGGAAAATCAGGTGAAGTCCATAGAAGACCTCAAGGCCATGCCGTTGCGCGCTCCCAATCTAAAGACACCCACATTCTTGAACCAAGTGGCGAGCGTGACTCAGATTCAGACGCCCACGGAAGTCGATCACTATCAACTGGAGCGCACCTTTGACGTGTATGTGGCCCCCACCGGCGAAGATCTGGGCGCCCCGGCGAAAGCAATCTCCAAAATTATCGCCGCCACTCAACTTCCGCCGAATATGCATGTCAATGTGCGCGGCCTTGTCGTTACCATGCAATCTTCCTTCAAAAGCTTCGGCGTGGGCCTTCTGCTAGCCGTGCTGCTCGTTTATCTGATCCTCGTCGCACAGTTTGCTTCCTTTATTGATCCGTTTCTGATCGTCCTAGCGGTTCCCACCGGCCTCGTCGGCGTGATTTTTACTCTAGCCTTCACCGGGACGACGTTAAACATTCAATCGCTCATGGGAATCGTCATGCTGCAAGGCATGGTCGTTTCTAACAGCATTCTCATTGTGGATTTTGCTAATGTTCTGCGCGCTCAAGGGCATTCGCTAGTTGAAGCCGTGGCCCATTCCTGTCGCATTCGCCTTCGCCCAATCCTGATGACTTCGCTCGCCACGGTAGTTGGACTCCTTCCGATGGCCTTCAAACTCGAAACCGGCAGCGAAGCCTATGCCCCGCTCGCTCGCGTGATTATCGGCGGATTGATTTCATCGATTATTCTCACCATTTTCGTCGTTCCCGCAGCGTACTTGCTGATTTATCAGCGACGCGCTGTCCCGAGTGTGGCTGTTATGCCGGAGGAGGCTCACTAATGTCCTCGCGTTTTCTATTCTCATTTTTTTTTCTATTGGCGCTATGTTCGATTCCGTGTTTCGCGCAAACTCCTACGAGTCTGACGCTGGCAGACGCTGAAAAAATTGCCATCCAGAATCATCCGCAAGTTCAGGCCGCGCAGTACACAGCCAATGCCGCTAAGGCGCAAGTCACCCAAGCTCGTTCGGCATACTATCCGCAAGCATTCGGAAGTCTAACCGGGGTTAAATCGGAGACAGACAGCCGGGTGGCTGCCGGTTTCTTGAGCAATTCCATTATTTACGACAGGTATTCGAACGGCGTCACGGTAAACCAGCTCGTCACGGACTTTGGACGCACTCACGAGTATGTGAAGAGCGCGAGCCTGCACGCGCAAGCGCAGGAAGAGAACGTGGTCACGTCGCGCGCAGACGTTTTGCTAGCAGTGGATCAGGCCTATTACGGAGCTCTGAAAGCGCAGGCTCTCCTGAAAGTAGCGGAGGAGACGGTCAAGGATCGCCAGCTCGTCTCCGATCAAATAACCGAGTTGGAAAAAAATAAATTGAAGTCGGGACTCGACGTAAGTTTTGCAAATGTGGATTTAGCCCAGGCGCAACTCCTTCTCATTCAGGCACAAAATAATTTGCAGGCTTCGTACGCGGACCTATCCGTAGCCCTGGGCTATTCCGATCAAAAACTCTTTATCCTTTCCGATGAATCCGTGCAGACTGCTCCGCCTCCGGATATCACGCAGCTAATCTCCCAAGCCTTGGCAAACCGTCCGGAATTAATCGGCGGACGTTTGGGCGTCAGCTCGGCCCAAAGTTACGCAACTGCGGAGCGCGATCTTTGGTTCCCAACAATTTCAGCGGTTGGCGTGGCAGGATTGACTCCTGTGAGGGAAGAGCCTTTGGGAAGCCGTTACGCGGCGGCTGGATTCAATGTCAACATTCCAATCTTCAACGGACGCCAATTTAACGCTTTGCATGCCGAAGCCACCGCCGAAGCGCACGCTCAGGAACAATATCTTCGCGATCTGCAAAATCGCGTCACGCGCGATGTTCGCCGAGCCTGGCTCGACGCCAATTCTGCCTTCCAACGTCTATCCGTAACGCAGCAACTCCTAAACGAAGCCACCCAAGCTCTCGATCTCGCCCAGCAGCGATACAGGCTCGGTCTCAGTTCCATCATTGAGCTAAGCCAGGCGCAATTGAATATGACGCAGGCTGAAATCACGCAAACTAGCGCCAAGTATGATTACGCAGCCGCGACTTCAGCTCTGAAGTTCCAGATCGGGGATATTCATTGATGCGCAGAGATTCTGTCCAGGGGAGTCGTGCTTTTCGCCAGAGCTATCTAAAAAGGACGGATCGATCTATCCCGTAACTTGACGTTCAGCCCCTGCCGAGATCATCGATGGACGTATGCGTCTGAAAAATCGCACGCTGAAAAATCTTTCGCGGCAAGGATCGCAACGGTAGGCGGGAAATCGCAGTCTTCGCTTTAAACTCAGCAAAGTTCCATCATCCACGCGTTCCCGGGAAATGTGCTCTAAGTCGAAATTCCCACACTTGGGGCAATGTGCAAATCGCTCAAAGGCTACAGCCACCTTCCCGGCATAAAAACGGTTATCGCAAGTGTGGCAGCGCCACGGCCGCAAACTAAATATGGTTAATGTGTAATCGAGCGCGCCGTCGCGGTGAGATCGAAAAACATTGGCGCTACGGCATTGCGGACAAATCATCGGGCCAGCTCGCTCCTGTTTTTCGTTCGCAGAATACATAAAAGCTTCCCGCGGAGCAAGGCGCTGAGCCGGACTGTTCAGAAATTCCGCTCCGCGCGGCTGCCCGTGTAGAATATTGTATGAAAGGATCGTTGATGCCTGATTACACTGCTGCTCACGCCCGCGCCGGGATTGATGCCAAGCTTCCAAAACTGGAAACCTGGCCCAATCATTTCCCAGGTTACGAAATCACTATTCGATTCCCGGAGTACACTTCCGTCTGCCCGAAGACCGGTTTGCCCGACTACGGCACGATCACCATCCAATACGAGCCCAAAAAGCTCTGCCTGGAACTGAAGTCGATTAAAATGTATTTGCTGGCCTACCGCGATCTCGGAATTTTTTACGAAAATGCGGTGAACCGCATGTTGCGGGATTTCGTGGCTGCCGTGCGTCCTGCGTGGTTTCGTGTGACCGGGGAATTCACGCCCCGCGGTGGCTTAACCACTACCGTGCAGGCGGGCTGGCCTGCACGAGAAAAAAGCAAGCGACCGCGCCGGGCATAGACTTCCGGCGAAGCGTCAGCCATAATTCGGTGCCATAGGGAGCGGCTGGCCGCTCTGATCCAAGGAGGCTCGATGAGTTCGAATCCGAACACGCCCGTTGAAGTCACCCAAGTGAGCGAAGCAGGACTGCCGCGCTGGGTCACGCTGCTGTTTGTCGTCGCTTTCGCGCTGGTTGGTTATTTGCTCTATGCGGGGTACGCGGCGCGCCAGAATTTTCGTAAGGGATTGGACGACGCCGACCGCAAAACCCAAGCGCTGGCCGCCCAAATCGACAAGACGAATTCGCGCGTAGCAGACTTGAAGGGCCAGCTCGATGTCACTTCGCAAAAACTCGGATTGACTCAAGATGAACTCGCGCGCGCCCGCAGCCTCGCTCAAACCATCAAGAAGGATCAGCAGAAGAGCGACGCCGAGCTTCATCAGCAAATCGGCGCGGTGCAAGCCGACACTTCCACCAAATTCGGACAGGTGGCTACCGAACTGAGTGGAACCAAGACCGAGGTGGATGCAACCAAGGCAGACCTGGAAAGTACCAAGAGCAAGTTGCAGAGCACCATTGGGGATTTGGGTGTCCAAAGCGGGTTGATCGCGCGTAATCATGACGAGGTCGAAGAACTCAAGCGTCTCGGTGAGCGCGACATCTTTGAATTCAGCCTCAATAAGAATTCCAAAGCGCCCGAGCACGTGGGTCCCATCCAAGTGCTCCTCCGCAAAGTTGATACCAAGCATTTCAAGTACACGCTGAATGTTGTGGCCGATGATAAGAGCATCGAAAAGAAAGACAAAACCGTTGGCGAACCTATTCAGTTTTACGTTCGCGGCGCGCGCGCCCCTTACGAAATCGTGGTGTTCGATCTCTCTAAGGATCAAGCCAAGGGATATTTGAGCACTCCCAAGTCAGCGCGATCTGCTCCGCCAGCCACGCCAGCCGGCTCGTCTTCCAGCGCGCCGCCCGGAAAATAAGGTCAACAATCGATTAATCTGAGTCGCGTGCTCGCGGTAATCTACGCAAAATGGGGGAAACTCACGTGGACCTGAAAATATTGGGTTTTATTGGAAGGTGGCATGCCCCTCTAGCACGTCTTTGTAACTGCGTGAGTAGTCGCGCATTTGCTGCTGTGTTTCTTCTTTCCATTTTTGCCGTAGATCCGCTATTCGCGCAAACTCCTTCCATTTCCGAGCGCTTGCCCCAGAGCACGCTGTTTTATATGCAGTGGCGCGGCAAATCCTTTCTGGGGGACGCCGATAAGAAGAATCACGTTATCCAACTCATAGAAGATCCCGATTTTGAGCCGGTTCGCCAGGCGCTCGCAAAAAACTTTCTTCAATGGCAGCAAAAGAACGGTTCCGCCGCGCCCACCTTGCAACTCGCCGACCTCATCTCGTTACTGGATAACCCTGCGGCATTCGGATTCATTGCTGGCCCGCAAACTTCAGGTGTAGGTCCCAGTAACCCATCGCACCTGGCGAGCCTTTTCTTCGTTTATGACGCCACTGGAAAAGCCGAACTAGTCCTGAAGCTGAAGGCCTTAGCGCAAGCCAACAGCAAAACCAAGCCGGCAATTTCCACATATACCTTCGGTAGCAGCACCATCGAAGTGAGGACCGAAAACCCGAACGACGCAGCGAACCCGAACACGACCTACAGCACACGAGCTGGGAACTATTTTCTGGTCACTACACAGAAAGACGCCATAGAGGATTTGGTGATCCGCTTCAGTTCGGCTGCGAAACCAAATTCGTCCGTTATGGACTTGCCCGAATACCAGGCCATTCGTCCTTACATCGGAAAAGATGCCGCCGTGGAATATTTTGTCCACCTCCCCGATCCCGATAAATGGATCCCAGCCGGCCAAAAAGATCAGCCGATGGCGAAGTTCATCCGCAGCGTCCACTTGGAGAAAATTCATGTGGCGGGCGGTGGCATCAGTTTCGCCGGCGAAGCAACGCGCGCTCACGGCGCGATCCTCGGCGACACTTCTGCCGGAAGCCTCTTCGACATCGCCGGCCCAAGCACCGCGATATTCCAGACGCAACCAATCGTGGACACCGGTGCGTATTTCAGTATTTCGAAATTTGACTTTGCGTCGTTGTATCAAACGGTTCGCACAGGTGCGGTTGCGGCCATGACTCCGCAGCAGTCGGCCGGACTGCTCGGAGCCGAGGCCATGGCCCAAGGTTTCCTTGGAATGTCAGTCTCCGACGCGTTGCAGCTCTTTACCGGAGAGTTTGGCGATCGCATTTCGTTCGCGGAAGATGGTGAATCGCAACAACTTTATGCGCTCACCATTCAGAAGCCGCAGGATGTGTTGAGGCTGCTGCGGGCCGCTTTTGCCAAAATGATCGCGGCGGAGGACACGTCGGGGGACACGACTTATTTGGATTTTTCCTATCCCTTTAAGGACCCCGAGACGGGGCAGCAGCGCCGCAGTTCTTACTACGTTGCGGTAACTCCGAAATTCATCATCATGGGTCCGCGCAAAGCAATGGTGCGTGGAGCTGTCGCGCGAATTGGCGGCAAAGCCACTGCAGCGGCAGCTTCGCCGGATTCCGTTATCACCGATCCCGAATTCGCCCGGCTTCGCTCGCTCCTTCCGGAAAAACTTTCCGGCATCGGCGGTTCCAACCTCGCCAGGATTCCATGGGATAAAATTATTGCTCGGTTCATCGAGCAGATGGAGTCGGCCAAACAATCGAACCAGAACAATCCTCCCACCGCAGAATTGCTGCGCCTCATAAAACCCGGATTGGTCAACCGCCATCTGAAAGCAAGTGCCAATGGATGGTGGAAAGATTCGGGCGGAATTTACTTTGATTATTACATTCAGTAGCCGGTTTTCCTGGCCCCAGGCCATTCAACAGCGAGGAAATTGAATGCGCCGCCGCGTATTTCTGATCGTTCTCGTCTTCGCCACAATTAGCTCCGCTCCTCAGCCCTCGTCTCCGAGCCAATCGTCCGCGGCGACTGCGCAAGAAAATAGCGCGCCAGCTCAGTTCGCTTATGGCGGCAATGCCGCGCAAAACCCCGCTGCGTTTATCGGCAATCTCATATTTCTGCCGGTTCGAATTGATCAGGGCAAACCCTTGCTTTTCGAACTGGATTCCAGTGCGAGTGCTACATCGGTTGACCCAAGTTACGCGCCCAACGCATCGGCTTCCGCTAACTCCGCAGCAGCCATATCGAATTGTGTCCTCGCTCTTCCAGGTGTAGAGCTGCCCATGCGCGTGCTTCCTGTAGCCGGCAAAAAAGATTTCGGCTTGCGGATGGGCATGCCATATTACGGAACTCTCGGAGCGGATTTTTTCAACCGCCTTGTGGTGGTGGTCAATTATCTTAGGCAGACCGTCCAGCTATACGACCCCGCAACTTACGTTTACTCCGGCCCGGGCAAAAGTTTCCCGCTAACTTTCGCGGGCACCACGCCGCTGATTCGGGCAAAGTTTGAACTTTCCGGACACAAATCGCTGGAAGCCAATTTTGAGGTGAATACCGCTCTCGATGCGGCGATCGTATTTTCCAGCGCCTACACCGAGGCTCACCGTTTCTCGTCCGTACATTTCAAGACTGTTGCCGCCTCATATCCCCAGTTGGATGGTGGCGCAAAAATCTTTCTGGGCCGCTTGAAAATGTTTCAGCTTGGCTCCTACCTGGTGGAGGAACCGGCAGCGGCTTTTTCTCAGTCCAACCCAGCCAAGGGTAGTGACCCAACTCTTGCGGGTGCTATTGGCGCTGGGTTTCTGCGCCGTTTTACCGCGGTTTTCGATTTTCCACATCAACGCGTGATTTTCGAGCCAAACTTGGAATTCAATAAATTTGCAGAAGAAGACATGAGCGGTCTCTCTATCATCGCAAAAGGCGCGAACCTTAGAACCTTCGAAATCGTGCGCGTTCAGCCTGGCAGTCCGGGCGCTGCGGCTGGTATCCATGAAGGGGACATCCTTGCCGGAATTGACGAAGAACCCGCCGCCGACATCACGCTGAACGCCGTGCGCGATCTATTTCGCCAAGTTGGCCACAAATACAAATTGGTAATCGAACGGAATGGAAAAACTCAAGAAGTAGTGATTGAAATGAAGCGTTTGGTCTGACCCGCGAGATCCAACAATCAATATTGTTAATGGAACTTCCGCATGGCATGGGCCATCTCATGCAGCCGGGAATCTACTTTCCCAAATACGCTGCCAGGTCCAAATTTTCCGCCAGATTTTCGTTTGCCCGCTTCCACACCTGTAAGGATTTCGATGCCTTGTTCGACGGTTCCCACTGGATAGATATGAAATTGCCCTTTGCTAACAGCTTCGATTACCTCATCACGCAACATCAAATCGTCCACATTCTCGGCCGGGATCAGCACGCCTTGTTTTCCGGTCAAGCCTTTCAATTTGCACACATCGTAAAATCCTTCGATTTTCTGATTCACACCGCCAATAGGCTGAATATCGCCGTGCTGGTTCACCGACCCGGTTACCGCCAGTTCCTGTCTGATCGGAAGTTCCGCCAGCGCGGATAGCAACGCATAAACCTCGGCCGAACTCGCGCTGTCTCCGTCCACCCCCGAATAAGATTGCTCGAAGCAAAGGCTCGCAGAAAGTGACAGCGGTTTATCCTGCGCGAACGTGCGCCGCAGATAGCCGGAAATAATCTGTACTCCTTTATCGTGAAAACGCCCGCTCAAATTCGACTCTCGCTCGATGTTGACGATCCCCGCTTTACCGAGTGATGCCGTCGCCGTAATCCGCACCGGCTTGCCAAATGGATACCCTCCGATTTCGATCACGCTCAATCCATTCACCTGGCCCACGCGGGTTCCGGTTGTATCTATAAACAGCAAATTCTGGTCGATCATCTCGCGGATTTTTGTTTCCGTCAGATTGTGCCGCTCCACTTTGGCATCCAGCGCTTTGCGTACGTGCTCCGCGGTCACTACCGGCTGCTTTTCGTTTCGCGCCACATAACTAGCCTCGCGAGCTAAGTCCGCAAGATCGAAAAAGCGAGCGGTGATTTTTCCTCTGCGCCCGGCTAGCCGCACCCCATGCTCCAGGATGGACGCAAAGGCGGAACGGTCGAACGGGCAAAGGGCTTCATCATTGCAGATCTTTCGGAGCCGCCCGGCATACTCGCGAATGACTTCATCGCTCCAGGTCATTTCTTCGTCGAATTCCACACGCACTTTGAAGATCTTGCGGAAGTCCTCTTCGAAATCGTAAAGCAGCTCGTACATGTCGCGGTCGCCGATCAAAATGATCTTTACATGAATGTCGATCGGCTCCGGTTTCAGTGCTGCGGTGCTAAAGGGAAAAAATACGTCCACTGGCTGGATCTCGAGTTTTCCATGATTGAGCGTGCGCTTCAGAGTGCGCCAGACACCTGTCTCCGTTAGTGCATCCAACGCGTACATTACCAGATAGCCGCCGTCCGCTCGCAGCAACGAACCGCCTCGCAGGTCCATGAAGTCGGAACTCCATCCGCCGCGCGTATCGTAGCTGCGGTGAATGGTGCCAAAAAGATTTGCGTAAGTCGGAATTGTTTCGAAAACTACCGGACATTTCTCGCTTTCGCCGTGAGCCAGAATCACGTTTACGCCATACAGGCGAAATGGGTCGCGATCGGTTCGTTCCACACGCGTCCCACCGCCCCCTTCCGAAGGAGGCTGCTCTTCTTCGCCTTCGCGCTCCTTGAAGGGATCGAGATTATCAAGAATGTGATGCCGCACTTCCTCCAGATATTCGGAAATCTGCGTGCTTGGATATTTCTCCTTAAGCTCCTCGATCACGCCGTCCACCAGGACTGACGCGGCCTCTTGTTCCAGATAGCTCATCTCGCTGGCCAGCTCGCGCGAAAGCGAAAGCGTTTTGCGATAGACCACCGTGAACTCTTGGCGGAACTGATCGTACTTTCGCTCCAGTTCCTCCGCCGCCGGGCTTTCCAGCTTTCCATCCTGCACCAGCTTGGGGATTTCCTCGATGGGCACCATGGCGCCCTCGATCACTGGAAAAATTTCCGGCAGCGCAACGGCGCCAACCTGCATGCGTCCCAGCGCAAACTGCTCCCGCGCGATGCGCCGTGTGAAATCATCCATCAATTCCTTTTCGCGCAAGGTGAAACGTTCCACAATCCGCGTCTTCTGCCGTTGGAACGGTTCGCCCTCGAAGACCTGCGGAATGCGCCGGCGCAAAAAATCGATGCCGGTTTCTACTTCCTTCTTGAATGCATTGGCTTGCCCGCGTGTTAAGGTCAGCAAGCGCGGCCGATCATTATTTTTGAAATTGTTTACGTAGCAGCGGTCCGGAGCGATCTCGCTCTTCGGATGCATGTCTTCAATTAACCGCACGATCATTCCGCCGCGGCTCGTGCCCGAGAGTCCACAGACAAAAAGATTGTAGCCAGGCGCGGTAAGCTCCACGCCCATGCGCAATGCTCGCAACGCGCGGTCTTGTCCGGTGTCTCCGGTTGACGGCTCTACTTCCGCCGTAGTCTCAAATGGAATTCGTGCCGGATCGCAGTGCCATCGCAACTTTTCCGGCGGCAAGCTCGCGTGTTTTGAATTGGAATTTTTCTTCATCCCGCTTCCGAAGGCCGCTACTCTAACACGCCGTCCAATTTGTTCCCACCCGCTTTGGGTTTTGTGTTTCTAATAACAGCGCCCGGCGCGTAAAGGTCCAGCATGCTCGCTCCCGCCGCCACCACAATCGGTCCCAGCACCACTCCCAGCATTCCGAACACGCTGATCCCGCCCAGTACGCTGATGAATACTACCAAGCCGCCCATCTGCGCGCGGCCGCTGATCATCCAAGGACGTATGATGTTGTCCACCAGTCCCACGATCACTCCGCAGAAAATGATTAAAACGATCCCCATCCCCACATGTCCATCCACCATCAAGCTGATTGCTGCCGGCACCCATATCAGCGCCGAGCCCACCAGCGGAATCAGCGAGAAAAACCCCATCATCACGCCCCAGAAAATCGGCGCATGAATCCCGGTCAACCCAAACGCCAGTCCACCCAATACGCCGTGCGCGACCGCCGCCACCAAGCTGGACGTCACGCTCGCAAAGATTAACTCGCGAGTTTCGTTGATCATGCGGTCGCGATGCGCTTTCTCAAACGGAAGCACTTCGCGCAAACGCGCCACAATCGCATCGCCATCCCGAAAAAGATAAAACATAGCCAAGATCACAACGGTCAAGTGAAATAAAAACATCGCCGTGTTGCGCAGCACCGTACCCACTCGCGCAGCCATATAACCGGCGCCGGCGTCCGCATATCGATGGATCGCCGTGGTCAGATCGCCGGAATTCGCGTCAGGGAATCGCTCTTGAATACGAAGCCATAGATCATTCACCCAGGAAAAATGTCCACTCTGGATTTGCTGTTGTACCAGTTGCACTGCTTCCACAGCCTCCCGGATAAACGCCCCGGTCACCAGCAACGTGGGCACGATTATGATTAACGTCACACCCAGTGTGCTCACTGTAGCAGCGAGCGTGCGCCCCCACTTTCGCGCCAGTCGAATATAGACGGGGTACGCCACCACAACCATAACCATCGCCCATGCCAGAGCAGGCAGAAATGGTTGGAACACAAGAAAGACCAAATAGGCCAGCACAATCAGAATTCCGTAGAACAACGCGGCTCCCAGCCGCTTCTGCGTTGTGCTCAGTTCCAATGTCACTTATTCCTCGCTACATACCTTACAAGCAGACTGATAGTGTCAATCGGCCGCTTTGTCAACTCTAGCACCACCCCAGATACAGCTTGTCTCTCTTACCGGCGCTCTTTCTCAGTATGCATACGTTCGCAGCGGCTAACTCCCGCGCCACACTCCCAAAATGTATGGGCTAGGATGTATAATCCAGACAGTTTTTCGCGGTGTGGTGATGCCAGATCCCGCTTGCCAGCACAAACGCACTCAACTCATCGCCAAAGATGACGACACGCAGTACGTCGAGTGCCTCGATTGTGGCGAAATCTTCGAGGTAGGCGAACTCAACGATGGCCTGGGCTCCGGCGAATCTCTTTCAGACGCCTGATTTCCAACAGCAGCTTCCTTGTACACGCCAGAAACAACGCCTTTCCCCTTGGCGCTTCCGGGGAGTAGAATGCCCGCAATACGCTCATTTGAGATGTTGTGGGAGGCTCCCATGGGACGAGCTTTGTGTGTTTTGTCGATGTTGCTTGTGGCGACTGTCTCTGCGTACGCGCAAGAATCAAAACCCGGTGCTCCTGCCGCTGACTATAAAATCCCACCCGAAGCAGCAAAGATGACCAACCCCGTAAAACCAACCGGCGCCTCAATCGCCCAGGGCAAGAAACTCTATGAAATCGATTGTGAAATGTGCCATGGAAAAGACGGCGACGGCAAAGGCGACCTGGCGGCAGATATGAAAGTTAAACTTGCCGATTACCACGATCCCGCCGCACTGAAAGATCGCACGGACGGCGAACTTTTCTACATCATCAAGAACGGCAAAGGCGAAATGCCGTCAGAAGGCGATCGTGCGAAGCCCGACGCCATCTGGAATCTGGTGAACTACATTCGCTCCCTGGCTAAAAAAGAGCCGTCCAACAAATAGAAAATTATTGTCTCCCATTGGCCTGGTAAAGTTCAGCCTTGGTCACAATATACCGAAGCGAAATCAAGCGGCTTTAGCCGCTGGAAGTTTCCGTTCGGTCTCGGAGGCTTGGATTCCTGGAAAATTGGAACCTGTGAAGTACGCTGTGCAACCCTCGTTTTCAGCGAATATTAAGTTTTTCAATGATGCGAGACACTTCGTTGGCAGGAACATCGTAAAGACGATGCTCGTCTTCTTGCTCCAGCCTGCCTCGCAAGTATTCAGCCGCAATGTAACTCGCTTCACGGTCGGAAAGATTTCTTCCCGCGCGCGCCCGAAATTCCACAAATCCCGGATGCGCCAGTCCCAGCACTACTCCACGGCCATCCACTAAAAACTTACAATCCATCGTGTCGGCATGCCGCGTGGCGATTCCGTTCCAGCAATGTGAAAAACGGCACTTATACACGTAGTCCGTCACTTTCGAAGGCACCTCAAACGCGCCCACGAAGTCGCTCATCGCGCCTGCATTTGGAATCGTGGGATAGGAAGCTTTCGCCATCTCACATTCTCCGAGCGCTTACTTTCGCGCCCCGACTGCTACCGGCTGCCCTGCTGCTTGATAGCTGCGGATGGCGGCCGCCACGCCTGCTCCAGCGGGCACGCGGCGTCCCTGATCCAGCAGCACTTTCTCCAGCGCGGCGAGAAACAGCAAAACATTCGTATTCTGCGACGAGTAACCCATCAGCCCGATTCGCCAGATTTGGCCCTTGGTCTTGCCGATGCCGCCCGCTATCTCAATGTTGAATTCATCCAGAAGCTGCTGGCGCACCTTTCTATCATCCAGCTCAGCAGGAATCTTCACCGCCGTGACGGTAGCCAGCCGGTCCGCAGGATCGGAGACGAACAGTTCGAGTCCCATCGCTTCGATACCTGCAACCAGCGCCTGCTGATTTCGCTGATGGCGATCCCAGCGAGCTTCCAGCCCTTCCTCTAATACGATACGCAGAGCTTCCCGCAGACCGTAGATTAACGACACCGGCGGCGTGTGATGGTAATTACGCTCCGAGCCCCACATGGTCATAATCGGTGTGATATCGAAATACCAGCTTTCCACTTTTGTCTTGCGCGCGCGTATTAAATCTTCCACCCGGCTGTTAATAGTGATGGGCGCCATACCCGGCGGCGCGCTGATGGCCTTTTGCGTGCCGCTAAAACAAATGTCAATCTGTTCGCGATCCACATTCAGCGGGACGCCCGCGAGCGACGCGACGGTATCCACGATCAGCAAGGCTCCCAGCTCGTCAGCAACCTTGCGATAATTTTCCAGCCGTTGCACCACTCCGGTGGAAGTTTCACCGTGCGCCAAACCGACAAATTTAATCTTTTTTCCTTTGCCCGCACGCCGAATATCCTCCGGGTCAACCGTGCGGCCCAGCGGCGCTTCCACGCGAATCACTTTCGCCGGACTGCGTTCCGCGATCACCGCCATGCGCTCGGAAAACATTCCATTGGCACAAACGATGCACTCATCGCCTTCCTCCAGCGGATTCAGCACGGCTGCTTCAATTCCGCCCGAGCCAGATGCCGACACCGGATACGTGATCCGGTTCTCGGTCTGGAACACGCGGCGAAGCAAAACTTGTACGTCGTTCATCATTTCCAGAAACCATGGATCCAGATGCCCAACCAGCGGCGCGGACATCGCGCGATAAACTCGCGGGTCCATGCAGGAAGGGCCGGGAGTCATCATCACTCGTGTCGGTGGAAGCAGTTCGCCAATGATTTCTTTCATAGTTTTTCTTCCTCGCAGCTTCGAGAGTAGTTCGCCTGCTTTCAAAAATCACGCAGGATCGAAGTACCGTAGCCAGCCGTAAAACGCCCTGTCTGAAGCAGATAGTCTCCCTAAAATAGCTGCCCGCGGTCAACCTCCAATATGGCGCCAAATTGGAACGAATACCGCTTCTAGCTTTGACGAAAAATGGTGACTCTAATTCGCCATGCCGCAAGGCCAGTTAACTGATTGGAACAAGTAGGGGTTAGCAGTTTCGCAACTCTCTTCTCGCCGAGTTGAATGGCCTATACCCGTATGCTAAATTTCCAAATTAGCCCTAATAAACATGATAGACCAAAAAACAGCCGTGCCGGATAAGCCTAAAATCTCGCGGGTAGAGGTCTATTGGCACACCGTCACTTATAAGACCATGGCGATTTACGCCTTGCTGATTATCGGCGCAATCCTCGCCGGGTCTTATTTTGCTTTCCCCGATCTTTCAAGCAAACTCGTAAAGCGTCTTAACGCAGCGGTGTCCGCGCACGACGCCGGCGTGGCAACCATTACCGCGCGCCAAGCCCGCTTCGTCAACCTGGATGGAAAAGTACAGGTAAAAAAAGTGAATTCGGTCGAGTGGCAAAGCGCTGACTATCAGCTCACCCTCGACAAAGGTGACCTGATCCAGACCGGTCCGGAAGGCGTCGCTCGCATGGCCTTCGCCGACGGCACCACATACACTGTAAAGGGCGATACGCTCGTCACCGTGGAAGAAAATATAGTCGAGCAGGATCACGCCTCGCAAGTCGGCGTGCACATTAGTTCAGGGCAAGTGGACCTCGCTACCGGAGCATGGGAAGTTCCGGGTTCGAAGGCGGAAGTTTCTTTTGAAAACGCGGTGGCATCGCTGCGCGCCAATAGCCGCGCCGCCGTGAGCAGCGACCCCACTACCAAGCAGCAGCAAATCACTATCGCTTCCGGTAGCGCGGAACTGAGCCGTGGCGGCGAGCATCTCGATATCGGCCAGTTTCAACGTGTGACGTTCCCAACCGGAGGACCCATAACCAAGACCGATGTCCTAGCCCCTCCGGAACTAGACACGCCGTTGAACCTGCAAGCAATTACTGTATCGAATCCGAAACATGATCCGGTCCATTTCTCTTGGAAGCCCGTGGCAACGGCCAAGTCCTATGAATTTCAGGCCAGCACGGCCGCGATGTTCAGCAAGATTATTATGGACAAGAAAACAAGTTCGGAGGGCGTGGACATCGTTGGACTCGATCCCGGCGATTATTATTGGCGCGTTCGCGCGATCGACGCGAAAAACGCTACCAGCGATCAAAGCGAGCCCTACAAATTCACTCTGGTGATACAAGGTAAAGAGCAGGAAATGCTGCTTGAGGTGGATAATACCGTATTGCAGGGGAACGTCGTCGAGATCATCGGGCGCACCGAGCCTGGAGCCGCTTTGATTATCAACGGTGAGTCGGTCGCCAGCATCCAAGCGGATGGGCAGTTCCGCCACTTTCTGCCGCCGATGCAGAAAGGTTCTTACGAAGTGATCATCACCGGCCAAAATCGCCGGGGCGGTACAGCAACCAAGCGCGTACAAGTTGTGATCCCATAACATAAAAATGCGCCAGCAAGTTTGGAAGTCCGCCAAGCACTCGCCGCCGCGGCGCGCAAGCCGAACTCAGGGGGAACGCAAGACGTGACGAAAAACGGCTACAACATGCGGTCGGTCTTCAGTCTTTTTTCATCCGACCTGGCCATCGATCTCGGCACTGCCAACACGCTCGTCTTCGCGCGCGGAAAGGGAATTGTCGTGAACGAGCCTTCCATCGTGGCCATCAACAAAAATAGCGGGGAAGTTGTCGCCGTCGGCCGCGAAGCGAAGGAAATGCTGGGAAGGACTCCCGGAAACGTCGTAGCTATCAAGCCCATGAAAGACGGTGTGATTGCCGATTTCAAAGTCACCGAAAAGATGCTGACGTATTTTATTCAGAAAGCTCACAACCGCCGCGTCCTGGTGCATCCCAGAATTGTGATTGGTGTTCCCAGTGAAATTACCCCGGTAGAAAAACGAGCGGTGCAAGACTCCGCGTATCGCGCGCGTGCCAGCGAAGTGTATCTGGTGGAACAAGCCATGGCCGCTGCCATAGGCGCGGGTCTGCCCATCGAAGAGCCGTCCGGCAACATGGTGGTGGATATCGGCGGCGGCACCACGGATATCGCCGTCATCTCCATGAGCGGTATCGTCTATTCGCGCTCCGTTCGAGTGGCTGGAAATGAAATGGACGAAGCGGTGATGCATTACTTGAAGCGCAAATACAATCTGCTCGTCGGCGAACGCACAGCGGAACAAATCAAAATCGAAATTGGCTCCGCCTATCCTCTCGAAAAACCGCTGACGCTGGAAGTGAAAGGCCGCAACTTAATCGAGGGTGTGCCGCGCACCGTCACCATAGACGACAGTGAAATTCGCGAAGCGCTTTCCGAATGTATCTCCACAATTTTGAACGCCATTCGCGTCGCTCTGGAACGCACGCCACCCGAGCTTTCCGCAGACATTAGCGACCGAGGCATTGTGCTCACCGGCGGTGGCGCGCTGATCAAGAATCTCGACAAGCGCATCCGGGAAGAAACCGGACTCCCTGTTTCTATCGCCGACGATCCACTCGCCTCCGTCGTGCTCGGGACCGGAAAAATGCTGAGCGATTTCCGGCTGTTGCGCCTGGTCTCGATTGACTGATGAAATTGTTGGGATTTTGTATTGTTTTTGTCTCGGTTTTTATCTTTTAAGCTGTCATCCCGAGCGCAGCGAGGGATCTGCTCTTTGCATCCGCGCCACAAATTAACGTGCGCGGCTTAAGCTGAGGCTCCATCTGGTCTTAAAGTTATGATCGACACCTTCTCCCGTCATCGTCCGCTGGCCCTTCTCGCGACGGTGGTCCTTGCGCAAGTGCTGCTTCTCGCTTTCCAGATCAAACGCGAGAACAATGTGCGCCTCATCCGCTATTGGGCTGTTGAATTGATGACGCCTCTGGAGCGCGCCGGCACTTGGACTTTTTCCCATGTTGGCGGAATCTGGAGCGGCTACGTCGGCTTGCGCAACACACGCGCCGAAAATGAACGCCTGCGCAACGATGTGAACACGCTACGGCTCAGAAATCGCGAGTTGGAAAGCGAGTCCGCGGAAGCCCACCGCCTGGCGGCACTCCTTAATTTTCGTGAAGCGCATACGGAAGCGCCCATGCTTGCCGCACAAGTGATTGGCGCGAGCGCCGATCCTACTTCGCACACACTTTTCATCAATCGGGGTGAACGGGATCACGTGCGGAGAAATATGGGCGTAATCACTCCCGATGGGGTGGTTGGGAAAATCGTCGAAGTCTTTCCCTCCACCGCCCAGGTTCTCTTGATCAACGACAAGGATAGCGGCGTCGGCGCTCTTTTTGCCGCCTCTCGCACGCACGGTGTGGTGAAAGGAAGCGGAGATCCCCAGCCGCACATGGAATACGTGATCAACGAAGAAAAGCTGCAGTCCGGAGACGTCATCGTCACCTCCGGCGAAGATCGTATCTTCCCCAAGGATTTGCTAATTGGCACAGTAGACGCAACGAAACCCGGAAACCCATTCCAAATAATTTCCGTCCGGCCCGCGGCGCGTTTGGACCGTCTCGAAGACGTTATTGTGCTGCTCTCGCAGCAGGAACTCTTGCCCAAGAAGACCGAAGAAATATCCGATGCCAGCGACGTAACGTCCGCGCAATCTGGCGCGCAAACGGCCGCACCGCCTTCGCCGAAGGCATCAGGAGTTGTAACCGACCCAAACAAATTTAAGCCTGCTGCAGCCGCTCCTATTCAGACTGCCCCTCCAGTGAACAAAACTCCGGCGTCGAAACCGCCCGCGCCTCAACGATAATGGCCTACATGCTCAATGTCGGTGCGCACTCGGAGCCAAATGTCGAGGTGCACAAATTCTACAGCGGCACTATCGTTGGCACCGTCTTGCTCGCTCTGGTGTTTCAGGCCTTCCTGCATAAATATGGACGCTGGTCCGAACTGATCGATCTTCCGCTACTCGTCACTATTTATTTTGGGGTCAGCCGCCGCAATCCGGTGTCGGGATTATTTCTGGGAGGAGCTATCGGCATTCTGCAGGATGCTCTGAGCCACGACAACCCCATCGGCATGTACGGGATTGCAAAAACGCTTGTCGGCTATCTCGCTTCTTCGGTGGGCGCCAGGATTGATACCGAACATCCACTAAGCCGTTTCGGCCTGATCTTCCTATTTTTCCATTTCCATCAGGCGATTCTGGCGGTGACGCAGCGCGTTTTGTTGAACCACTCCGCGCCATTCTTCACCTTGCACCTGTTTACCGATTCTCTGGTCACCGCAGCATTCGGGGTGGTTCTTTTCGCTCTCCTCGACCGCCTGCGCCGCAACTCCTAGCATAGAACTTCGACCTGCTTATTCCGATCGCAGAGCCTCCATCACATCGATGCGCGCAGCCCGTGACGCCGGCAGAAACGATGCCACGACCGCAGCAAGCAGCAGCACCGCCGCTGCCGCAATTATGGGTGCAACGCCTGGCATACGCACATCCACGATGTAGCTGCTGGCGAATCGCGCGATCGCGTACCCGCACAGCGCGCCGGCGATAATGCCCACACCCGCCATCACCGCGCCATCGGCAATCACGCTGGCCAGGAGATTTCGCGGCTGCGCTCCGAGTGCGAGCCTGATTCCAAACTCACGCGTCCGGCCACTCACTGAAAACACCAGCACACCCGCGACGCCAATTACGGCGATCGCCAGCGCCACCGTCGCAAAGCCGCCAAATACCAGCGCATTCAATCGATCCGGTGTCAGCACTTCCGCGCGGACATCGTCCAGCGTCGCCGCGTGTTCCACTGGTTGGTCCACCGACAAATCGCGGATGATCCGGGTAATCGACGGCACCAGCGGGTACGGGTCCGACTGGGTGTGAACGAACAACCTTCCTCCACCTATTTCCTGATCGAGAGGGTGATACACCGTGAGAGTCGGGCCCGGCACAAGGTTCTCGTCGTCCAAATCCGCCGCCACGCCAACGATGCGCCGCGGCTGCGTGCTCACGTCAATAAACTTCATCACCGGATCACTCCACCACAAATGACGATTCACAGCATCTTGATTCGGGTACATGCGCTGGGCCAAGCTCTGGCTCACGATTACGACCGGCTCGCTGTCTTTGCGATCGGCCTCGTTGAAATCGCGTCCCGCAATTATGGGGACGCCGAGCGCCGCGAAAAACCCGGGTGATACGGTGCGGAACATCGCACGAGGGTCCTCTTCGCCTGGTCCGTGCTCATGCCCATCCGCGGAAAATTGAAATCCCGGACCCCACGACCCATTGTCACGCCACGGCACGGCGGTGCCCACGGCAACGCGCTCGACGCCCGGCAGCGCTCCGATTTGCCGAACTATTTCTCTATAGAACCCGTTTATCTGGTCCGGCGTGCGGCCCTCAGTAACCGGCGGCACATTGATCGCCAGTACATTATGCGTGTCGAAGCCAGTGCGCACATTTTGCAACGACAAAAGGGTTTTAATCAGCATGCCCGCGCCGGCCAGCAACATAAACGACGCAGCAATCTGCGTCACGGCGAACATCCGCAATCGACGTCCGGTGCTGCCGGTGATTCGCACGCCGCCGCTGGTTAGACTCAATCCATTCGCAGTGTCCGCGGAAGGCAGCCGCGGCACATAGGCCAGCAGCACGGCAGCAACTAGCGCCAGCAGCGCACCGACCCACAGCATACTGGAATCAACTTTCAGATCGAGCGCGCGCACCGAAAACCTTGAAGCATAGCGCGCAAGAACCGCCACCATCGGTCGAGCGCTCAGCACGCCAAGCAGCGCGCCGGTTCCGCAAAGCAATAAGCTGTCCGCCAGCAACAATCGTCTCAACGAGGCCGCATTTGCGCCAAGCGCTCCACGGATCGCGAGTTCGCCTTCACGCCGCACCGTGCGTGCCAGGATTAAGTTTGCGGCGTTCGAGCAGGCGATGATGAAGACCAGTCCGGAAGCCGCCAGCAGCACCCACAATACAGTCTTTGCGCCCGAAGTGATCTGGTCGCGCAGCTTCACCGCGCTAATGCGGAATTTCGCTTTCTGGGAATAATCCGCGGGGTGTTGAGCAATCATGGCTCCGTACACCGTGCTCAATTCGGCGCGCGCCGTCTCGATATTCGCACCGGGGGCGAGACGTCCGAAAAGTTCGGTCATGCGATGGACGCGTCCGGTTACCATGGTCGCGGACAAATGGTGCGGACTGGTCACCACGTTCGCAATAATTTCCGTCTCGGCCGGATACGGCACCGACGGCTCCAGCACGCCAACGATCGTGGCGGAACGTGCACCGAAGCTTCCCGAATCGAGTTTGATGGTCTTGCCGATTACAGAGGGATCCTTCTTCAGCACCGTGGACCAGAAGCGATACGTCAGCACCACTGCGCCTGCTGCGTTTGGCCCATCGTCGTGCGCGTCGAGCAAGCGGCCGAGCACCGGATGCAACCCCATCACTTCAAAATACGATCCGTCCACCACGCCGGCTCGCACTTCGCGCGGCTCTCCCAATCCCACCATGCTGAAGCCCATTTGGGAAAAGTCGCCGAACTGGCTCACCGTCTTTACGCGGGATTGCAAGTCCTGAATCTCGGGGACCGAAAAGGTGGTGTTATCGACGCCGATGCCGGGCGCGCTCTGGCGGATGTAAATCAGCCGGTCCTCGTCGCGATTTACAAGAGGCCGCAACAGCACGCCTCTGACCACGCTGAAGATCGCGGCGTTTGCGCCAATACCCAGCGCCAAGGTGACTACGACAGTGATCGCCAACCCCTTGGTGCGCGCCAAGGAGCGCAGCGCAACTTTCAGATCGCGGAGAAGCAAGTCTGGTTTGAGCATGGCCGCTCGACCTCCTAAACGGCGATTCCATCAAGATTGTGGTGGTCGCCTCCACTGGTTAATCGAACAGGTTCCGTGCAAATCGACATTTCTAGATATCAGTTCTGGCCCCGGTTAGAAATTGAGCCGAGGTTTGTTTTCTATAACTTACAGTGAATTCTGTTTGTTGGCCTGTGCCGGTTAGACTGATTGGAGATGGATAAGGTTTGCAGAAGAGTTTGTCTTGAACGGGTGGTACTCGGGCTCCGGCTGCAGGCCTAAAAGCGGGCATGTCGGGGTAGAGATCTTCTAATGGCGGCGATGTATGCGATCGAGCAGGATACTGACCGGCGTTTACAGACCACTCAGTTGATCCCTTCCTACCCTGCGCTCTGCTCATGTCGCAAACTCTCATCGGGGCAATAATAGGAAGTCAGAAACCCAAATACAAGAGTGCGAGGCGGTGGACGTCTATCCCGGGACACGGTCGGCTGTCGGGGTAGTGGCTGGCGATCTACCTCGATAACCAAAAGGGAAGTATCGGATAGAGTTACCGCTGAATTTGATCTTGGTGCGTCTGAAATTGTTCTTTCAGCATATAGCCACTCGTGCTCGCTTTCATCATCTGCGCTGCGAGATTCAGGATGCGGCTTGCGGCTTCTTGTGGATTCAAGCCTCGCGCGTGGATGTTTGAAATCAAGTTTCGGTTGGCGTCGGTATGCGAAGCGCGGGGTTGGTATGCCATGTAGGCAGACAAACTTTCGGCTGTGGAGAGCCCCGGGCGCTCGCCGATGAGTAGCACGGCGACGCGCGATTTCAGCAAGTCGCCAATTTCGTTGAGAATTCCGACTCTGCAGTGATGGATTACAAGCGTCTTCCCGATCTTCCAGTGGCGCTGATTGGCTCCTTCGCACAGTAAAGAAAGTAAGAGGGGGACTTGCGCCGCAACCGCGGGAACTGAGAGTCCGTCGCCAACAGCGACTTGGAGATCGTTGCCTACGTTGCAGTAGCTTTGCATTTTGGTGCGGGATTCGTCGTCGAAGTGCCGGCCTAAGTCTGGGCGCAGTAGGTATTCGTCTTTCGTACGGGCTTTTGTGCGGACTTCGACGAGTCCCCAACGCTGCACAAACGCACTATCGACGATTTCTTCCAGGTTCAGCTCGGCGCGGACAGCGTCTCGCGCGGCAGCGTGCGCTTCGCGCAAATCCATTTGCGTGCTGGTGCGATAGGAGGCTCCCGTGCGGCCAACCAGCAAGCGGGCTGGAGTGCGCGCTCGAATCTTTCGAACGATTTCCGGCAGGTCGGAATTGTTCAACGCCACATCCCGCTCGTTCGCCATCAATTGATCCCGTCTAAAGATGATTCAAGCCCCTGCATCAGTTGGCGGCGAGCCGGTGTATCCAGCAAAGGTGGCTCGCCATCTCGATAAATTCCCGTGGCCTGCAGCCAAGCTAGGAATTCCGGAGCGGGTTTCAGCTTAAACAGCCTCCTGACGGCCAGAGCATCGTGATAGCTGGTGGATTGATAATTCAGCATCACATCGTCGCCGCACGGAACTCCCATAAAATAATTGCAGCCCGCCGCGCCCAGCAGCAGTAAGAGGTTGTCGGCCGAATTCTGATCCGCTGCCGCGTGATTCGTATAGCAAACGTCGCACCCCATTGGCAGGCCCAGAAGTTTTCCCATGAAGTGATCCTCCAGACCGGCGCGAATGATCTGGCGTTCATCGTAAAGATATTCGGGACCGATAAATCCGATCACACTGTTAACCAGAAATGGCTCAAACACGCGCGCGACGCCATACGCGCGGGCTTCCAGCGTCACTTGGTCCAGCCCCTGGTGAGCTTCAGCCGATAACGCGCTGCCTTGGCCCGTTTCGAAATACATCAGGTTCGAGCCTTTCCAGTCGACGTCACGCCCGCGGTGGTGCTCCAGGACCTGCTCGCGGCCCTCTCGCAACGTCGCCAGTGAAATTCCGAAGCTGCGATTGGCCGCTTCGGTTCCGGCAATGGACTGGAACAGCAGGTCCACCGGCGCTCCTCGTTCCATGGCCGCGAGTTGGGCGCTGATGTGCGCCAGGCAACAAGTTTGCGTAGGCGCTTTGTAAATTTCGACCAAACGATCGAGCGCACGGAGAATAGCACCCACTTTCTCGACAGAATCCGACGCTGGATTCACCCCAATCACTGCGTCGCCGCATCCGTAAAGCATGCCTTCAAATGCAGCCAGCAGAATTCCGCCGATATCATCTACTGGGTGGTTCGGCTGCACGCGAATTCCGAGAACTCCGCGTCCGCCCATGGTGTTCCGGCAGCGCGTAATATTCCGGATTTTCGATGCGGCCAGAACCAGGTCTTTGTTGCTCATGATCTTGGCCAGAGCAGCAGCGATTTCCGGGATGATCGCTCGTTGCAACTCCTTCAGGGCAGTCTCGCTGGTGGCATCATCAAGGACGCACTCGCGAAATTCGCCAACGGTGAGGCTTTGGATTGACTGAAAAGCTTTTTGGTCGAAGGTGTCGAGGATTAAGCGGCTTACTTCGTCAGTATCCGGGTCAATCAGCGGCCGCTGCACAATTTCGGCGAGTGTGAGGTCGGCGAGCTTGCGTTTGGCCGCAACTCGTTCACGTTCCGACCGCGCCGCGATGCCCGCCAACTGGTCGCCGGACTTCTCTTCGTTAGCTTTCGCAAACAACTCTCGCAGATCGGAGAAAGCAAATTGCTCGGGCATAGATTCCGGTGGATTGAATCGCTGCGAATCGAAATTAGCATCAATTCCAGGCCAAGAGAAGGCGCGCCTTTCAAGTGCGGCCGCAGCGAGTGCTAATTCTTCTTGTGAAAGATGGAGGTGATCGATTTGGTTTTCTTCACAACGCCGCCCTCAACGGTGGTAGTGATGTAAGGTTCGTCAGTCGTTCCGGCGACGTGTATTGGCACGCCGTTCCCGCTGAATCCGGTGATTACACCGATGCCGACCTTGCTCACCGCATTCGCCGACGCAACTTTTACCAAGAGGTTAAAATCGAGTTGATCGGTGGGCGAGACGGTCCCGCTTCCGGTTAGTTCGCCCATTCCTTCAATCACCGATTCGATCTGGCCGGCTACCACGCCTGCGTCCGTCATCCGCACATTCGCGCGCAACTTGTCGAAATGCGTAGTGTCGCCTGTTTTCAGGCTGCCCAGCGCCGCAATCCCGTGAATCTTTGAGCTGATGTTGAAGCCCACCAGGGATGTGTTGTCCAGCGCGATCGGACCGGTAATCACGAGTGATTTTGTCGGTCCGGTTACGGCCATGTTCATCGAGAACGTGCCGCCCTTCAGCGTGGAGTTGTTAGGCAAATGAACCGCGGCTGCGGTCATCAACGGCTGCAGCTGATCGATCGGCAAACTCTGCCCCACAACTTTGAAATTCAGCAGCATATCTTCGGCGCCGGGCTTGACTGGACGATATGTTCCGCTCGCGTTAATCTTAACGTCGCCAATTTTTACGGCGGCCTCCTCAATCTGACCGGAGTTGTCTTTCACACGATGTGTTCCGCTGAACGTAATTTCCAGCGGCTTGGGCACCGCGGGCGCTCCCTTGTGCAGCTTGAGATTCTCGATGCGGGCGGTCCCGCTAGTGGTAAGCGTTTGCCCATCAAACTTCGCCTTCATGCCGGCGTCGGCGAGGAACGACAAGCCGGTGGTGGAATCCAAGAGTCCCGCTCCCACCGGGTCCACGCGTTTTGCGGAAATTTGCGCGTCAATCGGGATGTTGGCTGCGTCGTCACGATTGATCGGGCCCAGATACCCGGTGACGCTAGCGCTGCCGCCGCCCGGCAAATCCGCCTTCAAGTCGAACGGGATGCGTGAGGCGGTTGAAAAATCGTGCGCCGTAAGGTTCACGTGCTGATACACGGTGGGCGGGCCATGCGCGGGCAGGCTTGTGATGGTGGCGAGCCCGTCTTTAATAGCGACGCTTCCCACAGAGAACTCAGAAATTTGCGGCGTGCCGGGTTGTGAGCTTCCCGGAGGGGCGTTCGCAGCAACGGCGCCGGCGCCTACGGATATAGGGGGGCGTCCAATACTGGAAAAATTCCACGTGCCATTTGCCGCGCGAATCATGGCAATTTGCGGCGAGTTTATTTCAAAGCTGCGTATGTTCAGTTGATGCGAAAAGATCAGCGGCCGCAGCGATACTCCGATGCGAACTTCTTTCGCCGTTAAAAACGGAGAAGAGCTGAAGTTGGGATCGTCCCCTACGCTGATGTCTTCGGCTACCAGACTGCCGGAGAAGACCGCGAGGCTCAGATCGCCGAGCTTTACGTTGCGGCCGAGCGTGTCCGTGATCTGTTTTTCGATGGCCGGGCGGAAGGTGTTCGCGTTGACGAACAGCTTGATACACACGATTGCCACGACAAAGAGAACGAGAACGCCCAACAGAATTTTCGTCCAGCGTTTCACAAGAATCCCTTGCGGCGATAGTTTGACGAGGCAACGAACTGTGAAGCGAGAAGTATATGACGGGGAAGCACGCCGGGCTATCCGAAACTATCGCCGGCCTGTCTATCTGGGGTCAGCGTAGAGGCGATACAGCCATTCCCAACAATTATTACTTACGCATAACATTACGAGTTCACGTTTATCGCATTGAAAATTACTACTGTGTTTGATACGTTGCGAGATCGATACCTGAGATGTGGCTGTAAGTTTGATACTTCGAATCGAAGGAGAAATGCAATGCTAAAGAGTCTACTTTTAATTATCGCTGCGCTGCTCATATTGGCCGTTTGTGGCGGGTCGCAAGCCGCTGCGCCAACTCCATCCAACGGCACAGGCCAGTCGACCGCGCCCGCGATGAATCTCCCTAACAACGCATCCGTGGTGGGAAAACTCCTAACGAATTTGGAAGCGGAGCAAGCGAAAGCAGGCGATCCGGTCGATGTGCAGCTCTCAGAAGATATCAAATCAGGTCACGATGTTTTGGTGAAGAAAGGGTCTATTCTGAACGGTCACATTACATCCGTGCAGGTGTTCTCCTCAAGCTCGCGCTGCGCGGTAGTAATTCTTTTCGATCGCGTCACGCCCAAGAAGGGCGAACCATCCGCAGTTAACTTGAACATTCGTGCCTTGGCTCCCGCGATGAATATTAAAACGGATACGCTCAGCGATGGCCGAGGCATGGGCGGTCTGGACAGCAGCTCGGCTGTCGCCGGACATGAAGATTCGAAAAGTGGAAATGTTGACAGCCTCAGCGACACCAGCAGAGGCGTTTACGCGATGCCAGGTGTCACGCTTGCCGTTCGGACAGAGCATGGAAAGCACGTCTCCGTATTGGCTTCCACGTCCGGGAACATTCACTTGAAAAAAGGCGCGCAGTTGGTGCTGGAGGCAACCAGTTAATCGTTCAGCTGTTATTTGCGAAATTTCGCTACTACGGCATGCCCTGCGCGCCGCTGCCGACTAGCTTCTGGAATTCGGGATCGTCGTGCAGGCAGTCGAAATCGGAGTCTCTTGCGGCCCAGTTGAGGTTGGTGTATCCGGCGGCCAAAGCCTTCTTGAATGTTTCAAGGGCTTCCGTCTTTTTTCCCAGGACTCCGTAAGTGCATGCGGCATTGTAGAGAGTGTTGGAATCGTTGGGGCGTAGGGTCACCGCAGTCTGAAGATGCCGTATGCACTCCTCCTCGTCGTCGTTGAAGTTGGCTAATTGGTTGGCCAGCAAGATACGCGCGCGAACGTCTTCCGGCACCAGTTCTAGTTGCTGCCGAAGAACTTTGCACATCCGTAGCCGAAGTTCCTCGGCTTGGGCCTTACGTCCGAGACGTGCGAGAGAGTTCCCGTAAGGAGGGTACACATTATAGTCGTCGCCATTGGCTTCGATCGCCCTTGGTATGAGCGCTACGCACTCTTCATAGCGTCCTGATGCGAAGTACGCGCTGCCGAGAACGGTCCAAACCCCCTCACAGTCCGCTTTGCGTTCGATGGCGCGCCACGCCAGCATGGCTCCTTCTTCGTATTTCTTCTGCGAATAACAAATGCGGGCGCGTGCTACCAGTACCTCCGGAAGGTCGGGGGCCAGAGCCGTAGCGCGATCGCAGGCCGCCAGTCCCCGTTCAATCCATTTCGGGCTTTGTTCGCGAATTTCGTAAATCAGGCCGCACTGATGTGCAATCGCGGCGTAGGCCAGAGCGAAATTTGGATCCAATTCAACGGCCCGTTCGAACATTTGTAGAGCATAGTCCACGTTTTCGCGGCGCGCGTAGCTTCTTCCACGCAGATAGAAATCGTAAGCGAGCGCGTTCTCCGTGGGCTTGCGTGCGATGGTTTTCTCTTCTTGTGGAGTCAGCGTGATGCGCAAGGCCTGCGCAATGCTGCGAGCGATTTCCTCCTGGATGGCGAAAACGTCTTCGAGCTGCCGGTCGTAACGCTCCGCCCACACCGAGTGCCTGGTGGAAACTTCAATCAATTGCGCTGTGATGCGTACACGGTTGCCGGCGCGGCGGATAGATCCTTCCAGAATGTAACCGGCATCTAACTGCTGGCCCACCTGAAGAGCGGTGACCGGCTTGTCGCGAAACACGAGCATCTCCGAGCGCGGAAGGATTTCCAGTTGAGCGATCTTGGAAAGCTCGGTCACAATGTCTTCAGTAATCCCATCGCGGAAGTATTCGTCTTCTTTGCCGCCGCCCTGGTTTTCGAAATAAAGAACAGCCACGGATTTCTGCCGGGCGGGAACCTGTGCCGCGGAATGGGCAGCACCCTTTTCCACCACCGTCCTGCGGCTTGTTTCCATGTCGCGACTGAGGCGCTTCAAGTCGGCGCGGACATCGGAAGCATGCTGGTATCGCAGGTCGGGATCTTTCTCCAGTGTCTTGCCGAGGATGTTTTCCATCGCCAAGGGTAGGCGCGGATTGAGCTCCTTCGCAGACGCGGGCGCGGCGTGCAAGATACCGTCGAATATCACAGCGGAGGCGGCGCCGGGGAATGGGAGTTTTCCTGTCGCCATCTCGTAGAGCACCACACCCAACGAAAACAAATCGGACCGCGCGTCCAGCTCTTCTCCGCGCGCCTGCTCCGGTGACATGTATGCGACGGTGCCCAGCGAGCTGCCCGGACTGGTCAAATGCTCTTCATCCACAGCCTTCGCTTGCGTTTGCATGGCTGAGTAATCTAGCGACCCGGTAGCGTGTCCGGCTTTGCGCGCGAGCTTCGCTAAACCGAAATCCAGAATTTTGGCCTGTCCACGTTCTACCAGAAAAATATTGGCGGGTTTGATGTCGCGGTGCACGATTCCTTTCGAATGCGCGGCATCGAGCCCGTTGGCGACGTGAATGCCAACTTCCAGAAGTTCCTGCACTTCAATTGGTTTTCCCGAAATTCGGTGTTTAAGGGTCTGGCCCTCCAGCAGCTCCATGGCGATGAATGGGCGGCCTTCGAATTCGCCGATGTCGTAGATGGTGCATATGTTGGCGTGATTTAGCGCGGATGCAGCGCGCGCCTCGCGGCGGAATCGTTCGATGGCGAGCGGGTCGTGCGAAATATCGTCAGGCAGGAACTTCAGGGCAACATTGCGGCCCAGGCGCGTGTCTTTGGCTTTATAAACGACGCCCATGCCTCCGCCCCCCAGTTTTTCCAGAACGGCATAGTGGGAGACGGTGCGGCCGGCAATGGCAGAAGTATCAGGCATGGGATGTGCATTGTATGCCAGCACTCACGCACAGGCAATCGCGCAGCGCGGACGGCCCAGAATTGAATCCGGCTAAATGGGCGATTGCGATGAGGGGGGCGTTTCCGGGTAGAGACGCTCAAACTCCGGGTCGCCGTGAAGCAACGTCAGGTCCGGGTCACGCCGTGTCCAAACAGCGTCTTTAGAACCTGCTTCCCACGCCCTGCGCAGAGAGTCCATGGCTTCCGCCTTCTTGTTCAGCAGGCAGTACACGCAAGCCGCGTTATAGAGAATCGACGCTTCGTTGGCGCGCAAGGTGACAGCCAAGTTGAGTTCGCGCAAAGCGTCGTCGGTGCGTCCCAACTCGGCATAGTTGCCACCCAGCAGAATGCGCGCTCGAGCATCCTCTGGCACTTGTTTCAAGTGGCGCTCAAGCGCGAGGCAGAATCTGTCATTCACTTTCAATTTGGCTTCGTTTCTTCCCATCGCGCCGAGACAGTTCCTGATAGGCACATAAACGTTATAGTCCTCGCCGCTCGATTCGATGGCAGCTTCGGCCAAGTCCATAACTTCCTGATAGCGTCCCGCGGCAAAAAGCGCGCGGCAGTAGAGGTAATAGGCGCCGTCGCAGTCGTGTTTGCGCTCGATCGCTTTTTTCACCATGCGAACGGCTTCGTCATAGAGACCCGCGGCGTAGAGCACCCAGGCTTGGCTTAGGTGCGTCTCGGGCAGGTCCCAACGCAGCGCCACAGCTCTGCCGGAAGCTTCGCGTGCGCGTTCGATCCACACCGCGTCGCGGCTGAATAGCGAATAGTACATCGCGCAAGCATTGGCGCATGCGGCGTAGGCGAGGGCGAAGCTGGGATCCAACGACACCGCGTTCTCGAACATTTGGAGCGCGAACTCCACGTCTTGGCGGGTGAGCCGCCGGGCGTAGCGCTTGCCGCGCAGGTAAAGATCGTAGGCTTGCGGATTCTCCGTAGGCTTGTCGGCAAGAGCTTCCAGTTCCTGCGGCGAAAGCGTCACGCGAAGTGCCTCGGCGATTTTGCGAGCCATTTCGTCCTGTACTTCGAAAACGTCTTTCATCTCCCGATCGAAGCGATCCGACCACAACGGAAAATCGGTGTGCGTGTCCACCAGTTGGGCGCTAATGCGCACGCGCGCCCCCGCGCGACGCAAGGTTCCGGTCAGGACGTAAGCGGCGCCGAGCTGCTGGCCAATTTGCGCCGGAGTTACCGCTTTGTCACGAAACGCCAGAACGGTGGGCCGCGAAAAAGTGTTCAGTCCGCGAATCTTAGAAAGTTCGGTAATTACGTCCTCGGTGATGCCGTCGCGCAAATACTCATCTTCTTTCGCGCCGCTCTGATTTTCGAAGTAGAGCACGGCTACCGACTTCTTTGCCGCCGCCGTGGCGGCCGCTGGCGTGTTTGAAATAAGGCTCTTTTCGGCTGCGGGGCGACGGCTTGAATCTAGATCCCGTTTGAGGCGCTTCAAGTCCGCGCGAAGTTCGCCGGCGGTCTGATAGCGAAGATCGGCGTCTTTCTCCAGCGCCTTGCTGAAAATATTCTCGATCGCCGCGGGCAGTCGCGGGTTCAGTTGCTTGGCTTGTGGCGGGGCGGAGTGCAAGATTCCGTCGAAAACCACAGCCGAGGTCGCGCCGGGGAAGGGCACCGACCCCGTCGCCATCTCGTAAAGCACCACGCCCAGTGAAAACAAATCCGAACGCGCGTCCAAGTCTTCGCCGCGTGCCTGTTCCGGCGACATGTAAGCGACCGTGCCCATGGCGCTGCCCGGGCTGGTCAGTTGCTCTTTATCTAACACATGCGTTTGCGTACGCATCGACGCGGCACCCGCAGATTCGGGGGTGTGCTGATGAACAAGCGTTAACTTCGCCAAACCAAAATCCAAAATCTTTGCTTGGCCGCGTTCCACTAGAAAAATATTCGCAGGTTTGATGTCACGGTGCACGATTCCTTTCGAATGCGCGGCATCGAGTCCATTAGCTATTTGAATGCCCATTTCCAGAAGCTCCGATATTTCGATGGCCTTTCCGGATATACGGTGCTTGAGCGTTTGGCCTTCCAGCAGTTCCATAGCGATGAATGGGCGGGCTTCGAATTCGCCGGTGTCGTAAATGGTGCAAATGTTTGCGTGATTCAATGCGGACGCAGCACGCGCTTCCCGGCGGAATCGTTCGATGGCCAGCGGGTCATGAGAGATATCGTCAGGCAGGAATTTCAGCGCAACGTTGCGGCCCAGCCGCGTGTCTTTGGCCTTATAAACGACGCCCATGCCTCCGCCGCCCAGCTTTTCCTGGACGCTATAGTGGGCGATGGTGCGGCCGGCAATGGCAGAAGTATCAGGCATGGGATGTGCATTGTACGCCAGCGCCTGCGCGCAGGCAAACGAGGCGAGCTGACTTGACGGCGTGCTCAGACGCTATTCGTAACGCAAAGCTTGCGTTGGCGCTATGTGGGTTGCCCGCCGCGCTGGAACGTAGGCGGCCAGCATGGTCACCAGAAACATGGTTGGCACGACGAGGGCATAAGCCAGGATATCCACCCCGCCGGAATCGAAGAGCATGGAATTCATGAGCTGCTCGAGGGCGAAACCCATGGCTAGCCCGAGTACCGTTCCGACACTGACTAGGAAGAGGCCTTTGCCGAGCACCAAACGCAGAACATTCGAGCTTGCCGCCCCGAGCGCTATGCGGATGCCGATCTCGCGGGTTCTGCGGCTCACGTTGTAGGCCACCAGCCCATACAAACCGGCAACGGCGAGTAAAAGTCCCGCCAAACCCATGCTACCGACTAAATCGATCGCCATCCGCGGCCCTCTGACGGCTTGGTTCAGGTAGTAATCCTCGTAAGACATGGTGTGCAACATCGGCAGATTTGGATCAAGAGAACGGACAACATCCTTCACGGGTTGAACTAATTGCAGCGGGTCGCCGGTCGAGCGCAACATCAAAACCATACGTGCGATGGGGTGCTGGGCCAGCGGCATGTACACGAAGTCCGTCGGGCTTGCCATGTTTTGAAACTTGATCGTCTGCGCGACGCCTACTATTTCCACGGGCGTGCCGGCGCCGCTATCGAGGCGAATGCGTTTGCCCACGGCATCGCCTGCCGGCCAATAGTGTTTCGCGAAGTGTTCATTCACGATGGCGACGCGCGGGGAGTCGGCGGTATCGGAGGGCAGGAAGGCGCGGCCACGCAGGATCGGAATCCCCATGGTTTCGAAATACCCTTCATCAATCGTATTCATCGTGCAAGTAAAGTTAGTGCGATCCGGCGGCATCTGGAAACCGTCCGGCACGAACGTCAGAGCGTCAAACTCGTCCACTCCCAGCGGAACGTTCTGCATGAGAGCCTCACTTTGAACTCCGGGCGTTTCGCGCATACGTTCGGCGAGCAACTTATAGAACTGTTGCGTCTGCGTAGTGTTGTACTGAATGAGACGCGGATCGAATTTGGTCATGAGTAGATGATCTTTGGCAAAACTGTGACCCTCCATCAGGTCGTGTTGGAAGCCCCGGGCCATCAGGAAAGATGCGGTCAGCAGCATCAGTGACATAGAAACCTGCGCGATCACCAGCATATTGCGGCCCCATAGCCGCTTGTGCCCGGGGACGTCCACGTCGGCGGACTTGAGGGCGTTCACCAGATCGACCCGCGTGCTTTGTAGTGCGGGTGCGAGGCCGCAAAGAAGCGCGCTTAAGACGGACAATGCGACGCACGCGAGCAGAACGCGCTTGTCCATCTGGAACGGGATCGCCATCGGCAACTCCGTCGCAAAAATGATGCTTTGTTTACTGTGAAACCACTCTACGACGCCATAGCCGATGGCGATCCCCGCCAATCCACCCAAAGCGGCCAGAATCATGCTTTCTGTTAAGAGGAGGCGAATGAGCCGGAGCCGCCCGGCGCCGAGAGCCAAACGTACAGCAATTTCGCGCGCTCGAGCGCGCGAACGGCTGAGAAGAAGTCCCGCGACGTTGGTGCAAGCCACCAGCAGGACTGCCAGGGCCAGGATCAGAAAGACCACACCGAACTTCCAATTGTCGTCTTCTATTGTCCGCGTTTGGAATTGAGTGAAGACGGCCGCGCCGCGGCTGCGGTTGACCTGCGGATACTCGTCTTCAAAATTTTTCGCGATCACGGCAAGTTCGTTGCGGGCCTGCTGCAGTGTCGTGCCCGGTTTCAAGCGCGCGTTTACAGTCAGCTCGCGGTCGTCCCGGTCCTCGAAGAAATTCTTTTGGATGTTGGTGGAAAAAAAGCGCGCCATGGCTAATGGCATGTAGAAATCGGGATGGCCGAACGTCAACATTCCCGGAAAGCTGTCGGGAGCCACCCCGATCACGGTGAACTTCGTGCCGTTCAAGAGAATAGTTTTACCGAGGATGGCCGGGTCGCCGGCGAATTCGTGCCTCCAGAAATCCGGTCCCAGGACCACCACGGGATTGCGTCCGGGCACCTGATCTTCGTCTTCGCGAAACCCACGTCCAAGGCCCGGCTCCACGCCGAGCACGTGGAAATAGTTCCCGGAAACCATCATGCCGCCCTTGATTCGCGGCGTGATTCCGGGTTCGGCGCTGAAACCGACAGCTTCCATGTCTGCATTGGCGATGACACCGTCGTAGCTTTTTGTTTTGTCGCGAATGTCCAGATATTCGCGATAGGAGAAATCGTCGAACGGACTATCGTGCGTGGTGCTCACCAGAGTGACCACGCTGCTCGGATGCGGCACGGGATAAGGCCTGAAAATCAGCGCATCAACCATGCTGAACATTGCGGAAGTCATCCCGACACCCAGCGCGAGCGTGATGACGACGAAGGCGGTGAGTCCGGGCGTGCGGCGCAAACTACGGAGAGCCAAGCGCACATCTTGCACTACGTTTTCGATGAATGGCAATCCGCGCTTGGCGCGATAATCTTGCTTGATGGCTTCGACCCCGCCGAATTTCAGAAGGGCTTGGCGTCGTGCTTCAACGGGCGATAAACCGGCGCGAAGATTTTCGGCCGTCTGTAGTGCGATGTGTTCCGCGATCTCTTCGCGCAATCGTTCGTCCTGAGCGCGACGTGCTATAAAGCTGCTCAGCCGTGCAAAAAATCGCTTCAAGGACTTCATGACAAACCTCCTGCTCACTCTTCGCGCATCAGAATCAAGGGATCGATGGACAGGGCGCGTTGCGCCGGAATCCAGGTAGCCAGCAGCCCCAGGAACGACATCTCTAGAACGACGCCCACCAATACCAGCGGGTCGCGGGGAGTTGCTTGATACACAATGGAAGCCAGCACGCGGCTGGCCAGAATTCCGAGTAGCAATCCCGTCGCGGAACCAAAAGCGAGCACCTTGAACGCGCGACCCAACGCTGCCTGCAAAACTTCCTTGCGTTGCGCGCCGAGGGCGATGCGGATTCCCAACTCCCTCTTTCGCCTGCTTACCGAGTACGAAGCCATTCCAAATATGCCGGTTATAGACAGCATCGCGCCCATCACGCCGAGCAATCCCAGCGACATGGTCGCCACGCGCGAGGGGAACAGAACGAAGTCCATTGCTTCGCTCCGGGTTTGGATGAGAACAGAAAGGCCCGCATCCAAGCCGCGCAGCTTACTGCGCACAGCTGTCGCCAATTGCTGCGCTCCTTCGGTTGAAAGCAACGCGTTCGACCGCAACACCAATGCCGTTTGGGTTGAGGGCGATTGCAGGACTGGAAGAAACATCGCGGTCATCGGGCTTTCGGTGAGGCTGGTATATTTTCCCTCTTCCACCACGCCGACCACTTGTATGCGCGTTCCATCCGGCATCTTGTAATACCGGCCCAGTGCGCTTGTTGCGGAGCCAAAGACCCTGCGAGCAAACTCCTGGTTGATTACCGCCACGAGCGGGGCGTTTTCATCGTCCTGCCAAGTAAAATCTCGTCCGCCCAACAAGGCCGTGCCATCCGCGTGGAAGTATTCGGGAGAGACGCTGAACAGCATGGCGTCAGTTGCAGCATTCGCTGGATGCAGATCAGTTGCGTCGCCGGTAAATACAATCGAATCGCTCGGCCTGCCATTCGACAACGGCGGCTGAGAACTGAATCCCACGGAGGTCACGCCGGGAATCGTCTGCATGGCTTCGATCATACGTTTTTGCATTCTGGGCACATCATCGCTGCGGTAGCCTGCGATATGCAGGTCGGTTTGCACCAGCAAGGAGTTTTGCGGTACAAAACCGACATTGCCGTGCAGCGAGCGCGCTAGCCCACGCACGGCCACCAGAGAAGAAGTAACCAGCACCGCGCAAATCGCAATCTGCGCCGCAATCAATATGTCGCGAACGCTAATGCGCCGACCAATTTTGCCGGTTGAGCCAGATTTGATGACGCTATATGGATTGGTATGTAGCATCTGCTTGACAGGCACCGCGCCTAAGAGAAAACCGCTCGCTAAAGCGAGCAGCAAAGCTACTGCGTAGACATTCGCGTCCGGGCTTACAGGCAAGTTGATGGGGAATTGTGGAAATGGCTGCCAGGCTCGGAGCCATTGCAACAGTACGACGCTGCCCCACAATCCGACCGCGCCTCCGATAAGGGAAATTAAGATAGCTTCGGTGAAAAGTTGCCGCAGAATGCGCAAGCGGCTCGATCCAAGCGCGAGGCGCAGAGCAACTTCGCGGGAACGATCAGCGGCGCGTGCGGCAAACAGGCTGCCGAGGTTGGCGCATGCGGCCAGCAGAATTAATCCAGCCAGCATCATCAATGCGGTGAGGAATGCCTGTGCCGGGCGGCCGATGTAGTCGCCATACAGACCTGGATGCGCCAATGCAAATGTCATTTGGGCGTCGTCTTTGGGATAAGTCTTCTCCAAGTAGGAGCCAATCGAGTTCAGATCAGCAACCGCCTGCGCTGGAGTCACTCCCGGTTTCAAATGTCCCAAGGCCATAAAAACCCAACGGTTTCCGCGCGCGTTCAGGAAATTCGCCCCATCGATTTGCTCCTGGTTAACCATGGGCACGAAGGAATCGGGATATAAGAACAACAGAGTCCCGTGGAACTCGGGCGGCGCGACACCGATGATGGTGAAAGGATGCTTGTTGAGTTGAACCGTACGTCCCACTACCGTGCGATCGTCCTGAAAACGGTTGTGCCAATACGCGTAGGTGAGCACGATATACGGAGCGCTATTCGGGCCATGCTCGTCGGAGCCGTGGAAGAAACGGCCAAGATACGGCTGAATGCCTAATACGTCGAAGTAGTTTCCGCTCACTTCATAAAGCCAGGCGGGGGCGGTATTTTCACCCGTGTCCAGCCCGGCTACCCCGATGTTATAGGCTGCCAGGCCGTCGAAGCTGCGGTTGCGATCGCGGAGGTCGATATAGTCTGGATAGGATTGCGCTGGAAAATGATCGCTCCCGCGCTGAAGTCCGTAAAGGCTTTGCGCCTGCGGCACGTTCAGCGGGCGCAGTATCAGCGCATTCAATGCAGCAAAAACCACGGCGTTTGCGCCGATTCCGAGAGCGAGGGTGGCGACGGCAGTAGCGGTAAACCCGGGAGATTTGCGCAACAGGCGGACAGCCAAACGCAAATCTTGCAGGGTATTTTCAAGGAAGGCCACTTCTCGCGCGGCGCGATATTCTTGTTTGATTGCTTCCACGCCGCCAAACTTCACCATGGCCTGGCGCCGCGCCTCAACGGGCGATAAACCGGCGCGAATATTTTCGGCCGTTTGCAGCGCGATGTGCTCGTCAATCTCTTCCTCCAACCGTTCGTCTTGTGCGCGCCTGGTCCTGAAGCTGGCTAGCCGTGCGAAAAATCGCCTAAGGGATTTCATGATAAATCCTCCGCTTTGGCTTCGAAGAACCGGCCAATGATGGCCGCCGTTTGTTGCCAATCTTGGGTCTCAACCTGTAGCTGCTTGCGCCCTTCCTTTGTAAGACGATAGAAGCGCGCCCTGCGATTGTTTTCTGAAGCGCCCCATTCGGACTCAATGGCGCCTTCCTGCTCCAGCTTCAACAGCACGGGATACAGAGTGCCCTGGTTTACGGAGAGTAGATCTCCGCTGATCTGCTCAATGCGTCGCGCGATACCATAACCGTGCAGCGAACCCAGAACATCGAGAGTCTTCAGAACCATCAACGCCAGCGTGCCTTGCAGCACATCCGTTTTTTGTTTATTCGCCATTTGGGTTTCCAACAGGAAGGATGCCAGATTTCCTTTGGGAAAGCAACAGGTAAATTAGCGCGGGAGGCGGCGGCGAAAAATGTTCGCGTTCACGGGACCGGTATATGCGAGCGCTAAAATTCGATGTCCGAGCGGCTTTCGAATCATAACGAACCATCCGTGGATGTTGAAGCAACGAGATAGTCTCATCAGGGCTGGGTCATCCTTGAGATCTTTGTAACAAATGCCAGATAAACAGTCCTAAGTAGCTTGCTGCTAGCGCCGAAAATAGAGAGACGAGAAGAATGTGTCCCACGGCGAACTGCTTGCCTTGTGGCCAGTCGGAGTGCGAGAAGTAAAACGCGTCGACGAGGATTCTCGTGGTCCAGTAAATTCCGATAAAACATGCCAACCCGAGCGCGGCGCGGTCACCGCGAAGAAGCTCGGCATGGAGCGCCAGTGTGAGTGTGCCGAAGGCGATGATGGTTAGAACTGTAAAACCGCTTTGGACCCACAACAGCTTGCGGTTAAACGAGGTCAGCGACTGCAAGTCTTTCTTCCAGCCCAACCGCGAAGGCACTTGAAAACTGGCGATCAGAATTACGAAATGACCTGCGCCGGCCAGCCACAAGTCTGCATCAAAGAAGCGCTCAATCGATGGATTGGTCATAGAGCGTGGGCCGCCTTCATGAACGGAATTATCACACGCAGCACAAACGGCGGGTGAAAAAGCAGAAAGAGCGGCCCGACCGTAAGCACCGCCGTAAAAAGCCAACCTCGGAGATTTCCGCGAAGTCCCAGCTTTCTGCCGAGGCCTGAACGTTCCACTGCGACGCCCAAGCCCTGCATCGCAAAATAAATTGTGGGAAGGCCATATCCTCCGCGCGCGGGCACGGAGATCACCAGATCGTGAATAAGTCCGGAAGAAACGAACACAAGAAAACCTGCAACTCCGGCGCCCAGAATTCTGTGCAACGGCTGGAATATCAAATCATGGGAGAGTTGGCGGAACCCGAGATTCCAACGCTTTCCCCAAAACTCGCTGAGTGAGCGCGAACGCAGCGGATCTGACATGATCGGTGCAGCGTCAACTCCCACACTCCGCCAGCAAAGAGCTACGATTTGGAAAGTGCCGAAGTGAAGGACCAGAATCATACCCAACATTCCAATCCAGCCACGGAGCAGCAGTTGCTCTTGTGGTAGCTTCCGCGCTATCACCCAAAAAAGAATGACTCCGAGAGCAGTTTTCAAAGCTGCCCAAAGCCAGTCGCGCGCTGAAGGTGGCGCGACGCGACGGGTGACTTCCAAAAAAGCTTCCGCATCCATTCCCGGCCACGCCAGCAGATAAGCTGCCGAGCGCCATGCGGAATGAGCAATTCTGGTTCGAGTTTTCCACCAGGTTAGCCATTTGAGACTGACGAAGATGGAGAAGGCAAGACTCCACATGAACGCCCAAGGTTGCAGCCAACCGCCGCAAATAAGCGCAGCCAGAGGCAACACGCAGATTGGAAGATAGCCAACCCATAAGGAGCTTTGCGCAGAGTGAGGCGATTCGATTTTTTCTGCTTCGCTCAGCGGCAAGGGCGCTACCCTTTTCCAGATAAACGAATCTCGTAGACGGTTGGAAGCGCATCGGAATTCGAGCGAACGAAACTTCGCACGAGTTCCGAACGAGAGAAATGGCCGAGGCTCAGCAGACGGATGCATTCGTCAGTGGCACAAGTCTCCCAGGAAGTGCGCCTGCCCCAAGGAAAACAACTTGCCTCAATAACGCGCACGGGAAGTTGCTCCTGGAATCCGGCTTCAATTTGCTCTCTCAGCCACCGCAAATAGTCATGTTTCTGCGATATGACTACGTTCGGATCTTCGCGAATCACGATGCCGGGAAAGTCGGGAATATCCGCTCGCAAGGTATGAATATGGCCATGACCTTCCACCAGAATCTCAATGTCGAGTTCCATGAGCCGTTCAAGACTGACGAGCCACTTCAGGCTGTCGACATCCGGATTCGGCGTGGAAAAGTAGCTGCCCATGAACGCATCGCCGGCTAGCAGCAATTTTTCTTTGGGATCGTAGAGAACGATATGGTCGTCGCAATGCCCGGGAGCGGAAATCACCTGCAGCCGGCCCGATTCGGTGTCGAGGAACTCCCCTAATAGCTTGTACGGCTGCTTCAAATCCGGAGGCTGGCCGATAATGGCGGCGCGTACCCACGGAAGCCTTTTGAATGGAATAAGAAATTTTGCGGTCATCTCCGAAACACAGACCGGAGCACCGCTGCGGCCGGAGAGCCAATTCAGATTACCGACGTGCTCTTCGTGGGCATGAGTGGCGACAATCTTCGTGATCCTTCTTTTCAATCCGCGAAGATGCCGTGCCAGCGAACGCCGCATTTTGGGTGAACCGGGATCGACAGCAACCCCATCGTAAAGCACCGTAGTGAACTGTTCCCCAAACAACAACGGAACCGCATTGGGTAACATGCCATTCAAAAACAGGATAGTCAGCTTGCCGTCCAGCAAATCGAGCCGCTTGTGATAGGTGCGAGCGAAGATACTGATTCTTTGCGCCACTGCCTTAATTCCCGACCGGATTACAAGTGGAAGTCGAATGAAAAACCCGAGCGTGTAGCAGGACCAAAACGCGCCGAGCCGCGCTTGCCGTTGCACCACTTCGGGCTTTGAAATACGGCATGCGCCTCCACGACATTTGCTGAGTGAATATCTATTGGTAGCAACAAATCCGTAAAGCGACCGCCCTATATTTCGAAAAGGAAAGCGTTGTCCCAAGGCGCCAATCAGCCAAGTAGCAGGGAATAATCGGGCCAGACGCGCGACCGCGTCCCAGCCAATCAGGATTTCGCCTTCGGGAGTGACTACGTGCAACTGTCGCAGACAATCATCCATCCTGAGGCGGGAATCCACCGAAGATAAGACTTCTTCGCTGATCGGCAGACAGACCGTCTGCGTCCCGTCATCAAGGGTTTTCAGCCACGAAACGCAAGCCTGACAAATTTCACACTCTCCGTCATAGAGGACTCTGAAAGCTGTCTTTGCCGTAACCGGTTGGCCCCTGGCGGGCTTTGTCGCGATACCAACTGGCGGAGGGGCAGACATAGATAAGAGTCAGTCTGCCATATGTATGCGAATAGCAAATTACCAAAACGGACAAGTCCAGGTAACGTACTAGACATACGATGCTTGCAGCCTTCCCGCGCAAGGTGCTAATTTCATTAATACTTCGAGATTCGTAGAGGCTCGATTTTTCGCGGGGCGGCAAGACTAGTACACCCCGTCACGCAGGAGTTCAATTGCCGTCGTGGAACGTTAACGATCAGAAAGTCCCGCAGGGGCGCCTTGCGCTGGTTTCTTATGTTTTTGTGACCATAGTCGTGCTGCTCATGGTCGGATTCTGGAAACTTCAGGTGGTGCAGTCCGGTCACTTCGCCGATCTGGCTGAACGCAATCGCGTTCGCTCGATTCCTATTATCGCGCCGCGCGGTCCCATGATTGACCGGGAAGGGCGCGTGCTCGTCGACAGCTATCCATCCTTCAGCATTCTGCTCATGCGTGACGACCCGAAATCCCTGGAGAAGAGCCTTCCCCAAATCGAAGACGGTCTCGGAATCGATCGCGGCGATTTGCGGCAGGCGCTCGATGCCGCGAAATCCGAGCCGAAATTTATGCCGGTTATCATCAAGCCTGCCGCAACCCAAGCGGATATCGCTTTCGTCGAATCGCATCGCGCCGATATCCCGGTCCTCGAACTCATGATGGTTCAGCGCCGCAGGTATCCGCACGATTCCATGCTCGCCAGCGCCATTGGTTATGTCGGTGAAGTTTCGGTGCAGGACATGGACCAGAGCGATGGCCACTACCGGCCCGGCGACCTCGTCGGCAAAGCGGGTCTGGAAAGGGAATACAACGATCAGCTGGAGGGCACCGACGGAATGCGGCGCGTGGTCGTCAACAGCGTGGGCAAAGTGATGCGCACGCTCGACAACGTGGAGGCGATTCCCGGCAGGCCCGTTCAGCTCACCATCGATTACGATCTGCAGGCCATCGCCGAAGCTGACATGCAAGGCAAAGAAGGCGCCGTGGTCGCCATGGACGCGCGCACCGGCGAAGTTCTAGCGATGGTCAGCCGCCCCACATTCGATCCCAACGATTTTTCCGTACGGGTTCCCAAAGAAGAGTGGCAAACGTTGAACAGCGACAAGCAAACACCTCTACTCAATCGAGCCATACAGGCGCAACTGGCTCCCGGCTCGGTATTCAAAATTGTTATGGCCACCGCCATGCTCGAATCCAAGGCAATTCCGGAAAATTACACTGCCTACTGCCCGGGCTCCGCCGTTTTTTATGGACGCACGTTCCACTGCTGGCGACCGCAGGGACATGGAACGGTGGGACTTCATGCGGCCATCGTTGATTCTTGCGATGTCTTCTTCTACAACGTTGGCAAACAGCTCGGAATCGACAAGATTTCTTTCTACGCCTCTGGACTCGGATTTGGTCATCGCACCGGCATCGATCTGCCCGGCGAAGAACCGGGACTCATGCCTTCCGAAGAATGGGTCGAGCGCGTCTATCACCACAAATGGTATGCGGGCGAAACGATTTCTGTTTCAGTGGGCCAGGGCGCTGTCACCGTGACGCCGATTCAACTGGCGCGCATGGCCGCTGCCGTGGCCAGTGGCGGAACTCTGGTACAGCCGCATTTGCTGAAGAGTTTTCCAAATCCAAAAGTCGATCATTTCCCTCTTTCCGAGAATACCGTCGAACAAGTTACGCAAGGACTTTACGGTGTGGTGAATGAGGGTGGCGGTACCGGTTATCATCTTCGTTTGGCAAACGTTGATTTGTGCGGAAAGTCCGGCACCGCGCAATTGATGAGTTACGATGCCGCAAATCGGCTGGGCAATAAAAAAATGGATGGATGGTTCGTCGGCTTTGCCCCGCGCCGCAATCCTGAAATTGTTATTGCCGCAATCGTGCAGGACACCATGGAGCACGGAGGCGAAGCTGCGGGCCCCGTTGTGCGCGACATCGTGAAAGCGTATTACGATAAGAAAAATGCTCGCTCGCAACAGCAGGCCACTTCGGATTCACCGGCAGAGCCAAATTCGACCAAGCCTCTGGTTGCCACCGTCGGGGTACAACACCCATGAAAGACCGGCCGCGCACTCAGGATTTTGACTGGGTTCTGCTCGCCATTGTCGCCGCCATCACTACTCTGGGCGTGCTCGAGATTTATTCTTCCACCCACGCCAGCGCCATGGCCGGCATGCAATGGAAACAATTAATGTGGCTGGGCCTCGGCGTCGCGGGCATGTTCATCATTTCGAGGGTCGATTACCACACGCTAATGGACCAGGCCCCAGTGCTGTATATGATTGGCCTGGCCACTTTACTCGTCGTGCTCGCCATCGGCCACTCCCGCTTCGGCGCCAAACGCTGGGTCTCGCTGGGAGGCGGCCCCAATTTCCAAGTGTCAGAGTTAATGAAGTTGATTATAATTATAGTGCTGGCCCGGTTTTTCAGCGAAGTGCGCACCGACCGCCTGACGCTCCCGGATTTGGCAAAAGTGGCCGTTCTCACGATTGTTCCGGTAGGCCTAATTTTAATGCAGCCGGATCTCGGTACCGCCATGGTGCTGGTTCCCGTCGCAGTCGTTGGCGCTTTCCTTGCCGGCATTGAATGGAAACATCTAGCTGTCGGTCTCGTCTTAGTCGCGTTGCTGGTTCCCGTTGCCTGGAACATGAGGGGGCACTTGAAGCCGTACCAGCAGCAACGGATTGAGACATTCCTGCATCCTGAAGAAAACCCGCGCAGCGCGGGTTATCAGGTTTTGCAATCGGAAATTGCAGTGGGCTCCGGGGGTTTTTGGGGCAAAGGATTTGGAAAGGGCAGCCAGAACCAGTTGGGCTTCGTGCCAGTGCGGTATTCAGACTTCATTCTGGCGGCGCTGGCCGAAGAGCAAGGATTTATAGGGGTCTGTGTAGTGTTATTGTTGTATCTTGGATTAGTTCTGCGGCTGGTAGATAACGCGCAGAAGGCCAAAGACCGGGCGGGGATGTACATAGTGATGGGCGTGACCGCCATCCTGGGTTTTCATGTTCTCGTCAACGCGTCAATGGTGATAGGCTACATGCCGGTAACCGGAATTCCTCTGCCGCTGATGAGTTACGGAGGATCCGCTACAGCATTCGTATTTTTGGCATTGGGACTCGTGATGAACGTGCGCATGCGTCGTTTCGTCAACTGAGCCCGCGAGATTCAGCGAAATGGAGTTCAAATTCAGTGGTTCGATCCGGGCCATGCGATATCGCAGGCCGGAAATTCAATTTTAAGATCAGGTAAGCATCGGTGAGGAAAGCAATCGCACAATCTGACAAGTCTTTCCTGAGCGGCCCGTCGCGCCGAGTCCAAGCTATCGTCTTGCTCCGCGCTGGCGTGTGTGCCGCCGCCGTCCGATGCGCCATGAGGAGTGTAAATGTCGAAGGAAATGGTCATCTCGGCGAACCCGCACGAGACGCGGGTAGCCATTTTGGAAGAAGGACAGCTTTGTGAGTATTACGTTGAACGTGAAAAAGAATTTGCGTTAGTTGGGAGCATCTACAAAGGCAAAGTTACGCGCGTGCTGCCAGGCATGCAGTCTGCCTTTGTGGAAATCGGCCTGGATAGCGACGCCTTCCTGTACGTGAGCGATTTCCTGGAAGACATTGAGGAATTCGATCACATCGTAACCACCGTCGAGGACAAAGTCCAAAAGATGGAAGCGCAGGGCGGGGAGGTTTTTCCCGCGTCCGGCGTTACCGTTCCGACCCTGGAGCCGACGGATGTGGAAGCCTTTCCGTTCGTCGCGGCTGAAGATTCAGGTTTGCAGCCGGGAAGCGATGCCGTTCCACCCGCGCCACCGATCGTTCGCAAGGAGCCGAGTTACAATTCCGCGCCAAGCCGTCCACGATTCGAAAATCGCGGGCAAGGTCATGGCGGCGACCGAGGTGGACGCAATTTCCGAGGGCGCGGCGGACGCGGCCGCAACAATCGCGGTGGCGGGCGCGGAGGCGATCGTCGATTTGGGCGCGAACTCCCGTCCTCGAAGTACGCTTCTCCTCGGCCATTCGAGGAAGGTTCCGGCGAACCTCCCGCGGCAGAAGGGCATCTGTCGATTATTTTACCGGGAGAGTCCTTGGCAAAGTATCGCGACAAGCCGGCCACGTCTGCGTCGGGCAGCTCTTCCGCTGAAAATAGTGTGGCAGAAAGCTTGGGTGCGGCGTCGCTCTATCCTGCAGCAGAACCCTTGCAGCAGCCGGTAGTACAAGAAACTCCCGTAGAAGAATTAGAAGAGATGGTGGAGCAGGATCCCGTGGCACGTATGGCGCCGCCGGTAAGTCCCGCGCGCCGGCCATTCTCTTCCGGATTGGAACCGCTTCCCGGAGAGAAACTCTCCAAGTGGAAAGCGCACCAGCACCTGCCCATGGACCCCAAGGATGTGGAAACGAACGATCAACTCCCGGTTCCCGAAGCGGTTCGTTTCGCCCCGCTGTCACCTTTGCTTCCGCTGGAACAAACCGAGACGGAGGATCGCGCCTCTCACGACGCACGGGGAGGACGCGGCGGATTCGAAGAAATCGATTCGCACGCGCAACATCATTCCAGCGATGGTCGTGATTACCCGTCACATTCCGACGGGCTCGAATCGGAAACGTTGCATGCGGATCATATTCCCCCGGATCTGAGCGAAGAAGAAGTGACTGCTCTCACCGAGCATATTGCCGACGCGCAAGACGACGCAGCCGCGCGCATTGCGCAAGATCGGATTTTTGCCGCCGCAGACGCTGATGCGGACGCGCACGGTTCTGAAGCCGACGTCGAAACCGAGGCCGAAGAAATCGATGCCGCCGAGGAAGAGGCGGAAGAGGAAATAGAGCACCCGCATCAGCAAGCTTCTTCGAATGAAGGCGAACAAGCGGAAGGCAGCCGTTTGGAAGCGGAAGAAATCGATGCGGCTGACGAAGAAGCGGAAGAGCAGATAGCGCAGAGCGCGGAAGAACAGCGCGAGCACCTCGATGGTCAGCACGCGGAACACCCCGACGGTCAGCAAGGCCTGCATTCCGAAGCAGCGCCGGGGGCGGAGGGTGTGACGGGTTTGGCGGAAAATTCTCAATCCCTGGTGCAGAAGCCGGTGCAGGCTCGCGTGCGCAATGATTTCCGTTCGCGGATGCAGCACCCCGCGC
>JBAVQB010000037.1:0-238079 GCA_049693615.1 Candidatus Acidiferrales bacterium | reverse complement strand
GCGGAGGAGGAACTGGGGGCGGGGGTGGAAAAGGTGGCACAGGCGGGACCGGCGGCACTGGGGGCGGAGGCAGGGGCGGCGCTCCGGGCGGAACTTACGGATATGCAAACTACACGCAGCCGCGGTCGATCGTTCCTCCATTCCCACCGTCTGCGTCGGTAAATCAGCAGCTGCTTTACGAGCTGGCGGAAGGCACCGGCGGATTTCCGATTCTCAACACAAACGATTTGTTCTCGGGACTTCAGAAAATTGCGGCTGAGCAGAATGAATATTACCTGCTCGGTTATGTCCCCTCGGATTCAGCGGAAGGAAGCTGTCATACCCTGAAAGTAAAGGTGGAAGGCCACGGAGGAGCAAACGCGAGAGCGCGTAGCGGATATTGCAACGGAAGACCGATTGACCCGCTGGCTGGAAAGCCGATCGTGAAGGAACTGGAAACTCGCGCGGCGACCGCGCCACCGACACCCGGAGGATCGTTGCAAGCTCCTTTCTTTTACACCTCGCCGAACGAAGCGCGGATAAACCTGGCGATGGAGATTCCTTCCTCGAGCATCGATTTCCAAAAGACGAAGGGAAAATATCATGCGGATGTGAACGTCCTGGGTATCGCATATCGCACGGATGGAACCGTGGCTTCGCGGTTCAGCGACGAAATCACCATGGATTACGAAAAAGAAGAATGGCAAAAGTTCACGCAGGCGCCGATGCGCTATCAAAACCAATTTTCCATCGCTCCGGGACAGTACAAGTTGGATGTTGTGCTGTCCGGTGGCGGACAGAAATTCGGGAAGTATGAAGTTCCGCTGGCCATTGAGCCATACGACGGGACGACGTTCAGCCTGAGCGGTGTAGCAATGAGCAGCGAGATGCGCCGTATAACCAACACGGAAAGCGATCTGGATGCGGACTTGCTCGCCGATCGCCTGCCGATGATCGTGCAAGGCGTGGAACTGACGCCTTCGGGAAGTAACCATTTCAAAAAGACGGAGCGTGTTGTCCTTTACGCGCAGATTTACGATCCACATCTGGTGGACACGAATCCGCCAAACGTTGGATGCGAATATGTGGTGATCGATCAGAAAACGGGAAAGAAAGTGCTGACCACCGGTGGAATTCCAGTGGCGAATTTCGAGCAAAAAGGAAATCCGGTGATCCCTTTGGCGCTAAAAGTTCCCATTGACACCTTTCCGCCCGGCGACTACCGGTTGGAAATGTGGGCTGGTGAAGCGGGTGGGTCGGTCTCTAAAGTGAGGACTGTAACGTTCACAGCCGAATAAACATCAACCTTATCAGTGACCATATGGTTTGGCTGTGGGCGCGGCGTGTCTCCGAACCCAGGCAAGCCGCTCTATCAGTTTAGCGGTTGCTGCACGCCACTTATTCGGAGTAGACTACGGTTCCCCGTATTGAGGACGTAATGAATAGGGCCCTATTCGCAGCTTTCGGACTGCACGAGAATCCCTTCAGCGTTAACCCTGATCCCAGGCACTTATTCCTTACAACGCAAACGCAAAAAGCATTTGGCGATATGGTCGCGGGCATTCAGTCACGCCAAGGATTGATTGTCCTCACCGGCGATGTGGGCACCGGAAAAACCTCGCTCCTGAATTATTTGGTTGCCGGGCTCGAACGCGGAGGGACGCCAAAAGCTCTGATCGTGAATTCTCACCTGGAAGTTAGCGAGCTTTTCGAATTGATGCTTGCGGATTTTGATGTCCCTCGCGCGGGGCAGGGGCAGAGCGCGTTCGCTCGATTGAACGCTTGGCTGCTCGAGCTTCATCGGACTGGACGGACCGCGGTGCTGATGATTGATGAGGCGCAGGGGCTCCCGTCCCACGCTCTTGAGGAGATTCGGCTGCTGCTGAACCTCGAAACGCCGAATGGCAAACTGCTCCAGATCATTCTTTCGGGACAACCGGAATTGGAACACAAGCTTCGTCGCGCCGAACTGCGCCAAATTCAGCAGCGCGTGGGGATACGTTGTAAAACAGCCCCGTTGACACGCGAGGAGACTCGCGATTGCATCCAGCAGCGGTTGCGCGTGGCTGGCGCCGCGGATGGTTCACTTTTTTCAGCCGAGGCGACGGAGGCGGCGTTTTTTTATTCGCGCGGAATTCCTCGAGTGATTAATCTGCTCTGCGAACACGCGCTTTTGAACGCGCTGGCCAGAGGAACGCGTCAGGTGCCGGCAAGCATGATTGAAGACGCTTCGCGCGAGCTGCAATTTGATATGGACAGGCCAGTCGCTTCAGTGAGGGCGGCTCAGGCCGGCGTGCCGCGTCCCAATTTAGTTTCCATGCAGCCTGTCGCCAGCAAACCGGGGATGGCGTTCGCTGCAGCTGCAGGGTCGTCCGGCAAAGCGCGTGACGGCGCGAAAAATATCAAATCTTTGGAGCTTGTGGCTAGCGAGAGCGCGGCGCGCAATCGAGTTGATAAGGCAACGGCACAGTCGTTTGGCCGAGGATATGTGGCGAGCGTCACGGAAACGACGGAACCGCAGACTAGCGTGGGGAGTCCAGCGCAGCACGGAACGACGAACGTTCAAGGCGGAAGTCCTGCAAATATGGGATTTGCCGATGTGGGACAAATCATCGCGGAACTTGGGCGCACTGCCGCGGTTGGCGCGCCTGTACGCATAAACGAGGCGAGAGTCAGGAAGAGCCCCTCAGCCCGCGCGATCGCAAAGCATGAAATGGCTGAGGTGCGTGCTAAAGGGTCGCAGGCAACGGCGGCGGTGCGTGTCAAGGTGGAGGCCTCGATATCCGCGCTGGGCACAAAATGGAAGGCCAAAGCGGCGCCGCGCATTCTCGCGAGTTTAAGCTGGCTTCGATCTTGTGAGCAGAGTCTCTCCAGAAACTTTGCAACGAGCCTATCTCGTGTTTACACGCGCGTGTCGTCGGCGTCGCCTGGGGTTGCGCGGGTGACGTCTTCGCTTATTTTTTGGCTGAGGAAACCCCTGCCGATTGGACCTGTCCCAAGTGGAAACACGAAAATACGTACGAAGAGCGTAGAAGACGGGCGAATCTCAGTGCTGAACAATACTCTGCGCGAGAAAGCGGAGCCTATTCTCCGTTGGCTTCAAGCGCCGGTTCGATCGCCGCAGCGGCATTAGATACCGCTGGTATTAAATTTTGCCGCGTTCCGTTTGAATTCACCGCTTTAGTTGACTGCGCTCACCTTATTTAATTTCCGCGGAGAGACCGGCTTTTCGCATCGAATCATGGATGTTCGAAACGTACCGGCTCAGAGCTTCTTGTTTTTTTGTTGGCGGCCAGGAGAACTCGCGCGCGAGAATATCCGCCACGCCGGAAACTGCTTGCAGAGACGCTCTCCAGTCGCGTGTTCCGATGCCGAGCCTGCGCATCAGCACGTCTTCCAGCGACATTGCCATCTCGTTGCGGATCGCGAAAAGCGTTTCTGCGTGCAACACCTTCATCGACTCAGGGGCCAGAAGGCCAGCAGGTTCCTGGTCCTTTCTTAATAGTTCCATAACATCCGAAGCACAGGCGCCGTATCGCCCGGCCAATTCCTTCGCCGTGGTCTCTGGCAATGCGTACAGCTTCTGCAGGGCTTGCCAATAATTCGCGGAATAACCGTCGGAGTCGATTAGCGGATGGTTCAGCGTTGGGGACCTGGAAACTGGAACGCCGAGATATTTTTGTACGGCGTCAATGGCATCCTGTGCCATGGCGCGGTACGTTGTCCATTTGCCGCCCATTATGCTGATTAGCCCGGAATGAGCGTCGAGTTCCACTTCGTGGTTACGCGCCAACTTCCTGGTGTTTTTTGTCTTGCCCGCGGTTAGCAGCGGCCTGACGCCTGCGAATCCACCGAGGATTTGGCCTGCGTTCACCGGCTTCGCGCGATAGCGATTCAGATGGCGCAAAAGATAGTCAACTTCATTCGCTTGCAGATACACGTCCTCGAGAGAATGTATCTCTTCATCTGTAGTGCCAACGAGCAAACTTCCCTGCCAGGGTATGGCGAACAGCACGCGCCCATCTTCAGTTTTCGGAATCAGCAACGCTTCCCTGCCGCCGAGAACTTCCAGTGGAAGGATTATGTGAACACCCTTGCTCCAACGAACGCGCGGACGAGAAGCCGGCTGGGCTAGCGTGCGAATCTTGTCGGCGTACGCGCCGGTGGCATTCACGAAGCAGCGCGCGTGGACGGTGAAGCTCCGGCGCGCGATTTTATCTTCCACAATTGCGCCAGCCAGTCTTCCGTCGGCGTCCTTTTCAAATCCGACGACGCTTGCGTAATTCAACGGTTCGCCGCCTGCCTCCGCAAATGTCTTGACCAGAGTGATGTTGTAGCGCGCGTCGTCAAACTGGCCGTCGGCATAGACCACGGCGCCGCGCAGGTTTTTCGAAGCCAGCTCTGGCATGCGACGAAGTGTCTCTTCTCGCGAGATGAAAGCACTTGGCGCTAGATTCGCGCGGCCCGCAATCCAGTCGTACAGTTTCAGGCCGATGGAAAAATATGCGACGTCCACTGAATTGAAACAAGGAATCAGGAACGACCGAACATTCGTGAGAAAAGGAGCGTTCCGCAGCATATGAATGCGTTCACGAAGAGCTTCTCTGAGTACCAGAAATTCCTTGAAGTCGAAGTTGCGAATCGCGTCCTGCAGATAACGCACGCCTCCGTGAACCATCTTTGTGGATGCGCTGGAGGCGCCGCTCGCAAAATCCTGGGCTTCGAGCTGCGCGGTCTTTAGGCCGCGCAATTGCGCATCCAGAGCGCAGCCGGAACCGGTCGCGCCACCGCCGATTACGCACACGTCGAAGCTCTTTCCTTCAATTGCACGCAGAGCTTCTTCGCGGCTTTTCATACGGCAATATTTTCGAGATGAATTTCCACAATGCGAAACTGAGTAAGCGCGACAAGCGTGAGACAACACTTAGAGATTATTTTTGAGGGTCGGTTTCCAAAAGGCGAGGTTATCTTTGCTTTCATTTCGGAAAGCCGGACGCAAAGCTCAACGTCAAAATGCCGTCGCGTTCGCGAACTACAGCAACAATCGATCAGGCCTTCGTCCCAAGCACGGACATACCTTCGGCCGCTTCCTTCAGCGAAGTCAATTTCTTAGTCGGGTCGTGCCATTCACGTCCCTCGCGCCGCAGTAGTTCCAACGATTGCTCCGGACCCCAGCTCCCCGCAGCATAGTTCGGAAAATCGCGTGCTGGGAGCGCTTTCCACAAATCGAGAATCGGTTGCACGATAGTCCAGGAAGCCTCCACCATATCGGCACGCTGGAACAAAGTGGGATCCCCCATCATGCAATCGTAGAGGAGCGTTTCATATCCGGTGGAAGGCCTGGTGCCAAAATAATCCGAATACTGAAAATCCATGTTCACGGCTCCAAGGCGCACCATGGGACCGGGAATTTTGGCTTCGAAGCTGAGCGAAATACCTTCGTTCGGCTGAATGTTTATGACCAGCTCGTTGGGCGCGATTTTTTCTACGGAAGTCTTTCGGAAAAGCACAAAAGGCGGCCGCCGGAACCGAATCACGATCTCAGTGGAACGCGTGGCCAGGCGTTTGCCGGTACGCAGATAAAACGGAACGCCCGCCCATCGCCAGTTATCGATATTCAAAGCCAGCGCAACGAAGGTCTCCGTATTCGACGCGGGGTTGACGTTGGCCTCCGATCGATAGCCCGGGACACGCTTGCCATCGATCTCGCCCTCGCCATATTGTCCGCGCACGGCGTGGTCCAACACTCTTTCAGGGTTCAGCGGCTGAATGGCGCGCAAAATTTTCGTTTGCTCATCGTGAACCGCCTGCGCCTCGAAGGAAATCGGCGGCTCCATGGCCGTGAGCGTGATGAGTTGAAAGATGTGATTGGGCACCATATCGCGCAAGGCACCGGCGTTTTCGTAATAATCGCCGCGCATTTCGACGCCCAGCTCTTCGGCCACGGTAACTTGGACGTGGTCCACGTAACGCCGATTCCATACCGGCTCGAAAATTCCGTTGGCGAAACGAAACGCCAAAATATTCTGGACCGTTTCCTTCCCGAGGTAGTGGTCGATGCGATAAATCTGATCTTCCCGCAGCACCTGCCCTATTTCGTGGTTCAACGAAACAGCCGATTCGAGATCGTGCCCGAACGGCTTTTCAATCACCACGCGTTTCCATTTACCGTTCTGTTCTTCGGTCAGCTTGGCGTCGCCGAGTTGTTTTACGACGACGGGAAAAAATGTCGGGCTGGTGGCAAGATAAAAAAGGCAATTCCCATGGGTGTTTTGTTCTTTTTCCACTTGGCCCAAAGTTTCGCCGAGCTTTTTGTAAAGTTGGGGATCCTTAAAATCGCCGGGAATGTAGTAGAGGCGCTTGACGAACTGATCCCACGAGGCTTGTTCGACATCGCCCGTCAAATATTGGCGAATTTCCTGGCTGGTGCGCTGCCTGAAGTCGTCGGATGAAAATTGTTCGCGGGAGACGCCGATAATCGCGAATTCCTGAGGCAGCAATTTGCCTTTCGCAAGGTTATAGAGCGCGGGAAACAACTTGCGCTTGGTGAGATCGCCTCCCGCACCGAAGATAACCATCGCGCAGGGAGGCGCCGGCCGGCCGAGGGTTTCCTGAGACACCTGCGCTCCGTCAGAATTCTGTTCCAAATTATCCTCCGCCTGTGCTGCCTTTTTTTGTGAATTATGAAAGCGCTTGTTGGATTGCTCGCTGCAAAGTTTTTAGCCCGATCGCCAGATCGCCGGTCAGGTGCACACGCAAAGCTCGCCGGCCACGCTCGGTCAAAACATTAAAATCACCACGCGCTTGCGCGGCTTTCACGATCCCGAACGTATATTTTTTCCCCGGGACCGGAAGATCGGCAGCATCGTCGCAAGTGATTTGCAGAAACACGCCGGTGTTCGGCCCGCCCTTGTAAGCCTGGCCGGTGGAGTGAAGGAAACGCGGGCCGAAGCCAAGACAAGTTGCGACATGTTTTTTATCTCGGACGGACTCGCGAATCGATTGCAGCTGCGCACGATTCGGCTCGTTTCGTTCGATGTATCCGAGCACCGCAAAATAATCGCCGGCCTTCAGGCGATTCACATGCGCGCGCAAATATCCAATTAACGTGGCGTCTTTCCCTGCTGCTTGTTTCAGAGCTGCGGCATTTTTGTCGTCGGAGTAAAGCTTGACGCCTTTTTCTTCGTAAAACGGGGTTTCCAGAGGAAGCGAGCCGGACTTCTCATACTGGTCAGTCAGTTTGCGCGTTTCGATCTTGCTGGCTTCCACATCGGGCTGGTTGAAGGCATTAATTCCGATGATCGAGCCTGCCACCGCCGTGGCAATTTCCCAGCGGAAGAATTCCTGCCCCAGCTCATAATTATTGGCGACTTGAATCCGCACGACCGGCTGTCCGGCCCTTTCGAGAGCCGAAACTCCGGCATCTTGTTTTGGATCCGCGCCGTCTTCGAGCCTGACATACGCGAAAACGCGGTCTTTGCCGTAAACTTCCGGCGCGCCAATGGATTCGCGATCTACCGGAATCAAACCCTTCCCTTCTTTACCGGTGGACTCGGCCAGAAGCTGCTCCAGCCATGCTCCCAAATCCGAAATGCCGGGCGAAGCAAAGATAGTTACTTTGTCGCGGCCACTTTTCTGCAGCGTTCCGAGGATCGAGCCAAGAATTACGCCGGGATCTTCATCCGCTGGGACTACCGAAGCGCAGGAGTGGACCATTTCTTCGGCGCGATCGAGAAACTTCGGCACATCCACGCCCTGTATAGCGGCGGGAATCATTCCGAAATTCGACAGCGCGGAATATCGCCCGCCGATACTAGGCACGCCGTAGAAAATACGGCGGAAGCCGTGAGTTTCGGCAACTTTCTGCATTTGCGAGCCGGGGTCGGTGGTGGCGATGAAGCGCTTCCCTGCTTCCGCGGAGCCCACCGCTTGCTTCACTTTTTCACAGAAATATTGTTCGAAGATATTTGGCTCGAGCGTCGTACCGGACTTGCTGGCGACAACGAAAATAGTTTTTGCGATGTCGATTTTGCTCTCGAGCGTGCGGATCTGAGCAGGGTCGGTTGAGTCAAGGATATGGACCTCGGGGTAGCCGTCTATCTTCCCAAAAGTTTTCCCGAACACTTCGACGCAAAGGCTGGAGCCGCCCATGCCCAGCAGAACGAGATGGGTGAAACCTTCTTTATGGATTTCGTCCGCGATCTTCTTGAAGTCAGCATCGCGGGCAATTTGTTCCTCTACGATGCCGAGCCATCCCAGCCAGCTGCCTTCGTCCTTATTGGTCCACAAGGAAGCGTCGCGAGCCCACAAACGCTTCACTTTATCGTTTTTTTTCCAGTCCTCCAGAGCGGCTTTCACATTTTGGCCGAGATCTTCCGGGAGATGGTAAGTGAGATTATTTACCGCCGATGGAGCCGCTTTCTGCGTACGTTTGCTGACGGCAGCAAGCAGTTTGTCGAAGGCGTCGGCGAATAGCTTCACGCCGTCTTCGGTGAGCTTGTCGGTAGCCTCCTTCATCGAAATTCCCACCTGCGCGAGGGTGTCCATCGTTTCGCGCGCGGCGGCGATGTTTTCTTCCAGGCTCGCGCGAGGTTTCCCATGATCTCGAAACGCGTCGAAGGTTGCCGGGGGAATCGTGTCCACAGTGTCCGGGCCGATCAATTCCGCGACGTAATAGGTGTCGGGAAAGGAAGGATCCTTGGTGCTGGTGCTGGCCCACAGCACGCGCTGCGTTTGCGCGCCGCGAGCGGCCAGTGCAGCCCAGCGTGGGCCGCTGAATATTTTTTTGTAACTCTGATAGGCGAGCTTGGCATTCGCGATGGCGACTTTACCTTTCAACTGGCGCAATTTTTGCTGTTGAGCAGGATCCGTGGTTTTCTTGATTTTGTCTTCCAGTTGGCTATCGATCAGGGTGTCGATGCGGCTGACGAAGAAGCTTGCCACGCTGGCCACGCCGCTCAAATCGCCTCCCTTTTTGGCAAATTCTTCCAGTCCGGCAATGTAGGCTTCCGCCACGCGCTCGTAAACGTCCTGCGCGAACAACAGCGTGACGTTGACATTGATGCCCTCGCTGATGGCCTGCTGGAAAGCAGGTATGCCTTCCTTGGTGCCGGGAATTTTAATCATGGTGTTCGGGCGGCCCACCAGTTTCCACAACCGCCGGGCTTCGTCCAAAGTTTCCTGCGTCTTGTGCGCGAGATAGGGCGAGACTTCGAGGCTCACGTAACCGTCGCGGCGTTTGGTTTGTTCGTACACTTGCTTAAAAGTATCGGTGGCGTCCTGAATGTCTTTCACCGCAAGGATGTCGAAAATCCCTTTGGCATCCAGATCTTTTCTTTTCTCGAGTTCTTCCAGCGTTTTGGTGTAGTCCGTGCTGCCGGTGATGGCTTTTTCAAAAATAGACGGATTGGAAGTAACTCCGCGCAGGCCGTCTTCTTCGATCAGTCTTTTGAGTTCGCCGGTGGAAATCAGGCTGCGGCGGATGTAATCGAGCCATACGGATTGGCCAAAGCCGAGCAAAGCTTTGAGCGGATTTTCGGCTGGCTTGCCTTCGCCGGATGCCGGGGTCGGTTTAGCGGTTGTGCTCATTTTAAGTCTCCCTTAACGGCTGAAATTCTGTTAGTGCTATGCGGCTTTCGGATTATTCGGGACGGTTATCATTGCCGGGGCTAAGGTTCAGCACTTTCTAATTTACGACGCGAACGGCGATTGGGCAACGTCCAATAGTAAAGCTAATGGGCAAGAGAAGTCACTCTTCCAAACTGCAAAGACACGATGAACGGAAAGGCACGCGCTACAATCTATTGGAGTGAACCCAAATGAGTTTGGGTTCAACAACGAATCCTGGTTTTTTGCATCGGATCGGAGTTCAAGACAAACTTATGCGGCCTTAACCTGCAATTGATGCCGAGCGACAGAAGAGATTTCTAGCGAGAGAAAAGATGCTTAGCGAAGCGCAGAGGACGATAGAACAAAGGACTGATTCGCGAAAAACGCGCCACCATGCGGCCGAAAACAATCCGGCTGAACGATTCCAGATCGATGTGACGGCGCCCGCGATGAACGCGTGTGGCGCGTCCCAGGAATTCCTCAGTAGAAACAGGGGCATCCAGCCCGTCTAGTGCATCGCCCTTCGTAATCAACCGCCTGACTTTCTCGCCGGCAAAAATACTTTGCGCGTGGCCAATCATGCGATGCACGAAAAATCGGCCTTCGCGTTCAAAGAGGATTACATCGCCCACGGATACTCGTTCGAAATCAAAGCGTTTGATGAAGACCAAGTCGCCGGAGCGTATCCAGGGCGTCATGCTTCCGCCCAGCACGCGCAGGCACAGAGAGCCTTGCGCGCGAATCTTCCTGGAAATTTCCGATGTAGCGCCGGCCCGAACGGCAACGGCGCGTTCTTTTTCTGGAGCGCGAACTTGCGAAACAGCGGCTGTGGCGGCCATTTAGGGGGTCAATTCCACCGTTTGGGCTGCAACGACCTGGCCGTCAAGCGAAACGCGCGCGGTCCATTCACCCATCAAGTGACGCTGCTGGATCCAAGTACCGGCGACCGGGAGCGTCTGGATCGCGACCAGGGGTTCGTCAGAGCCCTGCTGAACGCCGAAAGCCATCTGGGTTTGTTGATACAAATTACCGCCAGGAAGCAGAATTTCCAGAGTTTGAACGTGGTTGCCCACCGGGACGTTCTGCCAGGAAACTTTCACTTCCAGGTCGCGCGTGGCGGTGGCGCTGAAACTTGTCTCATCGTCACAGCTGGGAGCTTCCTTGTCGCAGAAAGAAAGTGTGGCGCTCGGCGCCGCGGGAGGAGGAGTTCCTCCATTCGCTGAGGTCATCTGGCAGCCGGAAAATTGTAAGGCAGCCAGAAGCACAATGGCTGCGAGAAATATCGAGTTTCTACAAGACTGAGTGGCTGGCTGTATTAAGCGAAACATAGCTTCCTCATTTTAGAACGGAATAGTAAAAGCGTACGCCCGTTGATCCGTCGTAGTTACATAGATGCGCGACAGCACTTCATCGATTGAGGGGTCACCCACGGTTCCCTTGGTTGCCCCGGTGTTGCAAACTTCATCTTTGACGTCTGCGCCGGTCGTCAAATTAAGTTCGTGGATCGTGCCGTCGCTTGATCCTACAAACACATAAGATAATCCCGTGGAAGAAATCGGTGCTGATGGATTCGCGATTGTCGTGTTCCAAACCGACATGAACGCCGGTGTAGGCCGCGAAGTGTCAATCGAGAGTGCATGTACGCCAGTGCTACCGGAAAAAACCACGACGTAGGGCGGAGCACTGTTTAGGACGACCGGGTAGCTGACGATGGGGCCATCTGTTGATGCGTAGGAGGCGATGGTGGCCCCAGTGGTTGGATTGATGGCGTAGATTGTGCTGTTTCCCGCCGTGCACGTGCCTCCCCCCGAATCGCCCACGGTGCCTACGAATAAAACGTCACTACTGAAGGTCAGAGTGGGCGAGGCGTCGATGTCACCAAGGTTGGCGATCGCTTTTGTAGCGCCGGTGCTGGGATTGACCTGCCAAAGACTGGGCTGCGCGGTTCCACAGGCGCTTCGGCTGGTGACCCAAATTACGTTGTGAACGTAATCCACCAGCGGCGTTGAGTTGATGATGTCCAAATTTTGCGAGCCATTGTTCGTGGTCGCGATTGGCCCGGTGAGTGGAGACCACGACAGATTCGCCCCGGTATTGCCGTTCAATCCGAAGATTTGATTTCCGGTTGTTGTTCCGGTGTTACGCGTACCAAAGAAAACCGCGTCATTCGTTCCGCCGGCTATGGATTCCAGCTGCACAGAAGGACCACCTTGCAGCGATAGCTTGCCGGTCGTGATGGGATTTACCACCCAGTCGATCACGCCAGTATCGGTATTGACGGCGTATATCAGCCCATCCGCGTCCGTCACGTAATCGATATCTTGTCCCGTGGACGAAGATGCCGCATCGATTACCGGCGAACGGGAAGCGATGGAACTACCTAGCGATATCGGAACGAACTGGCGCATTCCGGTGGCGGCATTAATAAAAAATAAAAGGTCGCTTTCCGATCCCACTGCGGTAACTGTTCCGGGAATCAGCGAAGGGCTGGCGAGATCGGTGGCGAATGTCGCAGCGATCCATTGCGTGTTCTGTTGAGCCGCTACGGTAGCCCCAGGCGTCGCCGAAACTTCTTCCGTAAAGGTCGAGCCGTTAGTAATGGGCTGATACGAGTAATAATTCGAGCTGTCGCGCAAGAATACTTTATAGAAGTAAGTCGTGCCGTTTACCGGCGCGCCGCCGGGGGAAGCGCACGTATCGTTGGCAGCGTTGTCCGTAAAACTAGTTTGCCCCGTTGCATCGTCGAAAACCACGACTCCGGTACTGACCGTAGCGCATAACCCTGGATCCTGTTTATCAGTCGGATACGAAGTCTTGTCCACCGGAGAGCCGGTACGCCGGAGGATAAGCACGCCTGTATATTTTTCGGTGCCGACTGCCGTACCGATCAGCGCGGGAATATTCCAGTTCAGAGTGATGCTGCCGTTGCCGGGTGTTGCCGTAAGCCCAGTTACATTCTGAACAAACTGCACCGTCAGAGAAGGTGACGTTGCGTTGCTAGCTTCTTTAGATCCAAAGACGGTTGTCCTGGTGTCCGGCGCACCTTGATCTTTTATCAGCCATCCGTAGTTCCCATTGCCGTTGTACCAATTCTGTACGTCCGCGGTAACGGTGAAGGCAGCAGTCGTGCTGTTGGTTTTCACCGTCGCGGTTCCAGTGGCGGTACCCGAATCGTCGCCTCCGGCGGTACCCCAAGTGGTCGTAGCTACCCGTGTATTCCAGGTTGCGGCGTTGGCCTGCCAAAAATCAGTTACAGGATAAGCTCCGTAGGTGGCGTTACCACCCGGAGGGGTAACCACATTCAAAGTCAAGGTTGCCAACTTAATACCGGCATTGGCTATGCGCGACAGATCGAATTCAAGGATTGCATTCTCGTTTGCATTGTTCTTCCCCGAAACGGTAAGTGTATTCCCCACATTGTTGCTGTTCGGGGATGCTTGATTCAGCGTGGCGTCTGCGCCGCGAGCCTGCGGGTCTGTACCCGATTTCTGCAATACAATTTGCTCGCGAGCAATCACCGGCGCAGCGATCAGAAGCGCCGTCACCAAAGCGCACCACCGGCGCCAGGATGTTTGAGTTCCGATCACCGGGTCTGGTCTAAACATGGCCCTCTTGCCTCCAACTAAGATTTCGCCAAACTTAAAACGCGTCACGACCGCCGTGGAGCGGCATTGCAAACTCCGCCTTGGCCCGGCAGCTTTCCGCACGCGAGCGCCAAGGTTTCGTAAATCGGTTCCGAAATGCATTGCGGCTTCACGTAAGCTCGTTTCTTCTTCGGATGCTTTCCGTCGGCGTTCGAGATTTGTTTCGTTCTCTCCATTATTCCCCTGGGGTCACTTTCAGTTACTGCCAATCCGAACTTCCGGCGCCGCGATCGGCATCGGAATCGAACACGAATTCTTACTGGGTGATTTTTGGGCATGCATCGCGCTAACGGGATTTTCGACGCCGGCGATTCGCGCATTTAGTTCCGCCAATTCGCAGGCACGCTCGTACGCCCCCAGCAAATCTCCACCCTCCATCTGAGCCAGCCCCGGACAACGCTCGCAGTACTGTCGAATCGAACATTTCGAGCAGACCGGCAGCTGTGATTCGCGCACCGCACGCACTCGGTTCATTTCCTCGGACCTAAACCAAATATCCTCAAATGTTTGCTTTCGCAGATTGCCGGTCGCGACGGGCATCTGCACGCACGGAAAAACGTCGCCGTACGGCGAGATGTAGCAACTGTTATGGCCGGCACTGCACGGGATATCCTCATACGCCTGGCTTTCAATGCCGCTGGATGTTGCGCTACCCGTGGAAATCGTTTCCACTTCCATATTATTGGGCGAACACGCCCGCGGATTCAGGCTCGCATCCTGCAAGATGGGCAACAACTCTTTCGTCGAGCTGCGCAACTGCAGGAGACTCATGTCTCCGTCCATTTTTGGAGTAATGGTCATGTCCAGAACGTACGGAACGCCGAGTTCCGCTGCAAGCGCTTGCACGTTTCGATAAGCAGTCAGGTTCTGCTTCATCAGCGGGCACGCAATTTTCACATTCAAGCCTTCCGCCTGAAGAAATCGAATCGCGGCCAGGGTTCGTTCCAACGAACCGCGAACTTTTGTAATCGCGTCATGAACTTCCGGCTCCGCGCTGTAAATACTGATTTGAATTTTCCGGATGCTCAACTCGCGAAGCTTCCGCGCGCGTTCAACATCAATCAGCAGCGCATTGGTTTTGAGGTTGATATCGAAGTGAAGCGAGCGCGCGAACTCCAGCAGCTCAAAAAGGTCGGCACGCAGGAAAATTTCTCCGCCGCTGAAGGTCAGAAACAAAGTGCCGGCCAGCGCCAGCTGTTCCAACACATCCTTGATTTCCTGCGACTTCATTTCGCCGTGATCTTCGTGATCCAAATAGCAGTGGACGCATCGTTCGTTGCAGCGATAAGTCAGATCCACGTGGACGCTCCAGGGAAGGTGGCGTTGCACCGTCCTCCGAATCAAGCCGTCCATCACCGGAGTGCTTGGCATGCCTATTCTTTCGCCTCGGGCGCCACGAACATCAGTTGTTTCTCCCCCAGCGCCGCCAGCAGTTCTTCCAGGTCAGCTCTCGCCGTCTCGCGCGCGACTTCATACTCTGCAGCGATTCTTTCCACCAGCTCGTCCAGTGTCTTGCCTTCGGCGTGTTTCCAAAACAGGCTGGCCGTCTCGTTCAATTCGTGCACCTGGCTGTCTTCCGGCGAAATAATCACCATCTCGCCGTCAACTTCCCGCCAGGCAAGTTTTGGATTCCTCATGATTTGTCCACTCATGCTGCAATCACCTTCCAGAATTCAGCGTTTCGGCGAAAATAAAGCCGGTGGCAGGGTATTTCTTCGATCAGTCCCAGCAAAGTGCGCAACAGAGCTTCATGCGCGGCCTTTTCGCTGGCGAAAAATAGAACGCAAGGCAAAAGAGCGCGCAAAGCTTGCTTCACGGAGAGCATCTCCACGCGTTCTTCAGTGGCCTGTTTTAGAAGATAGAAACCTGCAACGGGAAACAAACGGTTTTGTCCGGCCGCGCGGAATTCGCCCCAGAAAGGCGTCCCGTGAGCCTGCCAGCAGCCGTTGGAATAGCGGATTAAAGAAATTTCATCGGTGAGCACGCTGCCTTGTGGAGACAAAGAAGCAACAGTGCTTTTCCCCGCGCCCGAACGTCCGAAGAATACGTACGCCCGGCCGTCTCGCACCACGGTTGCGCCATGCAGAAGAAATCCACGCTGAGGCAGCAGCACCATCGTCAACAAAATGCGCAGCAGCGAATCCAATGCGTATTCGTGACGCACTCCGTGGAATTCAGCGCCCTGCGGCCGCAGCACAAGCTTCGCGTCGTCGAGCAAGTATGAGAATTCCCCGCTCTCTTTGGCTTGCGTTTCTCTTTTTTCCAAAACGATAGGAAACCCGTTTTCGGAATTATGGGCAAATTCCCGGTACCGTCTTGTAGCGGGCTCAAGAAGCGCCTGTTCTCGGATGAAAAGCGAAAGCGGTACGCTGCCAATGGAGATTTGCAGCGGCACACAACGATCCAAAGCATTCCCTGGATGAACTGATCCGTCCGTTTTTCCCAAGTACATTGGCGGTTACGCTGCAACTGCGGGATCTGATGGGATCCGCGCAGGTCCCCCAAAACTGAAGATTCGCCCAATAAAAACGGGCTGCCCATAGCTAGTCTCGTTTGGTATTGCGCAACGCGTCAACGCCGATACGCGGACCGCGTTCGTACTTGTCAATATCCTTGCGGAACTTGACCAATGGTCAGCAAAAGAGGCGTTTTACGCTTTTCGCCCGCTAAAGCCGTATTTTCGCAAAAGGCGTAACGGCCGCAGGAGGATGTAGAGGGGCGACAATATGCCCGGTAACCGTATCATTTCATAGTCTTCTTCGGCGGGAACCACAGAAAGTCGTACACCGTAGCGCCAGCCCTCCAGCGTTCCCGGCAGCATTCTGCGGCGAAAGTCGAGCCGGCCCTTCGCGTTCAGAGGAATATAATTGCGGCGCAGAAGACTGGACAAAATCTCGAAGGCGAGATCGTTGGCGGTGCGGTCCGCTTTCAGTCTGAGCCGAATTTCATCGGGCGCCGCCGTATCCATTAGTTCGATCGCGAGCAAAAGCGCAACATGAAGCATACGCTCTGCGCGCAAAGCTTTCGCGCGCTCGAAGGTTACGCTCCAGTCCAGGTTGGGATAGCGCTGTATCAACTCGGATATGTCCGCGATCCATGAAAACCGCTCCCAGAAATCTTTGGCTCCGTGAAGGCTGAGGACGATAAGCTCATCTTCCACCGAAAACGTGGGAATTTCGCGCTCGGCGAGCTTTACGAATACCGCGCGATTTGAAAAATCATCCAGGTTCGGGACTTCGGGAAAATGACGCATCGTTAATTCCGTGTGAAGCTCAACCATGATGCGTCTTTTTTCGTCGCGATAATTGTATTCACCCGGAATCACCGAAGATGGTAGGCCCGAAGAAACGATCCAGTCGAAGCGCGGCCGATATCCCAGACCGAGCATGACGTTATTTGCTTTCGACAGGTCGCTTTGGCGGACGACGATGTCCAGATCTTCGAACTGGCGCAAGGTCATGTCGCCGTAGGCTTGCATCGCCAGCGCGGGGCCTTTATACGCGATCGCCTGGATTCCGCGCGAATGAAAAAGATCGAAAATCCTGGTGAGTTCCGCGGTCAGGAACAGGCAGCGTATGGTATTTGCGCGGCAGGCATCTTTCAGTCGCTCCAAAACAAATGGCGGTACCGCGCCGCTCGGAAGTGTCTGTAATTGGCGGCCGAGCAACGGAATCACGGAATTTTCGTGGGCTTGGTCGAGCACGTAGTCCCAGTCGAGGCGTCCGTCTAATAGTGCGGAGATCTTTTTTGCCGACGCGGAGTCCAAGCGGGTTCGAGCACAGCAGGCGAGCAGTTCTTTCTCAGGGCAAGCGGTGTCGCGAACGGCGGAATTCATCAAGGTTCAGGCTGCGATTTGAAGAGGAATTCTACGCTATTTCGCCGTGCGCGGACGCGGTTTCTTCCGCGAATCGATACCGTCAGGCAGCGACAGGCGGAACAAACGGAGCAAGCACACTGTGCATCTCGACAATCTTGCCCAGTTTACGGAGCCTGGTTTGAAAGCTGGCTGGTTCTACTCCGGCTCGCGCGCACACCGTTTGAAAATCTGTTGCGCTATCGAACAGAAATTCTTGAGCGTTACGCCGTCTTCGAAGGCTTCCGTTGCGCCAGTCTTCCACCGCCGATACAAGGACGGCAGTCCAAAGCCGCCTGTCTCCGATTACTTCCTCCGTGACCGTACTCTGCGCTTCCGTCTGATATTGCCAATTTTTTACCATAATGCCCCCCGCTTCGATTCTCCACTTCTTGCCGGTAGGTGCCGGCACTCACACTGATGTTTCTTGTAGCAGCAGATTCGACGCCTAACTCCAGCTTTTTAGGCAAATAGGTGCGTGCGTGGAATCGTCTCAGTTTCATCGCGTTGCGCATCTCATTTATAAACCATCAACTTCTTTGCTTTATCGAGCTGCTCGCCCGTGAACACGTGTACCGAAAAGACTCATTTAATGCGCGTTCCACTGAACTGAAGTAAATGTCTTGAAGAGAAGTGTTTCTGGCCTTATGCCACTGTCTCGGCGGTGAGAATTTCGCGCAGCTTGGATGAAAGCGTTGCCATGGTGAATGGTTTTTGGAGCAGCACAGCATCCATGTCTAAAATTCCGTGGTGGACCACCGCTTGATCCGTGTATCCGGACATGTACAGAACCTGGATCTTTGGACGGATGCGTTTTACGCGCTCCGCCAATTCCCGGCCGCTGATGCCGGGCATTACGACGTCGGTCATCAGCAGGTGGATTGTTCCGGAGTGCATGGCGGCAAGTTCAAGAGCGGTGTGGCCGTCTTCGGCTTCAATCACCGTATATCCGCTCATTTCAAGATATTCGCGGGCCAACTCGCGCACGCCTTTTTCGTCTTCCACCAGCAGGATGGTTTCCGTTCCGCGACGCGAGGATTGAGGGTCGCCGCGATTGTCGCGTCCAGCCTCTTCCACGCTTTCAACCATTGGCAGGTAAATCTTGAAACTCGTGCCGCGGCCGGGTTCGCTGTAGACCCAAACGTATCCGCCGCTTTGTTTCACAATGCCGTACACCGTTGCCAGACCCAGTCCCGTTCCTTTGCCCTTCTCTTTCGTGGTGAAGAACGGCTCAAAGATGTGTGTTTGGGTTTCGGCGTCCATGCCGCATCCATTGTCGGTAACCGCGAGCATCACGTACTTGCCCGGCGAGAGCACCACGGGAGGCCGCGCATAGGAAGCATCGAGTTCCACGTTGGCCGTTTCTATCGTGAGTCGGCCGCCTTGCGGCATGGCGTCGCGGGCGTTGACCGCCAGATTCAAGATCACTTGCTCGATCTGGCTGCGATCTGCTTTGATCAAGCCCGCATCCGATGCCGAAGAAGTTTCGAGTTGAATGTCTTCTCCGATCAGCCTGCGCAGAATGCGTTCCATGTCTGCCAAAATGCCTTGAACGCTGATCACTTTCGGCGCCAGCATTTGTTTGCGGCTGAAAGCCAGAAGCTGCCGCGTAAGCGATGTGGCTCGTTGCGAGGCGGTTTGAATTTGCTCCGCATTGCGGCGCAGGGGATCGCCCGCGGGCAAACGCTCGGCGAGCAAATCGGCATAACCTTGAATTACCATCAGGAGATTGTTGAAATCGTGCGCGATCCCTCCGGCCAGGCGTCCAACGGCTTCCATCTTCTGCGATTGGCGCAGCTGCTCTTCGAGCTGTTTGCGATCGGTGATGTCCAAAGCCATGCAAATCGCGCCCTGCAAATGGCCGCCGGCGTCGCGAAGAGGCTCTACGTGGCAAGCGTAGGATCCGCCTTTCCATTCGACGTGGAAAGTGCCGGGCTCGCCGGCGATGGCTCGGCGATGCGCCGCGATGGGAGTAAAGCTCTGATCCGAAGACTCAAAATATTCCAACAGCGACATGCCAACGATCTCGTTCGGTTTCAGTCCCAAGCGCGTCAGTCCCGCTCCCAGCGCCGAAGTGAATCGGAGATCGGCGCCCACAGTCCAAAGCACGGCGGGCAGTTGCTGAACTAATACGCGCAGCCGCGCTTCGCTTTCTCGTATTTTTTCTTCTGAACGCTTTCGCTCGATGGCCATGGCGATCTGGCCGCCGACAGAGGCCAGAAATTCCAAATCGCGCTCGGTATATGCGTTCTCGTCTTCGTAATGTTGGACCACCAGAACGCCGATCGTAGCCGCCGGCGTTCGAAGCGGCACACCGAGCCACGACGGGGACGGCGTGCCAACCAGCTCCACTTCGCCTTGCACTGCCAGCTTGTCGAACGCCTTTTGAGGTATCAACATCGCGTGTTCTTTGTGAAAGACGTAGGCGGTGCAGCTTCTTCCCACTTGTTGCGGAGGCGGAGCCACGTCGTACTGGTCCGCGAAAAACGGGAAATGAAACATCTGCGTGGAAGGCTCGTACAGAGCTACGAAACAATTCTCGGCATAGAGCACTCTCTTCAGCGCTATGTGAATCAGCTTTAGTAAATCGTCCAGATTATCGGTCGCATTTACGGCGTGAATGATTTCGAAGTTCACCTGGCGCTCGAGCTCGGCGCGTTTCTTGCTGGTGATATCCTCGACCGTGCCTTCGTAGCAGGCGATTTTGCCCCGCGCATTTCGAATGGCCCGCGCGTTTTCGGAAACCCAGATCTTCGCGCCATCCTTTCTGCGCAATTGATATTCGAATTGTTCCACCACGCCTTGTTGCTCGATGCGGCGCTTGAATTCCTCACGCAGGTCGCGGTCTTCGTATAACTCCTGGTCCACGTTTTTCACTTCCCGCATCATTTCCGCGCAACTTGCGTAACCGCACATCCGCGCCAGAGCCGGATTCAGGCTCAGAATGCGGCCTTGCGGCGTGGTTTGAAAGATTCCTTCCACCGCGTTCTCAAACAGCATCCGAAGTCTTTCTTCAGCGCGATGCTGGGCGACTTCGGCGCGGCGGCGCTCGGTGATGTCTTCGTACATGCCAAAGCAGCCGATCTGCTTTCCGTTTGCGATTAAGGGCACACCCACGATCTGAACGTCCACCATCGAACCGTCGCTGCGGCGGCGTTTTCCTTCCAGACGCGCTACTTCGCCGCTCATGGCGCGTTTCGTGAGATTGAGCGCTTCGTCGGCATCGCGGGCGGGCGCGAGTAACAAGTCGATTTCCATTCCAACAATTTCGGATTGCCGATATCCAAAAAGAGTTTCAAACGCGGGGTTGCACAGCAGCACGCGACGCTTGGCATTCAGGACCACAATAGCCAGCGGATTGTTTTCCAAAAACGCGTGAATGTAGGCGTCGTGCTCCGCAACTTTCTCTTCCGCGGCGCGCCGTGCGCTGACGTCCTGGGCCGCCATCAGAATCGCGTCGCGGCCGGCGAAGGAGATCCCTTGGGTGGTGACTTCCACATCGAACACTTCCCCGTTCTTGCGCTGATGGCGCCACTGTCCGCGGAACGTCAACTCCCTTGGATTCTTGCGCACTGCTTCGAGCACACGCGGGATCTCGTCCACCGGACGTATGTCGGTGAGGTGCATGTCTAGTACTTCCTCGCGCGTGTATTGATATTGATGGAGAGCGGCAGCGTTCGCGTCGAGAAAGAGAAGTGTTTCGAGGTCGTAAATCAACATGGGCTGCGGATTGTTCGAGAATAACAGTGGAGAGTTTATGCCATCGGAAGCGGCATTGCTGGCGGAACGGTCGGGTGCGGCGTGGTCAGGCACGCAGCGGTCCAGCGCGGAGCGGTCGGTCGAAGAGCGGCTGGTCGCGGAGCGGTCAGTCGCGGAGTGATCGGTCACGGAGCGGTATGTCGCAAGCCGCGCCGGTTCATCGACATACGCGCCGGCCGCGTTTGGCGCGCGGGCATCTTTCTCCGTGACGACGGATTTTCGTTTGCTCGGCATGTTTCGGAACGGGGCAATCGGGCGCCCATTTCGCCCGATGTCCATTTATAGAGGGAGGCTGCGAGGTCAACAATAGTACCCTCGTACCGATTGCGCACATTCCATGACACTTAGGAACAGCCTGGTCGGCCAGCGCAGCGCGAGAAATTGACGAATTGTGCGTGTTTTATTGGGGTTTCGGGGGCTCCGCAACAACTTGAGCCTGATGCTCCTGAAGTTTTGGGGGTTCGGGGATGGCTTCCCCGTCTTTGCGCGGGTCGGAGGCGCCGTAGTTTACGCCGGTTGCAAAATCGCGGCGGACGGCCTGGCCTCCACCAACCTGCTGAGCGAAATTGCCGAGGAGTTCGATCTGATGGCCACGCTGAGTCAGCGCGTCGCGGATGTCGCTGGGAAAGCGGTCTTCCATCATCACGTCGCAACCGGTGAAAGTATATTTTGTGAATCTTGGCGCTTCGAGCGCGGCTTGGATGTTCATGCCGAAGTCCACTACGTTGGAAACGAATTGCGCGTGGGCTTGCGCCTGGTTGAAACCGCCCATGATGCCGAAGGCGATGCGCTCCTGGCCGCGCGTCATGAAGCCGGGAATGATGGTGTGCAGAGGACGCTTGTGACCGGCCAGCGCGTTGGGCGATTTTGGATCGAGGCTGAAGAGGCCGCCGCGATTTTGGAGCGCGAAGCCGGTTCCGTCCGCGACGACTCCGGAGCCGAACTCGGAATAATTGCTTTGGATCAGCGAGACCATGTTGCCATCGCGGTCGACCACGGTGAGATATGTGGTGTCGCCGGTGGTGGAAAACTCGGGCTCGCCGGGCGCTACGTCACAATTTGCTTTGGCCATATCGATCAATTTGGCGCGCTGGGCTGCGTACTCTTTGGAGAGCATTCCGGCGACTGGCACGCGCGAGAATTTCTGGTCGGCGACGTAGCGGTGCATGTCGGCATAGGCTAGCTTTTTTGCTTCGATCATCACGTGCGGGATGTCGGCGGGGTTGCGGAAATCGTGGAGCGAGAACGTCTCCATAATGTTGAGCATTTCGAGCGCGGCGATTCCCTGCCCGTTGGGCGGAATTTCGTAAACGGTCCAGCCGCGATAGGTGGTGGAGATGGGCTCGACCCATTCGCTGGAAAAATCGGCGAGGTCTGCGAGGGACATCGTTCCGCCGAGTCTGGTGGAGGCGGCTACGATGCGGCTGGCGATTTCACCTTTGTAATATGCGTCGCGGCCGCCGGCGGCAATTTGTCCCAGCGAGCGCGCGAGATCCGGATTGCGAAATATTTCTCCGAGTTTCGGGGCGTGGCCGTCGATCAAAAATGTTTTGGCGGCGTTTGGATCGGTGTGCAACTTTTCCACGCTGGAGGCCCAACACCCGGCGTCGAGTTCAGGTACGGGAAACCCGTCTCTTGCGTAATGAATGGCGGGAGCGAGAACTTCTGGAAATTTCTTGGTTCCGAGGCGCGAGAGAAGTTTGGACCAGCCGTCCACCGCGCCGGGAACGGTGACGGAATCAATACCGATTTGCGGCATCGCGGTGTCGCCTTTGGCGTGGAGGAGTTCGATGGAAAGTTTGGCGGGGGCCCAGCCGCTGGCGTTGAGTCCGTAAAGTTTGCCGGTTTTGGCTTCGTAAACGATGGCGAAAAGATCGCCGCCGATCCCGTTCATCATGGGTTCGAGGACGCCCATGGCGGCGTTGGTGGCGACGGCTGCGTCCACTGCATTGCCGCAGTGCGCCAGAATCATTGCACCAGCCTGCGCCGCCAGCGGACTTTCCGCGGCGACGATTCCATTTTGGGAAACGACCATGGAGCGGGCTTGCGTGCGGCTTTGGGTGTGAGCGGTCATAGTGATTAGCGCGACGGCCAGAAGAAACAGTGCCGAATATTTTATGTGGCTGGCCCTGGTCATGTGGTTCGCCGGAAGGATATGCGAATTTGTTGTCTGCGACAACAGCGGCGGGCTTCAGCCACGGCGGATGCAGGCTTTGCGCGATACGGCAGGAGAAGTGAGGTTGCAATTTTGGGGACAGAAAAGTGCAAATTGGTGAACGCGCCATGAGTGGTTGTGGCCCCGGGTAGAAATTTTCCGGTCGTTTGTTTTGAGTAAGTTACGTCGCATTCTACATTTTGTGCAGAACCGGGTAGAAGTGGGGGATCTTGCGATCTTTTGCGGGTCGGCGGAGCTGGAAAATCGGGAACGTTTGCGTTCAAATTTCCAGTATCGCGGAATTGAATTTTTTGGCGATTTGAGCGGTTCGGTGGTGTTTGTTTTCTGCAAGTTGCGGGGTGTTTTAATTCCTGAATTTGGCGATTTAACTTGGCGAAATCGCGGGCGGTTTTGGTTGAGAGTTGTTCACTCGATCGCTGAGCAGTGAAAGGCGCGAGAAACGATGTGCGCTGGCCTTGTGACGCGAGGGATCGGGGGTGTCTTGCAGGGCGGAGGAAAGAGTCTGGATTGGCGGGCTCTTTTGCGCTTCGATGATGCGTTCGAAACTTTTCTATTTTAATCACGAGCGACGGTAGCACGCGATTTTATGAAATACAAGGGTTGGAGGCGGTGGACGCTAAAGTTGCCGCGCGGTTATTCCCGTTTTGGGAACGAGGCAATCATAAGAGCGCAGTGCAGCGCCATTTCCGAAATACCTCAGCTTTGGAAACGCTATTTCGACGTATCCAGTATGATCGTGAGACGACCTTCAGAGTCCGCTTTAATTGTAATTTGTTGAGACCAGTTCTTGTACTCGTCCAAAAACGCTCGAATGAAGTGTTGTCCCGGCTTGAGGTTTAGGGTAACCGGAGTCTTTGCCACGAAAGAGTCGTCGACGTATAGATCAGCTCCACTCGGCTGGGAAGTGACGAAGACTACACCAAAAGAGCTAAACGAATGAGCGTCGGTGTCAACTTGATACGCTCCGGAAGTGGATATCCTTGTTTGATCTGCGGGCGCCGGTGCCCGCGCAATTTTCTCACTGATGGGCATCTTAACGTCTTTTCCGGAATCATCGAGAATGTGGGCATTGCGGCCGTCAACGGCGATTTTGGTTTTCCCATATAACGTCACATTTAATGACTGGCGCTTCGTGATGGCAGGACCGAGAACGTAAGTTGTATCGTCAGTTTGTATCCAGTAGAAAACCTTGGTTATCGGCACTCCAACGATCATCGTACCAATGGGAGCGACGGCGGCTCCTCCGTTTTCAGACGTTATGTTGACGACCTTGGCGTCTTTCCAATCCCGATTGTTAGCGAGTAACGCCGAGGTCCATAACATCAATCCCAGCACAAAGCAGCGGCGCACCAGACCTCCTATGTAGGAAACCGCGTAATGTTAGGCCCGCACCCGACAAGGGTCAACGGAATCTTGGGAGCGAGCATGGGATCGCACCCGCACGCAGAATCGCAAAGCGGAGGCTTGCGCGGGTGAAGCTGCGCAAGAGGAATGCGAATGATTAGGAATTCTGTTCCCAGCGCTTACGCGCTGGGCTAACTTCTGTCACGCCTACGGCGCTTTTCGAAAACAAAAGGTGAATCGGATCGCAATTCGAGCGAAAGACCAACGACTTCGAAATTCTGTTGCCGGTGCTTTGGGGGTGGCTAACTTCTGTCACGCCTACGGCGCTTTTCCCAAACGAAGGAAACCTCCCACGACGGCGTAAGAACTACGAATTACGGAGGTTAACCGAACACAAACTTTGGGTTGAAGCCTAATTTGTGTTTTCTCAACAGGGCGAGGAACTCCGCGTCAAAATTCATCTTTTTGTGGTGCGATCGCTGATTTTGAATGTATTGAGCAACAGCGGGGATGTTCGAACTACTTACGCTAAAGGCTCCGTATCCTTGCTGCCAGGCTAATTTGTGGCCTTCTTTGTTCGCCCATCGCGAGGAATTCGATTTGATTGTGAGAACCGCCTTGGCTAAGGCCAAAGGCGGTGGAATTTGGATAAGCAAATGAACGTGGTCGTCCGTTCCGCCGACGGCAAGGACGAGAACTCCCATCTTCTGGCAAATAGCGGACATGTAGGACCAGACACGGGGTTGGAAATCTAAGGGAATGGATTTGCGCCGATCCTTGGTGCTGAAGACAACATGAATCACATTTTGAGCATGTGTGTGGGACATGTGCTGCGCCTCGCGCGATGTCAACCCGCCCATTTAAGATCAGAAAACTGTGGAACCAAGCGTACCACTCAAAAGGGGAAGCTTGCGCGGGTCAGACTGCGCAAGCGGAAGAGCGACAATTACGGATTCTGTTCCCAGCGCTCACGCGCTGGGCTAACCTCTGTCGCGCCTACGGCGCTTAACACAAATGCGTCTGCCAGCGAGGTTCTTTGCCCAAGTTCTGTACGCCTGCGGCGTTGAAGAACGGCATAATGCGGAAGTGCGACGGCAGAAGCGCGACTGAGAGCGCGAGCAAAATTTGAAAATGGAGAAGAGGATGCGGAAATTGGGGATGTTCAATAATGTTTCGGTGGATGGGTATTTTGTGGATGCGAAGGGGGACATGAGTTGGGCGCACAGCAAGCCGGATGCGGAGTGGGAGGCGTTTATTGCGGGGAATGCTAGCGGCGAGGGCGAGCTGTTGTTTGGCAGGGTTACGTACGACATGATGGCGAGTTTTTGGCCGACGGCGGAGGCGAAGAAGAGCATGCCGGCGGTGGCGGCGGGGATGAACAGCATGCCAAAGATGGTGTTTTCGAGGACGATGGACAAGGCGTCGTGGAACAACACGAAGCTGGTGAAAGGCGAGTTGGCGGCGGAGGTGCGGAAGATGAAGCAATCGTCCGGGCCGGACATGGTGATTTTGGGGAGCGGGAGCATCGTCGCGCAATTGGCGGCGGAAGGATTGATTGATGAGTTTCAGATTGCGGTGACGCCGGTCGTGTTGGGGAAAGGCAGGACGTTGTTTGAGGGCGTGAAGGAGAAGTTGAATTTAAAGTTGACGAAGTCGCGGGTGTTTGGGAATGGGCACGCAGTGTTGTGGTATGAGCCGGCGAAGTAGGCGGGCGAGCTTCCGTCCTCGGTGAGTGGAGCGCGTAGTGGCGAAGGCAGAGGCACGGCGAAATTCCGCCGTAAGGAAGGTAGGTCTCAAGGCGTTTTATTTGTCACGGCTGAAGCCGTGACCTACAAAGCACGCGGTCTCCGCAGCGCGATCGATCGTACTGAGGCTGCGGAATTCGAAGCAGGTGCCTGTCTCCCGGCAGGCAAGCCTCGTCGGCTGAAAAGCGCCTCTGTCGGGATGACAAATTAAACCCGGTGGCGGGCGAGCTTGGTTGCTCGATCAATCCGGCGCGAGATGGTGGAAGAGGTAAAGGGGACGGCGAGAAATTCGCCGTGCGGAAACGAACCCGTTGGATTCTGTTCCCAGCGCCTACGCACTAGGCTAACTTGTGCCGCGCCTACGGCGCTCGGACAATGTACCGCCGCTTACTTTTCTTCGGCGGGGGTAGCTGTGGCGGGGCCGTCACCGACGATCTCCAGGACTGCTTCGGAATCCTTAGCGCCATCGTAATGAATTTGTTTTCCGAAATGGGTGACGAAGGTGCCGGCGGGCATGGGAACGGTCTTGTCGGGATCAAATTTTGCTCCGGTGCCGACCCACCAGGTCCCGGAGATCACCGTGATGAAGCGGTCGTTTGGGTGCCAGTGCGGATGGCTCATGTGATGCGGAGTCCATTTCACCAGCACGATGTACAGACCCGGCTTCGAGGGGTCGCCTTGCAGGATCGCCATCGCCGCACCGGTGGGATCTTCCTTCCACTGAATCTGGCCCGGTAGTTTGTAAGCGAGGACTTTGGGATCAAGATTCTTGGCGGCGGGCGCTGGCGTTTGTGCCGAGCCGCGCGGCAACGTCGAGGCCACAAGCATGGCGATGACAAGCGCTGCTTCGCCGTAGTGGTGCATGCGAATCATGGACATGAAGTCCTCCTTGGAACCTCAGATTCTCTTGCCGGCCGCGTGCAAGGCGGATCCATGCCGGTCGGCAGGCTTCGGCCGGGGGGCACTCTCTTCCTTCGTCAATTCAAACCAGATCCCTGCCTAAAAACGGCGAGCCTCGGCCAGCAGAAGGCCCTCCCTCCCTGCGTGGACTCAAAGCAGATCCTTCGGCCGGCAGAATACGCCGGCCTCAGGATGACGACCCTCGTCGGGTCGTCATTTCTTGGGGCGCGATTCGGGTGGAACCTGGCCGTTGGCGCGATAGTAGGCTACCAGCAGGCCGTAGTGTTCGCCCATGTGTTCGACGTAGCCGATCCAGTAGTCGAGGCGGTTGAGGATTCCGGCGTCGCCTTCTTTTTGGATCAGCGCGGCCCCGTCGGTGACGGATTTCTTGAGGTATTCGACGGTAGCGGCTTTTGTTTTGTAATTGGCGACGGCGGGATCGTTTGCGGCTTCGCCCAATTTTGAGCCGGACACGTGATTCAGGAAGTCGTAATTCGAGCCAGCTACGTGCAGGAGAACTTCCTGAAACGAACGCACGTTGGGCGTGAGTTTGTAAGTGTATTTGTCTTCGGGCCAATCCTGAGCCATGGTGATGAGGCGATTGCCAACGTCATTCCAGGCTTCGAGGACGGCTTCGGCCGGGGTTTTTGTTTTTTTCGCGGCGTCTTGCGCGCGGGCGACAGATGCGCCAGAAAGCAGCGACAGCGCTAGCAGAACGAAAATGTAGCGACAGATATTTCTCATGATGGAACTCCTTCGTAGGATTGTCCCCGCTGTGCGCCCCGGGTGCGGGTAGCGTATCGAGGAATTGGAGCGAAGTCCAGCGCACGAAAGGTGCTGCCGGCAATTCAAGCGGCGTACGATTTGAAGCGCTCTATCGATGCTGGAGTGTACTGGCCGACTTCGATGATGTAGCCGTCGGGATCGCGCATGTAGCAACGGGTTTCCCAGCCGTGGTTGTCGAGCGGCTCGAGAATGATCCAGGAATTGGCGAGTTTGATGTAGCGAGGAGCGCGCTGTGCGCGCGCAGGCGTCGTTTTCGGCGCGGCTAAATCCCCGCCCTTTCCAAAATACAGGCGCGAGGTTTGGCGCGGCGAGTGCGCTCCGGTAAGATGGTGAGCACGATAGCGTGCCGCACTCGGCTGTGAAATTAAAAACGGGCGGCGGGACTCGCGACTGCATGAACGAAAAAGAAAAGGAAGCTCGGAACATCGAGCAAGAGGACAAACGGCCAAACGTCGCCGCGAGCGGCGCAGAAAAGAATAACCGCGACGGCGCGACGATGGCGGGCACGAACTTGCGGGACGAGATTGAGCGCGTGGTGCGCGGCGAGGCGGAAGACGCGTCGAGGATACTGGGGCCGCACTGGGTGGAGCGCGACGGGCAACGTGCGCTGGTGGTTCGCGCGTTTCGGCCTGGCGCGACGGAAGCCAGTATATTGTGGCGTGGAAATACGGAAGCGCAGGCGATGACGGAAATTCATTCCGGCGGAGTGTTTGAAGCGATTGCGCCGTCGCGGGCTGTGGCTTCGCGCAAAGAGTTGGCTGAGCCTTTGCGCGCTCCGGCTTTGCGCGAAGAGCCGGTTGCGGCCCAGGGCGCCGCTGGTTCGATCGAGGGCAAACCTGCGTTGGCTTCCCTACCCCCCGTTGCTGGGGACGGTGAACTGATTTCGCCGACGGAGTACCGGTTGCAATTTCGTTTTGCGGATGGAAATTCGTGGGAGGGCTACGATCCTTACGCGTTCCCTCCGCTGCTAACCGACTACGACTTGTACCTTTCCGGCGAAGGCACGCATTACCTGAAGTATGAGAAGCAGGGCGCGCACGTGCGGGAAATTAACGGCGTGCGAGGAGTGCATTTCGCGGTGTGGGCGCCGAACGCGCAGCGCGTGAGCGTGGTGGGCGATTTCAATTTCTGGGACGGGCGCGTCCACGCCATGCGCAACCGCGGCGTGAGCGGGCTCTGGGAGCTTTTTATTCCGGGGCTAGATGAAGGGACGCTTTATAAATTTGAGATACGTTCGCGCTACGGAAATTTTGTGCGGTTGAAGTCCGATCCGTACGGATTTGCGGCGGAGCTGCGGCCAAAAAGCGCGTCGGTGGTTTCTAATATTGATAACCACGAATGGAAAGACGCGGAGTGGATGACGGCGCGCGCGGCGCGGGATTGGCAGCATTCGCCAATGACGGTGTACGAGCTGCATGCGGGATCGTGGCGACGGAAAACTTTTGAAGGAGACCGGTGGCTGACTTATCGGGAACTCGCGGAAGAGCTGATTCCCTACGTGAAGCGGCTGGGCTACACGCATATTGAGCTGATGCCGATTATGGAGCATCCGTTCGACGGGTCGTGGGGATATCAGACGGTGGGATATTACGCGGTGACACGGCGATATGGAACGCCGGCGGATTTTATGTATTTCGTGGATTGTTGCCATCGCGAAGGGATCGGCGTTTTTCTGGATTGGACGCCGGCACATTTCCCGCGCGATGCGCATGGGCTTAGTTTTTTCGATGGTACGCATTTATACGAGCATGCGGACCCGCGGAAAGGGGCACATCCGGACTGGGGCACGCTGGTTTTCAACTACGGGCGCAATGAAGTTCAAAATTATTTAATTTCAAACGCGCTTTTCTGGCTGGACAAATATCACATCGATGGGTTGCGCGTGGACGCGGTGGCGTCGATGCTGTATCTGGACTATTCGCGCAAGCCGGGCGAGTGGATACCGAATCCGTATGGCGGACGCGAGAATCTGGAAGCGATTGATTTTCTGAAACGCTTGAACGAGGTCTTACACAAGCGGCATCCAGGTGCGTTGATGATCGCGGAGGAGTCCACGTCGTGGCCGGCGGTGTCGCGTCCTACCTATGATGGCGGGCTGGGATTCGATTTGAAATGGAATATGGGATGGATGAACGACACGCTGCGTTATTTTGCGCTGGACCCCATTCACCGGCAGTTCCACCACAACGACCTGACATTTTCGATGATTTATGCGTTCAACGAAAATTTTGTATTGCCGTTTTCGCATGATGAAGTGGTGCACGGGAAGCGTTCGCTGCTGGAAAAAATGCCGGGAGACGACTGGCAGAAATTTGCGAACTTGCGGCTGCTCTACGGATACATGTACGCGCATCCCGGGAAGAAACTTCTGTTCATGGGATGCGAGCTGGCGCAGCGGAATGAATGGTCGGAGACGGCGTCAATCGATTGGCGGCTGGAAGAATCGCCGCCGCATCGCGGAGTGCAAAGGCTAGTGGAGGATTTGAACCGGCTGCATACGACGGAAGCGGCGCTGTACGAAGTTGATTTCGAATGGCCGGGATTTGAGTGGCTGGAAGCGAATGACAGCGCGGCCAGCATACTTTCGTTTATCAGGCGCTCCCGTGACAAGAGCAACTTTGTGGTTGCGGTGTGCAACTTCACTCCAGTAGTGCGCGAAAATTATCGCGTGGGAGTTCCGGAGGAAGGGTTTTATCGCGAGATCCTGAATACTGATTCGCAATATTACGAAGGGAGCGGCAACGGGAATGAAGGCGGTGTTGCCGCCGAGCCTGTTCCGTGGAATGGGCGTCCTTATTCGTTGAAGATTCGCGTTCCGCCGCTGGCGGCTGTTTACTTCAAGATTCAGAGGTAGTAGGCGGCTCTCAAGCAGAGGCCGCTCTAATCTCCGTCTAGGACTTCAGTCTAAACCAAGAGCAGATCCCTCGAACTGCGTCCCGCGCCCCGAAGAAACCGGGGCAAGCAAAAGCGCGGGACTCCACTCGGGATGACAGCTTAGAGTTGTTTTTTTTTATAAGTGGGGAACATTTGTCCGGGAGGTTCCGTACATAGGGGCAGGAAGAGCACGGGAGGCTTCCCAAAATGAACAAAAGACTTTGCGCGATTGGGATGATCTGTGTGTTGGCAGGGATGGTGGCAACCGCGCCCGCAGCGACCGCGGGGCCGACCGAAAGATATCTTCATGTGAAGGTGGAGGACGCGGAGAAGGGCGAGAGCGTGAATGTGAACGTGCCGCTGTCGATGGCGGAAAAGATTTTGCCGACCATCAATAAAGGCGAACTGCATAACGGGCACGTGAAGATGGGACAGGCAGATATGAACGATGTGGACATTCGCGCGCTGTTGGACGCGGTGCGCACGGCGCCGGACAACGAGTTTGTGACAGTCAAAGAAAAAGATCAGGATGTGCGGGTGGCAAAGTTGAATGGAAATCTGGTGGTGCACGTTCGCGACGCTGGTAAAGGCGGGCAGAAGGTGGACGTGACGGTTCCGATGAAGGTTGTGGACGCGCTGCTTTCGACGGCGAAGGACAACGAGCTGGATGTGTCGGCGGCGATCAAGGCGCTGAGCGATGCGGGGGATGCGGTGCTGGTTACGGTGGAAGATGCCTCACAACACGTTCGAATTTGGGTGGATTCGAAGGGCGGCCAAGAATAGCCGGCAAAATTCCGGCGGAGGTGATTTGTGCTTCTATTAGGGAAAATTGCGTTGGGAGTGGTGGGAACAACGGTAGCGGGCGTGGGACTGCTTTGCAGCGAAGGAATGGTGGAGGTGAAAGTGGTGGAGCGGCAGCCGGAGGTGCATCACGTGTATGTGATCGCTCCGGCGATGCTTGCGCCGATTGCCGTGCATTTCGCGCCGCAAAGAGATCTGTCGCATGCGGCCGCGGAAATTCGTCCCTGGATGCCCACGATTCGCGCGGTTCTGGACCAATTGCGCGAGACGGACGACGTGACGCTGGTAGAAGTGAAAGAGCCCGACCAACACGTGCGCGTGGCGAAAGAAGGGGGATCGATTGTGGTGGAGGTGGAAGAAAAAGACGACACGGTTCACGTTTCCACACCGATTCGCGCGATATCAAGCACGATTGAACAGCTTGCCGCGGCGGGACCTACGATCTAGCGAGAGACGCGACGCTGGTACCAGCGGGGATCGGGATGACGCGTTAAATTCAAGGCCAAGTCGAGAGCCGAACCTTTTCTGTACGACCCACAGAAAAGATTCGGCACCTACGCGAGTTTGATTTTTGATGGATGTGAAAACCAGGGCGCGTCAAAGGATCGGCCGCCCGGCGATTGCACGGCTTGCCGCTGCGGGCCCCTCAATTTAATGAGAGACGCAACGGAAATTCGGCACTGACGGGTGAAGCAAGGCCCCTTGCAAGCCCGTCAGCGCCGGAGAGTTTTTGGCGGAACCCAATAAACTTCTTCCTTCAAGGATTGTTTGGCAAAACCGCAACGGTGAAGAATCCCCTTCCCTAATTCAATCATTTGAGGATGGCCACAGAGATAGCCGGTGGTGTCTGATCCCGATAATTTCCAAAAGTCGGTGTATTTGCGAATGATGTCTTCGACGCGGCCAGTTTCGCCGCGCCATTCGGTGTCTTCATACGGACGGCTTACGGTGGGAACGTAGGTGAGCCAGGGAACTTTCGATGCGAGCTCCGCGATTTCCTGGTGATACCCAAATTCCCAAGAGCGGCTGGCGGCGTTGATCAGATAAAGATGAATGTCGGCAGGAAAACGATTCTCGGCGAAATCTTTATACAAAGTGCGGAGATAAGACATGTAGGGCGCGACACCGGTGACGGTGCTGAGGAGCAGATGATTTTTGTGACCACTCTTTAGGTCCAGGGTGAAGCGGCCTTTGGCGATCTTGCGCAGGGAGACTTCCGCGCCAGACGGGAGAGCGTGCAAGAGCGGAGTTAGTTCGCCTCCGGGAACAAGCTCAATGAAAAGCTCGAGTTCGGGCTCGTAGGGTGACGAGACTATGGAGTAAGCGCGTTCGACAAGCTTCTGGGGAGTCTGCACGCCGAGTGTGGCGAATTGTCCGGCGGCGAAATCGTATGGGGCGCCGGGGTCGAGACGAATCTTCCAAAGGCCGGCAGAAAATTCGTCACGATGGGTGATTCGCGCGCGATAGAATTTTTCTTCTGCAGAACGCATATGCGTTTCTCTCTGTGTTGATGCTCGACGCCGTTTCGCTTAACAAATCTTTACATATAAAAATGAATAGACGTCCCGACGACATCGGAACGTCCTTCGAAAATTTCCTTTAAGTCAGCGTGACTACTGGTTCGGCGATTGTTGCTGCTGTTGCATCATCATTTGAGGGTTGAATGGCTGAGGCGTGCCAGTGATTTGATCTTTTGCGCCGGTAACGACCTTGGTCAATTCCATGGACGAGTCGTTCGTTTTGGACTTTACCAAGCCGTAGGGAGAAATCTTTTGTGAGACCCAAACTTCGCCGCCGTTTTTGGTGCGGTAATGTTGGCAAGTGAAGGTGCCGGCGGGAACGGTGATGGTGTCACTGCCCAAGTCTTCAGCGTCGGACCTTACGTCAGCAGGTTGCGTTGCGCGATCCTGGTGCATCATTTGAGTCGGCATTTCCATGGGCGGACGGCCGGGCATCTGCATGATCATGCGCGAGACATGAGTGTCGGGACCGTTGAGGACCATCAAACTCTTCATGATCATTTCACCGTTTCCGTGGTTGAAAGACATTTCGTACCAATAGGCGTCTTTTCCGTCGACTTGCTCTTTGCCAACGATTGCGATCTGCATCTCGGCCTTATCGCCCTTGGCAGATTGCACGGTGTAAACCGCGCCCGCGCCAACGACGGGATTCCAAAATCCCATCACGTGAGGCGCCGAAAAGGGGCCCATCTGAGCTGGTGCTGGGCGGGCCGCCAGGCCGAAGAACAGGGCAACTACCGCGAAGCGTAACAGAATGTTTTTCATCGAAGCTCCTCGCGAGATAGAGATTGTGTACGGGATTTCGAGTTAGAGATCGCGTCCCTGGTTATCCTGCATTTTAGAAACATCGAAGGTGAGGTGAATTTTTGCGCCGTTAACGTTGCAAACGAAATCGACACTCTTTTCGTCTTCGGGGATAGCGGGTTCGCCGTTGCCGGCCTTCTTGGGGAAAATGAAGGCGACGGCCTGGACTTTCTTGCCATCGGCGGCGCGATTGATCTGAACCTTGGTAGGCGAAATTTTCTCTTTGGATTTTTTGTCAATCAGCTGGGCGCTTTTCATAAGCGTATCTTCGTCCGTGGTTTGAAAGGGGCGCATGTCCGGTCCCGTGAGCGCGATTTCGTAAACGTCGGGCGGGTTGGCGAGCTGTTTTTCGGCTTCTTCCGGTTTTATCTGGCCGGCCAGTTCCGCGCTGCGCGCCGCCGCTCGCTGAAGCGTGCGAGAAGAAACCCAGCGAACGGCGAAGGCTACCTGCGGCTTGGGATCACCGGGGTCTGACGGCGGAGCGGCCGCTCCTCCCACGGTAGGATTCGCCCCCGCGGTTGGGCTGGTGCCCAGTTTTCCTCCGGCAGCGGGGGCCGTTGTGGAACCACCGGGAAGCTCGCTCGAATCGGCGGCCGGGATGTCTTTTAGGTTGGTCCAGGTGGCATCGACTTGAATGATCCTGGACCACGGCGAATCGCCGAGAATTTTGCGAACGTCTTTCTCGTCCCATTGTTGATAAGGCTTGGCCTTCCACGGATCGTTGTTGCCGGCGAAAACTACAGCCGCCAGCACGATCATCGCGGAACCAACTAAGATAGCTTTACGCATGGAATTTTTTCCTCACTGGAATGTTAAGCGAGTACGCCAAATGTAGGGCGTACTCTAACGACTGACTGACTTGGCCGCAAGCGGATTTTCACCAGGGGGCTGGGCAACTGCTGTCGTCCGCGGTGCGCCGAAGACCCGTTCCAAACGATAGACCGGGGTTTCGCGCGATTCAAAGTGCGTGCGCATGAGCAACTCGCCAACCAAACCGACCGCGAGGAGTTGCACGCCAAACAAACATAACATCATCCCCAAAACGAGAAGAGGGCCGTGCTGGACGAAAATTGACACGCCCCAGAAGATTTTCTCCAGGAGCAGAACAAAAAGTATCAAGCCGCCGATGAACATGCCGACGAGTCCCGTGGGACCGAAAAAATGCAGGGGGCGGGTCATGTAACGCATCAGGAAGCGGATGGTGATGATGTCGAAGAAAACTCGGAGGGTACGCGAGATTCCGTAATGGGACTTGCCGCCGGGACGAACGATATTTTTTATGGGAACTTCGACGATGCGGGCGCCGTTCCATGCAGCGAGAGCCGGAATGAATCTGTGCATTTCGCCGTACAGAGGGATGTCTTTTATGATCTCGCGGCGATAGACCTTGAAAGTGGTGCCGAAGTCGTGGATCTCCACGCCGGAAAGCTTGCTCATCATCCAATTGGCGATTCGCGAAGGCAGGCGGCGAAGCAGGAAGTTGTCCACACGTTTTTCACGCCAGCCGCTAACGATATCGGAATGAGTAGCTTCGAGAGCTGCGAGGAGCTTGGGAATGTCCGCGGGATCGTGCTGGAGGTCGCCGTCCATGGAAATGATGATGTCACCGGAAGCAAAATCGAAGCCGGCGGCGAGCGCGGTGGTCTGTCCGTAATTTCGCTTGAGTCGAAGGACGGCCACGCGAGGATCTTCGTCGGCGATGGCGGCAAGAATTTGAGGCGTGGCGTCGGAGCTTTGGTCGTCCACGTAAACAAATTCAACGGGGTCGTAGCGGCCGGTCATTACTTCGCTGAGGCGTTCGTGAAGTTCGCGGACGCTGTCCTGCTCGTCGTGGAAAGGGACGACGATGGAGTAGCGGGGTGGCACGGCGCGCTCGGGCTGCATGCTGCTAGTTTAACTCGCGATAGGTAATTAGGCGAATATCCCTTTCCACGACGGCACTCTTTACGGCGGGGTCGAGGAGGGCGGACATTTCGGCGTCACGGTGCATTTGCAGGCGCGAGCCGGATTTGGCGAGGTCGTCGTCGCAAATGCCGGGATGGAGCATGATTTCGGTGGAGCCGTCGGGAAGTGTGTCAATCATGCGACGAAGGGCGACAGGGCCAAGACTGCCGGTCATGGCTAAGCCCAGGAAATTGTTGGGAGTAAGCAAACCGTAGTTGCGGACGATAGCTTGGAACCAGGGCGTGACGGTGCGCGCGGCGGCAGCGGCGATCAGTTCCAAAGTATGGCTTGGATTTGCGTTGCGCGTGCTCTGCCACGAATCTCGAAGATTTTCCATGGGTTTGCGCACGCGCGCGATTCCCATCTCCTTGCCAACGCGTGCCAGGGATTCCATCACTTTGGGATGGGCGTGGGTGTGCTTGTGAGTGTCGAGATGGGTGGGCTCGATTCCTGCAGCGCGGATTTTTTCGATTTGGGCGCGCATTTCTCGTTCGATGGCTTTCGATCGGATTAGTCCGGCGGTAAGCTTTGCGACGAAGAGGCCGAGGGATTCCGGGAGATTTCCGTTCTCATCGGCCAAGGAAGAAATTTTCTCTTTAGGCGCAACGGCAGAACCCCCGACAAGGACGAGATGGCATCCGACGCCCAATTCTGGATTTAATTTGGCGCGGGCGACGGCGTCGTCGAATTCCGGGCCATTGGCCATTAACGTGGTGCTGGTGAGAATTCCGTCGCGATGAGCGCGGATAATTCCTTCGTTCACACCCCGGGTCATCCCGAAATCATCTGCGTTGAGGATGAGTTGTTTCATTTCGCTGAGAGCATATCGATGAGGAAAATCCATGATAACACGAGGGGATGAACGACAAAGCTAGTTGCGAACGTTGATGGAGTGGAAAAAATTTCGAGATTGGGTTGGAGAAGTGCAGTGAAGCCCGAGAGAAAATTAATTTTCTGCGGAAGCAATTTGAAAGCCAACTGCGCGACGGCGGCGAAATAAATGTTAACGAAGTATAAAAGTTTTCAACAGTTCTGTTGAAAAGCGTGTGGAAAAGGACGGCTTTAGAATCGGAACGGTGCGTCCAGCAATAACTTGCTTCACATTGCCCTGTTTGTGTGCAGTTGACGCGAAAAATAAAAAAATAAAAAAAATAATTTACGGCGAGATTGGATTTCTACTTTTCTGCGAACCGAAATGGGAATCATTTCAGCCAAAGACTTCACCTAAGGAAGAAATTTGACGATGCAAGGAAATCCCTAGTACCAGTGCGTCGGAGGATCGAGTTTGATCTGGACGGTTTCGGAGTCGGTGTTGAACTCATACCATTTTCCGAACGTATGCCAGCCTTTTGCCACTACTTGAATCAAAATTTTCCCTTGCGGGAGGTCGGTGACCTTCACCGAGCCGTCCTGATTGGTTTTATAGTTCAGTTCGGCGAGCTTGTCTTTGTGAAACAAACCTCCCGGCTCGTTGAATCGAATGTAAACGCTGGCATTGCCAACTGGCTTCCCGTCCGCGCCCGTGACCTCGATGCGCAGTTTTATGGTGGCGGGGTCGGAGGATTTCTTGTCCTTGTCTTTTTTGTCCGGTGGCGACGTCTGAGTTTGCGCGGACGCTGGCTGCGGCGGCGTGGATGACTGATTCTGGCTGGCGTTTACGGTGCGCGAGCGTACACAAAAAATCAGAAGCAGAGTGAAGAGCGCGAAACCGGAGACCATAGACAAAAATCTTATTGGGCTCGGCGCGGCCTTCATAGGACCTCTTTTACAGCAATCGTAGTTCGCTCTCAAGCCCAAAAGAATTCAGGAACCGCAAGGGCCGATTTGGTTGGTTTACTCGCGGCGCGCGGACGCTGATGGTGTGGAGTTTATATCGCTCTGACGTATGATGATTGCTGGAACTGGAGGCTAGCGATGGGTTTTTCGACCGATGCAATTCACGTGGGGCAGGAGCCGGACGCGCTAACCGGAGCGATTGTGGCGCCCATCTATCAGACGTCCACCTACGTGATTGAGGAAATGGGCAAGAGCAAAGGGTACGACTACGCGCGGACTAACCATCCAAACCGAAAAGCGCTGGAACGCACGATTGCGAAGCTGGAAGGAGGACAGTCGGCATACGTCTTTACCTCGGGGATGGCGGCGATTGATTCTGTTTTCCGGCTTTTGCGTCCGGGAGACCACGCGATTCTGTCCGAAGCGGTATACGGCGGAGTTTTCCGGCTGACGACGCAATTGCTGGTTCAATTTGGCATGGAATTCAGTTATGTGGACACGTCTAGCATGGAAAAAGTGAAGGCGGCCATCAAGCCGAGTACGAAAATGCTTTATGTGGAGACGCCGACGAATCCTACGATGATCGTCACGGACCTGGCGGAGATTTCAAAGCTGGCGAAAGAAAGAAATCTGACGCTTGTAGTGGACAACACGTTTCTAAGTCCTTATTTGCAGCAGCCCATCGCGCTGGGGGCGCACATTGTGGTCCATTCGATGACGAAATATTTAAATGGGCACAGTGATTGCGTGGGAGGGGCGGTGATTCTGACGCGCAAGGAAGACGCGGAGAAGATTTATTTTGTGCAGCGGTCGGCTGGAGCAGGACTTGCGCCGATGGATTGCTTTCTGGTTTCGCGCGGGGTGAAGACGCTGGCGGTGCGTATGGACCGGCATGACTCGAATGGGATGGCGGTGGCGAGACATCTGGAAAAGCATCCTAAAGTGAAGAAAGTGATTTATCCGGGGCTTGAGTCGCATCCGCAGCATGCGATTGCCAAAAGACAACAGAAGGGATTTGGCGGGATGTTGTCGTTTGACCTGGGATCACTCGAGGCAGCTAAGGCGCTTTTGAATCATGTGAAGATTTGCTCGTTGGCGGAAAGTTTGGGTGGAGTCGAGACGCTGATATCGCTTCCGGCGTTGATGACGCACGCTTCCATACCGGTCGAAAGGCAAAAGGAAGTTGGCATCACGCAGGGGTTGATTCGACTGTCGGTTGGGATTGAGGATGTGGAAGATTTGGTTGCGGATCTGGATCAGGCGCTAGCGAAAGTGTAGCGCCGATTACCGGAACCTTGCTGCGGTGAGCTGGTGCCGCTTGAAAGTGGATTAGTCTCGGCATATCCACTGGACGTCTGCTCGATCATTTCTCTTCGGCCTCTTTGATTCCATCTCTTGTCTCTTGATTGGAAATCATTATCCGAGATTCCGGATGTAGAAAGGGTTTGTCCTTCCACCCGCCGTTCTCTGGGCCGCCAATAATCAACTGAAGCGAATCCAGGCCAATGCGGCCCTTTGCATAGCCAATGGCGGTGGCATTAGACATCGGAGAGACTTGGATTTCAATGTTCCAGCCGTTCACCCTCCATTTCGTTATGCGGTAAACATGAACGCCTTGATCGTGCAGTATTGTGTCGTCTGGATATTCACGCGCGTAGAACCCTGTAAAGTCAGCACGAAGATCAAGCCGGTTGAAACTAAGTTGATCGCTGTCAAAACCGATCCAGACTCCCACTAAATCCTTAGCAGTAGGGGGCGTCGCCCTTTTATTCGCCGCCCCGCGCCCCGCCTGTGGCCCGACGAGAACAGCCAACATCAGCACAATATACAGTAGGAAAAATCGAGAACGCATGTAGCCTCCCGTCAGGATCTGAGCCTGTTTTATTGTATTCTGGATGCCTCTGAATCTCGACCGCGCAATGAACTGAGCCGCTACTAAGACTTGCGGTTGTGTCTTTTCGCGACGGACGCGACGGAATCGGAAATCCAGGTGAGGTAGTCTGGTGCGCCGGCTGCGATGCGCAGGGCGATGATTTCGGGGACGTCGTAGCTGTGCAGGCGCGTTATCTCAGCTTTCAATTTGGGGAAACGGGCTTTCGTGGTTTTGATGATTAGCAGGAATTCTTTTGCGGATTCTACCCTTCCCTTCCAGCGGTAGACCGATTGCACCGGGCTGGATAAAACATTAGCGCAGGCGGCTAGGTGCTTTTCAACTACAGCGCGGGCGATTTTGCGGGCTTCTTTTGCGGAACCGCAGGTGACCAGGACCACGATCTTGTTCGTCATCTGAAAATTCTCTGTGTCTTTACTAATACGCCGCGCATCATCATGAATGTTGTGTGATTGCGGCTTGAGGGCCAAGATACAATAGCCGTCCGTGACGAACCAAGCGATACATTTCGGAACTTCCGGCTGGCGCGGCGTGATTGCCGACGACTTCACGTTTGGCGGAGTGCGTCGGGCGTCCGCTGCGGTGGCGGAACACGTTCTGGCGCAAACGAAATCGCCGACGCTGGTGGTGGGCCACGACACTCGATTCTTTTCGCCGGAATTTGCGCGCACTTCCGCGGAAGTGCTGAAAGCGCATGGCTGCCAGATTCTTTTCTGCCAGGAGCCCACGCCTACTCCGGTGATCGCGCATGCGATTATTTTCAACAAACTTGCCGGGGGCGTGAACATTACGGCCAGCCACAATCCCTGGGACTATAACGGGCTGAAATATTCCGGGCCGGAGGGCGGGCCGGCAGCGGTGGAAACGACCAAAGACATCGAGAAGCGCGCGGCGGCGCTGCCCGAGGACACCACTCCGTATCATGAGGTTGCCGATAAATTCGAGGCGATTCATCCGCGCGAGGCTTACTTTGCGCAACTGAAGAAAATGATTCGCTTCGATGTGCTGGCGAAAGCGAAAGGCAATTTTGTTTGCGACGCGGTGCACGGCTGCGGCGCGGGATGGCTGGATCGGATTTTAAAAGAGGATGGACTGGCGATAACGGAAATACGCGCCAACCGAGATGTTTTGTTCGAAGGCAAGGGGCCGGATCCGTCGGAAGAAAATTTAGGGCTGCTGAAGAAAACCGTGCTGGAGAAAAAGTCTCTGGCCGGACTGGCGACCGACGGCGACGCTGACCGTTTTGGAATTCTGGACCGCGACGGCACGTTCATGGACCCGAACCACATTCTAGGGCTGGCTTTCGATTACTTGCTGGAGACGCGCGGATACAAGCTGGGAGCGGCGCGCAGCGTGGCGACTTCGCACCTGCTGGATGGGGTGGCGAAATTGTACGGCGTGCAAATATACGAAAGCCCGGTGGGATTCAAGTACGTGGGGCCGTTCCTGCGCGACGACAAAATTGCGATTGGCGGCGAAGAAAGCGCGGGCATGACGATCCGCGGGCATCTGCCGGAGAAGGACGGCATTCTGGCGTGTCTGCTGGTAGCGGAAATGATTGCGGCGCGGCAAACTTCCCTGCGCGAGCAACTTCAGGATTTATTTCGCAGAGTCGGGCGCGAATATTGGCCGGTGCGAGTGAACTTGCCGCTTTCCGATGACGCGCACAAAAAGCTAGTGGAGCGTTTGAAGAGCGATCCGAGCGAATTTGCGGGCAAGCGCGTGGTGAACGTAAATCGGCTCGACGGAATGAAATTGGCGTTTGAAGATGGCTCGTGGGTATTGATACGCCCTTCGGGCACGGAACCTGTGGTGCGTATTTACGCGGAGACGGCGAGTGTGGCGGCTTCGCAAAAATTGGCAGAGGAGGCGCGCAAGTGGATCACGACGCAAGCGGCCGCCAAGTGAACCAGCAAAATACGGCGAAGACGTCCGCGAACGAGCCGAGCCTCGGATTCTTCGAGCAGCTCGGGCAATTTTTCCGGCGCAATATGTATTTGTTTCTGATTGTCGGTTTTGCTTTGCTCCTGCTTCAGGATGTTTTCGGGACGCATGGCGTGCTGGCCATGAGGGAATCGGAAAAGCAAGCGCAGGAAATCCGCAAAGACATCAAGCGGCTGGATGATGAAAATCAGCGGATGCAGGATCGGGTGAAGGCGCTGAAGAGCGATCCGGCAGCCATCGAGAAAATCGCGCGCGAAGAGATGAAGCTATCGCGGCCGAGCGAAGTGATATTTCAGACCCAGCCGAAGCCTGCCAGTGAATTGCAAAACCCCGCATCCCATCCGGATAGCCCCGCAAAACAACCTTAGCTCTGAGCGGCTGGGCGTAAAGTTCGCTTAAACCAGGTGATTATCTCTGGGCGGTGATCTTTCCATGTAGTGCGCGCGAGGGAGAGAAGCACCATGGCGGCCGTAATAATCAGAAAACCGAGCGTGGCCATGGGAATGGACTCGCCTTCTTTTTTCAGAATCGAAAATCTTCCGTAAACGAATTCGATATGCACCCAATAAACAAGCAAAGAAGTTTGGCCCATCTGGATTAGCGGGCTGAATCCGACTTGTCCCAAGCCCCAGCGGCACCAGACGTAGCTTGCGAATACAATCACGAGCATGATGGCCACACGCGCGAGGAAAAAATTGGGACTTGTGTGCCAGTAATCGTAATCGGGATAAATTTGCAAAGTTCGTGCATCGAGCCATTTTGAAAGATAGAACAATCCAACGCCTGCGATACCGCATGCGAACGCTATTTTTTGCAGATTATTTTTTCCCCAGTCGCTGAAGAGAAGATAGCCGAGAGCGAGGCCGACAAAAGCGAATCCCGCCCAGGGAAAAATTGGGAAGAGCCAGGGCTGCGGGGCCTTGAAAGTGTGGACGCCGTTAATGTAGGACTCGAGATACCAGGGCAGCCAGCGCGGACGCCACGTGGTGTAGAGAAACGGAGTAGCCAGGGCGATTGCGGCTGCGGTTATCAGGGCCACGGCGGCGTTGGCCACGCGGCTTTGCGTGAGGCGTCCAACGATTCCCAGCAAGATGATGGAAATGCCGATGGTATTGAGAATGTCCACGCGCAGCAAATCGGTCCAGGGCGCCCAGGGAATGCCGAGCAGATATTCCTGCACGCGAAAAAGCAATCCGAGGCCGAGGATTTCCGCGCCGCGAAGAATTGTGGTGCGGGCGATTTGATTCGGCGTGGCGCCTTTTTTGCGCATTTTGTCGGAGACCAGTGCAAAAGAAACTCCGGCGAGAAAAAGAAAGAGCGGCGCGGGGATGGTTCCGCTGAGCTGCGACCATTTGAGGACGCGGGACTGGCGTGCGGCTCCGCCCAGCCAGGAATCGTAGGAATGGACTTCAAACATCAACAGGCAGGCGAAGCCGCGCATCCAGTCAATGTAAGCGAGGCGTTGTGGTTTGCCGGGCTGTAAGGTTGCGTTCAAGCCGCACAAGAATCGCCGAGAGGCAAACGCAAAGCAAGTTTTTCTCGGAAGCATCGTGCAGTTCAGTAAAATCCTGTTGTGGCTAACGGTAGCTCAAAAACCTGGGAACTGAAGCTCCCGATTGCGTTCGCGGCGTGGGTGCCGATTATTGTTTTCGTGATATTGCTGGGATTTCGGCTGGGTTATGGCGGACGGCGCTACGGCATCACGTTAAGTGTGGCGGCTGTGCTCTTCGCGTTTGAATTTTTCCTGGCTTGTCCGTCCGTTCTGGAGGGTGCGCGGAAATTTTTGGGTGAACATGGCCGCGTGCTCGCACCGCTGGTGCCTCTGTTTGCCGTCCTGATTTACACCACGACTGTCACCGGCAAGTGGACATTGGCGCTGGCGGGTGCGGCGTATTGCGTTTTGCCAGCCTTGCTGCTGGCGAGCAGCGCGGGAAAGCCGCAGGGGACTTGGGAAGATTATGCCGCGGCGCTGGTCGTTTGGCTGCCGGTGGAATTTCGTTGGATGTACCACGTGTTTCCCTACCCCACGGAACTCACGCATACGCTGACGATTTTGTTGGCGCTTAGCACGGGCATTGGCGCGTTTATTTTGCTGCGTCGGATGGACGGAATTGGGTACGAAATTGTTTGGCGACGCGGATTTGGCAGGAATGTGGCGCTTCATTTTCTGATTTTTGCAGCGATTGCGGTAACGCTGGGAATGCAAATCGGGTTTCTGAAGTTTGATCCGGCGATTGCGAGGCTGCGTTCGCTTCCATTGGCCACGGTCGGGATTACGTTTTTCACCGCTTGGCCGGAAGAGTTTCTGTTTCGCGGCGTGCTACAGAATCTGCTTTCACGTAGCTTGAAAAATCCGTGGGCGGGACTGGTGATTGCTGCGGTGATTTTCGGATTCTCGCATATCATGCACGCACCGTTTCCTAACTGGAAGTATGTTTTTCTGGCGACCATCGCAGGATTATTTTATGGGCACGTTTGGATGAAGACGGGATCGCTGTTCCCTGGCGCGTTGGTACACGCGCTGGTGGACATTTCGTGGCACGTATTATTTCGCTGAGTTTGCCGAACGATGAGGCTAGCGAACCACGCCCTGCAGAGGACTGGACGCGGTGGCATACAATTTTTTCGGGATGCGGCCGGCGAGAAAGGCTTTTCGGCCCGCTTCCACGGCGGCGCCCATGGCTTCGGCCATCATTACCGTGTCTTGAGCTTCGGCAATCGCTGTGTTCATCAGGACGCCGTCCGCACCAAGCTCCATGGCCAGGGCGGCATCCGACGCGGTTCCCACGCCGGCATCCACGATCATGGGAACTTCTGTGATGCGTTCGCGCAGGATTTGCATGTTGGCGGCATTTTGAATGCCCATGCCCGAACCGATGGGGGCACCGAGCGGCATGACGGCGGCGGCTCCGGCATCGATTAGTTTTCGCGCGACGATCAAGTCGTCGTTGGTGTAAGGCAGGACGACAAAACCCTCGGCGACCAGAGTTTTCGTGGCGCGAATCAATTCTTCGGTGTCGGGAAAAAGTGTTTGCTGGTCGCCGATAACTTCCAGCTTGACCCATTCAGAGAGTCCCACTTCGCGGCCGAGACGCGCGGTGCGGACGGCTTCGTCCGCGGAATAGCAGCCGGCCGTATTGGGCAAAATAAAAAAATTCTTGCGGTCGATGTAATCGAGAAGAGATTCCTTTGATTTATCGGTGAGGTTCACGCGGCGGATGGCCACCGTGACCACATCGGCGCCGGATGCTTCGTGCGCGCGGCGCATTTCTTCGAAGCTGCGATACTTGCCGGTGCCGACGATCAGGCGTGAGTTGAATGTTTTTCCAGCAATCACCAAGTGGTCTACCATCGAAATCTCCTGATCTATAGTAACGCTTTGCGGGCGTTCGCCGACAGACTAGGCCAAATGCTGCGGACGCGGTTCCTCTACGTCGGCATACAGTTTTTCGATTACATCCTGATAGCGGCTTTCGATTACTCGACGCTTCATTTTCAGGGTGTAGGTCAGTTCCCCGTTAGCGAAGGTGAAGTCCTGTTCGAGCAGCGCGAAGCGTTTTGGTTTTTCGTATTGCGCCAGCGCGGAGGTGAGGCGCTCGATTTCGCGCGAGAGGAGGTCGCGGACCCAGGGATCTGAAGTCATCTGCGACGGTCCGGGAAAGTCCTTGCCATGCTTCTGTGCCTCCTGTTGGATCGCCGGGAAATTCGGAACGATTAAGGCCCCGACGAACTTGCGCTTGTCACCGACTACGATAGCGTTTGTGACGAAGGGAGATTGTTTCAGCAAATTTTCAATCATGGCGGGCGCTACGAACTTTCCGGCCGAGGTTTTCAGCAATTCTTTCTTGCGGTCGGTGATGATCAAATATCCATCTTCGTCGAGTTTTCCAATATCTCCGGTGCAAAACCATCCGTCGGGCGTCAAAACCTCTTCGGTCTCTTTCGGTTTGTGGAAATAACCCTCCATGACGCAGGGGCCTTTCACCACGATCTCGCCATCACTAGCGATGCGGACTTCCACGTGCGCGATGGGCAAGCCGACGGTGCCCACTTTATTTTTCTTGGGAACGTTTGCCGAGATCACAGGAGAAGTTTCGGTAAGACCGTAACCCTGCATGATCGGCAGATTGATGGACCAGAAAAATTCAGCGAGATCGGGGGAGAGCGGGCCTCCGCCGGAAAAGAAATAGCGGATTCTGCCCCCCAGTCCGGCGCGGATTTTGGAGTAAACCAGGCGGTCGGCTACTTGCCAGCGTTGTTTGGTCCAAAACGAAGGCTGCTTGCCGTGCGCACGCCACGGAACGGCTTCTTCTGCTACACGCAACGACCAATCAAAGATTTTTCTCTTTATGCCGGTTTCGCGATGGCCCTTGTCGATAATATTTGCATAAATCTTTTCAAAAAAACGCGGGACAGCGGCGGCGAGGGTGGGCTTCACTTCCAGAAGCGCTTGCGGAACGGTTTCCATTTGCTCAACGTAGGCGATGGGGACACCATCGAAGAGATAGCCGTAGTCCACGGTGCGCTCGTACACGTGGGCGAGGGGAAGGAAAGAAAGCGCGACATCGTTGGGAGAAAGATCGTGATCTTTCAGGGAGTCTTCAACGTTTGAGCTCAGATTCAGATGGGTGAGCATTACTCCCTTGGGCTCGCCGGTGGTGCCCGAGGTGTAAATGATGGTGGCCAACTGGGTGACGGAAATTTCGCCGGCGCGTTTGCGATATTCGGCGATGTCGGCGTCGCGCGTGGTATTAATCAGAGTTTCGTAACGCAAAATCTCGCCACTTAAGCCGGAAAGCGGCGCGACGGAGATTACGTGCTCGAGGACCGTGATTCTGTCGCGGCATTCCGCGATTTTGCGCGCTTGGGCTTCGCCGGAAGTGAAGATTATGCGCGCGCCAGAGTCATTCATGATGTAAACGAGGCGCTCGAGGGATTCGTTGAAATAAATTGGGACGCTTACCGCACCCAAACCTTGTATCGCGAAGTCCGCGATGTGCCATTCGGGGCAGTTCGGCGCGAGAATCGCTACACGGTCGCCGGATTTAATTCCCAACTCGCGGAGGGCTTTTGACAACCCCGAAACGCGGCGCAGCATTTCTTGCGCGGGGATCGACTGCCAACCCTCAGCGGTGCGGACCATTTGGGCGCGAGGGTTGGCGTGCTTGTCCACGGCTTCGAGAAAGGATTTCGTGAGAGGAGGATAATCCATCTTAATAGATTTAACTTTAGCGTATGGGACCACATCGCGCAACGCAGGCGGCGGATTCCGGGCGAAATACCAAACTGCGAAATTTTCGCGCCGGTGCGCTAAGATGTGACGGGGGGTTCCGATGTCGAAACTCGCGACCGAAGAAACGACCGGATATCAGCCGGTTCGCGCGCCGCGCGGCACTGCGCTTTCCTGCCAGGGCTGGCAACAGGAAGCGGCCATGCGCATGTTGATGAATAACCTCGACCCGGAAGTCGCGGAGAAGCCTGAGGATTTGATCGTCTATGGGGGGCGCGGGAAGGCGGCGCGGAACTGGAAGTGTTATCACGCGATTGTGGCGTCACTGAAAGCTCTGAAAAATGACGAGACTTTGCTTGTGCAGTCCGGCAAGCCCGTGGGAATTTTTCGAACGCACAGCTACGCGCCGCGTGTACTGATCGCGAATTCGAATTTGGTGGGACATTGGAGCGACTGGAAGAATTTTGACGAGCTCGATCGCGCGGGATTGATGATGTATGGCCAGATGACGGCGGGTAGCTGGATTTACATCGGCACGCAGGGAATCTTGCAGGGCACTTACGAAACTTTTGCGGCGGCGGGGCGAAAACATTTTCAGAGCGATCTGGCGGGAAAGCTGGTGGCTAGCGGAGGCATGGGCGGAATGGGTGGCGCGCAGCCCCTGGCGGCGACGCTGAATGGCGCGGCGTTTCTGGGAATAGATGTTGACCCGGAGCGCATCAAGCGGCGGGTGAAGACGGGCTACTGCGATGTGATGGTGAACGACCTCGATGAGGCGCTGCGAATTTTGAAGAATGCGGTGCGGAAGCGCGAAGCCACATCGGTGGGACTGGTGGGAAATTGCGCGGACGTGATTCCAGAGCTGGCGCGGCGCGGCGTGGTGCCAGATCTGTTGACGGACCAGACCAGCGCGCACGATCCGATTGGCGGTTATATTCCGCAGGGACTGGATGTGGCGCAGGCTGCCGAGTTGCGCAAGAGCGATCCGGATACCTATCGCAAGCGCTCGCTTGAATCGATGGCCAAGCATGTGGAAGGCATGCTCGCGTTGCAAAAGCTGGGATCGATCACGTTCGATTACGGAAATAACATTCGGACTTTCGCGTTCGAGCAAGGGGTGAAGAACGCATACGATTTTCCCGGATTTGTTCCGGCCTATATTCGTCCGTTATTTTGCGAGGGGCGTGGGCCGTTTCGTTGGGCTGCGCTTTCGGGAGAAGCGTCGGATATTTATCGTACGGACAAACTGGTGCTCGACATGTTTCCGCACGACGAAGTTCTGACGCGTTGGATTCATCTGGCACAGAAGCGTGTGCGGTTTCAAGGATTGCCGGCGCGAATCTGCTGGCTGGGTTATGGCGAGCGCGACAAATTTGGACTCGCGCTGAACGATCTGGTAGCAAAAGGCGAATTGAAAGCGCCCATCGTGATTGGACGCGATCATCTGGATTGCGGGTCGGTGGCTTCGCCTTATCGCGAAACGGAAAAGATGAAAGATGGGTCAGACGCGGTGGCGGACTGGGCGCTGCTCAATGCCCTGCTGAATACGGCGAGCGGCGCGAGTTGGGTTTCGATTCACAACGGCGGCGGCGTGGGCATCGGCTATTCGTTGCATGCGGGACAAGTCACCGTGGCGGACGGCTCGAAGGAAATGGCGGAACGCATCGAGCGCGTGCTGACGAATGATCCGGGAATTGGCGTGGCGCGGCACGTGGATGCGGGCTATAGCGAAGCGATCGAATTTGCGCAAAAGTCGGGAGTCAAAATTCCGATGTCTTGAGAAAAGAATTTCTGATAATGAGGCCGGTTGCGTTTTCGCCGCTGGAGGGGGAAATGATCGTTATCACTGGAGCGACTGGAAACACAGGAAGGGTTGCCGTCGAAGCGCTGCTTGCTAGCGGTGAGAAAGTACGCGCCATCGGCCGCGACTCGAAGAAGCTAGCGTCTTTGACACAAAAGGGTGCGGAGGCCTTTGTTGGCAAGGCGGAAGACGCGGCAGAGATGTCGAAAGCGTTTGAGGGCGCGACGGCGGTTTATCTGTTGATTCCGCAGGCGCCAGACGAGGATTACCGTGCGTACCAAGATTCCGTTTCGGATGCTTACTTGAAAGCGATTACCAGCGCGCGCGTTCCGTACGTGGTGACGCTGAGCAGTTTGGGGGCGCAACATCCGGAAAAGACTGGGCCGATCGTTGGCCTCTACCATTTGGAACAAAAAATGAATAGCGTGCCGGGACTGAATGTGTTGCACCTGCGGCCCGGGCCGTTCATGGAAAATTTATTTATGGGCATGGCGCCGTTGCGCACCATGGGTTTTCTTCCCGGCGGGACGGACGGCGATCTGCCGGTGGCTATGATCGCCGCTAAAGACATCGGCGCTTACGCTGCGAAACGGCTTCACGCGCGCGATTTTTCCGGGAGCTCGGTGCAGGAATTGTTTGGTCCACGCGACGTGACCATGAAAGAAACCGCGAAAATTGTTGGCGAGGCTATCGGCAAACCTAAACTCAGTTATATGCAGGTGCCGGCCATGATGCTGGAACCTGCTCTGGTGCAGACGGGAATGCCGAAGAAAATGGCAAAGCTGCTGATCGAAATGTGGAAGGCGGGAAATTCCGGTTTGCTTGCGCCGCTGGAAAAGCGTTCGGCGGAAAATAGTATGCCGACGAAGATCGAGTCGTTTGTGGCGGATGTGTTCGCTCCTGCATACCTGGCTCAAGCCGCGAGCGCGTAAAATCTTCTTTTACCCTCAACAGTAGTGTTTTCGGCAAAGTGACGCGGTATCATCGCAATCGTGCCTGACTGGCTGATTACCGGGTGCTCGCAGATTTTAACGCTGCGCGGGCCAGTGCCACGGCGCGGGCGCGCGCTTGGCCAGCTTGAAATCATTCGCGACGGCGCGATTTTGGTGCATCAGGACCGCATCGCAGCGGTGGGCACGAAGCGCCGCATCGAAAGGCTGCCCAAAGCACGGCGCGCGGAAAAGTTGGATCTGGGCGGACGCGTTGTTTTGCCCGGCTTTGTTGATTCGCACACTCACCTGATTTTTCCGTTTAGCCGCGCTGCCGAATACGAGCAGCGGATCTCCGGCTCTACGTATGAAGAGATCGCGCGCTCGGGCGGCGGGATTCGTTCGACGGTAAAACACTTGCGCAGCGCTTCGGCGCGGGTGTTGAAAGCTCGGGCGCTGAAAAATCTTCGTGAGTTTGCGGCGCACGGCACTACGACCATCGAAGCGAAAAGCGGTTACGGGCTGGATTGGAAGAGCGAGCTGAAGATCTTGGAAATTCTCTACGATCTTCATCAGGAGCACCCTCTAGACATTCACGCAACATTTCTGGGAGCGCACGTGGTCCCGCAGGAATTCAAACGGCGTCCCGAGGCTTACGTGGATTTGTTGACGCGCCGATGGATTCCCACGGTGGCGACCGCCGGGCTGGCGGAATTTTGCGATGTTTTCTGCGACCGCGGCGCGTTTACCGTGGACCAATCGCGCCGGATTCTGATGGCTGGACGAGCCGGAGGCTTGGTTCCGCGGATTCATGCGGAGCAGCTGGCGCACACGGGGGCAGTGCGTCTAGCGATTGAGTTGCAGGCGGCGAGCGCGGATCATCTGGAGAAAATCAACGGCAGCGATATTCGGGCGCTCGGGCTTTCCAATGTGGTTTGCACCATGCTGCCGGGATGCTGTTTCCATCTGGGGCTGAAGGATTATGCGCCGGCGCGCAAGTTAATTGAGGCCGGGGCAATTCTGGGCGTCGCTACCGATTTTAATCCTGGAACCAGTCCTACGCTGAGCATGACTATGATTTTGTCGCTGGCTTGCACGCAAATGAGGATGACGCCGGCTGAAGCGATTACGGCTGCGACGATTAATCCGGCGTACTCGTTGCGCGTGCACGACCGCGTGGGCTCGCTGGAGGTTGGCAAATATGCGGACTTGGCGGCGTTTGACGTGGCCGACTATCGCGAAATCCCGTATTATTTTGGTGTGAACCTCTGCATCCTCACGATGAAACGCGGCGCCATCCTGCATAGGAAGAACCTCTAGATAATGAAACGACTTGTTGAATGTGTTCCAAACTTTTCCGAAGGGCGCGACGCATCGAAGGTGGATGCGATTGTGTCGGCCATGCGCGAAGTGCCCGGCGTGTATCTGCTGGACCGCGAAAGCGACAGCGATCATAACCGCAGCGTGGTGACGCTGGCGGGCGAGCCCGAAGCGGTGGCCGAGGCTGCCCTACGCGGAGTGGGTAAAGCGGCTGAACTGATCGATTTGACGAAACACTCCGGGGCGCACCCGCGCATGGGCGCCACCGACGTGGTTCCCTTTATCCCTATCGAAGGAGTGACCATCGAGGATTGCGTTGCGCTGGCGAAAAAAGTGGGACGCGAGATCTGGGAACGGTTTCGCATCCCTGTTTATTTCTACGAGGCTGCGGCGCAGCGTCCGGAACGCACCAACCTGGAAAACATTCGCAAGGGGCAATTCGAAGGCTTGCTGGCGGAAGTTCCGCGCAATATCGATCGCGCCCCGGATATTGGGGAGCAGCGTTTGCATCCAACGGCCGGCGCTACGGTGGTTGGAGCGCGCAAGTTCCTGATCGCCTACAACATTAATCTGAATACTTCCGATGTGAGCATCGCGAATCGAATCGGCAAGAATATACGCTTCTCGAATGGCGGGCTGCGGTACGTGAAAGCCATGGGCGTGGATTTGCGCGGAAGAAATCTGGCGCAAGTGTCTATTAACCTGACGGATTTCGAACAGACGCCTATCCATCGAGTTTTTGAAATGGTGAAGCGCGAGGCTGAGCGGTATGGCGTGTCGATTGTGGGCAGCGAAATCGTTGGGTTGATTCCCAAGCGCGCAATCGAGCTGACCGCGGACTTTTATTTGCAACTTGAAAACTTTTCGCCTGCGCAGGTATTTGAGAATCGCATGGAGGCGTCTTTTGCCGGCACTGCTTCGGCAGAGGGCCCGGGGAAACTGGCGTTACTTGCACAACCGTTTCTGGACGCTGTAGCGCAGCCGACGGCTACGCCCGGGGGAGGCTCGGTAGCGGCGCTGGCCGGCGCGCTGGGCGCCAGCCTGGGAGAGATGGTTGCCGGGCTGTCGCGGAAAAAGAAATCGCAAGCTGCCCACGTGGAGCCGCTCAGCGACGCTCTCGCGGAATTTCATGCGGCGTCTCGGACGCTGTCGGAGGGGATCGATCGCGATGCCGCTTCGTTCGAATCGGTAATGGCGGCCTACAAGCTGCCGCAGGCGACGCCGGAAGAACAGGGACGCCGGGAAGTGGCGATACAAAACGCGTTGCAAGGTGCGGCGAGTGTGCCTATGGAAGTGGCGCGCAAGGCCTCGCAGGTTTTTGACTTGCTGGGAAAGCTGGAAGGAATTGCCAGCCCGTCAATGCTCTCGGATATTCGTGTGGGACGTCTAATGGCTGGGGCAGCGGTCCGAGGAGCGCTTGAAAACGTGAAGATTAACCTGGAGTCCATTACGGATTCCGGCTTTTCGGCGCGCCTTCGCTCTGAGTCCGAGTTACTGGCGGCGCGCATCGGAAAAAGTTGATTCCGCGAGGGACCGGTTTAGCATCTATACTAGACAGGCACGGTGCTGGAGATTTACTTTCGAAGCTCAACCTGCAGCTCGACCGCTGCGGTAGATAATTTACCTGAGGGGAAAACGATCGTGAGACAGCCAATTTTTCGAAGCATTCTTTTGACAGTGGTGGCAGCGGCCGCGCTGCTCGGTATTTTGACAACTATTTCTCCGCGACTCTCGGCCGGCTCGGTGAGCACCACGGTCGTGGGAATGTTTCCGAAGACCACCTCAGAATTCGCCTACGCGGATTTGAAGGGCGCCCGGAAGCTTTCCTGGTTCTCGCAAATGCAGGACCAGATGCTCCCCGCGCACATGCGCCAGTTCGAGCAGTTCCTGGCCTCCGCGGGAGTGGACCCAAATTCGCAGGTGGACAGCCTGGCTTGGGGAACGATTCTATCTGCGGGCGGTGAGAGCGGAGACATTATAGGAGTTGCGCTCGGCGGTTTTGATCCAGCAGGCACGGAAGCTAAGTTTAAAGCGCAGAAAATACCGATGGTCGAGGAGCAGGGTTACCACCTGTATGCGTTCGGAAGCGGCGGAGCTGCTAACGACATTTTCTTCTTCTTTCTGGATTCCAACACAGCCGCGTTCGGCAATCGCGCCTCTTTGGATAAGATGATCGACGTGCGCACGGGCAACGCCGAGAGCCTGTTGGCCAATGACAAAATCTTTCCGCTGATCGGCGAAGCCAACGGCACTGGGCTAATCTGGGCGGTTCTCGATAAGACTTCAACGACCATGGCCATGCATCAATTGCTGCCGCAGGCCAGCCAGTTCCCGCAAGCCGCGTCCATTATTGGACGCATTCGCGCCATGATCATCAGCGTGAATGCCGACTCTGGACTGGACGTCCAATTTCAGGCGGTGTGCGACTCAGTGGACGATGCCAACACTCTGGGCGCGGCGATGCAGGCCGGCGTGATGTACCGCCGTTACCAGGAAGCGCAATCGAATCCCGATTTTGCGAAAGCGCTGGACCATGTTCGTGTGACGCCAACGGGAGATCGTCTGAAGATCGACGCACCGGTGAGCCAGGACGAGCTGATGTCGTTGATACGCACCAAGGCTCTTGCGCCTTCCTAGATGTAAGAGAATTTCCGGGAGTGACTGCCGGCAGGCGGGCTAGATTTTTGCGCGGCGCCCTTCACAGTATTTAATCAGGGTTGTGCGCGAAACCCCGGCGCGCGTTTCGTACTGTACGCGATCGACGCTAGACTTCTGTAGTGCAGCGCTCAGCCGAGCTTGCGAACCGAATCCCCCACCTGCAAAGGTATCGAGCCCTGCGGAAGGAAGCGATTCTCCGGAATGCTCGATGGCGACTTCCACGCGGTCCGGAAAATCGGAGACGATCACTCTTAAAGCTGAATCCGCGTTTCCATTGGTGTTTACCAGCGGGAAGGTTTCGCGGCAGGCGTCCGTGGCAGCCGCGGCGAGCCCTTCCTGCGCCTCGCTCGAAAGGCCGCAGCGCTGGCCGGCGAACAACACAATGGCGGCAACTCCGGCGATCAGCCGGGCGTCATCCTGCAAAGTGAGTTCTGTACGGCTTGGATCAGTGCTCATCTTTTTCTGCTAGCCGCACGTCGCAAGCCTCGCGGCAATCGGGACAATAATACAAGCCATCCACGCCCATGCGGATGTCGAACTGAGCCTGGCAGAAGCAGCAGTATTTTACACAGGTGCACTCGAGTTCCGGCTTCTCACATTGCGAGCAGAGAGTGACCAAGTGCCTGCCTCCGGTAAGCTGCGATTCGCCCTTGGGTCAATCTTAGGGCATGCTAGGGCCGCGAACAAGTGACATCTGGGCGCCGTTCCTTGACAACTAGAAAACACGCATGCTAGCTTCGATGTTTCGCTCGCATGATGAGAAATTCTCAGTGACAACTCCGGCAACCGCTGCATTGCGCAAGACCGCTCTGAATTCCATTCATCGCCAGCTAGGCGCCAAGATGGTGAATTTCGGCGGCTGGGACATGCCTCTGGAATATTCCGGCATTCTCGCCGAGCACGAAGCCGTGCGTACACGCGCTGGGCTGTTTGACGTAAGCCACATGGGCGAGATTGAAATCCGCGGGCCGGGCGCACTCGGGTTGGTTCAACTGGTGTCTTGCAACAATGCCGCGAAGCTTGCTATTGGACAGGCGCACTATTCGGGGCTGATGACCTCGCGTGGAACTTTTGTGGACGATCTGCTGGTGCACAAGATTTCCGATACTAACTACATGCTGTGTGTGAACGCAGGGAATCAGGATCAGGATTACGAGCACATCGTAGAGCACAACAAATTCGACGCACAAGTGGAGAATGCGGGGCCGCGATATTCTCAGCTGGCGATTCAGGGACCGCGTGCGAAAGATATATTGCAGCGGCTTACTCCTGTGGCGCTGGATTCAATCCACTACTATCATTTCGTTTTTGGCAAAGTTAGCGGCGTGGACTGCTTGATCGCGCGCACCGGTTACACCGGCGAAGACGGCTTCGAGATATATTTTGCGCCAGAGCATTCGGAAAAACTTTGGGGTGAGGTGATGCAGGCAGGACAACCGGCGGGCATAGTTCCCTGCGGGTTGGGCGCGCGCAATACGTTGCGTCTTGAAGCGGGCATGTGCCTCTACGGCCACGAAATTGATGACACGACTACGCCGTGGGAAGCCGGCCTCGGTTGGATTTGCAAGATGGAAAAGGCGCCGTTTCTTGGAAGCGATGTGCTGGCGCAACAGAAACGGGACGGGCTCACGCGCAAGCTGGTTGGATTTGAAATGTCGGACAAGCGTATCGGGCGGGACGGCTATCCCGTGTTGATCGGCGGTAAAGAAGCGGGACGCGTTACCAGCGGTGGGCCTGCGCCGTTTCTGAAGAAAAATATCGGCATGGCTTACGTGCCTCCGGAATTCAGCGCGGTCGGGACGGACATCGTTATAGGGATTCGTGGCCAGGGGGAACCGGCCCGAATCGTCGCGCTTCCGTTTTATAAGCGACCGCAATAGCTCAGAAGCATCCAATTAGAACGCACTCACGGAGCGCTCATGTACCCAAAGGACTATCGCTACACGAAAGAGCATGAATGGATCAAGGTGGATGGCGCGAACGGAACCATTGGCATCACGGATTACGCGCAGCACGAGTTGGGCGATGTGGTGTTCGTGGAAATGCCTAAAGTGGGGACGCAACTCAAAGCGCGGCAGTCTTTTGGAACCATTGAATCCGTGAAAGCTGTCAGCGAGATTTTCAGTCCGGTTGCGGGCGAAGTGGTTGAAACAAACTCCGCGCTCGCGGATGCTCCCGAGCTGATCAACAAAGATCCACATGGCGCGGCATGGCTAATTAAGGTTCGGCTCGCCGATCTCAAGGAAGCTTCGGCGCTGATGGATGCCGTTGCGTACGAAGCTTACATCGCGGGGCAAGCCAAGGAACATTCCGCCTGATGCGCTATTTGCCCAAGAGTCCTTCCGAACGCCGAGAAATGCTTGAAGCGATCGGCGTGCAGTCCGTAAACGAACTTTTCGAGTCGATTCCGGAAAAATTCCGGTTGCGCGCGCCTCTTGCTTTGCCCGCTGCGCTTTCGGAGCCGGAAATCATTCAATATTTTCAAGCGCGGGCGGCGGAAAATTCCAAAGGCTATACTTCGTTTTTGGGCGCGGGCGTCTATTCGCACGTGCGCTCGGTAGTCACGGATGCGCTCGTTCAGCGCGGCGAATTCCTAACTTCCTACACGCCTTATCAAGCTGAGTTCGCGCAAGGCACGCTTACGGCAATTTTTGAATTTCAGACGCTGATGTGCCAGTTGACCGGGCAGGAAGTGGCTAACGCGTCGATGTACGACGGTTCGACCGCGCTCACCGAAGCTGTGCTGATGGCGGAACGGATTACCAGGCGCCATCGCGTTTTGGTGGCGCGGAGCGTTCATCCGGAATATCGGCATGTGCTGCAGACTTACGCGAAAAATCTGGGCATCCAGATCGAAGAGATCGGTTACACGGAATCCGGCCGACTGGATCGCGCGGGGTTAAAGAAGGAAAGTTTGGAGCAAGCGGCTGCGATCGTGGTTCAGTCGCCAAACTTTTTCGGTGTGATTGAAGAGTCGCCGGCGCTGGCTGAAGCGGCACATTCGTCTGGAGCATTGCTGGTTACCGGAATTGCAGAGGCGGTGTCGCTGGGAATCGTTCGGCCCCCGGCTGAAGCGGATATCGTGGCGATGGAGGGGCAATCGTTCGGCATTTCGCCGAGCTACGGCGGGCCTTACGTGGGAGTAATTGCCACGCGAGATAAATTCGTGCGGCAAATGCCGGGACGTCTTGCGGGCCAGACCACGGATGCAGAAGGCAGGCGTGGGTTCGTTCTGACGCTGGCAACCCGCGAGCAACACATCCGCCGCGAGAAGGCCACTTCCAACATTTGCACGAACGAAGCGCTTTTTGCGCTAGTTGCGACGATCCATCTCAGCTTGCTCGGCAAAGAAGGATTGCGCGAACAGGCGCTGCAAAATCTGGCCAAGGCGCGTTTCGCTCAGGCGGAACTGGAGAAAATTCCCGGCGTTCGGCGCGTTTTCTCGGGGCCCTCATTCAACGAGTTCGTGCTGGAGCTTCCGCGCTCGGTGAAGATGGTGAACCAGGATCTCTTGCGCGAGAAAATTATCGGGCCGTTCGCGCTGGGCATCCACTATCCGGAGCTCACGAAACGCGCGTTGGTTTGCGTGACCGAAACTACACCGCGCGCTGAGATTGAGCGTTTGGCCGCGGCTATACGGAAAATACTCGAAAGACCTGTCTAAGGAGCAGTTTGCATTGAGCTATAAGTCCACCGAAATCGAATCGCCCGTCGGCAAGATTTTAAAGGCGCGCGAGCATGTGAGCCAGAACGAAGGGCTGATCTTCGAGAAGTCCGCGCCGGGAAAACGCGGGATGGAGCTTCCACCTCTGGATGTTCCCGCCGTGGATGCTTCCAAGGCGCTGGGACAGGAATTCACGCGGGACGCGGTCGAAGGTTTTCCTGAAGTGAGCGAGATCGAAGTGATTCGGCATTTCACGCGGCTTTCCACATGGAATTATGCGATCGATCTGGGGATGTATCCGCTGGGTTCCTGCACCATGAAGTACAACCCGCGCGTAAACGAATTCGTGGCGCGGCTCGATGGGCTTGCCACCGAGCATCCCGAGCAGCCGGCTGAACTTTCGCAAGGATGCTTGCGCATTCTCTACGATTTGCAGAAATGCCTGCTTTCGATTACCGGCATGGATGCTGCTACGCTTCAACCTGTAGCCGGGGCGCAAGGCGAACTTACCGGGCTGCTGATGATTCGCGCATATCTGCAAAGCCAGGGAAACGCACGCAAGACAGTTTTGATACCGGATTCCGCGCATGGAACGAATCCGGCTTCCGTGGTGATCTCCGGATACGAAGTAAAAAACATTAAATCCAACGCGCGCGGCCAGATTGATACCGATCATCTTCGCGAGTTTTGCACGGACGATGTTGCCGCACTGATGCTGACGAATCCGAGCACGCTGGGCGTTTTTGAAGAACGTATCGTGGAAATTGCGGGAATTTTGCACGAACGCGGCGCTCTTCTTTATATGGACGGCGCCAACATGAACGCGCTGGCGGGAGTCACGCGCCCCGGCGATTTCGGCGTGGACGTGATGCATCTGAATCTGCACAAAACATTTTCGACGCCCCACGGAGGCGGCGGGCCGGGCGCCGGCCCCGTGCTGGTGAAGAAATTTCTGGAGCCGTTCCTGCCCGTCCCGGTGGTGGTGCAAAAAGAGAACGGCAAATTTGCGATGGACCACAGCCGGCCGCAATCCATCGGACGCGTGCGCGCTTACTGCGGGAATTTCGGCGTGCTGCTGCGCGCCCTTGCGTACATTCTCGCTTACGGTCCGGGCATACGGCAGGCAACCGAAGACGCCGTTTTGAATTCAAATTACATTCGGAAGAATCTGGAGGGCGTATTCGATCTGCCTTACAATCTCCCGTCAATGCACGAAGTGGTCTTCAGCGATGCGCGTCAAAAAAAGCATGGCGTGAACACGATGGACATCGCCAAACGCTTGATCGACTACGGCTTTCATCCTTACACCACGGCGTTTCCGCTAATCGTTCCGGGCGCCATGATGATCGAGCCGACGGAATCGGAATCCAGAGAGGAGTGCGATTTCTTTATCGAAGCGATGCGCTCGATTGCGGCAGAAGCGGAAACGAATCCGGAGCTGGTGAAAACCGCGCCGCATTCCACGCGCATCGGGCGGCTGGACGAAGTGGCCGCGGCGCGCAAGCCGATTCTTCGCTGGAAGCCTGAAGAAGGGGGTTCACGATGACGCCGGAACAATCTGCGTTTCTTCTGTCCGTGTTTGTGGCCGCGCTCAGAAAGGAATACCCGACTACTTTGCGAGTGCTTCAGGCCGTGCCGGTTGATAAAGGGGATTACCGCCCGGCTCCGAATTCGCGCAGCGCGCTGGAACTCGTCTGGCACCTGTCTTCCGCCGATATTTGGTTCCTCGATGGATTTCTCGCTGGAAAATTTGAAATGGAAGACGACACCATGCCTGCGGACTTCAGCAACGCCGCGGATATCGCTGCTACCTACGAAGAAAGCATGCCGGCAAAACTCGACAAGATCGAGAAGCTTTCCCCTGAATTTTGGGCCGCTCCGCTTCCCTTCTTCGGCATCTATAATTTACCCGCTGTGATGTATCTGCAATTTATGCTCAACCACTCCATACATCATCGAGGCCAGCTCACGGCGTATCTGCGTCCGATGGGAGCGAAAGTGCCCAACGTTTATGGCGGCAGTTTCGACGAGCCAATGGTGGAGTTCGAGGAGTAGTTGTGAATTTGACTGCGAAAGTTGTTTCTACGCTGGGAATTCCTCAATCGATGTTGTCGAAACGAAGTGATTGATTGTCGCTGAATCGCGAGGCGTGAACGTATTTTGGCGTGGGGGCAAGCGCACAACCGCTAACCCATGGCGAACACGCGGCAGCGTTCTCTAGGACGAGAGCGCTGCGGTGCCTTTACTTTTTCTCGTTCTTCGCCTTTTCTACCGGAATGCTGCGCCCGGCTGCCGGTGTCGTCCTGTTTTCGATGGTCACGTCCATCGCAGCGGTGGCTGCGGGGAAAACCACTGGGCGGCCGTCAGAACTTGCGGCGGCAGCAGTAGTGATTTTCTCTTTGGACGGAGTAGTCACCGGAACAAGGGCGCCTTCCGCTTCCTTCAAGAAGGTCAGTCCCTGCTCGCGGCCATCCCAATCGATGGAAATGACATCGCCAAGCGTGACTTGCTCCGTGGCCAACAAACTGGCCAGCGGATATACGACGTGTCGTTCAATCGCGCGCTTCAAGTGGCGCGCGCCGTACTTCATGTCCGTGCCTTCGCGGAGCAGGAAATCGCGGGCTGGCATGGTCACGCGGAACAAGAAGCGTCCCTTGGCGGTTTCCAGCACACGCTGCTGTACCATACCCAGCTCGATTTCCAGAATCTGTTCGAGCTGCTGGGAACGCAGCGGGTGGAACACGATCACTTTGTCGATGCGGTTCATGAATTCCGGCGCGAATTTTCGCTTGGCCGCGTCCGCCGCGGTCTTTTCCACTTTTTCATCGAGGCGAACCTGTGTGTCGGCCTTCACTTTGGGAGCGAAGCCCATGCCCCCGGTCATTAGTTCGGTGATTTCGCCGCCGCCAAGATTTGAGGTCATGAAGATCATGGTTTGCGACAAATCCACGCGGCGATTGTCTCCCAGCGTCAAGGTGGCTTTGTCCAGGATGCCTAGCAGCAATTGCCAGAGTGCATCGCTGGCTTTTTCGATTTCGTCGAAGAGCAGGAAGCTGATCTTCAATTTATCGGTGTGATATTGGGCGAGGGCCTCTTGAGTGATTAGAGGATGCGTTTCACGATGACCCAAATATCCCGGAGGCGAGCCAATCAGCTTGGCAATTTCATGAGAGTGCTGGAACTCGGCGCAGTCCACCTTAATCACGGCGCGTGGATCGCCAAAGAGCACTTCGGCGGTGGCTTCGACCACGCGCGTTTTCCCCGCGCCGGTCGGCCCCAAAAACAATAGGTTCCCTACCGGACGTCCCGGCGAATTCAGGCCGGCGCGAAACACCTGGTACAGGTCCACCACGCCCTGCACCGCTTCGTCCTGGCCGACGATTTTACGCCGCAGTCCTGATTCAAAATCACGCGACTCCAGACTGCGTTGAGTCGGGTCGAGTTGTAGCGCATGCGCTCCCACGGTATTACTCCCCCTACCGGAACTCTCTGCCGCCATCGGGATTGCGGAAATCAGTGCGTTCGAATTGATCGAGTTTGATATCGAGCGTCGAACGCAGCAATCGCAATTGCGTGACCAGTTCCCGGCTTGAATTGGCTCGATCCGCCAGCAGCAACATCGGCGGAGAAAGATCGGCCAGGTCCATGTGAAGGTTTCGTAGTGAATGCATCAAGTTCTGCACGTACGGCGAGCGAATATCAAACAGCTCGATACGGCTATTCACCTGCTCGCGCAGGCTTGACCAATCGAGATCCAGGAACGGGTGGTTGCGCGAAACCTTTCGCACCACATCGTCCGTGATCCGCGGCCGCTCCCCCAGCCGCGCCAGGTGTAATTGCTGCACCTTGCCCTGACGGCGAACGTTGTGCACTAAGAAGTAGGTGTTGCCTTTGCGCCTTACGAAAGCCACAACACCTCCTTTTTAGATGAAGCGTTCGTAGTGTATGAAGCGTCCACTACGCCGTCAATGGTACGATGCGGTGGACGCAGAAAATGCTGCTAATCAGTTATTAGTCGTGAAGCGTCGCTTTTTGCGGGGTGGCTGCCGAGTCAAGGCGCTGGGGCAGGCTGGCGTTAAGGCAGTTTTCAGCGCTCCTGCCTTACTATTTGGATGCAGAAAAATGGCAGCCGGTAGTCTGCGGGAAAGATGCAAATGTCCTGGGAACCGGTCTATCGCTTGGTGAAAAAAATTCCGCGCGGGCGCGTAACAACCTATGGCGAGGTTGCCAAGGCGCTGCGCACGCCCGGCGGTGCGCGAGCCGTGGGATACGCCATGGCGGCGACTCCCAACGGGCGAGGGATTCCCTGGCATCGCGTGCTGGGAGCAGGTGGACACATTCGTGTTCCAGAGCCTTATGCCGCGAAGCAGCGGCGTCTGCTGGAAACCGAAGGCGTCGAAGTCGGCCGCGTGATTGACATGAAAATTTATGGCTGGTCGTTCCGCAAGGCCGAAAGAAGCGGAGTGGCCAAACGCAAGCGTCGCAAGATCCGATGAACGCGCTCAATTTTTGAGCGGTTGTGGTATAGAGGAAAGTTCAGATAGAGAGGAAATATTTAGTGACGGGACCTGTCATACAAGTTGAAGGCCTTTATAAAAACTACGGCACGGTTACGGCTTTGCGTGGTGTGAATTTTTCCGTGGAAGAAGGCGAGGTGTTCGGGCTTCTCGGGCCCAACGGCGCGGGCAAGACGACCACAGTCGAGATCCTGGAAGGCATGCGCACGCCGGATCGTGGGCTCGCGCGAGTGTGCGGGCTGGATCCCGAGAAGAGCGGAAGCCAGTTCAAAGAAATGATTGGCGCGGTGCTGCAATCCACTTCCCTGCCCGACAAAATCCGCGTGAAAGAGGCCATCGATCTATTCGCCAACTTCTACCGCGTTCATGGCAATACGAACGATCTGCTGAAACGCTTTCAGTTGGAAGAAAAACGGGACGCTTTCTACAGCCAGCTTTCCGGCGGGCAAAAGCAGCGGCTCGCCATCGCCATGGCGCTGGTGAACAATCCGCAGGTGGTCTTTTTGGATGAGCCGACGGCGGGTTTGGACCCGCAGGTTCGCCGCGAGATTTACGACATCATCGAAGAGTTGAAGCGGGGCAAGAAGACCGTTTTGCTAACCACGCACTATATAGAGGAAGCCGAACGCCTGTGCGACCGCGTGGCCATTATTGATTACGGCCGGGTGATTAAGATCGGGACGCCGCGCGAGCTGAAGCATGCTTCCGCCGGCACCACACGCATTGAAGTCCGGCTGGCCAAACCGGTGGAGAACGGAGTGCTGGGTCAACTCGACGCGGTGGCTAATGCCCGCGAGTTCGACGGCACCTACGTGCTGCATTCCACGCGCGCTCCGCTCACCATTGTCGCGCTGGTAAAGCACCTCGAATCCGACAGCAACGAACTGCAAAGCCTGGAAATGTTTTCGCCATCGCTGGAAGACGTTTTCATCGAACTGACCGGCCGCAGGCTGCGTGATTGAAATTGCGATTGAGCAAAATGAGCTTGAAGTAAAAGGACGAATATGGCATCGAACGTAATACGCAATACCTGGATCCTCACTAAAATTCGCGTCCGTCTGGCCATGCGAAACCGCACGTTTCTCTTTTTCAGCTTGGTTATGCCGCTTGGCTTTCTTTTCTTCTTCGTCACGATTTTCAGCAAGGGCGATACGGCATGGACGGCCTACATTCTCGGCGCGATTCTCACCATGACGGTGATGGGCAGCTTCTGGGGACTCAGCGTGCAACTGGTAATGTTTCGCGAAGCCGGAATTCTTCGGCGCTTTCGTCTGGCTCCACTGGGCGCCGGACCGATGCTGGCCTCCAGCATTCTATCGAACTACATCCTGGTGCTCCCGTCCGTGGCTATCGAAATTATCGTGACGAAATTCATGCTGCATATGCAAGGTTGGGGAAATTTGTGGGCGATTTTTCTTTTGGTTACGATCGGCTCCGCGACTTTTTCTTCCTTCGGCCTAATCGTTGCCAGTGTGACCAACACCATGCAGGAAACGCAGGTCATCAACCAGGTGATCTGGACTGCGTTCCTGTTTCTTTCGGGCGCGACTGTCCCGCTGGCAAGATTCCCGCACTGGATCCAAGGAGCTTCGCTGTTCATGCCGGCCACTTATCTGGCCACCGGCCTTGAAAACGCTGCGACCAACCTTGCGACGCACGCCGAAATCGTCACGGACGTGATCGCGCTGGGGATCGGGCTTCTGGTGGCTTTTGAAATTTCGCGGCGGCTGTTTCGCTGGGAGCCGGAAGCAAAACTTCCCGGAAGCGCGAAACTGTGGGTGCTGGCGGCGATGATACCTTTCATCGCGTTTGGAGCATACGAAAACGTGAAAGGCGACCGCCTGGCTCTTATTCGCCAGAATTTTCAAATGTTGAATAGCGCAAGCATGGCTGCGCCACCGAGATCTCACTGAGTTTCACGATCTCGGCGAGCGGCTGTTGCACTCGCTTCTAGAGGCATCGATCAATCAAGTCCGGCATCCAATAACCAACAAATAACATTTCAGACATTATCGGAGGATTTATGGAACGCAGCGCAACAGCGGTTTGGAACGGAGGGTTAAAGGACGGCAAAGGATCCATCTCGACGCCAAGCGGAGTGCTGGCCGATGCGCCGTATTCTTTCTTAACACGTTTCGAGAACGCGAAAGGAACCAATCCTGAGGAGTTAATCGGCGCGGCTCACGCGGGCTGTTTTGCCATGGCGCTGTCCGCGCAGCTCGGCACCATGAATTTCACGCCGCAGACAATTCGCGCGACGGCTAACGTCACACTCGAAAAACTCGACGCCGGTTGGACCATCTCAAAAATTCATTTGGATGTAGCCGCGCGCATTCCGGACATTTCCGACGCCGCCTTCCAGTCTGCAGCCTCCAGCGCAAAAGCCAATTGCCCGGTGTCACGTTTGTTTAAAGCTGAAATCACACTGAGCGCCGTGCTGGAACAGGCAGCATGAAGATTCTTCCGCTCATCGCCGGCATCCTGATCATCTCTGGCATTTTGCTGGAAGCGTTTGAAACGATCGTCCTTCCGCGAAGGGTTACTCGCCGTTTCCGGCTGACCAGGCTTTACTACCGCGTCCTATGGATTCCCTGGCGCAAACTTGCCCACTTTGTGAAATCACCCAAAGCCCGCGAAGGATTTCTGAGTTATTTCGGCCCGCTTTCTCTGCTCGGCTTATTTGCGCTCTGGGCGGCAATGTTGATCGTAGGCTTCGGGTTTTTGTATTTCAGCGACGCTCGCCTCGATCAAACGCATCCGACTTTGGAAACCTGCTTCTATCTAAGCGGCACAACTTTTTTCACCTTGGGCCTTGGCGACGTTACACCGCACACTGCCGCGGAACGGGTGCTGGCAGTATTCGAAAGCGGGCTGGGCTTCGGCTTCCTGGCGCTGGTGCTCAGTTACTTGCCCGTAATCTATCAAGCTTTTTCGCGCAGAGAGGTTGCCATCGTGCTGCTCGATGCGCGCGCAGGTTCGCCGCCTACCTCCACAGAACTTCTGCGGCGTCACGCAGGCGTGCATGGCCTCGCAGCTTTGGAAAGGCTTCTCCGCGACTGGGAGCGCTGGGGCGCGGAACTACTTGAGAGTCATGTTTCCTATCCGGTTCTCACGTACTTTCGTTCGCAGCACAACAACGAGTCATGGCTCTCGGCGCTGACCGCGATGCTCGACACCTCTGCCCTCGTCGTAGCAGGCGCTGAAGGCGCATGCCAGCGCCAGGCCCGGCTTACGTTTGCTATTTGCCGCCATGCCGTGGTGGATTTGGCTCAAGTGTTTCACGCCTCGCCTTTACATCACGGCGTAAATCGCTTGCCTGCTTCCGAACTTCTTCGCCTCCGTGCCGCCGTCGCGGAATCGGGCCTGAAACTTAACGACACCCCGGAATCAAATGAGAAACTAAACAAGTTACGCGGCATGTACGAGCCTTACGTTGAGGCTCTATCCCAGTTTCTTTATTTTGATCTCCCTCCCTGGATTTTGGCCAAAGAAAGTGCCGACAATTGGAAGACCAGCGCCTGGGGCCGTATCTCTGGTTTTACCGCTCAAACCCAGGTCGAAAGGGCGCAGGATGATCACGACTAGCCATCCGTCAGCCAGCAGCAATCATCAATCCTCCTGCTAACAAGGCTGAGCCGCCGCTCGTCCATATACGTCAGAAACTGATGGTGTCTGTGGATTAACCGTACTTGGAGGGACCATGGCGCCATTCGGTCAAGACCTGCGTTATGCGGTGCGAATGCTGCTCAAGAGTCCCGGTTTTACGCTTGTCGCAGTACTTACGCTTGCCTCGGAATCGGTGTCGCGCTGCGCGACGAATGAAACATGATCATCGCTTCTGCGGCCTGCTGGGCGCTCGCGTCCCCGGCGCAGAAGAAATCGTGATTCAAAATTCCGGACCTATTGTCAGTATGGAACACCTAACCGCGCAGTATTGGGTCTTTTGAAGTCCGTTTCGGATTGAAACAATTTGCGATAGTCAATGGTTCCGAGCGTTGTAATAACGCGGCCAATTTGGATGCGACGCGGACGCCCGTTTCGATCAGCGCCGGAATTGACATGAAAATCCCTATGCTATACTCCGTTCTGCGCAGAGTTTCGCAGCCCCTCGGCGCGACGGAGCGACGATATGCCTATACCGAAGACCGAAAAGATCTGGCATAACGGAAAATTCATCAAGTGGGATGACGCCCAACTCCACGTTCTTTCGCACGTGGTCAGCTATGGTTCGGCCGTCTTCGAGGGCATTCGTTGCTACGATACAAAGGAAGGTCCCGCGATTTTCCGTCTGCGCGATCACATGCAGCGGCTCCTGAATTCGGCTTACATTTACCGCATGGAAGTTCCCTTCACGCTCGACGAACTGTGCGCCGCGAATCTCGATCTCATCCGCGCGAATAAAATCGGCGCGTGTTATTTGCGTCCAATCGTTCTGCGCGGTTACGGCGAAGCGGGCGTGGACCCCCAAGGCTGCCCCATCGAGGTGTATCTCAGCTGCTATGAATGGGGAAAATATCTGGGCGAAGAAGGACTGCGCAATGGAGTCGATGTCTGCATCAGTTCCTGGAATCGTCCCGCGCCGAATACCTTGCCGCAAATGGCGAAAGCCGCTGCGAATTACATGAATTCGCAGCTCATCCGCATGGAAGCTCGCGCGAACGGCTATGTGGAAGGCATCGCGCTCGACGTACACGGCCACATCAGCGAAGGCTCCGGCGAAAATATTTTTCTGGTGATGGACGGCACGGTGATCACTCCGCCGCTTTCGAATTCCGCGCTGCCCGGCATCACGCGCCATTCCGTGCTCACAATTTGCCGCGATCTGAACATCCCCGTGGCGGAGCAAGTGATCCCGCGCGAAATGCTTTACATTGCCGAAGAGCTTTTCTTTTGTGGCACTGCTGTGGAGATCACTCCGATCCGCTCGGTTGATCGCATTAAAATTGGAATTGGATCGCGCGGCCCCATCACCAAACGTATCCAGGACGAATTTTTCGCTCTCACCGGAGGCACCAAGCCGGACCGCCATCACTGGCTCTCGCCAACGAACGTTCCGGCAATCGCCGGAGCGGGCGTCCCGGTACCCGTGCGCCCCTAGTCAATTCGATCCGCAATTTAGTGGGCCGCTGCGAACGCATGGATCGTTCCGAATGACAAATAACCTGCATCCTTTGTATTTCTCCTAACTCGCTTTCTCTCTGCGAATTCAGTAAAATCGCGCGCGGTCGTGGAAATTCCAATACGATGTAGCTCGATGCTTGTCGGAGGAACGGTTGTATAGCCTGGCTCAAAAGCTTTTGGCGGAATTCATTGGTACTTTCACAGTAATTTTCTTCGCGATTGGGGCGATTTGCGCGGACCAATATCTTCGCGCCGCATCGCAAACTCCGATTGGCACGCTGGGAATTGCGCTGGCTTACGGTCTCTCGTACGCCATCATGGTCGGCGCAGTCAGTCACATTTCCGGCGGACACTTAAACCCGGCAGTCACCGCGGGCTACTGGGTCACTCGACGCCTTGGCACCTTGCAAGCTCTGTTCTATTGGATCGCGCAATTGCTCGGCGCGATCGCGGCCACGTATTTGCTGGTCGCGATTGTGCCGGACGCCATATGGACATCGGCCGGCAGAGGCGTCACGCTGCTCGCGCCGGATTTCACACGTCTGCACGCCATGGTTCTAGAAGGCCTGATGACGTTTTTTCTCGTGTTCGTCGTTTTCGCTACGCTCGTTGATGCTCGCGGCGCTTTCAACAAGATGTCCAGCTTCGCCATTGGCCTCACGATCTCAGTGGCTGTGCTTTTTGGCGAACCCTTTACTGGCGCTGCGATTAACCCAGCGCGAGCCTTCGCTCCGGCTCTCGCCGCGCGCTATTGGAGCAATCACGGCGTTTACTGGGTCGGTCCGCTGCTGGGAGGCGTCATCGCCGCCGTGATTTACGACCGCCTCTTCTTGGCCGACCAGCCCCCGCTTTAGAATTCCCTGAAGAATCGTCCCAAGAATTTTTCCTCGAATACCTGACCGAAGGTACAGGTTGGCAGTTTAGAAATGTTCCGCCGTACTGTTCTTGCTAGCCCCTAACACGCATGTTAGTTTTGGTTGAACTTCACACCCGAGGACTTTCGCTATGGCTGTCAGTATTGATGACTTGTTGCGCCGCGCCGTCGAAAGCCGGGCGTCCGACTTGCACTTGAAAGTAGGCAATCACCCTTATCTCCGCGTGGACGGAATGCTCAACGGCCTCACCGATGTTCCACGCATCACGCCGGAAGAAATGCTGTCGATGGCCTTCAGCATGATGACCAACCGGCAAAAACAAAAGTTCAAGGAAACCGCCGAGTTGGACATGGCTTACGGCGTCGCGGGCCTGGGCCGCTTCCGTGTGAACGTGTTTCAGCAGCGCGGAAACGTCGGCATGGTGCTTCGCGTCATTCCAACCAAGATTCGCACAATTGAAGAATTGGAACTGCCGCGCGTGCTGTCGCAGATTTGCGAGGAACAGCGCGGCTTAATTTTGACCACCGGCACCACCGGTTCCGGTAAATCCACCACTCTTGCGGCCATGATCGACCGCATCAATTCCCTGCGCGCAGAGCACATCATCACCATCGAAGACCCTATTGAATACTTGCATCGCGACAAAAAAGGTTTCATCAATCAGCGCGAAGTGGAAGTGGATACTTCCTCTTTCTCAACCGCTCTCCGCGCCGCCTTGCGTCAGGATCCTGACGTGGTTCTCGTCGGCGAAATGCGCGACCTGGAAACAATTTCCACCGCTTTGCTGGCCGCTGAAACCGGCCACCTGGTGCTTTCGACCTTGCACACTCTGGACGCCACGGAAACCATTCAGCGCATCATCGCCGTGTTTCCGCCGCCCGAGCAAAAACAAATTCGTTTGCAGCTTGCCGGAACTCTGAAAGCCGTGATCAGCCAGCGCCTGGTGCGCAAAGCCGATGGTACCGGCCGCGTCCCGGCCGTGGAAGTGATGATCTGCACCGGCTACATTCGCGATTGCATCATCAATCCCGACAAAACGCGTATGATTCGCGACGCCATCGCCGCCGGCACGAGCCAATACGGCATGCAAACTTTCGATCAATCGCTCTTCGATCTCTACACACGCAACCTCATCACTCTGGAAGAAGCTCTCATGCGCGCTTCGAATCCGGACGATTTCCGCCTCCGCGTACAAGGTGTCCGCTCTTCTGCAGATGCCGCTCGCGAAGAAATGGAACGCGCCATGACCGAATTCGACCGCCTCGGCAGCCGCTAAGCATCCGAGGTTCTCCAAGGCTAGTTGGTTTTGCGTTTAAAGTTGTCATCCCGAACCGCGCTTTTCGCGGACGTCTTGAGGGACCTGCTTTCGCCGTGAATCTCGTCGAGTCAAATGCCTTTTCGCGTGTCATAGACCCCGGCGCCGCAATCGGTACAGCAAGTGCCGCCGAAGTCGATGTCCTTCCGGCAAGCTCGGATGGTCGAAGTCGTCAGCGGCGTTGCGAGTCATCCCGATTTTCTCCATGATCCGGCGCGATCTAACATTTTCCGGAACTGTAAACGACACGAGTTCGTCCAGCGCCAGTTCCCCAAACGCATACCTCGCTACTGCACGCGCTCCTTCTGTCGCTAAGCCGTGTCCCCAGTGATCCGCCGACAACCTCCATCCAATTTCAACGCACGGAGTGAAGCGCGCCTTAAACGACGGAACAGCTAGTCCCACAAAACCGATAAACGAATGGTTCTCGCGCAACTCCGCCGCAAACAATCCAAACCCACGCTTCCTGAAATGTTCGTTGATACGCTCAAAGAGCAGGTCGCTCTCCGCGCGCGTCATGCACTCGGGCATAAATTCCATCACGCGCGGATCAGCATTCACCCGGTAGAATGGCTCGCGGTCTTCTTCGTTCCAGCGCCGCAGCAACAATCGCTCTGTCTCAATCAACAATTCCTCCACACACTCATATAGACTTCCACTCAATTAGGAGATCCAGCTTGCACCCTCTGCCATTCTCCGGCCCACCCATATACGCCACAGTGTTCTGGACCACTTACATTCTCTGGATCATTCCCGAAATGATCGCTTCCAGAAGAAAACCTGCAAAAGGTTCTTCCACTCTCAAGGATCGCAACTCTTACCTGGTTGTAATGTCGATGTTGTGGCTCGGCATCGCCGCAGACTTCGCACTTTCCTTCACATTTCCGCAAGCCTCCATCCGCTCGGGCCGCGTCACGTTCTTCTTCATCGGCATCGGCGTGATGTATGCCGGAATGGCGCTTCGTTTGTATTCGATGAGCATTCTCGGCCGTTATTTCACCTATCAAGTCGCTGTCCACACGGATCAGCCGGTCATCGAGACCGGCCCGTACCGCTATATCCGACATCCTTCTTACACGGGCGGCCTGATCACACTGGCTGGACTCGGACTGGCTCTAGGAAACTGGGCCGGGATGTTTGTGCTTCTCGCCTTTATGGCGGCTGGATACGCTTATCGAATCCCAATCGAAGAGGCTGCGCTAGCCGCTTCTATTGGCGAGCCGTACAAAGCTTACATCCGTCGCACATATCGCCTGATTCCCTATGTTTATTAATTCTCGCGCACGCATTTTTCCTCGCCGTTTCTCCGGTGGTCCGAGAAAGCTCCAATTTGGCCCGCCAAAATGTCCAATAAAACTTTCAGCGTCGCCGTCGCGGCGTTATCCTAATGTCGTCAACGCACAAACACACACGCTGCTGACAGGTGAACCGCCGATGACCATTTCGCAAAAACAAAAAGCCGACAAACTCCGCGCCCTTCACAACGGCCCGGATATCCTGTTATTCGCGAATGCCTGGGACGTAGCCAGCGCCTGCATCCTCGAGCGCCTGGAATTCCCCGCCATCGCCACCAGCAGCGCCGGCATCGCCAACACGCTTGGCTACGCCGATGGCCAGCAGATCACGTCGGTAGAAATGTTGCGAGTAATCAACCACATCGCGCACGCGGTAAAGATTCCGGTCACCGCAGACATGGAAGCCGGCTACTCCACGAGCCCCATCCAGATGCGTCAAGTCGCTCTGCAACTCATTGAGGCTGGCGCCGTGGGCCTGAATCTGGAAGATGGAGAAGACGACGAAGCACGCGTTAGCGAAACGCAGGCTCACGTGGAAAAAATCCAGGCGGTGAAAGAAGCTTCCGCGCAATCCGGAATCCCTCTGGTGATCAACGCTCGCACGGATGCTTACTGGGCGACCCAAAGCCCCTCTCCCAATCGCTTCGCCGAATCCGTGCGCCGCGCAAACCTGTATCGAGAGGCCGGCGCAGATTGTATCTTCGTTCCGGGCATGAAAAAAATCGATGAAATCAAAAAATTCCTGCAGGAATCTCCCGGCCCTATGAACGTTCTAGCCGGTCCCGGCGCGCCAAGTACCGAAGAGCTAAAGGCCGCGGGCGTGCGTCGTGTCAGCCTCGGCTCTGGCCCGTCTCGCGCGGCGCTCGGCTTACTGCGCGAAATCGCCGCGGAACTCAAATCCAAAGGGACTTACGAAAGCATGGCCCGTTACATGATTCCAGCGAACGAAGTGAACGCAATGTTCTCCGCGCGCAAAAAATCAGCCGATCAAAAACCATAAGAAGCGGCGAAGATCGCTTCCTTGCTTACTGGGTCCCTTGCTTCTATTCTTCCTGTTATGCGGCAGCGTTCACCTCGCAAAGTTTCCAGCGAACAAGATCTTTATGCCTCCGCCCTGCGCGCTCTAATGCGTCGCGCATATTCCATACACGAAATGAAGACCTACCTCGATCGCCGCGCCGAAGATAAAGATTTAATCCCGCCAGTAGTCGCACGCCTGCGAGAACTCAACTATCTTGATGACGCTCGCTACGCCGTCGATTACGCCAACCAGCACGCAAAATTGCGTCGCCAAGGACGCTTTCGCATCGCCCGCGAACTTCGCGCCCGCGGCGTTCCCGACCGTTACATCGACGCCGCCCTTGAAATCGTCTTCGCAGAAACCGATGAATCCTCTTTGGTACGTACGCGCCTGAAACGCCGCCTGGCACATCTGCGCGGCCCGCTCGACCAACGCAAAATCGCGTCCCTTTACCGCAGCCTTCTAAGCGCCGGCTTTTCTTCCGACATTATCCGCAGCGAACTTCGCGGCGTTACCAAAGGTGATCTCCCCGAATCCCCCGACGCGGCCACCGACGAAGTTTAGCCCCCGATCGAACGATTCTGTGCAGGCTGCCCGGCTCGGTAACTTGCGGTCACCCGAAATAGAATCAAAAAAGCTGCCGCTCCTTGAAGTCTTTTTCCGTTAGGCCCGTCTAACAAAAGCAGAATTACCTAGAAGGATTGTGGGGTGTTTTTTCAACGATCATCCTAACCCAGGCGCAAACGCCGGCTCGCCTGCCCGGCTGTCCGCTAGCGAGACGAGCCCGTAAAAACGTGTGCGCCAGCGAACAAAGGAGCAACAAAATGAAAAGCCTGACTCTCTCGATCTTCGCTTGCGCGCTTTTCGCCGCGGCCGCAGTGACGCAAGCTGCCACGCAGCCCGCGCAAGCCGCACAATCGGCTCAGTCTGAAGACAAGACCGCGCCCAGTTACGACATGAAGGCGCAAGCGGCACTGGACCTTGATGCCGTGAACAAGAAAGTCATCAGCCTCGCCCAGGCCCTTCCTCAGGACAAGTACAATTGGCGCCCCTCGCCTGATTCCCGATCCTTCGCCGAAGTTTTCCTGCATGTTTCGGGTGAACGCTATTTCATTCTTGGATTAATGGGTGCCGCGCCGCCCCCAGGCTACGACGGAAAGACCTATGAAAAATCAACCACCGACAAAGCGAAAATTATCGACGAGCTGACTAAGTCCGGGGATTACACCCAAAAAACAATTGCGGGCATGGCGAACGCGGACTATGCAAAGTTGTTGCCCAAGCTCGGTCCCCAGGCAAACGAAGGCGACGTGATTTACATTCTCGTCTCTGACGCTCACGAACACCTAGGGCAGCTTGTCGCTTACGCGCGCGTCAACGGCATCGTGCCACCGTGGACCGCAGCTGCCGCCGCGAAGAAGGCGCAAGACTCGCAAAAGTAAATCTAGTCTGCTGCCATCCGGGAGCCACTTTTCTTCGTGGCTCCCGGAGGCGCGGCATCCGCGCCCCGAACGATCCTGCCTTTTAAATATCGCGTCGGCGTTGTTCCCAGTTGTTTGCGGAACATCGAAATAAACGCGCTCGTGCTGTTGTATCCCGCTTCCAGGGCCGCAGACGTTACTTTGTCTCCCGCAGCGAGCCGCAGCATGGCATGAAGCAGGCGAAGCTGCTGGCGCCACTTGTTGAAGGTCATTTTTGTTTCTTCCAGAAACAGGCGCTGGATCGTTCGCTTGCTGGCGCCGCAGTCCGCGCACAATTTCTGCAGCGTTCTTTGGTCTCCCGGATTGGCGAACAAAGTTTTCATCACGCGGGTTGCTCGTGAATCTGTGGGGCGCGGCAGTTGCAGCGGTATGGACTCTACCGCTTTCAACTGGTCCACAATGATCTCAATAATGCGTTTTTGCGCCGGATCTTCTTTGCGCAACTTCGGAAATGTGCAGGCGTAAAGAATCAGTTCCCGTAAGAGCGACGACACATTCATCACCATGCATTTTCTGGGAAACGAGCGGCAAAGTTTGGGCTGGAAATAGAGCGTACGCATGGACACGCGCCCGGACATCGCCACCGAGTGTCTCGTCACCGCGGGAATCCACACGGCACGCAGCGGCGGCGCCACCCACAAGCCTTGCTCCGTGGTTAACGTCATCACGCCTTCCGACGCAAACAAAAGTTGGTCTTCCGGATGCGAATGCTCTGGGATAACGTGCTTGTCTGCAAGCTCCGCGGACACGCTGGCCATGTCCGCTGCCCGGCGGCCGTTTGTAGCGCTTAGGATGCTTTGGCACCTATGCGACATTTGTTGTCACAATAGCGAGAGAAAGAAATCGGCGCAAGTGCTATTCCTATCGCCGAAATTGCGCAGGAGGCCTTATGCTGGCTTCAGGAAAGATGATCGGGTTCGTTCCCGCCATGGACTACGATCGAACGCGAGCCTTCTACGAAGGCAAGCTCGGATTTGATTTCGTCAGCCTCGATCAATTTGCGCTGGTGATGAGCGCAGGCGGCCAAAAAATTCGTATCGCAAAAGTTCAGAATTTCACTCCGCTTCAAGGCACGATTCTTGGCTGGGAAGTAAACGATATTCGGGCTGTCGCTACCTGGCTTCGAGATCGTGGTGTCACTCTCGAAAAATACCCCTTCGCTCAAGATCGCGAGCTTGGAATTTGGACTGCGCCTTCCGGCGATAAAGTAGCCTGGTTCAAAGATCCCGACGGCAATATTTTAAGCATCGCGCAGCATCCGAATGCGGCGCCAAAATAATTTGCAAAACACCGTGTTTTAGTGGAAAATCCGGCATCTCGTAGTGGCCCACCCGCGCGCCATTCCGGAGGTTTTATGTGGAAGTCTCTCTTGCTCGGGGCCATTCTCGGCGGTCTAGCTGCCTTCATCTGGAGCAGCATTTCCTGGGAACTTCTTGGCTGGCACGAAAAGCCCATTCTCGCCTTCCAAAATGATGATGAAGTTTCGTCCGTCATTCTGTCGCACACTATGCAGTCCGGTGTTTACATTCTTCCCGGCGCTGCTCCTGCCGAAGGCATGTCCGCGGAGCAAAAGAAAGCCGCGCAATCGGCCCTCATGGCGAAAATGCAGAAGGGACCGATTATGTTCGCAGCGATTCGCCGCGACGGTTTCGGTTCCTACCCGCGTGGTCTGGTCATTCAATTCCTTTCCCTGGTCGCTGCGGCATTCCTGCTCACCTGGATGCTGCTGCAAACCAGCGGCTTGAGTTACGCGGGTAAAGTGATATTTCTCGCGGTCGCGGGGCTCACCGCCAGCGTCATCGTCGATCTACCCAACTGGAATTGGTGGGGATTTTCCGGCTCCTACACTTTGATCAATCTTGCGGATTCCACGCTCACATGGATGTTCGCCGGATTCGTGATGGCAAAGGTCGCCAAGCCTCGAGCGGCCGAAGCAGGCTTCGGCGCGAAATCTTAGTTTCAACGCCCGACGTTCATTGCATCTCGAATTTTCACATCAGGAGCAAAATATGAGGAAGCCCAAAATCAAGCCGGAAACAACGACGAAATCTGAACCACAATCAGCTTCGCACATTGATCGCCGTTCGTTCGTGAGCCGCGTCGGTTGCGCTGCAGCCGCCACAGTAGCCGCCGCAACATTCGGTGACCCCAAACCCGCATCAGCGCAATCGTCTCCAAACAATTCCACGCGGGTCTCCACCCCTTCCGGTGTGAGCAATCCCAGAGTGCTCGACTCGTTTGAGCTTAGAGTAACCGAGGCGACTCAGGACGCTCTGGTTGGTCCGGCAACCAACCTGAACAACGGCGACCAAGCCCGCTATGCCGACAAAGGCGGCACTTACACCAAGGCGCTTCCCCACGATTCCTTCGGCCGCGTCAACCTTGCTGCCTTCGCAACCTTCACTACCGCTTTAGCCAGTGGAAAATTTTCCGACTTCGAGAAGATCACCACGGGAGGCACGCGCACTCTGAACGGCCCGCAAGCCGGTCTGGCTTTCGACTTGGATCGGCTCGACAACATCCAGTTCGGCCAGCCTCAAGTTCCACCGGCGCCACCCATAGCCAGCGACCAGAGCGCCACGGAGTTACTGGAGCATTATTGGGCTTCCCTGCTTCGCGATGTGGCCTTTACTGACTACGCTACCAACCCGCTAGCGGCCCAAGCCGCCGCCGAACTGAGTGCACAACCAACTTACTTCGGGCCTCGAAACGGCAGCGGCCAAGTCCCCGCGAATCTTTTATTCCGAGGCACGTTCCCCGGTGAAACACTCGGGCCGTACCTCTCGCAGTTCTTCGTCCAGCCAACCATGCTCGGCGCTCAGCCTATCAGCCAGCAAATGGAAACCTACGTTCCAAACCTCGATTACGGCACGGACTTTACCACTTGGCTGGATATTCAAAACGGCGTGGATACCGATCTGCGCAACCAGCTTGATCCGCAACTGCGTTACCGCCGCAACGGCCGTGATCTCGCCGCCTTCACCCATGTTGACGTGCTCTTTCAGGCCTACTTCAGCGCATTTCTGGTCCTTTCTAGTATCAATGCCAACCCACCCGGCAGCTTTACCGCTGGAGGCGCGCCTGTAAACCCCGGCTGCCCCTACATTAACTCCAGAACCGAAAACGGATTCGGAACCTTTGGCCCTCCCGACTTTGCGGCGACCGTCGGAGCGGTTGCCAATAAAGCGCTGAACGCCGTCTGGTATCAAAAATGGTTTGTGCACCTGCGGCTTCGACCAGAAGCAGCGGGCGGAATCGTCCATCTCATTAAGACCGGCCAAGGCGCCAATACCGACGTGAAGATGAGCAATGTGATTTTGAATTCCGAAGGCTTACAGCAGAGTTACAACAAGTACGGTAGCTGGCTGCTTTCGTTGGCGTTCCCCGAAGGGTCGCCGGCGCATCCCGCCTATCCTACCGGTCACGGCACAGTTGCAGGAGCCTGCATCACAGTCTTGAAATTTTTCTTTGACGGAAATTTTGTTATCCCGAATCCGGTTGTCCCTACAGATGACGGCTTGTCTCTAGTGCCCTACACTGGCTCAGACGCAGGGCAACTCACTGTCAATGGAGAACTGAACAAGCTGGGCCACAACGTTTCCTTTGGCCACGGAATTCACGCCGGCATTCACTGGCGCAGCGACACCGACACGTCAATGCTCCTGGGCGAAGCCGTCGCGCTTAGCTATCTTCGCGACAAAGCTCGCACGTACAACGAGCCTTTCACTGTCCAACTCACAAAGTTCGACGGCACGACTGCCACCATCTCCAATGCTGGTGATCGGTAGCCCAGAAAGTCAAAAAACTTAACATCTCGAACGCACGCAAAAAACGCTGATGCACATTGGTATGTTCGCCTGTAAGGACTTCGCGATCCCTTCTAATATTCCGGTTCTTAAGGAAGAATCACTGCGGCTCCGTCGATGCGATCGTCTTTCACCGCCGTCAGAGCGTCATTCGCTTCATCCAGTTGGAAGACCGTCACTTTGGGATCTATTTTGATTTCTGCGGCCAACTTCAAAAAATCTTTCGCATCTTGCCGCGTCATGTTGGCGACGCTGCGAATCTGGCGTTCGCCCCAAAGCAAGTGGTCGTAATCGAATTCTGGAATGCGATCCAGATGGATCGCATTAATCGCCACCACTCCGCCTTTGCGCAAACTTTTAAGGGCGGCAATTACGACGTCTCCACTCGGAGCAAATGTCACCGCGCGATCCAACTCTACCGGAGGCTTGTCCGCCTCTCCTCCGACCCACGTCGCTCCCAGCGACCTCGCCAACGCGCGATGTGATTCTCCTCTAGAAGAAACGTAAACCGAGCATCCCCACGACTGCAACACCGCAATCGTCACGCTCGCCGATGATCCGAAACCGAACAGTCCTACTCCTTCTCCGCGCTCCACTCCCGCCACGCGCAGACTCCGAAACCCAATGATGCCCGCGCAAAGCAACGGCGCGGCGTGCAGGTCGTCCAGATTCGATGGAAGTGGGAATACAAAGTCGCGTCGAGCCACCGCGTATTCCGCGTAGCCCCCATTCACCGAGTAACCTGTAAACGTGGGAGCGTCACAAAGGTTTTCCATTCCGTGCTTGCAGTACCAGCAGCTTCCGTCTGTTCCGCCAATCCACGACACGCCCACGCGCGCGCCCGTCGAAAACTCCGTGGCTCCTCCTTCCACCACATCGCCCACAATCTGATGTCCCGGAATCACCTTCGGCAAAATTTCCGGCAGATCTCCCTCGACAATATGCAAATCCGTCCGGCACACTCCACAGGCCCGCACACGTAGCAGCACCTGTCCTGGAGCCGGTTCAGGCTTCGGCACTTCTCCGATAGTAAGTGGCGCCTTCACGTTTGGCTGCGGCGCAGTAAGAAATGCGGCTTTCATCGACGATGCTCCAAACTATTTGTGGCACTGCATATTTGGTGGTCGCAAAGACAGGATAGTCGCCACGATAAAAACACATCGCGCTATGCAGTCATTCCTGGCGACTCCAATCGCTTAGCAGCTTCGGAGGATTTTTTAGGGTTTGCATCACCACGCAATACTGTTCTGTCTTTTCTTTCAATCCAGCGATTTGTTCCGGAGTAGCTTCAGCGGCGGCAACATCAAAGTGAAGGCGAATGCTTTCAAATCCGACGGGCACGTCCTTCGCTATACCAAGTGTGCCGCGAAGGTCCAAATCCCCCTCTACCGACACTTCAATGCGTTGCGTAGGTATGCCCATCGCGGCCGCTACCATCTGGCAGGTGATCTGAGCACAAGCCGCAAGAGCCCCAAGCAAAAGATCGCCGGAACATGCGCCGGCGCCGGCGCCTCCCACTCCTTTGTGCGCTTCGGCGCGGTAAATCGCCCGCCCGAGATCCACCGAACATGACACCGGAGCATCCGTCTGCGCGCCTTTCGCGCGAATCGTGATTCGCGACGCGCTTGGATCGTTGCGGTATTGTTCTTTCAACGGCTTCTGCAGTGATCGAAGGTCCATGGCAACCTCAGCTTTTATGATTGGGCGTTCTTCCATCCTCAAAGCATCTCGGCAAGGCGCTTTGAAGCCGCCCCCTCGCATGCTAGCATACGTGCAAATAGGGGGACGCCCTTGCCAAAATTCGTAATCGAACGCGAAATCCCGGGAATCGGAAATTTAACCGACGCTGAAGTTCGCGAACTAGCCCAAAAGTCCGTTGGCGTTTTAAGGGGAATGGGTTTTGAGATCCAGTGGCTCCATAGCTATGTAGCCGGCGACAAAATGTATTGCGTTTACCTGGCTCCGGACGAAGCCATGGTCCGCGAACACGCCAAGCGCGCAGGTGTTCCAGCCAATCGCGTCTCCGCCGTGCGCCGGCTAATCGACCCATCCTCGGCGGAGTGAAGCCCTTGCTATCGCTGTCGCGCGGACTAGTTCGTATCCGGCCTGACTGCTTCGTCAACAGCTTTCTCCACCGGCATAACCCAGCCTTCCAACCAGGCCATTGCACCTGCGGTGTTGCCTAACGCCTGTTTTGCAGGATCCAGGTTGGATTCCAGGTGATTTTGTTCTGCGAGTGTAAGGGGAGCTCCGATGTTCTGTCTTAGTGCCGCCGCAGCCCCTGCCAGTCGCAAAGATCGTTCCGATTGCGCCTCAGCCGCCGCCAGGCAGGCGCAGCATTCCAGCAGGCGTGCAATGCCGCGCTTGTGATCCAACTCCACAAAAATCTTTAGGCTCTGCTGGTACAGCGAATTCGCGGAATCAAAATCCCGCTCTTCCTTCGCCAAGCTTCCCAGATCTGCGAGTGTGCCGGCGATTCCCCAGCGGTCGCCAATCTCGCGAAAGATTTCCATCCCCTGTTCGTAGAGCGCTTGCGCGCCTGCGGTGTCGCCTTGGTCGCGTGCCACGTCCCCCTGCGAGCTCAATGACCAGGCCACGCCGGCAAGATCGTCCATGCCCTGGAAGATTGCCAGACACTCTGCGTGAAGGTTGCGCGCGTGCTCATACTCGCCTTGCAATTTCAGAACTGTCGCCAGATTGCTGAGAGCACGAGCAATCGCCTTCAGGTCGCCCAATTCTCTCCATAGCGCCAAACTCTCTTCGAACAGAGTGTGCGCAACGGCGAGTTCGCTCCGGTCTCGAGCGGTCACCGCCAAAGCATTCAGAGAAACCGCGGCGCCGTGCTTGTCACCCAAACCACGCGCAATCTCCAGGCTTTCGCTGAACAGCGCATTAGCCGCGGCATAGCTTCCCTGCTCCCTTGCAAGCACGCCTGCCGCAAAGAGCGCGCGTCCTCGGTTCTTCGTGGGCGCTGCCGCACTTTTCATTTTTAGAAGCTTGCCCAGACTATTGCCGCCTTCGGCCAGATACTCGCGCGCCTCCCAAAAGCAAAACAGCGCCGCGCCCAGTCGTAGCCCCCACTCTGCCTCCTCGGAGTCTGTCAGCCACTCAAGCGCCGCGCGAAAATTGTTATGTTCCAACGTTAAGTTTGCGAGCCATTCCGATCCGTCCCCGGCACTCTGTTGCGCGCCCACCTCTTCGGCCAGCACCAGACAGTAAGCGGCATGCGCGCGTTTCGTCAACGCCCCCTCGCCACTGGCCTCCAATTTTTCTCGCGCGTACTCTCGAATCGTCTCCAGCATGGCAAAACGCGATTCCCCATTGGCCTGCTCCACCTGCTGCAGCAAACTCTTGTCCACCATCGATGTCATGCCGTCCAGCAAATCCAAATCAAGATCGCCTTTCGTGTCGCACACCGCCTCCGCGCCCTCCAGTGTGCATCCACCCGCAAAGACCGATAATCGCCGGAAAAGTTTTTGCTCTGCTGCGCTCAGCAGGTCGTAGCTCCAGTCGATAGCGGCTCGAAGTGTCTGCTGCCGTTGCGGCAAATCTCGCGCGCCGCCCGTAAGTAACTGCAAGCGGCTCGCCAGTCGCGTCTGCATCGCAGAGAGCGAAAGAACTTTCACTCTCGCCGCCGCGAGTTCGATCGCCAGAGGCAGACCATCCAGCCGCGCGCAAATCTCGGTGACGGTTCGGGCGTTTTCCGCATTCAGTTCAAAACCCGGCTTAGCCGCGGCGGCGCGTTGAACGAACAACGCTACCGCCGGGTACTTTGACAACGCTTCGAGCGATGGGGCGGACTTGGAATCCGGCAGCGCAAGCGGCGGCACCGGAAATTCATGCTCGCCATAAACATGCAGCGCCGCGCGGCTGGTCACCAAAATTTTCAGATTGGGAGCCGTAGCGAGAAGGTCCGCAACGACCGGCGCCGCAGACATCAGGTGCTCGAAATTGTCCAACACTAACAACGTTGGCGCACGCAACGACTCCGTCAGATTTCTTTTGAGTATTTCGAGAGGCGAGTGCCCTCCGGCCTCGCGTATTCCCAACGTCTGCACGATCGCAGAAGCCATCAATCCTGCATCGCTTACAGGCGAGAGCGGAACAAAATGAGCTCCTCCTGGAAAGCTTTCAACTAGCCCGCTGGCCACCTCTACTGCCAGTCGAGTTTTCCCAATCCCGCCAGGACCTGTGACGGTGACTAGCCTCACATCCGGCCGCAGCAAAATTTCTTTTGCCGCGGTTACTTCTTTCTCTCGTCCCACAAACTGCGTTCGCTGCACCGGAATATTTGCCGGGCGCACCTCGCTCGGCTTAATTTGTTTCTCCGAAAAACGCTCGCGTATCGCAGCGAGTTCCCGTGCGAGATCCTGCGTGGCGGCGTAACGCTTATCCGGCTCTTTTTCCAAACACCTTTCTATGGCCCAACACAATGGAGCCGGCGCGTCCGGGTTCTGCACCGCTATCGGCTCCGCTTCTTCCTTCAGGATAGCCACCATCGTTTCCGCTACCGTATTTCTCTTAAAGGCTTTCTTTCCGCTCAACATCTCGTAGAGCACCAAGCCAAACGAAAACTGGTCCGAACGAAAATCGATCGGTCCGCCGCTGCTCTGCTCCGGTGACATGTATTGCACCGTTCCCACCACGCCGCCTGCCTGTGTCTGCCACCCGGACGTCGTCCGGGTCTCCGTCATTTCTCCGCCCGGTGACGCTAGCTTCGCCAAACCAAAATCCAGGATCTTTACGAATCCATCCTCAGAGAGCATCAGGTTCTCGGGCTTCAAATCCCTGTGCGCGATTCCCGCTTCATGCGCTTTGGCCAAACCCTCCGCAACTTGCGCCGCGATCTCAATGGTTTTTCTTATCGGCAGCGACCCGCCTGCCAGCAGCTCGCGCAGCGTCTTTCCTTCGATCCTCTCCATCGCAATGTAATGGGTGGGCCCGTCCTGGCCGAGGTCATAAATGGTAACGATGTTGGGATGATTGAGTGCCGATGCCGAGCGCGCTTCCCGTTCGAACCGGTGCAGCCGATCGCTGTCGGCGGCGAATTCCGCAGGCAGAATCTTGATAGCAACAACGCGGCCCAGCCGAGAGTCTTTCGCCTGATAGACCTCGCCCATCCCACCCACACCTAGCAGAGCCACGATTTCGTAGGGGCCGATGTGCGTGCCGGGAAGGAGGGACATGAGTTCCCGCGATTATAACCTTTCCCTGCCAAATGAAAGAATGGCTGCAGGCAACCTTTGCGCCTATTTGGCGTATCATCATAGAACCTTCGGCCCCCGCGAAATCTCTGGACGTCACAAATGTTGACTGACGCACAAAAAACGAGTCACCCATGCCCCAATTGCGGAAGCCAGGATTTGTGTAGATCCCGCCGCCGCGGGTTCATCGAATCGTTGTTGTACATCGTAAGGATCGTCCCGTTTCGATGTGAAGCGTGCGGCAATCGCTTTTTCAGCAGGGCAACTTAGGCTTCCTGAATTAACCCTTCGGTATCTTTCCGCGACAGCGGTCCGATCACCCCGCCGTTTTCAAATACACTTCTCTAATGGCTGAGCGCGACCCCGGCCCGGAAGCCCTTGCGCACGCGTACCGCGTTCTCAATGTTCCGTGGGACGCATCGCCGCGCGCAATCAAGGCAAGCTATTACAAGCTCGTGCAGCGTTGGCATCCTGACCATCACTCCACCGGCACAGAAGGCCACGCGGATTACACCCTGATGACGAAGCTTTTGAACGAGGCTTACGCTCTCATCAAAGCGGCCCCGCTTCAAAGTGCCGAGAAAGAGGCTGACCCTTCCAGCTCCTCGCGCACCGAATACATTCCCCGTGATCCAGTCCGAAACGTCGCTGACTATTACCGCATTCTTGAAAATGCGCGGGCAGCGGGAGCACGTGACGATGCCACTCGTCCTTTCGACTGGCTCGGCTTTGCGGTCCGTTTCGTTGTCGGCGCTCTTTTTGGCGCGCTTCTAAGTTTCAGAGTAATAATTTATTTGCCCCAGGAGAAGAGCCGTTTCATCGCTCTCGGCATCGTCGGCACCATTCTCTTTTGCGCTTTCGCCTCCGGTTTCGGTGGCGATGCGTTCTGGCGTGCCATACGTCCCTATGGAGTGTGGTGGTGGAACCGCTGGGATTAACCGGATAGCCAGTCACGGCAGCGGGAACAATCCTCCGCCTCACTTCGTAAAATAAAGCGAGTCAGGCAGCGCTCCTGGCAGTAAGCTGCGATCGAGTTGGATCCGAGGTGCATGAGCATGCCAGGGCTATTCGCATTGCTCTTCTGGGCTTGGACTGCATCCGAGGTCCTGCTACAGGTCGCCACGCGTACCCGCCGCAGCAGCGGACAAGTGAAGGACCGCGGCTCCTTGCTGCTCTTGTTGCCGGTGATCTTCGGATCAATCTGGCTTTCGCTCTGGTACGCCGAGACTCATCGTCGCACCATGCTGGGCGGCGCGCATTGGCTTAAAACGGTGGCGATAATTCTGTTTTTAATCGGCCTGACCGTTCGCTGGACTGCCATCTTTTCGCTCGGGCGATCCTTCAGTACCAATGTGGCGATTCGTCCCACGCAAACGGTGCACAAGAGAGGCCTGTATCGCTGGCTACGCCACCCTTCGTACACTGGCATGCTCCTGATTTTTCTGGCCATCGGAATACACGAGCGCAACTGGGTAAGCCTGGCAATCATGCTGACGTTTCCCACCGCAGCGTTGCTGTATCGAATCCACGTCGAGGAAATGGCGCTGAAGGATGCCTTTGGCGAAGAGTATGTGAGCTACAGCCGGGTGACCAAACGCTTGCTGCCAGGACTCTACTGAAACATCAGATTGGATTTTCCGATGGCGATGCTCACGGTCACGGGAACTGTCACCACGGTTAACACATTTATCAGACTTGATGGTTCAAGGCTGGAACTTTGCTCTCCTTAAGTGTAAATTCCTTTTACGTATGATTGGGGCTAGGCCGCTGAATTCGTAGAGCCAGCAGCGAAACGGCGAATATGCAACTCGTAGGCAAGCTAACGGAAGCTGATCTAGGCGACGTGCAAAAAACCGCGGCCGCGAAGGCGTATTGGCCCGCGCTCAGCCTGGATGCCGTACCCAAACTTTTGATTCACGCGGTCGCTGTACTCATCGCTCTGGCCAGCACAGCTGCCGTATTGCTGGTTGCTGTGCCTTCCGTCGGATGTTATCTGGTGGGCAAGTTTCTCGGGAAAATTCGTCCCCTGCACGACGCGTATGAATTTCTCTCGCGCACGTACGACGGTTTCATCGACCGCCTCGGCCAGAAGGTCCTGCGCGACCCGCGCGACACACCCGCGTTACGAATCATGGTTTCCCTGAGCCTGACTGCTCTGCCGATTTTCGTAATCCAACTCGTTTTAGGAAAACCGCGACTTCTGCTCGCGCTCGCTTTCTATCTTTCCTTGTACGGTTTCAAATTTCAGCGCTTTGTCAGGATGTTCAGCGCCAAGCATCTGGAAGCGCACCGCCCCCAAGGGTATTTCTCGGACAAATACGATAAAGTCTTCGGCCGTTACGTCGAATTCTTCCTGGGATATTTGTTTGGCAACGTTCCGGAACTCGATCGCACCGTTCACGTTCGCCTGCACCACAAAGAGAACGGCGGCCCCGACGATACAGTTACTTCCACTGCCTACGATCGAACCAACCCCCTCCATTTCCTTTGGTATCTTTCCGACAACATCTGGACCGCCCTGGGCTTTGCTCCCTACGCCTACTTTAAATCGAAGGGCGATGAGAAGAACCAGCGGCGAATGTTATGGGGAATGGCGCGATACTATTTGTTCTTTGCCGCCGTTTTTATCTACGATTGGCGAATCGGAATCGTCTGCGTTTTGGTTCCTCTTCTCTGCATGAACTTCATCATGGCCATCACCGCCTGGGTCCAGCACGCCTTCTGCGACCCCGAACATCCCGAAGATTATTTTGCAAACACGGTGACCGTCTACGACGAGTTGAATTTCATGAACGAAGGCTACCACCTCTGCCATCACCACCGCTCCAGCCTTCACTGGACCGAGATGCCCGCGCATCTCGAACGCATTCGCGACAAGATGCGAGAGTCCGGCTCGCTCGTCTTCCGCGATTTGGATTTCATGGAGCTTTTCTTCGAATTGACCGTGCTTCGCAGAATGAATGTGCTCGCCGACAAGCTTGTCCCCTGGGAGCCCCTGACTCACGAAGAAAAGGTGGCTCTGCTGGCGAACAGAACCAAGCCCGCAAGAGTCGCCACCGCTTAACGCGTACCCATCACCCAGGTCTTAATGCACGCCTCGGATTGATTCCACTTCGCTCCAGGCCCGATCAGAAGGATGCCCACATTTCCCGCCTTTGAATTTAAGTTGTCATCCCGACAGAGGCCGTCCTCTGGCCGACGAGGGACCTGCTGTTGACCTGCGTGTTACGAACGCCGTAGGCGTGGCACAAGCTAGCCCAGCCCGTAAGGGCTGGGAACCAAAACCAAAAGAGCCGTCTTCCTCTCGGCGGCTGTTTCGCCCGGCCTCCTGATTTCCTCACGTCAGGGGGGTGGACGACCATCCCGCGCAGCACGAGTTTTTAGTCCAGGCATCATCAAAACTCGCATGGGTGCGGGTCCTTCGGCCATCTCTGGACAATACTGAGGATTGAGGAAAACCTAAATACTCTTCCCTTCCAAAAACTTCGACAGGCTTCCCGCGATATGCGCGAACTCAGCGGGGAACATGATTACAGTCGTGCTGTTATTTTCCGCTCCCACCTCGGCGACCATCTGCATGCGTCGTAATTCCAGCGCCGCGGGGTTTCCGACCATCAATCGCGCTGCGTCCGCCAACTTCTGCGACGCTTCCAATTCCGCTTCCGCCTTGATGATACGAGCGCGTTTTTCGCGCATCGCCTCGGCTTCCATTGCCATCACTCGCTGCATGTCCTGAGGAATTTCCACGTCTTTCATCTCTAGCAATTCCACCGCCACGCCCCAGGGATGCGTTACATCCAGCACGTTTTTTCTCAGCAACGTATTGATTTTATCGCGCTCTTTTAACACCTCGTCGAGATCGTGCTGACCAATCACGTTGCGCAAGCTCGTAAGCGCCACTTGCTGCACCGCTGAGCGGAAGTTTTCGACCGTGAGCACCGCCTTCTGCGGATCACTCACGCGAAACCACAAAACGGCATTCACTTTAACCGTCACGCTGTCTCGCGTGATCGTCTCTTGTTGCTCAATCGGGTTCGTCACGATACGCAAGTCAATGCGCGTCTCGTTTTCAATCCCCAGCGGGACGAGCCAAAATAGCCCCGGCCCTCGAAGGCCTTGATAGCGCCCCAACCGGAACACCACTGCTCGCTGGTACTCCCTCGCGATTCGCAGTCCGAAAATAAAAACTGCAATCAGTATCGCAACAATAATCAGCACACTCGTATCGAGGAACATATTGCGAGGATACATCGCCTTTAGTTAATTAACTCGTTATCCTTCATTGGACTGCTACTAATCTGCAAACATTTCGCCTAGGCGGGTTGGCCTACCCATCCGCGCGGCACCAGCATTCAGTCCAATCACGATCGTAACTCGCGAGGGTGCCGCACGCTTCGTTTTTGGAAGCGTGCGGGTTTAGATTGAACGCCCGCAAAAATCTCGCCGCTCCCTTCCCCTCATTCCCAAAATGGAACTGCCTCGCAAAAATATTTCGTGCACACAGCACACGACTCCTTGAAATCGCGCCGAAACCGTGCTATCAAAGCTTCATCCACAAAATAATCTAATAATATTTTTGTGCCCCGACAAAAGGGGCCATCGCGAAGCCGCGCCCGCTCGGCCGGGCGAGTTTACCCGCTGTGGCGGGCTTGCCCGCCTACGTGGATGGGTGAATCCAACAGGATTCACGCTAAGCACTCTCACGAAGGGCGCCTGCCATATGGGCGAGCCCGCCGCAGAGGCGGACGCGGCGCAGCAGCAACGCTTTTAGGAGGATATGTGCCGACAGTTTGTAGAAGAAAGGTGGCGATGGCGCGGCGCTCAAATCTGGCGCGACCTAGCCGCTTGTCTACTTTGACAACCGAAGGGTCACTAGCCCCTCGCCATCGTTTCAGACCGGCCAAAATCAAGCCAGTTGTCGCTTCAAAATGTGCCCGTGGGCGCCCACTTCTACTCGACAGTGCACTACCAGCAGAATTCGGCCTAACTTACTCAAAACAAACGACGGAAAAAATTCTACCCGACACCAGAACACACATTAAGGTTTTTGAGTTTTTACCACTTACCACACAAAATTTCGTCCAGTTGATACAGCGCCACCGCTATCTGATCCCCTGCCGCTCCCCCGCGTTGCGGCTCCCGAACTCGTCTGCGATAATGATTCCTTCAACCGAGGGCGTCTTGATTCGCACTGACTGGACTGGCAACGAAGTCCGCAAAACATTTCTGAAATTCTTCGAAGAGCGCGGCCATCGCGTGGTGCGCAGCTCCTCGCTCGTACCGCACAACGATCCCACCCTTCTCTTCACCAACGCGGGCATGAACCAGTTCAAGGACGTCTTCCTCGGCCTCGAGCAGCGCGACTACAAACGCGCCACCACCTGCCAGAAATGCGTCCGCGCCGGCGGAAAACACAACGACCTGGAAAATGTTGGCTTCACCAACCGGCACCTGACGTTTTTTGAGATGCTTGGTAATTTTTCCTTCGGCGATTATTTTAAAAAGGAAGCCGTCGCTTACGCCTGGGAGCTGATTACCTCGCCGCAGTGGTTTAACCTTCCGGTCGAAAAACTTTACTTCACGGTCTTCGGCGGCGCCGAAATCTCCGGGCAAAAACTTTCTCCCGACCATGAATCCGCCGGCTTTTGGACTGCCGTCGGCGCGCCCAAAAACCGCGTGTTCGAAGTCCCAGGCTTGAAAGAGAATTTCTGGGCCATGGGCGACACCGGTCCCTGCGGCCCTTGTACCGAGATTTTCTACGACATGGGCCCGCTAGCTTCTGACAAGACGGGGCCGGACTGCCCGGATTGCAAGTTTCCTTGCGATTGCGGCCGCTACGTTGAAATCTGGAACTTGGTCCTTATGCAGTTCAATCGAGACGCATCCGGCAAACTCAATTCCCTGCCCAAGCCCTCCGTCGACACAGGAATGGGCCTGGAACGCATGACCGCAGTTTTAGAAGACAAGATCAGCGCCTTCGACACCGACGTCTTTACGTCGATCATGCGCGAGGCGGCAAAGCTCGCAAGTGTCGATGCAAATGACCCGAAGATTCAGCCTTCGCTCCGAATCATTGCTGATCACTCCCGCTCCGCGACGTTCTTGATCGCGGACGGCGTCGTTCCATCGAACGACGGACGCGGCTACGTTTTAAGAAAAATTATTCGTCGCGCCTTGCGTCACGCGCGCGTGCTACAGGCGCCCACACCTTTTCTTTCACTGATCTCGCGCACAGTTCGTGAGGAAATGAAGGACGCCTATCCCGAGCTCGAAGAGCACGCTTCCCGAATCACTAAAATTCTTGACGAGGAAGAGCGCCGCTTCGCACGGACCGTCGAAGCTGGGTTGGAAAAACTGGACGAGTACGTATCCAACGCGAGGAAGGAAGCGGCGACCCAGCACGTCACAGGCCCCGTAGCGATCGCCGGTCGTCTCGCTTTTCAGGTTTACGACACTTACGGATTGCCGCGAGATTTCATCGAAGACGTTACTCGTGACGCGGGAATTCAAGTCGATTGGGCAGGGTTTGATCGCGCGATGGAGGAGCAGCGCACGCGGGCGAAGGCGTCGTGGAAAGGCGTGCATAAAGATGCCGCGAATCCCGTCTATTCGAAGCTCGCGCAGACGTTCAGGACCGAGCCGGATTTTTACTTCGGAACCGATACGCGCGACTGCCGTATCGAAGCGATCGTCACTAAAGAAGGCCAGGTAAACGAAATCAAAAAAGGTACGGAAGCGGAAGTCGTTCTCGACCGTACATCCATCTATTCCGAATCCGGCGGGCAAGTCGCCGACACCGGCGGCTTTTACGACAACGGCGAATCGCTCGAAGTGGCTGAGGTTCGCGGCGCCTATTACCCCGTCACCGGACTCGTCGCGCATCGCATCGTCGCGAAAGAAGATTTACACGTGGGCGACCGCGTGGCCACCGTAGCCGACGCCGAGCGCCGCCATCGCAACATGCGTAATCACACTGCTACTCATTTGCTGAATGCGGCCCTGCGCAATATCCTCGGCACCCATGTGAAGCAGGCGGGCTCGCTGGTCGCGCCCGATCATTTGCGGTTTGATTTTTCGCATTTCGCTGCTGTGGATCCCAGCGAGCTTTCCGAGATCGAGCAGCAGGTGAACGAGGAAATCTGGAAAGATATGGAAACACGCACCGACATCATGAATATTGACGACGCGTTGGCTTCCGGCGCACTCGCGTTCTTCGGCGACAAGTATCCCGAATCGAACGTGCGCGTGGTCACCATTCCCGACGCTACTTCCCCGCGCGGTTTCTACAGCAAAGAACTCTGCGGCGGCACGCACGTGGGGCGTACGGGCGCGATCGGGGTCTTTAAGATTCTCGGCGAGTCCTCCACCGCGGCCGGAATCCGCCGGATCGAAGCCATTTCTGGCGACCGCGCCCTTGCTGAATATCAGAAGTCGCTCTCGACTCTTCGCCGGGTCGCCGGCATGTTGAACTCCGGCGAGGACGAAGTTGTCGCCGCCCTGGAACGCCAGTTCGAGACCGTTCGCCAACTCGAAAAGCAACTCGCAGGCCTAAAACGCAAAGCGGCCGGTGGGATTGCCGACTCCCTTCTTGAAGACGTCAACATCGTGAAGGAGGTTCGCTTTGTTGCCGCCAGAGTTGACGGTTTTGACCGCGATGCCCTTCGCCAGCTCGTCGATACCCTGCGCCAAAGACTAGGCTCCGGAGTGGTGGTCCTAGCCTCAGCAGAAGACAGCAAAGTGGCTCTAATCACAGGAGTTACAAAGGACCTGACCGGTCGCGTGCACGCCGGGAAAGTAGTGCAGGAGCTGGCCAAGTATGTAGGCGGTTCCGGCGGTGGCCGTCCCGATTTGGCAGAGGCTGGCGGAAAAGACACATCCGGCATAGAAAACGCTCTCGGCCAGGTATACCCCCTCCTCGACCGCTTGTTATAATTCCAATAGTGCCAGAGCTTTATGCCCGCATTGGGCTTCCTTTTTTCGGCGGGCGGTTCTGCAATGCCGAGAATTTGTGTCTCTAGGGTTTTGCCGGTCCGCAGTTAGCGACCGAGGCTCAATCACGTGTCGAGTCGGCCTGATGTCCCGGGTCGGCGCTGTGAATTTGGATTCGGGCAACAAGACTCTGCCTTCCCCTGGCAAGGTTGTCGCGCTCGGTCGACGTTGCAGCCAGTCCGGCTGCAATCGAGCTGTTGAGTTAGCAAGCGTTCGGTACTCGCAACGCGTTTAGCGAACGAGGAACCATACAAATGCACCGCAACTACTACCGTGCCGCTGCCATCCTGGTCGCCGGGGTTTGGTTTGCCTTGGCGCAGCCGGCGCGCGCCCAAATAACCACCACCGTGGATAACGGCAAGTTGATTTTCGTGAATGCCGATTCCCCCGCACCCCGTCGTGGGAGTACTATTAGTCCTGCCTCCGCTCCAACGCAGGATTTTCGCGCGCGGAATCCGGAGGCATCGCCGGATGTTTCAGGAGCGTTGCCGCCGCCGGGCTTCAGTGCAGCGCAACCGCGGCAGGCAACCAGTGTTATAGATCAGCGTCTGGACCGGATCGTGCGCGACGCGGCTGCGCGGCACGATGTGGATCCCGCTCTGGTGAAGGCGGTAATCACCACGGAATCGGGATGGAATCCGCAAGCTGTCTCAAGAAAAGGGGCGGTTGGCTTGATGCAACTGATTCCTGGAACAGCGCAGCGTTTTGGAGTGAACAACTCGTTCGATCCGGCGCAGAATGTGGAGGGTGGAACGACGTACTTGAAGTCGCTGTTGGACCGTTACAACGGCGATTTGTCAAAGTCGCTGGCCGCTTACAATGCGGGCGAGCACGCCGTGGACCTGCATGGGGGCGTTCCGGCTTACAGAGAGACGCAACAGTACGTGCAAAAAGTAACTGACGCATACTTCCGGCCTGGGTCAGGCCGCAACTCGACGCTCTGGAGCCCGCCAAAAGCTCCGGTGCGGAAAGAAGTGGACGCCAAAGGCCGCGTAATTTTCACGAACGAATGACGCAAGTGTTTTCCGCCAAATTTCATACGCCGATGAAGTATTTTCTGCCAGTGCTTGCAATACTTCTGTCGCTGGCCGGCCCTTCCTACGCCGATAAAAGAGCCGAAGCGCGCGACCAGTTTGAACGAGCCGTGCGCATGCGCACCGCGTTGGAAGAAAAGCCTGAACGGGATCGCACGCTGGCGCTGTACAAGCAAACCGTGGCCGCGTACCAAAAAGTCTATTTGATCACACCTCTGGCGGCAGAAGTAACGCCCGCGCTGATTGCGGAAGCCGAGCTGTACCAGCAAATGGCGCAGCAATTCGACGAAAAATATTATCAGTCGGCCATCGATACCTATAATTTCCTGCTGAAGCAATACCCCGAGACGCGTTACCGCTCCGCCGCAATTTTTGCCATCGCGCAAATTCAAAAGGACGATTTAGGCCAGTCGGAAGCCGCGGAGGTGGCTTTCAAGGATTTTCTAAAGCGTTTTCCGAAGTCGGACAAAGCGGCTGATGCGCGCCAGGCATTAAAGGAAATTTCAGATTCCCGCGAAGAGGCCAGGAACCAAGCGCCGGAAGTGAAAGGGCAAGTGGTCGAGGCGCACGAGAGTTCCCATGGAACGCCGCACGTGACGGATGTGAAAACCTGGAACGCGGATAATTTCACGCGCGTGGTTGTGACGCTGGAAGACACCGTCAAATTCGAGTCGGCGCACATCGCTTCTCCCGATCGAATCTATTTCGATCTGCACAAGGCCAACCTGGGCCCGGGGATGTCGAAGAAAACGATCGATGTGCAGAATGGCCTTCTGAAATCCGTGCGTTTGGGACAGAACCGCGAGAGCGTCGTTCGACTGGTGCTTGATGTGGATGGAGCGCGCGATTATAAGGCATACCTGGTCTCCAATCCGTACCGGCTGGTGATCGAAGTTCGGAATGATGCCAACGTCACTACAGCCAAAAACGGTTTGAATGCGCCGGCTAGCACCGTTCCCGTATCGGCTGCCAAAGAAGATGCCGGGAACGCTGATCCTAAATCGATGGACAATTCGAGTGAGCCCTCCGCCGCCACGGCAAACAAGGCCGCGACCGCTAAACTCGCGGCTAAACTTGCGGCCTCGCCTGCGGAGAAAAGCACGCCCGTAAAAGCGAAGAGCGGCAATGCGAATGCAGCAGCGCTAAAACCTCCGACCGAACCAAAACCTACTCGCGACGGGCAGCATTCGCTAACCCGCGCGCTTGGCCTGAAAATCGGGCGCATCGTGATCGATCCCGGCCACGGCGGACACGATACCGGAACGATCGGCCCGCACGGTTTGATGGAAAAAGACCTTTGCCTCGACGTAGCGCTGCGGCTGGGACATTTGATCGAGCAAAAGCTTCCTGGCGCAGAGGTGATCTACACACGCAAAGACGACACGTTTATTCCGCTCGAACAACGCACTGCGATGGCCAATGAAGCGAAAGCAGACCTGTTTATTTCCATTCACGCGAATTCGAGCCACGATCATGAAGCGCGCGGAATCGAGACTTATTATTTGAACTTTGCGACGTCGGAAGAATCACTGGAAGTGGCCACACGTGAAAATGCTCTTTCGCAGGAAGGGTTGCACGATTTGCAGGACCTGGTGAAGAAGATCGCGCGTAACGAGAAGATTGAGGAGTCGAAGGAGTTTGCGAGCGACGTGCAGGATTCGCTGACGCGCCGGATGCAACTGGTGAGCCAAAGTGAAAAGAACCGCGGCGTGAAGAAGGCGCCTTTTGTCGTTCTAATCGGCGCAAACATGCCTTCCATCCTTTCGGAGATTTCGTTTATCAGCAATCCCAGCGACGAAAAGCTGCTGCGCAAGGGCGACCAGCGCCAGCGCGTTGCGGATGGCTTGTACCGGGGCATTGCAGCATATCTCGATAATCTGAACAGCCTTTCCTACGATAAATCGAAGCTTGTTTCAGACAATCGCGCCGGTGCTCTACCGGTGAAAGCGTCCAGACCAGCCGCAGGCGCATCTGCTGCCGATTCCTCCGCGGGCGCCGGCGAAAATATTGCCACGGTGGCGTCCGACGGGAACCCCAAGTAGAATTCCGGCATCTAATTAGGCATGCGAATGCGCCATTACCTGTATCTCTGTCTTGTTTCAGCACTTTTATTGTTGGCGACAACTTCCACGCCGGCTCAAGGCGTGATTCCCGATTCGTTTGCGGGATGGACTTGCAACGGAAAAACCTCGTTTAATCCGGCGCAGCCATCGCAGCTCGTTTCGCAGACGGCCAGTTCCGCTCCGAATGATGTTCTAGCGGAATACGGGTTCGTGGCTGGGGAACAGTGCGAATACACGCGCGGGGCGGAAACACTGGGAGTGCAAGTGTATCGGATGAAAGATCCGAGCGGCGCTTACGGTCTATTCTCTTACATGCGAAGCGCCGATTTGCCTCATGCTTCGATCGGTGAGCATTCCGCGGTGGGACCTTTGCGCGCGCTGGCCCTCGATGGGAATCTGCTGCTTGACATTCGCGGGACCGATCTTCCGAGACGCGAAAAAGATTTGAAGGCGCTCGTCGCCGCGATAAAACCGCACGCGGAAGAAGGGCCGCTGCCATCGTTGCCGGATGAGATGCCGACCAAGGGCATGATTGAGCGGTCGGATCGTTACGTTTTGGGCCCGGTGACGTTGAACCAATTTGTGCCGGTGTCGTCGGGCGACTGGCTGGGTTTTTCCCAGGGCGCCGAAGCGGAATCTGCGCGGTACAAAACAGAAGGGCACGAAGTGACGTTGGTGCTGGCGGACTTCCCTACTCCGCAGACTGCAGCCAAGAAACTTGCTGAGTTGCAAAAGAACTTTCACGTGAACGCCGCAAATCTTGATCCGAATTCTTCCCCGTTATTCGCGAAGCGTTCTATGACGCTTCTGGCGCTCGTTTATGGAGCGCGGACAAAGGCAGAAGCTGACGCTTTATTAAAACAGGTGGAATCGGACGCGGAAATTACCTGGAACGAACCTACCTTTCAATTCAGAGAGCCGCCCATCAGCGCCATGATCGTGGGAACGATTATCGGAACCGGAGTTATTTGCATGTTCGCAGTGATTTCGGGAATCGCGTTTGGCGGAGTGAGAATTGTGGTGAAGAGATTTTTCCCCGATAAAGTGTTCGATCGTAGCAGCCATCTGCAAGTTCTGCAGCTAGGCTTGGCGAGCAAACCGATCAACGCAGATGATTTTTACGGTATGGAACGCAAGCCGCCGAAATAACCCCGAACCGGCCACGTAAATTATTCATTAAAGAGCCGGCAAGGTGCCGGCGCTAAAAAAAAGGCCTCGATGCGATCAGGCGGTGGGTTTATCCGGAACGGGCTCGGTGGCGTAAAAATCCTCGCGAAAGCGTTTCGTGTAGGAATCCAATAACTCCTCGATGCGTTGCGGCTTGTTCGAGCGAACAACGAATCCAGCGTGATGGTGCTTTGGAACGCGCACAACGATTTCGGGATCGTTGTAGCTGGAAGTGTCGGGATTATCCTGCCGCGCCAGCGAAATCACGACTCCGGCGTAGTCCCGCCGCAAGTTCGGCAAAACGTAGGGAGTCTTGCCCCCTGCCACTTCAATGCGCGCCCACTCGCGCCATAGATTCACGCCGGTGGCAGCTTCAATCACGTCGGAGATATAAGCGCCGCCGACGCGTGCGGCAATCTCGATGAAATAGATTTTTCCGTCTTCGTGCGCGCGCAGAAACTCGGCGTGTGTGACTCCGCGGACGAGCCCCAGCACTTCGATTAATGTGCGGTTCAGCTTCAGCAGGGCTTTGGAGTCAGAGGAATTCCGGGGCAAAGTGCGCGTGGTAAAAATGCCGCCCTCGTGCGACACGTCCAGAGGCGGCTTGCCATACATGTGCGCCTGGGCAAAGACCACTTTGCGCTCGGAAACAATGCTATCGACGTGGAAAACGTCTCCCGGAACAAATTGCTCCAGCAGGAAGAAGGATTGTTGATCGCCGAGTTGGTCCAACCAGGGCCAAAGCTCAGCAGGGGCGTGGATTTTCTTCATGCCGATGCCGGAGGCCTGCGAGCGTGGCTTCAGCAGCCAGGGCGGCTTCACGCGTGCCATGAAATCTTTCAGGTTGTCATAGTTGAGAACATGGATGAATTCCGGCACCAGGATGCCAGATTCCCGTGCGCGTCCACGCATGGCCAGCTTGTCGCGAAAATAGCGCATGGTGGTAAGACCCATTCCCGGGATGCGCAAATGCTCGCGAAGGGCTGCGACGTTTTCCATATCAAATTCGTCGAGGGCCACGATGCGGTCGATCGGATGCGTGCGGGCCATGAAGCTAACCGCGCGAATAATGTCGGCGGTGGGAAGATCTTCCGGCATGTAAAACATTTCGTCGATAGCGTCGCTGGGCCAATTGGCGTGGCGAAGTTTTTCCAGAGTGAGAAAAAGCACGCGGCAGCCCGCATCTTTTGCGGAGCGGAGAAACTCCTGGCCTTTTTCGTATGAACTGATGCAGAGAATAGTTAGCGGTCGCTCTGGGGACAAAGAAGATGGCCTCGGGTGTCTCTGAATCACACCGGCTCAGCAAAATGAATAAGAGAGCGGATTATACTGCGCTCTCGCCGGAGGGAAAGAGAAATTGCAGGAACGGCGCGACACGCTGGGCCCAGGCGGCTTCGTTATGCTCGGCGCCGGGAATTATTTCGAAGCGCAGATCGCGGCCTTCGCGCCAGCCTTTTTCGACCAGAACACCACACAATCGCTGCACGTTATCGGCGCTGCGGCCGCCTTCCCTGGTGCCGACGTCGAGCCAAATCCGCGGGCGGCTCTGCAAATTCACGCGAGCGGCGAAGTTCAGAATCCAGCCCCGGTTCCACCAAACGGAAGGCGAAAGTACCGCTAGCTTGCCGAAAACTTGAGGAAAGCGCAGGCCGAGATAAATTGTGAGCAGGCCGCCAAGAGAGGAGCCGCCCAGGCCGGTATTCGCTGGACCGCCAATGGTGCGATATTGAGATTCGACGAAGGGCTTGATTTCTTCGAGCAGCATTCGGCCGTAACGATCGGCTTTCCCGCCGCCCATCTTTTTGTCGCGCGAAGGCGTGTACTCGCCAAGACGCCCTTTGCCAGTGTTGTAAACGCCCACAATTATTAGCGGGTGAATAGCTCCTTGAGCGATCAGTTGGTCAGCAGTGTCCTTCACGTGCCAATCCATACCGGGAATAAAAGATGTTGCCGGGTCGAAAAGATTTTGGCCGTCTTGGAGGTAGAGCACCGGATAGCGCGAGGGCGAATTTTCGTCGTATCCGGGCGGAAGATAAACGATCAGGTCGCGCGTGCGGGGAAGGAATCGCGAGCGATATTTTTCGTGCTTGCGTAATTGTCCTTGGGACTCTGCGATCAAAGCTGGGCACCGTTTTGCTGAACAAGCAAGAGGCGGCGAAGCATTTTTTTCATCCCCGTAGGATAGCAGAGCGGAAAATCGGATGCATAGAGTTTCCCGTATCCTGCGCGCTCAAACGCCGTATAATATCGCGCTCGACCGCGAATCGGGAACAAGCCGCAATCATCCACGGGAGCGACATGAAACGGGAATATCATCGCTGGTATTCGAATCGTCTGGGACTGGACATGGGGATTGTTGTTTACGGCCACTGGGGGCCTCCGCTGCTGGGATTCCCCACCAGCGCCGGCGATGAGTGGGAACTCGAAGGCCAGGGATTGATCGGAAGCTTGTCGCCATTGATTGACGCCGGGCGCGTGAAGTTTTTCAGCATCAACTCCGTGAATTCCGCGGGATTTTACAACAAGAGCGCGCATCCGTTTCATCGCAGCTGGGTGCAAGCGCAATTCGACGCATACGTTCGATACGAAGCGATTCCCTTCATCCAGGATAATTGCCAATCGCGCGAGATCGCGATTTCCACCATGGGCGCGTCTTTCGGCGCGTATCACGCGGCCAACACGCTATTCAAACACCCTGACGTGGTGCGCCGATGTTTCGCGCTTTCAGGCGTTTACGACATCAAGAATTTCATGAACGGAATGTACGACGACAACACTTACTTCAACAATCCGGTGGATTATCTTTCGAATCTTTCGGACGGAAACGTGCTAGCACAGCTTTCGCAGTGCGACATTCATATCGCAACGGGCAGCGGGCCGTGGGAAAACAGCGGACCATCCTACCGCCTGTCGGCAATTTTAGCGGCGAAAGGAATTCGGCATCATCTGGATGATTGGGGCCCGCAGGGCGGGCACGACTGGCCATACTGGAAACATCAAATGTGGGAATACATTACGAGATTATTTTAAGGCGTTCAGGCCAGGCCGAGGCGGTCGAGCAAGTAGCGTCCCTTCGCAATCACCTGTTCTTCGTCAATCCACACGTTGCAATTGCGCGCCAGAACGTCCACATGCGTCCGCGAACTCCAAGCTGCGTGCGTTTGGCTGCCGTAGGGATCGCCGAAAGCGAGGTGCACGCCGGGCAGCTTTTCGTCTTGTAGCAAAACGCCGATCATGTCGGAGAGGCTAAGATTGGTTCCAAAGGCGAGTTCGCCGACGCGGTCGCTGTTTTCATCCGTGTGACAATATTTCCAGAATTCTTCTTCCAAATCCTTGCGCGCGCACTTCGCGGAAACGAGGCGTCCGCCTTTTATTTCGAGCGCGAGAGGCGTTTTTTGCAAGTCACCGTATTTTCCGCAGAAGTGATCGCCGGCGGTGCCGTCGCAAACAAACGTGCCGTCCACTTTTGCGGGTGTGGTAAAAACTTCGCCCGCGGGAAGATTGGACCAGTAGCGGCGGTTGATCAGTCCGCTGGTTTTCACCCAATCAAGCGCAGCGTCAAAGCTGGCGACGAGAGATGTGCCGGCATCGGTGCGTACGGTAAGAGAACGCGCGCTGTGCATGCGTTGCAGCAAGCGCTCGCTGAGCTTGTCAACCATGGTGTAATCGGCACGCATTCCCTGCTGCATAATTTCGGGAGTCACGCCGACCATATGCGCGTAACGAATGTGGCGGCGCTCGACGACTCCCACGATGTCTTTGCGCGCAGCAAGTTCTCCCGTCATTGGCTGCATGCAAAGAATTCCGGCGTCATTGCGGCCAAGCGAATCAAGCACTTGTTGCGGAGCGCGAGCCAAAGGTCGAGAAGCAAGATCTTCGAGCAGAAATGGCTCGCAGATTGCGCCGCGTTCGGCGAGCGCCTTCGCAAGGCTCGCCGCTACGGACGCGCTCGCCCGGTCGGCGATGAGTGTGACGCGTTCGTTGGGCTGGATGGCAAGGCAAGTATCGATGGCGTTGCGCGCGCCGGGCATCAACTCAGGATTTAAAGATCCAAAGGTCATCCGTTTATTGTAAATTTGCCCGTCATTTTTTGCCACGGAGATAAGCGTGTATGTACGAAAACCCGGTATTCATCAGCGCGGGTCAACCACGAACGAAGGAACCTGGCCGCCGCCAGAGGTGACGTTGGCCAAACCGGTAGCGCTCAGGCGCGTCAGGCAGCCTGCCATCTTTCCACGGAATAAATACGGAGCGAAGTCCACGAGCATGTCGCGCATTTCGACGCCGTCGGCGGTTTGCATGGGAAAAATCTCGCGGCGGACGGCGATGCGTTCCTGCACCACCCACGCGCGGGTGGGATCAGCGAGAGCTTGCTGGAGAGCTGCTTCCCATTGACTGTCATTAATTTCCCAGCCTAGAGTGACGCCAGTGCCGCCGTATTCGTCATTGGGCTTTAGCACAAAATTCTCTCTGCTCTTGCGCACGTAATCGAGCAAGCCGAACGATTGGCCATTGCGGCTGGTCTGCACGTCCGCAAGAAGGCGCGTCCAGGGAATGTGGCGGCGGATTACAGCTCGCTCGCTCGCGTTGAAGAGCGCTGCGTTCCTCTCGTCGGTGAGAATCGAGAAGAATGCTTTTTTGTGAGGAATCTTGCAGGTGAGGGCATTGGCGACGCAGACCGCGCCAGCTTGATACGCCTTTACCAAAGCTTCGCATTCGGCGGGATGGGCCAGAATGTCATTGAGCAAAACGCGGCGATAGACCAGATCGATGCGGCGCCCGCGGCACATGAGCTTGGTGCTGTCAAATTCAAGATCCGAAGGAGTGCAGATCATCGTGGGCACTCCAGCCTTTTCGAAACGAGCCTGCAGGATTTCGAACTCGCTCCAGGTGGGAACGTCACGCCAATCCACAATCGCGATTACCGGAGGAGACGCAGTGCCGCCCCATTCGCGATAACTTTCCAGCAAAGCCGCGAGCAAAAGCTCCATTAGCGGAAATTGGCGAACGGTGAAATGCTCGGCGAATCGTTCCATTACAGGCAAGGCGCGAAAAACACCGGCCAATGTTTCGGCGTAACCCGGGCCGGCGGGAGATTCGGCGTTGTATTCAGCGAATTGCAAAGACTCCGGGAGCAGAAAAGCATCGAGCCGGGACGCCGTGCTGGCTGTGTTGTAGCGCGGCGAAATGCGTACGAGACGTTCTTCTTCGGGAGTAAGAGCTAGCTGCGCGAGTAATGCCGGATTGCCGAGAGCCTGCTGCACCACGCGTTCGCCGAGTTGCGCAATCAGTTCTGCAACTTCGCGCACGCGATTTTCGTCCTGGGACGAGAGGAAAAAAGGCCTAAGAAACGGGCAATGCACGCGGTCCCCGAAAGTGAGCTTGTTCGCGCGCATGCGCGCGTTTAGCTCGGCCGAAAATTCCGGAGTGAATTCCACCTCCGGGCGTAGCAAGCCGTGCCACAACTGCGCGGGAGTAGCGTCCGTGTGCGATGCTCGTGCCGCGCCGCTCACGCAGATTTCGCTCCCGCGCGCCCCTTCTCCGGCGCGCCGGTGAAACCGCTGGCTCCGCCGATTCCGAGCATTTCTTCCCAGCGCGGCCAGGTATTTGCTTGCGAGCCGTGGAGCGCGCGATCGATCACGAGACGAGCCATGCGATCCACCACATGCTCGAAATAAAATTCAGTGATACGGTCGCGCTCAAAATCCGGCGCCGGATTCAGGAAGTCGATGGCGTACGGCACACCTTGCTTGACCGCAAATTCGATGGTGTTCATCTCGTATCCCAATGCTTGGTTGATGGTCTGCGCGTCGCGCACAACCCGCTCGCCAAGCTCGGGCGAAAGATAATTGTGGTCCACGAGATAGCGGCGCTCTTTGGGATCATAAGCCACGGGTAAGATATCCATTTTGCCAAAGGTAAAGCAGCGCACGTATTTGTCGAAATCAATAAATTCCTGCAAGGTCATGCAATACGGGCCAGTGCCGTCGTACGCCGCCAGCAATTCTTCCTTATTATTTACCTTATAAACGTGCTTCCATCCTCCGCCCGAATACGGCTTCAGAATGGCCGGGCGCCCAACCGTATCGAGCAAACCGTCCCAATCGATTGGATACTTTAAATTCCGCAGAGATTCAGAATTGATATCCACATCCGAAGGATAGGATTTCTGCGGCAAAAGTATTGTTTTTGGAATGGCGATGCCGAGCTTTGATGCAACAGCATAATTGAAGAATTTATCGTCGGCTGTCCACCAGAACGGATTGTTAATCACGTAGGTGCCTTGCAGCACGGAGTGCTTCAGGTAAGCGCGATAAAATTCCACTTCATGAGAGATGCGGTCCACGATTACGCGATATTCGGCGGGCTCGCCCATGCGGACTCCGCCCAAATGCGCGAATTCCGCCGTGATATCGTCGCGCTTGCCGAGCTCATTTACTTTTTGAAGGAAGGCCGGCGGAAAACTGTATTCGCGGCCGCAAAGAAGTCCAATTTTCATGGTGTCTGTTCCTTTCCGGGTGGGGGGGCGTTTTGGTTTCGGCGGAGTTTCCCGCTCTTCTGAACTTCGGCTGCTCGGCAAAATTGCTTTTTTCCAAGCCATGTCGTTACGCTCAGCTTGCGTCTTTACGCGGAGGACGCTTGCTGCGTCACTCCGGCGCGTGTGTCCGCTACAATAAGTTTCACCACTTCTTTCAGATCGCCTGTTTCTTTGAAAACGCGTAACTGACGCTCCGCGCTGGTGCCCTCGCGCAGAATCCTTTGAATGGGTTCCAGCGCGGCACGGCTTCCCAGATCGCCGGCAACATCGTCGGTGAATTCCAATAGTTCCTCGCCCAATTCCCGCATGGGCACTTCGGCTTGCTTGCCGAAATCGATGAGCTTGCCTTCCACTCCCCAGCGTGCGGCGCGCCATTTATTTTCTTCGATTAAGGCCCGGGGATACATGCGGAAGCCCATGTTGCGAGTGTACAGACGATGCAGCTTCACCACGATGGCTTGGGTCAAAGCCGCGATGGCAATCGCTTCGTCGATACGCGTGGCAACGTCGAACACGCGAAACTCGAGCGTGCCAAATGTGGGGTGCGGGCGAACGTCCCACCAAATTTTCTTGGCGTTGTCGATGCAGTGCAACCGAACCAGCAAGTTAACGTAATCTTCGTACTCGCTCCACGAGGTGAAATGATCGGGAATGCCTGTTCGAGGAAAACGCCGAAATACCGTAGTGCGAAACGACTTCAAACCGGTATCGCGCCCCATCCAAAAGGGCGAACTAGTGGATAGCGCCAAAAGATGCGGCAGAAAATAGCGCGCCATGTTCATCAAATCGATCATGGTGGTGCGATCCGGCACGGCCACGTGCACGTGCATACCGAAAATCAGCAGTGAACGTGCCAGTTGCTGCAGTTCTTCGACGATATTTTGATAGCGTTCTCCCGGCGAGATAACCTGGTCGATCCAACTGGAAAACGGGTGCGTTCCGGCGGCGGCCACTTGCAAGCTGACTTTTTCCGCAGCGCGGACGAGTTCGCCGCGAGTGCGACGCATGTCGGTGGCTAATTCCTCGACATCGCCGCATATTTTGGTGCCAATCTCGACGATCGATTGGTGCATCTCGGGCTTCACTTGCTCACCCAACCCCGGGGAGGTGGCAGCCACGAGCTCGCTTACATGCGAACGCAATTCTCCAGTGGCGGGATCAACGATTTGAAACTCTTCTTCGACACCTATGGTGAACCGGTGATTCATGAGAGGCCTTTCCGGTCCGAAACACGGGCAATTCCCAGCTATCATACGCGAAGTTCAATGGAATTACATAATTCGGGGAAATTCCCCACACAAATGACCTGAGCAGACCTTTTGCTTTTGTTTCAGTGGCACAAAAAAGTGAAATCTTTAATTCTCACGAAAACAGCGTTTCGAGGTGCTTTAGAAAACGGTGAACTTCCGCCGGATTGCGCACATAAAAACGGGCCTGAGTACCGTGCGTTCTGCCAACCTTCACGGTGATCTGGTCGCTCAGAGCGGCGAAGGCTGTTTCATCGGTGACGTCGTCGCCCACGTAAATTCCCAATGTGTTTTTGGGCAATCCATTCAACAATGAGCGGACCGCTACGCCCTTTCCCGGAATTTCCTTTGGCAACACTTCCCAAACTTTATTTCCTTTAAGAATGTGGAGGTTTCCCAGGATTGGAGCGAGTATTTGATTTAAGGCCAGTTCCGCTGCTCGAACAATAGCCGGCTTCGCCTTCCAGTAATGCACCGCAAAGCTCAGACCTTTATCTTCTATCCAAATTCCACCGAATCCCTGAAGCTGCTTTTTAGCGGCGCGCTTGGCCGCGGAAAGAGCGCGTACGCTTTCTTCGCTCATATGCACGGTTTTGTTTTCGCATTCTGCTCCGTGCAGGCCAACGTAATGCACTTTCTCCATGTCGATGATGTTCCTCAAGACTCTCAGTTGGCGGCCGCTCACGAAGGCCAGGTGCAAATTCGTATGAGTTCTAAGAAGATTGAGAATTCTCTTGGTCTGTCTGGAGAGTTGGACATCAGCAGGTCGCGGACGCAACGGCACGAGGGTACCGTCGAGGTCAAGGAATAGCGCACACCCTTTCGCGGCGTTAAGACGCGTTTTGAACTCCCGCCAATTGCGGAATAGATGGCCCGGAAAATGGTTTGCGTTCGCACGGCGCTGGCCCGCGGGTGCGATTTCCTCGGAAGGCTGAGCGGGATTTCTCGAAGCGCTAATCTTGTCCCCCGACACTGGTTCTAGGCGGCACCACGCTGAGGTGAACACTGCGGTGATTGGGTCCTGATTCAGGAGACTTGAGCGAGTCCGAAGGCTCAATGCTCGATTCATTATCGCCGACTCGGATTTCGGAAAGTTCCGTAATCAAGCTTCCCGCCCAACGGTAGATATTATTTTCTTTCACTACGCGCCGCATCTGTACCATGCGGACATGGCGTTCTTCGGCATCCATTTCGAGCGCTGAACGAATCGCTTCACCCACTTGTTCCACATCATAGGGATTCACGATGATGGCATCGCGCAGTTCGCGGCTCGCTCCGGTGAATTGGCTGAGGATGAGCGCGCCTTGTTCATCTTCGCGCGCGGCAATATATTCCTTAGCCACCAGGTTCATGCCGTCGTGGAGTGAAGTCACCATGCAGAGATCGGCGGCTTGATAGTAGGGGCGAATCTCGTCGTGACCATGGTGCCGTGTAAGCATCGCGATGGGTTTCCAGTTCGCAGTCTGGAAAACCGAGTTCACGCGCGCGGCTTCGGCTTCCACCTCCTCCAGGAACTCATGATAGCGTGGAATGTGCGTGCGGCTGGGCGCTCCAATTTGCACGAATGTGAACTTGCCAACATACCCCGGATACTTTTGCAGGAAGCGTTCGATCCCCCGGAAGCGCTCTACGATTCCTTTCGTGTAATCGATGCGATCTACGCCGACACCCAAAAAGTTAGCTTCAATGCCCAATTTTTTCAGCAGTGAGGCGCGAAGGACGTAAGGCGAAATCCGGGCTTTAGGCTCCGTGGATTTCTCGCGGAAATCGACGCTGATGGGAAATGGACGGACCAGCGTCATGTGGCCGTGGCGTTTCACCGCAAAACGTTCCCATTCCACGCGCGATTCCACGGCGGAGTCCACGGTCTCCAGGAAATTGTTGCAGTGCGCTTGAATGTGAAAGCCAATCAGGTCGGCGCCCAGCAGGCCGTCAAGAAGTTCCCGCTGCCACGGACAGATTCCAAAAGCTTGCGGATTGGGCCACGGGATATGCCAGAAAATCGCGATGCGTGCGTCGGGACGCGCTTCTTTGAGCATCCGCGGGAGAAGCGCGAAATGATAGTCCTGCACCAGGACCAAAGGTTTTTCCACGCCCTCCATTTCGGCCAGCGTAGCATCCGCAAATTTGCGATTCGCATCCTGATAGGCTTGCCAATCCGACGTCCGAAAGATCGGGCGTGTGTGCGCGATATGGCAAAGAGGCCAAAGACCTTCATTGGAAAAACCGTAGTAATGGCCCTCCTCTTCTTCTTTAGTGAGGAACACGCGCTTCAGCGTATATTCCGGCTTGTCGGGAGGCACGCGAAGGCGGTCGTCTTCGTCCACTATCTCGCGGTCGGCATCGCCGGAGCCGGAAGCGATCCACTCGCCATCGCAGGCGCGAAGAATCGGTTCGAGCGCAGTGACCAAGCCGCTGGCAGGAATAATCATCTCGACGGCTTTGCCTTTGTGCACGTGCATGTACGGTTCGCGGTTCGATACGACGAATAAAGTATTTTGCAGCGCTTTCTTTTGAATGCTGACGCGCAAACGTTCAGGCGTCCACAGCGATTCGCCGGTTTCGCGCAAACGGGCTTCTTGCTCCGCTGCGGCTCTGGCTTCCACCAAGCTTTCCGTTAAATTTTGTACTTCCTTCGCGAAGGGTTCCAGGAAATCACCTTTAGGCATGGCAGGCGGCGTCACATTGCGCCCCGCGCGAACGTCTTTCATCCATTGAGCGGTTCTGGAAATTGGCAGAATGATTGTCCAGCGGATAATCAATACGGTGATCAAGACGACCAGGAGCACCTGCGCCACTACGTGCCAAAGAGCTTCCCGCCAAATACGAATGCTTTGGGCTTCAATGTAACTTGCATCATGAAAAATTCCAAGGTACCCGATTACGGAAGAAGATTTGCTGTGCAACGGCAGGAAGTATCCGTGAATTGCCATCGACTTGCCGTCATTGTCGAAGAACTTGCTGTATCCCTGCTGTCCCGCGTCGAGCTCTTTAATGGGAACCGGCGGCTCCTTAAAGAGAGAAGCAAGTGTAGGCGTATCTGCGATCACGTTACCTTGCGGGTCGTAAACAACTACACCTGCCAGGCGTTCTCTATTGCCGAATCGATCGACGATTCGCCGGAGCTGATCGCGCGAACCGCGCTCCAGCGCAGGCTCAATGATTTCTTGCAGGCTTTCCGCGAGGATTCCCGCGCGACGCTCCAAGTCAGCGCGAAGGCCGCGCTTCTCCCCGCGCACCTGACTTCTTGCGACCAGGAAAGTGACCAGCGTGATACCAACCACGAGAAATAAGATTAAACGAAGGCTTAATCTCACTACGCCCCTCAATCGAATTGGGATTTGTGATTTTTGTTAAGTCGCGGGTCGCGATATAGGATTCGTCATGCCGAAACCCCACTACGCAATCTAGGCTAAGTGCAGAAACCATGCCAAACGCGCCCTTCTAAGCTCATTCATTTAAGCGAGTTACATTTGCCGTCCGTTCGAGAGCGTATAGAAAGTGCCGCATGCTGAAAAATATTCCTCGCCGTCAACGTAACTACTATAAGTTGAGATGCTCAAGCAACGCTGGAGGTAACAGTACCTGCGCATGAACGGATTCTTCGTATCGCTTACAAGGCTTCGCGTAAGATCCTGGCGCTATTTTCCTTTTTTCTTCGTTCAGGCAATCCGCTCGGCGCGGCAAGCCAAATCAGCGGAAGGCGTGCTATCGGTTTCGTTGCTGCGGGAGGCTCGGAATACATTTTGGACTCGCACCGTATGGAATGACGAACAGTCCATGAAGCGCTTCATGCTTTCCGGACCTCACGGTCAAGTGATGCGACGTTTGATGGAGTGGTGCGACGAAGCCGCGGTGGCTCATTGGACTCAGGAATCGCCCGAACCTCCATCGTGGGAGGAAGCGCACCGCAAGCTTCAGGAGTTGGGACGGCTGTCCAAGGTGAATCATCCTTCGGAAGCTCAGCGCAAAAATCGATTTCCCCCGCCACGCATCCAATCCATGAGAGAACTGCGGTTTAAATGATGATGTGGTAGTCTCATTGAACCAATGGAATCTTGCTTTCCGGCCAGCAATGGCCGTTCTTCGAGTCCTGAAACAGAGTCCATAAAGAAGGAAGAAAGATGGCTATTGCGACGATCAATCCTGCCACCGGCGAACTCGTAAAATCCTTCGAGGCTTTGACCGAAGCGCAAATCGAGAAGAAAATTCAGCTGGCGACAGAAACATTTCAGTCGTACAAGAAGGTTCCGCATTCGAAGCGGGCGGAAATGCTTGTGCGAGCGGCAGAGATTCTTGAAAACGAGAAGGAGAAATTTGGCCGTGTGATGACGCTGGAAATGGGCAAGCCATTTCGCGCCGCAGTGGAAGAAGCCGCCAAGTGCGCGGTTGGTTGCCGATATTACGCCGAACATGGCGCAGGTTTTCTGGAAGATGAAGTAATTAAAACGCCGGCCACGCGGAGCTTCATACGTTTTCAGCCATTGGGCGTGGTGCTCGCGGTGATGCCCTGGAATTTTCCTTTCTGGCAGGTATTTCGTTTTGCAGCGCCGGCGATGATGGCGGGCAATATGGGCCTTTTGAAGCACGCCTCGAACGTGCCCCAATCTGCTTTGCTGATTGAAGAAATCCTGTTACGCGCCGGTTTTCCGGAAGGAGCTTTTCAAACGTTGCTTATAGGCTCCGACAAAGTCGCCGGGATTATTGCCGATCACCGAATCGCCGCCGCGACGCTGACCGGAAGCGAAGGCGCCGGAATTCAGGTTGCGGTCGCTGCTTCAAAACAAGTGAAGAAAGTGGTGCTGGAGCTGGGAGGCAGCGATCCTTTTATTGTGATGCCCAGCGCAAATCTTAAGGATGCGGTTGCAACCGCGGTGAAAGCACGTGTGCAAAATAACGGGCAATCCTGCATCGCCGCAAAGCGTTTCATCGTGGACCAACGCATCGCCGATGAATTCGAAAAGCTTTTCGTTGAAAAAATGGAAGCGCTGAAAATCGGCGACCCGTTTGACGAGAGCACAGAACTAGGGCCGCTGGCTACGGCTGATGGCGTCACCACTCTGGACGCGGACGTACAAAGAACCATCAAGGCCGGTGCAAAATTGTTGACCGGAGGCAAACCGCTGAAGCGCCCGGGAAATTTCTACGCGCCCACCGTGCTTACCAACATTCCCGATGGATCACCGGCAGCTTGTGACGAGCTTTTCGGTCCGGTCGCTTCCCTGTTCCGCGCTAAAGATATTCATGACGCGATCCGCATCGCTAACGCCACGCCGTTCGGGCTTGGCGCCAGCGCATGGACAACCGACAAGAGCGAGCAGGAACAGTTCATTAACGGCATTGAAGCCGGTATGGTCTTCATCAATCGCATGGTGATGTCCGATCCGCGAGTTCCCTTCGGCGGTACGAAACGCTCCGGGATCGGCCGCGAATTGGGCATTTACGGAATCCGCGAATTCACCAACATCAAGACAGTCTGGAACCAATAGGCATTGCGTAGACGAAGGGCGAGTACGTTCACGCGGAGTGAAGTTCGGGCTGAAATAGTGCGGGTAAGGCTGCCGGACGCCGTTAGTGGTAGGGGAGAAGGGTGGAGCCGAGAGGCGGACTTGAACCGCCGACCTGCCGATTACGAAATGGATATTTTCACTCTAAGTGGTTTTCTTTCCGGATGTCCCCGTATGCCCTTTTCGGCGTCATTCGGACATGCTCGGAAGCCGATCTTGCAACGTAGTTTGCAACGCACAAGGAACATTTTTTCTCGGAGCCTCCCATGAGGGAATTGACGCGACTTCCGGTATAGTGATACAGGTCTATGCATGAGAATTGGCTATTCTACCCGCGAGGCCGCTAAGAAATTAGGCGTTACGATTCTGACTCTGCAACGCCATGTCTCGGCCAAAACATTCAAAGCGCCCCCGTTGCGAAAAGTCGGTGGCGTAAGCGTTCGCCTTTGGACCGAGAGAGACATCGCAACGGCGCGAAAAGCTCTAGCGAGCGTGAAGCGCGGCAGGAAGAAAGAAGGGTAAGAGCTTTTTCAACTTTGATTAGCGGCGTTCTGACCTTTTACTAGCGAATTGTCCCGAGAGCTATCTACCACTTATTCCACAGCTTGATCGCTGCGTTGATGAAATTCGCCCCATCCGCGCATGCCCAGCAGGTCTGGCTGTTGTCCCTCAGCAGATAGTACTGGTTGTTCGCGCACACGAACTCCGTGCGATCCGGAGTGTCGTAAAGCCATTTAAGGATGTTGAGGGTGACGTCCTGATAGTCGCCCGCGAACCGATCATCCGGCACGTTGTAGAGTAAGCCTTCGATGTAGTAGGAAGGAGCGGTCCCTTCTGCGATCAGCCCGTCCTCAATCACCTTCGAGCGCAAGTTCTTGAAGATTCGGATCATCGGCTTGAACTTGTTGCCCGTAGCTTGGTGCTTCGTTGTTAGGTTTTGCGAGTGCTGGTTCGGGTAGTTCGCAACTTGGGTGCCGTCCGAGAGGTAGAAACACATTCCCGTGACATGATTTTCGTCGTAGATTGATTTGAATTTATAGTAGCGCCTGTATTGGAAGGCGACGATCACGTCTGCTTTTCTTCGGCTGCCGCTTGCCTCGATACGGATCGCCTTGGTGCCGGGCTTGACGGACTTTTCAAAAGCGGAGACCAATGCGAGTCGGGCGTGCTCCTTGAAATCGGCGTAAGAATAGGTTCCTTTGTTGGGAAAGGCTGCATAGTACGCCATTTTTTCATCTAGGGGCCGTTCTTCAATGTCGTGATAGTAAGCACCGTCGTAGCGGATCACCACATCAACATCGCTTTCCGCCCAGATATTCGTGTCGTTTCCGTACGAACCTTGCAGAAATACCTTAAAATTCCAATCCGTGTAATTTGCGTTCGCATCCTCCAGAGCCGCCTTGACCGTCGCATAAGTATCTCTGGAAGTCGCGATGGCACCCTGACTGGACCACGTTATCAGCTGCGCAAGAGGAATCATTGGTCCATTTCGTTTTTAAACGAATAGCTCTTTCACTTTTTGCTCGTGCGCCGCGTAGGATTCCCAGCCTCGCTGATAAAGGAGGCTCAGTTTCTGCAGATCGGCTTCCAACAAATCGGTCGCCATCTCAGGCTGCTGGAAGGTATCGCTGATGCGCACCGTTTGGATGTCATTGAACAGAATGGAGCGAAGCTGTTCCATTGAGAGCGTGTTCACGTCGAGAGTTTTCTGCAAAAGCTGGAGTCCAGTGAACCCCAAGCAGGCTTTAGCGAGCCAAGACACCATATATTTCGGCGTGACCCAATGCTTGGGTTCCGGATACATGCCGACCCCAACGCTCAGCACCCTTAGATCGGCGTGGTCCCTCTTGTATGCTTTTACAGCATCCGCGATCGCGTAAAGCGTCGGGTTGTTTGCGCAATAGCCGCCGTCAAATAGCTCAGCCGTGACGCCCTGACCTGTGGTGATGGTGAACCGTTCAAAATATGGATACGCCGAGCATGAGGCTTGAACGGCTTGCCCAATCGTGCATCCGAAGCCGGGGATGAAACTCTTTTCACGACCATGCGCCTGAGCAACGCTGGATTTGAAAATCATCGGTTTCTGCAAGTGCCAGTGCGTAGCGACGATTCCAACGCCAGTCTTGATGTGGCTGAAATCCTTATCGCCGAAGACCTCCGTCACGAGCCTAGCGAGAGCTTTGGTCCTTCCACCAGCAGTGTTGTTGTTCATGACTGTCGGAACGTGCTGCTTGTAGACTTCGAGAATGTCCGCGACTTTATAGCCGAGCGACAACAAAGCAGCGATAATGGCACCGGTGCTGGTGCCGAATATTAGGTCGAAGTGATTGGAAAGCGGCTCCTTGTCCAGCAGAGCTTCTACTTGGGCCAGCACACCCAAGCTGTAAAATCCTTTTGCACCACCGCCGTCCAAGGAAAGAATGCGGCATGGCTCTCGGGGCGCAGCGATTTGCGCCGTGATGGCCATCGGGCTTAGTTTCCCCAACGCTATCCCTCCGTCTAGGTTTATAGACAGCATACTTGAACGCAACACAACTGCAAGGAGTACGGTTTCTTCCACGACTCCTAGCCCCTAGCTTGCAACGACCTTGCAACGCCTTATGCACACCATTGATTCCGTTACGGATAATCCTGACGTGCCGTTACGCAATCCGCTAGTCTTGATCGCTGACTGGTTCCAAGCAATTGAGTAGAGGGCGAAATCCTCAAGCGAGCAGGTGTGGAATCCGAGAAAGGTTTACCATCCTTACTTTTCGACCGGCCAAAAAGGAAGCTCGGGTAGGGCCATAAAAAATCTTTCTCGCTGGAAAAATTTCTCTCGCTTGCTGTTTTTTATCCCAACTGGGACAGGACTGTTCAATCTGTTAAGATACCGCGAGCAACTTCGAGCGTTGAAGCATCTCTCTTTCATTCCTGATTCTGTACCAAATTTCACAACACTTTTTCGAGCTCCCAGCCTTCCGTCTCGCGTTTGCCCAGCACGACCCTGCCAACTGGTACCCGATCCCGAACCGAGTATAGGAAACCTGCCTGACGCGTCCTCAGACCTAGCCAACTCTTCGTTTCAAGAGATACCGCTAGATGATCTCCACCGGGCGACGACGCTGCTGCCTCGATCTGCGACCGCCCATCCAGGATTCGCGAAATATCCTCAACGATCCTCGGCCATAGCTCTTGTTTGTCCGATTTTCTCCTAACACCATTCAAGAGGTTTAGTAGCGGTTCCAGCCGAATTCCTCCGTTGCTCGTCATGTATTCGAAGTGCGCTTCCACGCGCGTAAGCTGGCACGTCCGCAAGTCGTCGGGATGGCAGTTCCGGGAGCTCCAGGCACATACCTTGGCTTCCTTTTCGAGGCAATGCTTTCCTGCTGCCGACACGATACCCTCGCCCGGCAGGAATCGCGCGCCAGAAATACTGCTCGAAACAAAAAACTGCTTTAGCGCTTTCTTGCCCGTAGCTACCGATTTTTCGAGTTCGCGCGGCAACACTCGTTTGCTGCTTACCTCACATCGTTCCAATATCCGGGGGACCACGAGTTTGCCTGTCACCTCGCACTTTTCGCCTTCTTCGGGCAGGAGCGCACTGAGTGTTTCGGAGCACACAGCAAATTCGTCCGTGTATCCTGTTTTTCCACTGACAATCGATCGTTGTTGGCGATCGGCACGATACTTCTTACCAGATACTTGGCTCGTTGCGAGCTCGCTGTCGAGCGCCTCAATCCCTGTGAACTCACACTTTTGAAAGTATTGTGGCTCTGCTCGTTTCCCCGTCAGTCCTGAAGTCTTGAGAAAGGATTTGCTGACCTTTTGTTTCGTAATCGCCGATTCTTCTAGCTCATCACGCAGGGCACGCTTGCCTGTCGCCGTGCACCGTTCCATAAACTCCGGTAGCGCCATTCGGCCACTCACCTCAGATTTCTCGAACAGATGCTTCAATGCTGGTACGCCGCTTATCTCGCACCGTCCTAAGCAGTCGAGAGGAGCTAATTTCTGCGTTCGAGAACATCGCGACAGCTCCGGCGAACGAACCACTCGGTTCTCTGCCGGAATGACAGCGATGACTGTCTCGTACGTCGGCCCCGATCCAAAGTCGAACGTTCCGCTGACCTCCAGTCTTCTTTGGACTGTTCCCTCTAACCCGACCAGGAACGCTTCGAGCTGCGGCGTAAAATCGTCTTCAATCTTTTTTCTCTTGCGTGCATCCGTGCCCGCCGCTTCGAGCTCCTGTTTCCGACGCTCCAAGTAGAAACGACAGAATTCGGCCACACCCTCGTCTTGCATCGCCTTCTGTATGACGACGACCGGATCGAGACCAATGGCCTCCGGATTCTTGAGTGGGTCAGTTATGGGGCTCGCTCCAGTTACCCCCGCGGGTATCCAGTGCTCACCGGGAGGAATCACCACATCCACCAGTCGCTCGTAACTGTCATGGCCGACCGTGGCCCGAACTCTCACTTCTGCGGTCCCTGCGAATGATCGGTCTACAGCCTGGACCTGCGCACCTCGGAAATTGTCAAAGAAACTTCCAATCCATTCCCTGGCCATCCCTTCTGCGTGGGCCGCTGCTTTTTCATCTACATCCTGTACGCGGTGGAATGGGATACCAGCGATTCGAGTCGTGAGTCGACTGAACGCCGGTGTACCCGGCCGGTAGAGAACGGCATTCGTCGCGTGCGCTTCGTCAAAACAGATCCGATCGATCTTTCCGTCGCGCTCGCTAGCGTAAACTCCTTCGGATTCCGGAGTGAACTCAGTTCCAAGACTTTTGAGTGCTGCAAGAACGAAAGCATCTGGCTCCATCGATTTCGTGGCACGTGGCAGGTCGGGATACGGAATCGTGTCGCGACCTTCGTCCATTCCGCCGAGCATCGCGTTGATGTTTTTCTCTTGGCTATCGAGTTCTACCTTGGCGTCGGTAATACTTTTCTCTGCCAGGCGCGTCGCTGTCTCGACATTCTTGCCAGCCAAAGAAGCGATCACCAATTCACGTATTTTCTCTACGAAAGCGGTCCCGTCGGCAGTGGCGTCTTCGTCATCATCATCCACACCGGAAGCTTGGAGAATGGCCTCAATGTCGCCAATTGCGTGGGACGCCATCTGCAGCTTTTCCATCAGTCGTCCGACAATGTATTCCTCGAAGGTCCCACGCAGGATGATATTGAAAATGCAGACGCTTGCATGTTCTGACGCTAACCGCTGAACCCTACCGATCCGCTGTTCAACAATCATGGGATTCCAAGGAAGGTCGAAGTTCACCACCACATTTGCAGCTTGAAGATTGACACCTTCCGAGCCAGCTTCGGTCGAAACAATTGCATGTATTTCCGGCACCTGTTTCTTGAATTTGGTGATCGTTCGCTGATTGCGTTCGCCGGAGTCTCCATTGATGAGACCGCAAGTGACGCCACGCTCTCCGAGAAACGCTTCAATCGTCGTTTGCGTTTCCCGGCGCGTCGTAAACACGACTACGCGCCAGCGTTCGGGCTGTTCCGCCCTCAGCCGGTCTACTAGCGTCGCCAGACCCTGCAACTTCGCCGTTACCCGGATTCGGCCGACGACTTCCTCGACGCTCTCCGCGAGGCCATCGGGAATCGTACGATTCCTCGCCATCTGTTTTAATTGTGCGAGCAGCGCGTGCGGGCTGCTGATGAGTGCCTGGAGAATGGAAATCTGTGAGAGGCGATTGAGGTTCTGGATCGGTCCGGCAAGGAGACGAATCAATTCCAGTTCTTCATTAGAGGGAGTGACCCGATGAAGTTGGACGATTCGTTCTGGGAAGTGCAGGTTTGCATCCGCTCGCCGAATCCTCGACATATAACCGTAAACAACTGACCTAAACGCCTCCCGCATCTGCGGGTTTAGATGCCGGGCTTCCATGCGGTTGTCCGCAATAAAGGTCCTGGCAAAAATGCCCTCACTCCCAAATGGATTCTGATGCCCACGTGCGACAGCCAGCAAATCCACGAGCGAGTAAATGTCCCAAAGTCGGTTGTGAATTGGCGTAGCAGTGAGCATGAGCACATACTTAAACATGCGATTGGCGAGCGCCTCGCGAAACTGTTGTGCTACTTGCGGAGATGGGTTAGCGCCGTAGAGATTGCGTAATTTGTGCGCCTCGTCCAGAACCAACATTTCAAACCCGGCTTGGCCCAACGCCTTGAGGTACATTCGCGCGGATTGATATGTGGTGATGATCGCACCGCCGCCTTCCGGAACCTCTGCCCCTAGCAGTTCTTTACCGGTGGCGGCGACGGCGGGGATGCCAAACTTGCTTTCGAGTTCCTCTTTCCACTGGGGCATCAACAGCTTCGGGCAAACCACCAGGAATTTCGAAACCTTGTTTCGCGTCATTAGCTCGCTTGCGATCAACCCGGCGCTTATCGTCTTGCCAAGCCCAACATCGTCTGCAATCAGGGTCACCGGCAAGCGTCGGCAAAAGGTGATCAAGTTCTGGACTTGGTGGTGGTACGGCTCGATGTGATCGCGCCACTTGTGCTCGGATTTTAGGTCCTGACGATCTTTGATCAGAATCGGATCCGTCAGGTCCCACTCCTGCGCGGCGCGGTAGAGTTGATAGGCGGCGGCATCTGGAGCCCGCCGTAAGTTCTTGGTTTGCAATTTGGGTACAAGAACGTCCATCGCCAATCAACCTTGCGCCAAACGAACCAGTGCCCGCCAGATCGCGAGCATTCCATACGAGTCAAGCGCACAGTACGCTCTCAACTTCCCGCCGAGCTCGGCGGCTTCTTTGTCGCTCAGTTCTCCAGAAAGCAGATCTTTCCAAGCTAGCGCCGCCGTCGCGCCGTTCTGAATCGCTAAACTGGAATAACTTAATTCCGGAGCGAGGATCGGCAAGACATGTTTGATCGAAACCTTACCGAGCAAATCTCGATGGACAAAGTACTGTTTCGCGAAAATGTCTTTCAGATCGTAGATTCGATCGTTCACTTCGGCGAGATAACTCCGCTCCTCAGGCACTCGGAACGCGACGCGGTCGTTCACGTGCGACTCAAACGACTTATTCCAAACGATAATCGCGCCAAACGAGGCGACATTTTGTTTGAGGGAATTTAGGAAAGATGCTGTTGGGTCAGCAGGCCAGTTCCAGAGAAAATCGCGATGCACGGGTTCTTCGTCTGGCGATCCCACAATGTGCACAGAGTATTGCAGAGGTATCTGGTCATACGGAGAAAACCGATCAAACTTCGGCAAAGGCGGAGCGTACGTCTCGTAGTCGATGAAATGGAGCGGATAATTCAGTTCGCCGAGCTCTTTGGCGATCAATTTCTTTTCGAGCACTGTTTCGCCGGTACGGTAGACTCGCACCTGCATTTTTTGCGCATCGGTGAGTTTAATGTCCGAAGGGACCTTATCCAGTGTAAAAGCGGCGGCAGCCACTAGTTGCTTGAGCCTTTCGGGGCTGTTCCCGATGCGAGTGAGGTCGTGGATTCCGTACTCGGGCACGCCCGGGTTGGAGTAGCGAAACGTGCTGCAGTGGCGTGACCTTCCTTTGTAGATACAGCAGCACGGGCCTTTCGGTTCCGTGTCGGACAACAGGTACGCTCGTGCCTCGTCCAGTTCTTTTGTGACCGTGTCCGCAATCTGGTCCACTCGGCTGATCATATCTACGGAGATGAAAAGACGCCCCAAATCGAGCTCGCCTCGGCGCACGTAGTTCGGATTTAGATAAACCAGGCAGGCCCGGCTCACTTTCCGCCCGCTCTTTCGAAGGAGTATCACCTGGAACGCCAAATCATAGAGATGTCGTTCGTGGATCTCTGTCGAGGATTTGATTTCGTGAATCGCGTATTCGCCCGCCGCACGGTCGAACTGCAGGACATCAATCGCGGCGAGAAGTCCATCTCTTTCGAACATGGCCTGGAACAACGTCATGCTATTTGCGCCGAGGAGTGCCGTGGTCTTTTCTTGTGCCTCCGCCTTCGGTCCTGTTACCAAAACGCCGCCGGGGAAGAGTCCCCTCGCTACGCTCTCCACGTCGATGCCCGCGTCAATCACCGCCTGCTCGAACTCTGTCAGCTCTGCGGCGTAGTAGATCTCCGGCCTGTGCAGCTTGATCCATGCGTTTTTGGCGCACTCCCGCCAAAGGACGTAATCGGTTTTCGAAATCCACGTCATAGTGCTGTCTTTATAATCGTATGATTTCCCGTTGGGTCTGAAACCAACTGGTTATCTAGACTCGAACGTAACCATACCAGTACCAAGAGCTTATCCCAGGCCGGACAGTTAGGTCTAATTTGAAAGAGAGAAGCATGCTCCGGTGGCATGGCGTTCAGGGTTCGCCTGGCCACGGAAAATATTCCCTGCGCTCGTCTTCGAGCGGATGCATAGACCACGCGAACGGAACCTGTGGGCTTTTCGGTGGCTATGGTTTTGCAGGAGGAGACCTTGGCGATTGTGGATTGTCCATGCTTGAATTCGGTGCGCGAAAATATCCGCCATCGGTCGGCGCTTTGATCGATTTAATGTGAGCACGACAGCATCCCGCCATTTTAGCGACGGAGAGACAAGGCGCTCGTCACGCTGGTTCTAAATCGAATTAACACCGAATTAACGCGCAAACCGGACAAGTGGATTTGCGCCGAAAACATCCCAGTTGGGACAAATAGTGCCGTCCCAGGATTTTCCTATCCCGCTGAACTTGACAATCTACCGCCCTCAGATTATTTTCTGACCACCTCCTGGCGGGAATACTCTCAAGTAAATATGCATTATTCTAAAGGAGCCGCATGATGCGCCGTCTCGTTAGCGTGATGTGCTGTCTGCTCGTAACACTTCCAATGATCGGAGTACCCACCGGCGCTCATCAGAACACTTCCCCAGCCGCGCCGGATCAGGCACCGCTGGCGGCGTGCAAACAGCCGTGCCTGGAAGACGGTACCCCGATCAAGCTGCGAATTGCGCAGACCGTTTCTTCAGCAGACGCCCATGTTGACGACCGCGTGGAATTTGAAGTTCTCGAAGAAGTCAGAATTCAGGGCGTGTTAATTATCCCGAAAGGTGGCATCGCTTTGGGAACGGTCACCGAAGCACAGCCCAAGAGACGGATGGCACGTGGGGGGAAACTCGAAATCGTCATGGATTCGGTCCGGCTAACTGACGGAGACAAGGCCGCGCTTCGAGCAACTAAAGGTGGGAGTGGTGGTGGACACGCCGGAGCGATGACAGCCGGTATCGTAGCGACAGCCCTGATTTTCTGGCCAGCCGCTCCGTTTTTTCTGTTCATGCATGGCAAAGACATCACGATCCCGAAAGGTGCGGAAGTCCCAACGTTTGTGAATGGCAACATGCCGTTGGACTTGGCGAAGTTTCAACAACCACCGTCTCCAGCCCAACAGGCCCAGACAAACCCGCAGCCATCAGGTGCGCCAGCTAATTCTGCAAGCCAAACCAGCAACGATGCTCAACTTGAAGCTACGTCTACTCCTACCGGCGCGGATGTCGAGTTGGATGGTAGCTTTGTGGGGAACACGCCTTCAAACATTGGTGTTTCGCCTGGCGATCACACGATCACTATGAAAAAGAACGGATATAAGATTTGGGAAAAGAAAATCAAAGTCAGCAGCGGCAAAGTAAATATCTCGGCGGATTTGGAAGTAGAAAACAATCAAGCATCCGCCAGCGTGCCAGCAACGGCGACCCTGGGGTCACATCCAGTCGCGGTTCCGACAGCAACCCATGAAACAGCCAGCGCTGCCACGCCGGACGATGTAGGTCCTGTTTCCTTTACGTCTGATCCGGCAGGAGCGGAAGTCTACATGGACAATGCTTCTATTGGGAAAACTCCGATTACGCTGAACCTAAAAATCGGGTCGCATTACGTTCGCATGTTCATGAATGGCTATAAGAATTGGTCGCAACAAGTCACGGTAGCTGCTGGATCGGAAGTGAAATTGGCTGCGAAAATGGAAAAATCCCCATAAGGTTATCCGCGACCGGCCTCGCTAATGAACGTTCAAAACATTTCACGCCGAATAATAATTTGTTCCGGCCTCTTGGTCCTTTTCGCATCCGCCAGCTTCGCCCAACAAGCGACCGTAGTTCGAAATGTAAACCTTCGCGCAGACCCATCCACTGGAAATCCGCCGATCAAACTCTTGCAAACCGGCACCTCCCTAACGCTGTTGGAACCGACTCAACAGGGTGGCTTTTATCACGTGAAGACCGAAGACGGTCAGGAAGGCTGGGTGTGGTCGAAAAACATAGCTGTTTCCGGCATTCCGCTTGCACCGCCCACCGGCGCACAGTGTGACGATAGCCTGTGGGATCACGTCTACAATCCCCAGCGGTTAATCGTAAAGCAGAAATGTATCGCAGTTACTGGAACGACCGTGGACGCGACGAACGGAAAGAATGCTGATGGAGTTCGGCACGAAGCCGATGGCGACACGCACGGATGGCTAAAACTCGATCCTGTTTTCACTAATTTGCTGAACGCTGGAAATCTGAGCGATGAAGGCGGCAACATGGTTTTCGAAATTGTCTGCAAATATCGCGTTACCCAAGCAGATGCCAAAGCTGCATGCCCGCAGACCTACCACAATCAGGTCCAATTACCGCCTGTCGGCTCACACGTTCGCCTTGTGGGTACGTATGTTCAAGATACGAATCATGCCAAATGGATGGAAATTCATCCCGTCACGAGTATCACCGTCGTTCCTTGACGTGCACGGGAATTACAGGGGTGGTTGTTTCGACTTCCCGTATAGATGCACTCGGCCATCTGCCACCACCGCGATGTATCGGCCAGTATCCGCCAAGAACTGCATAACTTTTTTGCCTGCACGCGCCTGCTGTGCCCACAGTGATTTGGTGTCGGGATTCTGTTCAAGGCCGCGAATATCTCTTCCATCGAACTGGAAATCTACTTGCCGAAGCCGCCGACGTGCCGTTTGCTTCACCGGCCAAGTGCGTCCATCGGTGACAACGTCGGCCAAATTCTCAACCATTGCCTGCTGCCAAACGGAAAGCAAAGTTTCTTCCAGTGTCCCGCTCATAACTACGCGCTCCGTGAAATCAGAATAATACAACCTGTGTTAGGATTTCGAATCTGCCGATGAAAATTGGTCGCAAGATTCGAGAACTGCGTACGAAAAAAAAGCTTACCCAAGGCGACATTGAGAAGCGTACCGGCCTAAAACGTTCTTACACGTCGCGCGTAGAAAATGATCTGACCACTCCGAGCGTAGATACTCTCGAAAAATATGCTTTGGCGCTCGAAATTCCACTTTACCGGCTTTTCTATGATGGGGCTGTGCCTGCGAGTGTGATCCGGCTTTCCGTTAAGGCCGAGCCATATTTTGGATCGACGGGAAAGGAACGGAGTGAATTAAAAGCATTCGCAACAGCATTATCGAAAATGGACGACTTTCACCGCAGCCTGCTGCTTTGGATAGCTCAGAAATTTGCGGATCGCAGCGGCTTCCGGAAGAAATAGAAGAACCAATAACGGCGAAAACCCCCGTGTTCCGGTCATGATTACGCGGTCTAGACGTTAAAACACACGGTCAGACGCGATGTCCCAAGTGGGATGATGAGCAATGCGGAGTGGGGCCCATCGCGCCCTAACTCTTGGCCACAACCGCCGCCTTGCTCCAAAGGGTTTTCATACGGGAAGCGTGAAATCTAAAGAGGCACGTTAGCGGCACTGGGTCCTGGTAACGCGGTAACCGGACGACTGAATACGAGAACGCTGGTCGATCGAGTTCGATTTCAATCTTGTTCGAGGTCAGCAATTCCCTATGCCCACGGGCATACTGTACCAGACCTACCGCTGGCGGTTGAAGTGCTCTAGGCCTATTTGGGGGGAAGTAGTTTCATCGCGTCGCCCAGGTCCTTGGGCCACGTGTGCAATGGCGCGAAGCGACGCATCTCCGTATACAATCGACCCTGCTCACTAACTAGCGTTTTCAGAAAGCGTAAGAAAACGACGTCGCCACCGTCCTTTGTCAGATACCCCGTGAAACTGGGGTCGAACACAAGGAGGTCGATGAAGTCGCGTTTCTTTTTCTTGATATCGGTGAATATCCTCAACGCTAGGTCGTGAATCGATTCAAGGCCGTAAATAAAGAAGCCAGGGTAAAAACCAAAATCCATGCCGGGATAGAACTGTTGAGTGTAGACAACTGATTCTGGTGTCTCGTCCTTACACACCGCAAGATATGAATTTAGTTCCAAACAGAATTCATACCTGCAGAGCCCGATGGTTGCTGCCGATACCGAACCAAACAACCGCAGATAGGCCGAGTCGGTTTCTATTCTCCTGAGACAGTAGGTTAACCTGCCGTAAGTTGTTCGCAGATCGTTGTGCTCTCCGTATAGTAAGGTGAGCGGCCAAAATGCGAGTGGTCGTGGTGTGAGCAAACCACCGTATCGGTCTTCGGACTGAACGTCCGGTCTAAGGAGACTTTTTAAATAGGCGAATCGATTACGCTTTGCGATGTAACCCCCGATCAAATGAGTCGAAACCAAACTTTCCACAGCGGGTACGGTATGACTGGTGTGTTGCTCATCGGTCGCGGATGTAACGCCATAGTTCGAGATCGCGCGAAGCATGACCAACGAGTGTGACGCGTCATAGACTTCCTTCAGTAGATCGACCACCATGTTTAAGAAATCTATCGGGCCAGCGTTCTTAACGACAAATAGCCCCGCTACGGTTAGCCAGTGCACGGCTGGGCGAAAAACGTTCTTGATGTGTTCTCGAACTTTTTCGGGATAATCCGCAGACGAATCGCTGGAACGGATGAAATGGGTTGTAGAGTCCTCATAGGCCGAAATTCTGTGCCACCCCTCGACCAAATCGTCCCGAAGGCGCTCTAGCAGAAGAGAAAATCGGGCTTTATCCTGCGAGCCGCACACTTCCTCCATCAACGCTTCAAATTCCTGGTCCGTGAAAACACTAGGAATTACTGAGCGTCCCGAGCCTTGCTGTACCTTCTCACGAGCGATCGCCATCTCCAAAACATGAGCCGTCCGTTGTTTGGTACGCCGCTCCGTTTCAGCCTCGATCAGTTCTTCGAAGATTTCGTCCCAATCCTCACTTTTTGCCAGCCTTTTGCCAGTTGAACCGCCTTTGGTCCATAGGTCCCCTTCTCGAAGAATGAGTTTTCCGTTTGGTGGTGGCTCATAAACGGTGGCTTTGGCCACAATTCTCCTGTTTTTCTGCTTTGGAATGACGATTAACACGAACGCGGCTCCGTCCGAGGCTTCAAGCGGGAAGACCTCGAAATCAGGCACAGGGGTCAGGTATTTATCCAGTAGCTTACGGACAAGGTCTTCATCAAAGTCTGCGGCATTAGCCACCGCACAGAATTGCTTGGTCCCCGCATCTGCACCGATTACCAAAAATTTCTCTCTTTCGATACGGGATGTCGCGATCGATTGGATGTCCTTAACAAACTCAAGTTTTTCGGAGAGATTTTGCAAAGAACAGGAGCGCTTGAATTCGTAAAGGGGATGCTCCCCGACCTCTCGGACTACTTTCTCCACTTCCTGCCGATATCCGATTACTCGCTCGGAGAGCGTTGGAGGCGGAGCATCCCTGTTTTCTGGTTCGCGTGACTGGGCCATAGCTCGAAAGCCGCATGCTACCAGCAAACAGAGCAAAGGGGGAGAATACGTATGCTTGGTTAAAGGATCGCATCCCACTTAGGACGAACTATAGTGCATACAAGTTGGCCGGTTACTCTGCTGCGCGTTTTTTGCTCGAATGATTTAATCCGCGAAAATGTGCATTAGGGGCCAAAATGTGACGCTTAAGGTAGTTTAACCGCAGAAAAATGTTCAATCCTGTGCAAGTTGCCAGCGTGCCGAGCGAAGCATTCGGAGACGCGCTATGGCACGAAAACCGTCATTTACGACCGCTTTGATGGGGCTTAGCACTAATTTTTGCCACTCAGCAGCTTGCGCTATCGACGCGAAGGTGATTGCAATTATGTCGTAATCTGTGCTTTTGAGCGCTTCTTCCTGGTTGGAGGAGTTTCGGATTATCGGTTCCCGAAACCGCGCTAAAGTGCTCCTAAATGGTCATCCGGCGCACGAGGCGATGGATTCGAATTCTCGCGTTGTACGGTTAATTTTGTTCCTAGTTGCGACATTTTCCGCACATTCAATTACTGCCCATTTCCGGTGGCAGTGCAGAGATGAATTTGTCGGTAACTGGATCGTAAAGTCGCTTTTGCGTTGTTGTCCATAAGCGCCGGAACATGCTCCAAACCCGCTGGTACGGCCGCTAAGGTGGCCCTTTAACTCGTTAGCAAGACCAAAAACGCACATAGATAGGCTTAAGCGCAACGCGCTAGTCTGCGTGGCTCTGGGCGGTCGCGCTCCTACCCTTAGCCATGGTGTCCCAGACCCGTTTTCAGCCAGTGTTGGCCGGTGACAATGAATTTACCGGCAAGGTAAATAAGCCACCCGATGAAATTAGAGTTGCGGCGCTGAATTCACATATCACCCCTGGTCGTGGAAAGCATTCGAAAAACGGACGCTGTCAAGGTTGTGTTTGCGGAAATTCTCGCCCGTTTTCCAGTTTGGTGGCAGATCAACCGCCAGCACGCGAGCGTCGCTCAAATCCGCGTGGTGGCTGTCACAATTTAACCTGCAATCGCGGTCCTTCCTTTCCAGTCCTTCGGAGATGCACAAATTAGCGATATTTTCTTGACAGCGTCAGTTGGATTTACGAGGATGAAATCTGGAAATCTGAGCCACTGATGTGAGTTCCCTTTGGAGGGGACGGGCTTCACACTCGGCTCCGTTTGCGGGAGTTTCCCCGCGAGCGGAGCCTTTTTTTTTTGGAAGGAGCAATTAAATGGAAAAACTTCGTAGCAAGTTTCAGCCCTTATGGGACGAGCGAACGACTGCCCAGTTTATTCGTGCGTCGAGAGCGGCTCTAAGGAAGTGGCGGCGGGAAAAGAAGGGGCCGACCTACATCAAAGTCGGGCACCTGATTCGCTACCGCCCAGCGGCCCTTGAATCTTGGCTTGCTTCGCGCACCGTTGAATCCGGAGAACGACCCGGTGCAGCGGCCAAGGTCGCGATCCGTACGAATCAGAACATTACTTCAGAGATCAAAAAATGTCCCAGGTGAGACAAGTCTTGCGGGCATTCTGCCTTCCGATCTTGCAATCGCGGGTCGGTGTGCATTCAATTTTTCTGGGTGGGTCCACGGAAGCGAATTTCGTTTACCGGCGACCCAGTCTTGAGGACGGCGTTCAGCCGGATTATGCCGTGGCTCTGCTTCCGTTGATGGGCCGAAACACTCCGGATACAGAAGTGGTAGATAAGGCGAAAGCGCATTTCTCGCTTCGGCGAGTTTTCCCAGGCTCCGGCACGGTGCTCGATCCGTGAATCGCGATACGCCCTGGTCGAACCTTCACAGCTAGTGATGACCAAAAAAGCGTGTGTAATGCCTGATTCTGCCTGAAGGCGAATAGTTGAAGCCTTTCGCCGATGATTCTTCGCTTAAATAGTGAAGAAGGGAATCGCGTGTGTCCAAATCAGATAGCGAAGCCAGAAACCCACATGCCCGCTCTGCTCGAATCGATCCGGGGGACATTCTTACCCCGGCAGAGCTTGCCGAAAGGCTACGCGTCCCGCTCAGTTTCATCTATGAGAAATCCCGTTCAAGGGGTAGCCAAAAGCGCAATCCACTTCCAGTCTTGCGGTGTGGACGCTACCTTCGGTTCAACTGGCCGGATGTGTGTGAATGGCTTCGCTCGGAGGTACCCGTTGACAATTAGATATAGGTATATATCATAAAGCTGCTGGTCTGGGAGGCACGCATGCGCAAACAAAAAGGTTATGTTTTCCACCGTTACAAGTCGTGGTTCGTAAGGTACTCCGACAGCATTGTCGGCGCAGACGGGATTGTACGGCGGAAACTGGTTTGCAAGAAACTGAAAGTGGAATACGGCGGCGATTACCGGACAAAGAAAAGCGTACAGGAGTTTGTGGACGAAATTCTAGTTCCGATCAACGCAGGCACGCTGAACCCACTGAGCACCATGCACGTGCGCGATTTTGTTGAGCGCATTTACATCCCGGAACACGTCACGAAAAAACTGCGCCCCGCAACTCTCAAACAATATCGGGATGTTTGGAACAATCATCTGAAATCTCGCATGGGCAATCTGACTCTGCGCACTTTCCGCACGGTGGATGGTGAATCCATGCTGGCGCAGATTGCCGAGAAAGATAATTTGGGACGTAGTTCGTTGCGCCACTGCAAGGCTTTTCTGTCCGGGGCATTCAAGCAGGCCAAGCGCTTAGGAATTCTGGACGGTCTAAACCCCATCATGGACGTTAGCATACCGCGCGTTCCTGAACCTGAAGAAACATACGCTTATAGCCTCTCCGAAATAAAATCCATGCTCGAAAGGATTCCCGAACCAGCTAGCACAGTCTTGTTAACCGCCGCATGGACGGGCCTTCGCAAGAGCGAATTGCGCGGACTGACCTGGGCGGATTTTGACGGAAAGGAATTGACCGTGCGGCGCTCTGTCTGGAATAGCACGGTCGCCGAACCGAAAACCCGCCGGAGCCGAGCGCCTATTCCAGTTGTAACGCAATTGGCTGACGCGCTGGAATCCCACAAGCTTCGCGCGGGAAAACTTGCACAGCCGGATTTGCCGATCTTTCAAGCTGGAAATGGGAAACCTTTGAACCTGGACAACCTCGCACGGCGCGTGATTATTCCAGCAATTGAAACGTGCTCAGAGTGCCTCCAATCGAGGGCCAATCATAAGGCTATGGATCACACATTCGAGACAGACAAGGCTCTTCAATGGCACGGGTGGCACGCTTTTCGGCGCGGGCTTGCTACAAATCTTCACGCTATCGGGATAGACGACAAAACCATTCAAGCAATCTTGCGGCATTCCAACCTCGGTTTGACCATGAATATCTACGTGAAATCGGTGTCTAGCGCACAAACAGCCGCAATGGACGCTCTGGGAGACCATTTCAAGAGCGAATCTTGCAACGACCTTGCAACGTCCCGCCCACAAATCATCAATTGAGAATGGGAAGTTCTTTAGATCATGTGGGATGGTGGAGCCGAGAGGCGGACTTGAACCGCCGACCTGCCGATTACGAATCGGCTGCTCTACCAACTGAGCTACCTCGGCACTCTTCTAGCGCACACGACCGCCAAGAATTTTGGAATTCCGTGATGGCCGTTCGCAAAACAAAATTCGCCTAACGAAGTGAATCCCACAGCGACGCAGTTATTTTAGCAGGTCTGCGTCATTTTTCGCCATAACTGCCTAAGGACGAGGCTTGTTCAAAGTACGCTGCGCCTGTTCGCTAGCCAGTGCGCGCTCTCCTTGTGGCGTCGTGATGATATTGTCCGGCAGCCGTATCGCAGCGTAAACAAACGCCGCAATCGCCGCGCCGATCAGCGGCGCAACGATGAACAGCCATAATTGTTGCAGCGCCCAGCCTTGTACGAATAATGCCGGGCCAATGCTGCGCGCCGGGTTTACGGAAGTATTGGTGATGGGAATTCCGACCAGGTGAATCAGCGTCAGCACCAAACCGATTGCAAGCCCGGCAAAACCAACCGGAGCCTTTACGTCCGTCGCGCCAAGGACCGTGACAACTAAAAACATCGTCAGAATCACTTCCGCGACAAACGCAGCAGGCATCGAATATTGTCCCGGTGAATGCAGCCCGTAACCGTTTGCGCCCAACCCATTCGCGGCGAAATCGTAGCCGCCCGCCACGCCGCTCGCGATAAAGAGAATCAGCGCCGAAGCCGCAATCGCGCCAAAAATCTGCGCCACCATGTACATCACTGCATCCCTCGAGCTGATTCTCTTTGCCAACAAGACCCCGAGCGTTACAGCAGGATTGATGTGGCAACCCGAAATCGGTCCGATCGTGTACACCATCGCCAGCAGCGAGAGTCCAAACGCGAACGCCACTCCCACGAATCCTATGTGACTACCGGCAAGCACGGCGCTTCCGACTCCGCCAAACACCAGCACAAAAGTTCCAAGAAATTCTGCAAGATATTTTCGCACGGGAGGAAATCCTCCTTCTGAGAGTGCGGGGAGTATACATCACGAGGATATAAGCTGGACGGGCTAACTCTTCCGCAGAAGGCTTTCGCGAGCATACTGAATTAACCTAATTTCGCGGCGCCATTTCAGTGCGAGAAGGGATACATCAGCCACCCGATCGCGATTGCGACTGCCAGAAATTTAACGAAGCAAGAGGCCGCGTACTTGACGCGCTCTTTCGCTGTTCTCTTGGTCAAACCGGCGAGTGCGACAGAGACCAACAGCGCGAAGAGCGACATCGTGAAAAAATGCGAGACGCGCACGGGATCGTGCGCATCGCTGAGAAGCGCGAATATAACAGAACACCCGGTCACATCGTTCTCCGGCCGAGCGCGATTTCGTAAGCGTCGAAGACGCTAAGCAAGTTAACGATCCCTGCAGCCGCAATGAACCTTGTGCCGTAATCGCCCGCTGCACGCGAAACGTCTGGGCCTGCACGTTCGAAGAACTTCGCCAAAACGTAGAAAACTCCAGTACTAGCGTCTGCAAGAAAACCAAGAGTGCCGAATAAATCTCCTGAGTGCGGAGGAAAAACGTTTCCGCGCAACAGGTAACCGGCGATCGCCAGCCCTCCAACGCAACCAAAAAAGATTAACGCGCGTCCCCATCGCTTCAAGGCTAAATGCCCGAGGCCCGGAATAACCCAAGCGGCTATCGCAAAAAGTGGTGCCAGTATTGCGCGCTTTGTGGCGCTTTCAGGTGGGCGTGCGGGGCTGGAGGTTGGGTCAGGGCCGTTGGGTCCAGCGAGATCATTGAGTGGGCTATCGTTCAAGGGATCTTTTTTTGAGCCGCTTGAAAGTTCGCTCAAGCTAGCAGCGGCAGAATTTCTTCCTGGACCGCCCCGGTAACGCGCGCTTCTTTCTCGTCCACATAAACATTCACTTCAGTGCGCATGCCAAATTCTGGAAGATAGATCCCCGGCTCGATCGAAAAACAGGTATGCGGGACGATTTTGCGGTCGTCCCGGGTTTCAAGACCGTCCATATTCGCGCCGTTTCCGTGAACTTCTTGCCCAATGCTGTGTCCGGTGCGGTGAACAAAATTCTTGCCGTAACCGGCTTTCTGAATCGTCTTGCGCGCCACGCCATCCACTTCCCAGCCGTGGATCTGCCGCTTTTTGGCGACGGCTTCCTGAATGAATTTCACCGCGTTGTCTCGCGCCGCCCGCACCACGCGGAAGATTTTCGCGTAAGAATCCGGAACACGATCGCCAAGATAGCCAATCCAAGTAATGTCGTAATAGACGCTGCCTGGACGATTCAACTTGGCCCAAATATCGAGCAACAGCAAATCGCCTGCACGGATCGGCCGCGAAGAGCCCGCCTTCGGCGCGTAGTGCGGATCGCCATTGTTCGGTTGTACTGCAACGATAGGCGGCTCATCGCTTGCAAGGCCGTGCGCATGAAATTGCTCCACGATCCACTGCTGCAATTGATCCTCGGTGAGCGGCTTCCCTTCCTTCACAAAAGCTGCAGCGCGCGCGAACGCTTCGCGCGTTATGCGATCAACAATCTTGCCCGCCTCAAAATGTCCATCGGCCTGCTCGCGCGACCAGCTTGCTTCGAATTTCTGGACCAAGTCCGCCGAGCTTACGATTTTCTTCTTAAATTTTCGCAACAGTTCGATCGTTCCCGCATCTACCAGGCCAATGTAGGGGATATTGTTTTCCGGCGAATACTGCATCGCAATGGTTTTGCTTCCGGAAAGCAGCTTCGGCAAATTCTTGTGCAGTTCCTCCCAGCCTGAATAAACCAGTTTCGTACCATCCAGTCCATCAAGTGCGCCTTGTTCAATGCGATGGACCAGCTTGCGGGGCTCGCCTTTAGCAGGAATAAAATAAAACCAGCGCCGCGTGGCCATGCCGTTCTTTCCGACTCCCAGAATGTGCGCGGCGATCGGATCGCGGTGGTGATGGTCGTAGAAAAGCCAGCCATCGATTTTGCTGCCGCGCATTTCGGTTTGAATCGCTTTAATGTCCGGCATAGCTGTCCTTTAAGTTCAAGGGTTGGTCAGAGACCGAGCAATTCGATGATTTTTCCGCGCGTCATGCCTGAGATCGAAATGCGTTTCGTGCGGCTCTTTTCACCCGCCACAATTCTAACAGCCACCAACGGCACGTTCAAACGCTCGGCCAGCAATCGTCGCAACGCGTCGTTTGCGCGATTTTCCAACGCCGGCGCAGTGAGCCGCACCTTCAGCGCTTCACCGTAGGTTCCTTCGATTGCGTTCCGGCTGCCACGCGGAATCACACGCACCGCAAGAATTATGCCGCCGTCGCGCTCGACAATTTCAATCACGCCTTGGCCGCTCGTTCACCGAAAAGCGCGGTGCCCACGCGAATCTCGGTCGCGCCCTCTTCGATCGCAACATCGAAGTCATGGCTCATGCCCATCGAAAGCACTGGCAGCGGCTGCGCCAAGCGCTGGGCTAAATCATCGCGAAGCTCGCGCAACTTGGAAAAATAGGGCCGCACTTTTTCGGCGTCGTCCAGAAAAGGCGGGATCGTCATCAGTCCCAGCAATTCTAAATGTGCAAGCCCGGTGACGCTTTCCGCCAGCGCCGGCAAATCCGATTGCGCCGCGCCGCTTTTGGTAGCTTCATCGCTCAGCCTTACTTCAATCAAAACTTGCAGTCGCTTGCCGCGCTTCACACCCTTAACTTCTCCCTTCTCAGCGGTGCGCTCTTCCGCGACTGCAGCGTCGAGCTTTTGGGCAATAGCAAAGCTGTCTACGGAATCCACGCGATCGAAAAGACCCGCAGCGCGGCGTGCTTTATTTCCCTGAAGGTGGCCGATCAGATGCCAGGTCGCGTCGAGGCCCGCAACATGCGGCTGCTTGGACTCCCATTCCTGCACACGATTCTCGCCAAAATGACGCAGGCCGGCGTCGTACGCTGCTTGGATCGCCGCAAATGGAAACGTTTTCGACACCGCGACGATGGTCACATCTTCGGCGCGTCGCCCGGCACGATCAGCCGCCCGCTCGATGCGCTCTTTTATGCGTCCAAGATTCGCGGCAATTGCGGAATTTTCTGTCGCCGTCACCGCGCGATTCTATCACGCGCGAGGAAGCCTCGCGTTTCGGCGAAATCTTCACGGTTGGATCGAATCGTGAGGAAATCAAATGTCTCAGCACCCTGTGCTAAACTGGTCGACAAATCTGATGCCTGCCCGCGGAAAATTTATCGTTCTGGAAGGAATTGACGGCTCCGGCAAACGCACGCAGCTCGACATGCTTGCGCGGGTGCTTACATCGCGCGGGGTGCCTTTCGCCCAAATTAGTTTCCCGCGTTACGATGGATTTTTCGGCAAGCTCGTCGCTCGTTACTTAAACGGAGAATTCGGCTCGCTTGAAGCAGTCGATGCACACTTTTCCGCCCTGCTCTATGCCGGCGACCGCCTGGAAGCGAGGCCGGCCATCGAATCCAGTCTCGGTTCCGGAAAAATTCTGCTGGCAGACCGTTATATCGGATCGAACCTGGCGCATCAAGGCGCGCGGATGCCGAGCGAAAAGCGCGGCGAGTTTTTGCAATGGCTGAAGCAGCTTGAATATCAAGTGTACGCGCTACCTGGCGAGGACCTCGTAATCTATCTGCGCGTGCCCCCCATGGAAGCCCATCGTTTGGTCGGGGCAAAGGCCGCGCGCGACTACACCAAACTGCGGCGCGACATCCAGGAATCGAATATTGCACATCTGCAGGCAGCCTCGGATGTTTACGACCAACTCGCGCGTGAACCGAATTGGCATAAAATTGAGTGTTACGATAGCGCCGCTAGCGCGCTGCGTTCGCCGGAAAAGATCCATCAAGAAATTCTTGCGGCCGTGGACTCGCGCGTCGCAGCATCTCATCAGGTGGAAAGATAGTTTATGGGCTTTGATGAATTCCTCGGCAACGAACGCATCGTAAGTGCGCTACGTGGAATGCTACGCCGCGAACGCGTCCCCAGCGCGCTTCTCTTCACCGGCCCGCGCGGCATCGGAAAATACACGCTGGCGCGCATGTTCGCTGAAGCCGCCAATTGCGAGCGTTTGAAAGATGACTTCTGCGGTGAATGCGAGTCCTGCCAGAAGATTGCGCGGCTTGCCGATCCCGCGCCTCTAATTGACCTGGGCCTCGCCGAGCGCGGCGAGAGCGCCGACGCTGCTGCAGTCGAACGAACCCCACTGTTGATCGAAACGCACCCGGATGTCTGGCTCATCGTGCCCGACCCCGTGCGCCTGCGCACGCCTGTCGCACGGCCTATGATTCGGGTTGGGCAGTTGCGTGCGGTCCAACGCGCCGCCTATTTCAGGCCACAAGGCCGCAGACGCGTTTTCATCCTGGACGGCGCGGACACCATGCGTTGGACCGATGCCGACGTGTTCCTGAAAATCCTGGAAGAACCTCCAGAATGCGCCACTCTGATTCTTCTGGCGCCTACGCCGGACTCTTTGCTGCCCACCATTCGCTCGCGCTGCCTGCAATTCCACTTCGCGCCGGTTCGCGAAGAACAAATGGAGGCGTTCTTGAAGGAACACACCGACGCCAAACCGTCAGAGCGTAAACTGCTCGCGCAACTCTCCTGCGGCAGCCCTGGTATGGCTCTTTCGCTCGATCTGGAAGAATCGAAGCGTCTGCGCAAGAGCGTTTTGGATTTGCTGGCGCAAGCCATCACCGGCCAGCGGTCCGGAGAGATTTTTGCGGCAACCGCCCAGCTCGCCAAACGCGAAAAGGAATCCTTTGAAAATATTTTAGAGCTGTTCTATAGTCTCCTCACGGACCTGCTGGAATTTTCCCAAGGTCAGAAACACAGCCCGTCTCGAAATCCAGATTTACGGCCGGAATTAGAGGCTCTCGGTAAGAAAATAAATTTCGAATGGGTTTTGAACGCCACGCTAGGTCTCGACCGGCTGGATAGCCGCTTGCGACGCAACGTCGGCCGCCAATTGGGCCTCGATGCGCTTATTGCTTCCCTCGCGATTCGCTAGTCCGGGCCGGGGATTTTGATTATTTTTCAAAAATCCTGCAACCGAATCACTTCTCTTACAGTCCAACAATTAGAATCTTCAAGCGCAGTTATCTGCAAGGAGCACTTATATGGTAAATCGCAAGCTTTTCCGCCCCACTCTCACGGATGTGAAAGACCAGTTCGCAGTTCCTCGACCTGTCCAGGCCATGCCCCAGCAGGTGCCTGCGCGCAAGAAACCGGCGCCTCCCGAGCAAACCCACGCGGAGAATTTCTACTTCGTGAAGCAGATGCAATCGCGCACGCCCGTTGCCGTGGTTCTTACCGACGGCGAGATTTTGCGCGGCACCGTGGAGTGGTACGATCGCGATTGCATCAAGCTAACCCGTTACGGCAGCCCCAATCTGCTTCTTTACAAACACTGCATCAAGTACCTCTACAAAGAAGGCGACGACGCGGCGCAGGGTGGGACCAACGGCCAGTAAGCTCAAAACATAAGGTTTGATTGGAGATAAGTTAAACCATAATTTGCCGCTTGCCTAAGAGCGCCGTTTCTTCCGATTCTTTCTAAACGGGCCAACAAAAAACGTCATCAGCGCCTTGGCGACCAGCCTGCCTGAATCATCTCGCAAATCGCAATCGGTGACGGCGATGTGCCGCCCCAGGCGCACCACCTCCGCTGCGGCAGTTACGTGCCCAGCCTCCACCGCCTCCAGGAAGTTTATCTTCATCTCTACCGTAGCCACACGCGTCCCGAGCGGACAGGCCATATAGGTCGCCAGTCCTCCCGCGGTATCGGCCAGGGCTGCCAGCACTCCGCCATGAACCACGCCATGAACCTGTTTGTGCCGCGCATTTACCGGCATGCGCATGGTTACTTTTCCGCGCTCAGCGTGTTTCACGACGAATCCAAATTGTTTTGCCGTATTGCTTGCGCGCACGCTCTCACGCAACTCTTTCTCGGCCAGGTATTCGATCGATTTGGGATTTCGCGCCATTTCAATACGCTGTCTGGCCCCCATCGAGGGGAAGCGAAACCCCAGTAACCCAGGAAGATTCATCCGACGCAAGATATACCGCCATCAGCGCAACGTCTTTCGGTTTACCAAGCCGCCCCAACGGTATTTCCGCTATACGTTGCTTTCGCGCTGCGTCCGGATCGGCAGCCTTGGAAAGCGAAAGCGTCGCCATCTCCGTCTCGATCATCGCCGGGCATATACAATTCACGCGAATCTTGTCTTGCGCGTGGTCCAGCGCCATCGCGCGAGTCAGGCCCATCACTCCAGCCTTTGCCGCACAATAAGCGGCCCGCTGCCGCCGGCCGGCGATCCCCAGATACGAGCCAATGTTCACGATCGATCCCCCGCCCGATTGCCTCAGCGCCGGTATCGCCGCTCGCGACACATTGAAGGTGCCAGTCAAATTCGTCGCCATCACAAGATTCCAATCTTTGTCGGAAGTTTCCTCCGCAGTTCCAACCACGATAGCGCCTGCATTGTTTACAATGATATTGAGCCCTCCAAATCGGCGAGTTGCGGCCGCGATTGCAGATTGCGCACTAGCCGGATCCACAATGTCGCACTCGATTGCTAGTGTGTGCCCGCCAGCCGCCTCAATCTCTCGTGCGACTCTGTCCAGGACCTCTTTCCTACGGCCTGCAATGGCTACTTGCGCCCCCTCCGACCCAAAGGCCAGCGCGCAAGCCCTCCCGATTCCGGTTCCCCCGCCCGTAATAAACGCCGTTTTCCCCGAAAGTCTTGGCATCGCCCGGCCTCTTCGTTCGTCTAATCCTAGAACGGCGGGGTGAATCTAGCATTTGGCAACGGGATGGTGCAAGGAAACACGTAGCTTGCTGCTCAAAGCGATCGGCTGCTACAGTCGAATGAGCCCTTATGAAAATAGGCATCACATGCTATCCAACTTACGGCGGCTCTGGAGTCGTAGCCACCGAGCTGGGCATCGAACTTGCCGCGCGCGGCCATGAAATCCATTTCATTAGTTACGCCATGCCCATCCGGCTGAGCGAGGCCCACGAGCGAATTTACTTTCACGAAGTGGAAGTCACGTCGTACCCGCTTTTCGACCATCCGCCTTACACTCTGGCGCTTGCGACCAGAATGTATGAGGTAGCGGAAGAAGCCTCGCTGGATCTGTTGCACGTGCATTACGCGATTCCCCACTCGGTAAGCGCCCTTTTGGCTCGCATGATGTCTCAACGCAAAAGGCTGCCGTTTATTACCACGCTGCATGGGACCGACATCACTCTGGTCGGCAACGATCGCAGCTATCTCCCCATCACGCGCTTTTCCATCGAGGAGAGCGATGGTGTTACTGCCATTTCAAACTACCTTCGCGACCGCACCGTTCGCGACTTCGACATCAAGCGTCCCATCGAAGTTATTCCGAATTTCGTTAACTGCGATCTGTACGTGCGATGTCCGGATCAATCCGCGCGCGAGCACTGGGCGAAAAATGGCGAGCCTATCCTGATGCACTTGTCGAACTTCCGCCCGGTCAAGCGCATCACGGATGTAGTCGAGATCTTCGCGCGGGTCCGCGCAAATATCCCCGCGAAACTGGTAATGATGGGTGACGGCCCTGATCGCGGATCGGCCGAATTCCTCGTTCGCAAGAAAGGCCTCTCGAAGGACGTCTTTTTTCTCGGCAAGCAGGACCGCGTGCAGGAGAAATTGGGTCTCGCGGATTTATTCTTATTGCCGAGCGAGGAAGAATCGTTTGGCTTAGCCGCGCTCGAAGCCATGGCTTGCGAGGTCCCCGTCATCGCTTCGAATGTTGGCGGTGTTCCGGAAGTCGTAACGCCTGGTGTGGACGGCTATCTGATTCCGCCTCACGACATCGAAGCCGGCGCCAAATATGCCTTGGAAATCCTCACTCGCCAGGATCGCGGCCGTGCAATGGGCGAACAGGCCCGCATTAACGCGCGCGCCAAATATTGCTCGAATGACGTGATCCCGCAATATGAGGCTTACTACGATAAAGTTCTCAACGCCTCCCGCAAAGCGGCGGCATCAGCATATTCGGAAACATAATCAATCTACTACAACAAGCGTATTACGCTCGTCGTAACCATCGCACGCACGTTAATTCGCGTCCAAAAATAAGCGAAACCAGCTAGTTAGCGTTCGATGATGGGAACAGGCTGAACGGACTGCGTGGCCATGTTGATGTCTTCCTGCGTAACTTTTCCGCCGGTGCCGTCGGCCACTGTGAATAGGAAGCGGAATTGATGATCGCTGTCGTCGAAAACCCGAAGCGCCACAGGATGTCCTTTCGACGGATCGCCGAACTGAAAGCCTCGATTTTTGCCCCAGTCGAAGGAATAAAACTCCGGCGTTGTTCCCGAATATAAGTCAGGGCCAAAAGATAATTTCCAGAACAACAGCAGGTTGTCGCGCAACGCGTCCTGTTCTTTCATCATCGGCGAGAGCTGCTCAGGAGACGCGCCATAGGCGGCCTGATACAACTCATAGTTTGATTCAATCGGGTGCGGCGCCAGAATATTCGCCAGTCGCTGCGCTTCAGGAGTAGTCGGGGTTCTCAGCGCGTGCGCTGTATCAATTTGTAGTTCAGGATCGTAGAACACCACTACCTGTCCGGAATCGTATCGAAACTGAACACCGATCGGTAAGGGCGTGGGCTTCCCTTTCCCGGCCCACGGAACCTTGAATTCGTACTCGAAAGCTTTTGGTTGATCCTCGGATGACTTCGCATCTGTTTTTCCGTGCGCGCCTTTTGATGTATCGGGGGCTGTCTGTTGCGCTTCTGCTGAGATCTCAGCAGATGTATTCGGCAAAGGCTGCGGCGTGTTTCCGACCCACGAGTTAGCAGAAACCCATTGCTTCGTTTCAACCCAAATGAGCGTCTGCAATCCAAACGCCAGGCAATACGCTCCGACCGCGATTACAAGAATCGCGAGAATAATGGCGTTACGCGCGCCACCCTTATCCTCATCTTCCTGGTTCATTCGAGCGAGTTCGTCCATAGCGAGAACGGCTATTCTACGCGACCTCGCGCCACAACGCCGCAGGATTTCGAAACGTGCTACGACGAAGAGATTGGCGCGCGAATTCGCCAAACTCGGCCTCGCTGCAAACAAGGCGAAGCTAGGCCTCGAAAAGGGGCGAATACTTGAGCATCGTCCTTGGGGTCGATGGTCGGAAACAGACCTTTGACCGACCGATTTGCAAGCAGTACGATTCTACGGAGAAATCTCAAAAGGAGGAAAAAATGAAAACGATCGCACCAGGCGCTACCAAAGTTGGGTTCATCGGACTCGGCCTCATGGGTAGCCGCATCGCGCAGCGATTGCTCACTGCCGGGTTTCAGATCATTGCTTACGACCGGAATTCAACGAAGGTAGAAAAATTGGTCGAAAGCGGCGCGACGCCGGCTGCGGACATTTCTGAAATTGGCTCCAGCGCCGACGTCATTCTTTCATCGCTGCCGGACGACGAAGTTGTCTCGCACATCTACGCTGGTGCACACGGCTTACTTTCTCGGGTGCGCGAAGGCACCATAATTATCGAGACGAGTACTGTAAGTCCGGAGACGCCGCGCGAACTCCATCGCATGGCGGCGCAGCGCAAAGCTTATTTCTTGGACGTGACCATCTCGGGCAGCACGCCTGCGGTTGAACAAGGAACCGTAACCCTTTTTGGCGGCGGCGAAGAGGAAGCCTTCCACGCCTGCGAGCCTCTCTTTCAAGCGTTTGCCCGGCAATATTTCTACCTTGGGCCAACCGGCTCCGGAGCCACGATGAAGCTGGCGGTAAATTTGCTGCTCGGCGTCGGCATGCAGGCTATCGCCGAGGCCGTTGCATTCGGCCACAAGGCTGGCCTCGATCGTGACCGGCTGCTCGATGTCCTTTCGCAGACCGCCGTGATTCCAACTGCATTGGTAGGGAAACTAAAACGAGCGATGATGAGCGACTACAGCCCGCAATTTCCATTGCGCTTAATGAACAAGGATTTTCGCTTGATCCTCGAAACTGCCGCCGCCGCTTGGGTGCCTTTGCCTGCTACCGCTGCCGCATTTCAGGTCAACGTCGCAGAATCCGCGAATGAAACTGATGAAGATTTTTCCGCAGTGATTCGGCAGATGGAAAAACAAGCTTGCTCGGATGCCCCTGTCGAAGGATGGCGTAGCGCAGCCGCCTCGGGACGCTGAGTTCGAACTGAGCTGCGATAACTGGCAAGTCTATTCGGCGCGCAAGGCGTCCACCGGGTCCACCGTCGCTGCGCGACGTGACGGCAGATAACACGCCAGATAAGCAGTCACGACGACGCCGGCTGTTACAGCAGCGTACGTGATCGGATCGACTGGGCTCACGTTGAACAGCAACGAGGACATCAGGCGCATCACCGCGAACGCACCGGCGAGCCCGCAAACAATGCCTATCCCCGTAAGCCACAATCCATGCCGGACGAACATCGAGATCAGCATAGGCTGTTGCGCTCCCAGCGCCATGCGAATGCCGATTTCGCGCGTACGTTGCGAAACGGAATATGCAATCACGCCGTAAATCCCGACGATCCCGAGCAACAGCGCCATGCCTCCCGCCACGCTCAGCATTACCAGCGTAAAGGATGTGCGCGCCATCGACCGCGTATAAAAATATCCCAGCGTGTGAACTTCCGCGAGCGGCACATTCGAATCCACCGACCACACGGTTTGGCGGACTTCTTTCAAAAAGGACTCCGAGCCGGCGCGCGGACTTCGTATGGCGAACGAAATGTAGCGGCGCATCATTTCTTTTTGACCTTCGAAGTTGTTCATCATAATCGGCCAATATACGAGCGTAGGCGCTTTCTCGCTTACGCCATTGTCGTGCACGTCGCCCACAACCCCAACAATTTCGCGCCAGTCATCGACGCTTGCTACGCGAATTCGCTTACCCAGGGCGTTGTCGGCATCGTGCCAATACTCGCGCGCAAAGTTCTCAGAAACAATCGCCACAGGAAGCTTCTGGTAAGTATCGGCCCAGGTGAGGTCGCGTCCGGCAATCAGCGGGGTGCCGATCGTCCCGAAGAAACCGGGCGACACCCATTTAAAACGGCGTAATGGCGGAAGTTCGCCTTCCGCATACGCGCGATCCTGCGCGAAGATTGGATCGTTTGAATCGTACCCATCCATGGGAATGGCAGTCGAGAAACTCGCGGACGAGACTCCCGGAATCGCTCGGAGTTTATTTATAATTTCCTCTTCCATGCGCACCACGCGCTCGCGATCGGTATCCGGAATTTCAGTTTCCGGCACATAGAAGCGGAAAGTTTGCACCTGATCCGGCCCGCTAAATCCGGACGGCACATGCATCAAAGCCCGGAACGTCCGAATCATCAGTCCGGAGCAGATCAGCAAGACCAGCGCTAGAGCCACCTGCACTACTACCAGGATGTTTCGCGCGCGATGTTGCTCGCGGCTCGCGCTTAGCGCACGCCCACCCTCGCGCAAACCCGTGTTCAAGCGCGTTCCCGCATATTTGAATATCGGAATGGAACCGAATAACAAGCTGGAAAATAGTGCAATCGCCAGCGTGAACAGCAGAACTGGAATGTCGATGCCAATTTCATGGATGCGCGGAATACCCGTCGGCGCTATCGCAACAAGGATGCGCAATCCCGCATAAGCGAGCGCTAATCCAAGCAGACTTCCCAACAGGCCAAGTATCACGCTCTCAAAGAGCAGCTCGCCCGCGATTCGCCGCCAGCCCGCACCCAATGCTGCGCGAATGGCCAATTCTTGCCGGCGTCCTTCCACGCGCACGAGCATCAAGTTCGCCACGTTCGCGCAAGCGATCAGCAATACTCCGGCGATGGAACCCATCAGAACCCACAATACGTTTCCCACGTCTCCAACGACGTCCTGTTTCAGCGGCCGCAGGTTGGGTCCGATTTGCGCTTGTTCAAATAGCTTGATGCTGAATCCTTCCGGCGCGGGAAAACTTCGAATGGCGATCGGAAGCATGCGCGCCACGTCCGCGCTAGCTTGCTCCATCGTGACGCCCGGCTTTAGCCGAGCCAGCGCGCGGTAACTGAAGTTGCCGAGCTTCATCTTGCTGCGGTCCCATTGAAATGGCGCAATAATTTCGGCATCTTTCTCATCGAGAAAATGGAATCCCCGCGGCAAAACGCCGATGATTTGCCGCGGCTTTCCGTCCGCGGTGATCGAGCGGCCGATCACGCCCGGGTCGCCTCCAAATTTCTGGTGCCAGTATCCGTACGAAATCACCACCGTTTCCGGCGCACCCGGGGAATCGTCTTCCCGCGTGAATAAACGTCCCACCGCAGGAACCACACCCAGAAGCGGAAGCGTGCCGTCTGTAACGTCAAGACCATAGACTTGTTCCGGCTCGCCGACGCCCGTGATGCTGAAGGAATCGGTCCCGTACGCCCCAATGTCCTGGAAGGTTGTGTTTTGTTCGCGGTCGATAAAATAAATCGACGGCGCCATGTTCAGATTCGGAATATTAATTCCGGGCGCCTTATGCCAAACGCCAATCAGCCTCTCGGGATGCGGATATGGCAGCGGTTTCAGCAGCACGCCTTCCAGCACGCTGAAGATCACCGTGTTCGCGCCCACTCCCGCAGCCAATGTAATCAGAGTGATCGCGGTAAACAGCGGCGCGCGCCCCAGCCGTCGCAAAACCTGCCTGAGTTGATCGCCAAACATTCCCATATTCCGCACCTCCAAGAAGAAATGCGCGCATCGCAGCCAACCACCGATAACCCAATTCAAACGCAATTTCACATTCGATGTAGCATCACTGCCATTTAATACGTTGGCATCTCGGGAAAAGTTCAGAAGGTTTGACGAATCGAAGCGTTAAGCGGGAGAAATTCTTCTCCAAGTTTTCAAATCATTCGCTGTTCGCATTCGAACCGTAATCCCAGAATTGGGAATCCCAGAGTTCACAATTGGCGCATATCTCGCGGAACCGTCGCAAAACTAACCATCGCCTCGCGCTCGTCACGCCCATCCTTGCGCGTTTGCCGACCGCGGTGCTATTCTCCGATTTGGTAACTCGAGCGGGAGTAGTTCAGTGGTAGAACGATAGCTTCCCAAGCTATAGGTGAGGGTTCGATTCCCTTCTCCCGCTCCAGATTCTTCTCGCTGACGTCTCCTGCCGCAGATGCACTCGTTCTATCTTCTGCGCCATGTGTCGGCTTCAGCGAATATCTTCGTTGGTGCTGGCACTTACGAACTATTTTTGGCGTCCTTTGCGAAGTTCTTCGAAGATTTTGTTGGCCCAGGCGGGGGGCTCGGGGCCTCGCTCGTAGTTGATGGTTTTTCCCAAAGCTAATCTCCAGCGAAGCAGCCACGAAATTCCCGTTGCGCCGACGTAATTGTCCGGCGTGGCATACGCGGGGTCGGCCATCGCCTGATCCAGCGACACGAATTTGTAGCCGCGGTGCTCCAGCTTGGTCAGCAGCGCGTCCAGGCATTCGGTATTGAGCTGGTTATCGTGTATCAGAAGAACTTGAGGAATCTCACGGCTGAAAAGATCGCGCGACAGGCCCTCGGAATAATCAAACGAAGTGTCCACGTACTCCAGATATTCCTTCTTCGTCCGCGCTGTCATTTTTTTGTCTTTCTTTTCGGTCGCGTATCCCAGGACATCGTTGAAAACGTAGTCGGCATCCTCCACCGTAACGGGCGCGATGGTGTAGCCTCGCTCTTTCAGGAAAACCTCAAACGACGCCTTGGCTTCGGCCGTCGGCCCGGTGTTGAGGTAGGGATGGCGGAAATATTTTTCAGTTTGGCCAATCGCTTTTAGCAGAGCCGTGGTTACTACCTGGCCTTCGACAGTCTCGTCCTCGTATTTTTCCAATGGCGTGATTTGGAAATCGGCGTGAGAAAAGGTGTGATTGCCCAAGGTGAGCCCGGCATCCAGCCACATCGACAGTAACTCGGCGCGAGCGTCGCGTTCGTTCTGGACTTGCAGCTTTCGCTCGTTGACGAAACCGATGGCCCAGGCGTGATGCGATTTCAGGATGGCCGGAATAGCGCGATTGATTTTCTGCAATTCTTTCAAGTCGCCCATAGCGAAATCATTTCCGACGATCGCGCCCGGTAAATCGTCAACAGTGATGGCGACGGTGCGCTGAGGCGGGGCTGCGCTCTGCGCGCCGCTGCTTCTCTTCAGAAATCCGGCGAACGCCGCAAGAATCAGAAGGAAAATCAAAAGCAGCTTTCTTTCAAGCATCGATTCTTTCCTGTGACTGCGAAACTGACCGAGCCTCGCCGGTTTGCGGGATTTTGGTCCAGCCTGTTGTGAGGTCATCTTAGAATTGCTGAGAGTGCGCTTCACGCGATGGCCTGCGGAATTGCTTTTTTCCATCTTCCTTGTGCTTTCAGGATGAGCTCAACCACTTCTCGCGCGGCGCCTCGCCCACCCGGGACAGTTGTAATGTAATGTGCGGCGCGTTTCACTTCGACGACCGCGTCGCCCACCGCAACGGCTAGTCCTGCGCGGGCGAGAATGGGCAGGTCCGGCAAATCGTCGCCGATGTAGGCTACTTCTTCGTCCGTGACGCCGGCGCGCAGGAGTATAGCTTTGTAAGACTCTAATTTTTTGGGCTGCCCTTGAATCACAAATTCCATTCCCATTTCTCGCGCGCGCCGAGTGGTCGCGGGAGAGTCGCGTCCGGTTATAAGTCCGGTGCGAATGCCCATGATGCTGGCCAACTTCACTCCCGCGCCGTCATGCGGATCGAAGACTTTCATCTCCGCCACGCTGCCGTCGGGAAAACCTTGCAGGCAAACCATGCCGGGGGTCAACGTGCCGTCCACGTCCATCAGCAGGACGCGGATTCGTTTTGCGCGGCGCATCACTTTCGGCGGAAACTTGATTTCGCGTATCTTCATTCGATCCTCAACCTAGCTGCATAAGACCTGTAGCATCAGATCCCTCCGCGCGTTGCTCCGTTGATTGAATGACGATGCTCTTCGCATCGTCAAAACAATTGCAACGTCCACAAATCGTGGACGTGTACAACCCCCTCCAGGCGGTTGGCGGAATCCACCACCAGCACCGAGGTGATTTTCTTTTCTTCCATCAGGCGCAGAGCGCTCGCTGCCAGCTCGCTGCGTGGAATCGTCACCGGATTCTTCGTCATGCAATCAGCAGCCGTCAGGCCCAACACATTTTCCTTTTTCTTCAGCATCACACGGCGCAGGTCTCCGTCTGTAATCACGCCAAGCACGCGGCCATCTGCTTCGGCGACAGCGGCCAGACCGAGGCCTTTGCGGCTCATTTCGTAGATTACATCTGGCATCTTCGCGCTAGGAAGGACGCGCGGCACATCTTCACCGGAATGCATCAGGGCTTCCACGCGGCGCAATTTCTTTCCCAGACGCCCGCCGGGATGCAGTGCGGCAAAATCTTCTTCTTTGAATCCGCGGCGCTCAAGCAGAGAGATGGCCAGCGCGTCGCCCATGGCCAGAGCGGCCGCGGTCGAAGCAGTCGGCGCAAGGTTCAGCGAGCAAGCTTCTTCTTTCACCGCGATATCCAGAACAATGTCGCTGGCGCCGGCGAGGGTGGAGCGCGGATTCGCGGTGAGCGTGATGATATGGATTCCCAACCGCTTCACTGCTTCCATTAACTCAACCAGCTCTTCTGTTTCTCCGCTGGATGAAATCGCCACCAGGACATCGGCGGCAGTCAACATGCCCAGATCGCCGTGCAGCGCTTCGGCGGCGTGTAGAAAAAGTGAGGGAGTGCCGATGCTTGCGAACGTGGCAGCAGTTTTTCGTCCAATCAGGCCGGACTTGCCCATACCGGTGACCACGACGCGGCCCTTGCACGCGTATAAAAGTTCAACGGCTTTCTCGAAGCGTTCGTCGAGGCGATCGATCAGGCCAGCGATGGCTTCGGATTCAATTCGCAGCACTCGCTTGGCAGTAGCCAGGCTCATTTCGCATCCCATGCGCGCACGAGCGTCGAAATTTTCAAGATTTTCTCCAGCAGCGGACGAAACTGTGCAAGCGGCAGTGCGTTGGAGCCGTCGGAGAGCGCCTGAGCGGGATTGTCATGCACTTCGAGAAAGATTCCGTCCGCCCCGGCCGCGGTGCCGGCGCGTGCGAGAGGCTCAATAAATTCAGGCTGTCCGCCGCTGGATTTGCCTTCCCCACCAGGCAATTGTACGGAGTGCGTCACATCGAAAACGACGGGGTAGCCCAGCTTCTTCATGATGGGAAAAGAGCGCATGTCGACGACAAGATTTTGGTAGCCGAAGGAACAGCCGCGTTCGGTAAGAATGATTTTTTCGTTTCCGGTGCTGGCGATTTTTTCTGCCGCGTTGCCAATTTCCCAGGGCGAGAGAAACTGGCCCTTTTTAACATTGACCACGCGGCCGGTGCGGCTCGCGGCGATCAGCAAATCGGTTTGGCGGCAGAGGAACGCGGGAATCTGGAGGATGTCGCAGATTTCGGCGGCGGGGCCGACTTCCGACAGGTCGTGCACGTCAGTGAGGATCGGCAGGCCGGTCTCTTTCTTTATCTTTTTCAAAATGCGCAGGCCTTCCTGCAATCCAGGCCCGCGAAACGAAGAGAGCGAAGTGCGATTGGCTTTATCGTAGGACGATTTGAAAATGTAGGGTACGCCCAGTTCAGAAGTAATGGCGCCCAGGCGTTCGGCCATGCCGGCCGCGTGAGCTTCACTCTCGATCACGCAGGGGCCGGCGATCAGGAACAGCGGCGCTTCGGCGCCGAAGCGAATTTTTCCGATTTCGAAGCTGCGCGGGGCTGTCATGGAATGGGCTGGGAATTATCTCCCGAGGCGCGTTCGAATTGTGAAGGAAGAGGTGAAAAGCTCAGGGCGCAGTATGTGGTTGTGGCCCCGGGTAGAAATCTCGCTCTCGTTTGTTTTGAGTAACTTACGTCGCATTCTACATTTTGTGCAGAACCGGGTAGGAATCCTGTGGCGCGGCTCAAAATCGAGCGCAAAAAGCTATCTGGAAGTTTAGGGTCGGAGGCTGGAGATAATGGCGGGAACGCCGAAAGAACTGGGCGCACAACAGCCGGCTTTGGCTTTCTTTGTAACGCCGTATGTTGTAAAAATTTAATCACGCCGAACGCTAGCACGTGATTCGGTGAAATTCAAGGAGTCGTGTGTGTGTGGTACCGGTACCGAGTTGGATTCTTACGGAAGTCTCGTCGCCAAAAATTAATTTGGAGTGGCACAACGTTGTTGACTACGCGGTACACAGGCCCATAAACTTTCAGCCCCGGCGGTTCGCGTCGAAATTTTGGAGGATGGGATGATTCAAACCAAGGGATTGCTGCGTCTTTCTGCAATGCTAGCCGTCGGATTCTTTGGCGGCGCGTTAGGTCAGGCCGCGCGAGCTGGGACGGTTGAAGTGGGAAGCTGCAAGAAAGGCCTTACGTCCTACACCACCATTCAGAAAGCGGTGAATGCGGCGCCTGCGGGCTCGACCATCGACGTTTGTCCCGGCACTTACTCTGAGCAGGTTTCCATTACCAAGAGTTTGACGCTAATCGGTGTGATGTCAGGAACCGCGGATGCGCCAACCGTGGTTCCACCTTCGGGAGGTTTGGTGGCCAATGCGACGGACCCCTCCGGTGGCGGGCCGGTCGCTGCGCAGATCGTGGTGAGCTCGCCGGCGACTAGCGTGACGATCCAGCGGCTTACCGTGGATGGAAACGGCAACAAGCTGACTGGTTGCGATGGTTCCGGCAGCAGCGTGCCTCTGATGGTGGGCATTTACTTTCAGAATGTTTCGGGAACCATTACGCAGAATGCCATCAGAAACCAATTGCAGGACCCAGCGGATCAGAACTGTCCCAACGGGCTGGGAATTTATGTGGAAAGCGGCGGTGGGGCAACGACGACGGTGACCGTGTCGAATAACACGGTTCGCAGTTATCAGCAGAACGGCATCACTGCAAACGGCTATGGCGACGGAAGCGCGGGACCCAGCGTTACGATCGAGAACAATGCGGTGGATGGCGCGGCCTCCACCACCGACGCGGCGAAGAATGGAATTCAGGTAGGCTTTAGCGCCACCGGAAGGGTAACGGGCAATACTGCCATCGACAACATATGGTCCGGTGACACAAGCAGTGATAACGGAGACGCGGGAGTGGGCATCCTGGTGATCGCGTCCAGCGGCATCACCGTGTCTAACAATACGATTGGCAATGCGCAGTTCGGAATTGTGACGGAAAGCATTGGAACTGGTTTTCTGGCTGATGATACGACCATCACTGGAAATAAAATCATCGGAACGCAGATTTTTGACGGGATCGATCTATGCAGCAACGGAAACACTGCGACAGGCAACGGCATAGATAGCAGCACAGAAGCTGGGATTCACATGGATGATAGTTGCGGGTCCACGGGCAATGGCAACACGGCGAAGAGCAATACTATCAACGAAGCCTGCGCCGGGGTTTTGACCGACTCTGGGACGAGCGGCACCGTGGATACTCCGAACACGATGTTCAATGTTATCAATACGGTGTTGACCGGGGATACTTGCTCCGCGCTTCAAAATGAAGGCGCGAGCGGCGCGGCCGCAGCCAGCGGCGCGAAGCGTGGCGTAGCCCGTATCGCGCCTTACCCACCGAAAAAGAATAGCCTCTGACAACTCAGGACTTAGACCATTCCAGGGTGCGTGTGAACGACGGCCCATTTCCCCGCAATGGACTTAACTTCGGTAGTACTCCGCGTGCTATTACTCTACGAAGTGCTTATGTTAATAATCTGTGAATTTCAGTTGTTTATAGTTGACCTTTGAATATACATCCGCTATAACACCGGCTCCCCCAATCTGTACAAAAAATAAAATCCGGAGGATTTATGAAAATTAGGAAGAAACTGCTGCGCACAACTATGATTGTCGCAGCGGGATTAATTACGTGTTTTGCGGCTACACAGGCGCAGGCGACGACCACACTTGCTGTCGGGACCTGTAAGCCTAACTTCGTAAGTTACACGACGATTCAGGCGGCTGTGAATGCAGCGCCAGCTGGGACGACGATTGACGTTTGCCCCGGATATTATGCCGAGCAGGTCACGATCACCACGAACAGTCTAACTTTGCTGGGTATCCAGTCTGCGATGGGAGACTCAGCAGTAATCATTACGCCGACAGCTGCCAACCCGGCGGGAACGTGGACCTCAAACGCCACAGCCATAGATCCGGAAGGACCAGCCGCTGTTGACGCACAGATCGCCGTTGTAGGTGCCACCGGCGTTACGATCTCTCATATCACCGTGGACGGGGCCAATAGTGGCCTTTCTCCCTGCAGCGTTCAGTTAGTCGGAATCTATTACGAGAATTCCACCGGGACTGTTACCGACAGCGTTGCTCGTAATCAGACTTTCGGAACCGGCGACCAGTGCGGTTGGGGAATCGCGACCGAAAACACCAGTGGTTTGGCCCTGACCGTTTCAAACAGTTCCGTTCACAATTTTCAGAAGAATGGAATCGTTGCTCGCGGAGCAGGCGGGAGTACGGGACCAGTTCTCACCGCGACCGGCAATACTGTTATCGGTGTTGGTGCAACCGGCGAAATCGCCCAGAACGGCATTGAGGTAGCGTATGGTGCGGCCGGAAGCGTCAAGAGCAATTACGTGGCCGACCTCCTATACACCGGTCCCGTTGCTAACGGAACCGCTACTGGAATCCTCTTTTACCAGGCGAGCGGGTCTCCGGTTGCTGAAACCAATGTGGTGGAGAGTGCAAATACTGGAATCGGGGACAACTACGACACCGGCGCTACGATAAGTTCGAACCACATCGGTGGAACCCAGATTTTCGACGGAATCGATCTTTGCGACAGCGGCGCCATCGCCACAGGGAACCTAATCTACAACAGCACTGAATCCGGAATTCACCTCGACGATTCATGCGGTACGGGAACCGGTGCAAGTGTGAAGACAAATACCATTAATGAAGCTTGCGCCGGGATTCTATTGGGTACCGGCAGCAATACGGTAGGTACCAACACTTATGAAAACGTCGGCTATACGACGAAGGCAGGCGACACCTGCACGCTGCCGACCGGCCCGAATAACAATGTAGTCGGGAAAACGGAAGCGCAATCAACGGCGAAAGGCAGGAAGGCTCGTCCTTAACTCTCGTTCGGACGATGCAGTTGTTCTAAGTCTTAACCGTGCTGAGGTGCGGGCGGGGGCAAAAAGCCCGCACCTTGGTGCGTTTTCCTCCAAAAGTTACTTCGCTGGAACCAACCTTGTTCGGGACAGGCACGCTTCAGATTCGTGTGACTTCATCTCGCTCCAATTTGATCTGGAATGCGCGGTCTTGGCGTCTTGACACACAGCGGTTAAAAGCGAAAATGGCGGCATGGCCAACGAACTGACTACTTCCTATGTGAAGGACTCCACTGACGTTTTCCACCATTACAAGAAGCTTGCGGAGCGGGCGATGGGGCAGTGTCCGGATGACGCGCTTTTCACCACACTGGACGCAGAATCGAACTCGATTGGCATCATCGTGAAACATATGGCGGGGAACATGCGTTCGCGCTGGAAAGATTTTCTCACCACGGACGGCGAGAAACCCGACCGGGATCGCGACTCCGAGTTTGAAGCGCCGCCGAAGACGCGCGCCGAGCTGATGGCAATGTGGGAAGGCGGCTGGAAATACGTTTTCGATGCGCTGGAGCCGCTTACCGACGCGGACTTGACGCGCACGGTCACCATACGCTCGAAGCCGCACTCGGTGATGCAGGCGATTACGCGCCAGGTGTCGCACTACGCGCATCACGTGGGCCAAATTGTGCTACTGGCAAAACATCTTGTGGCGAAGTCCGGAAAGAAATGGGAATCGCTGAGCATCCCGCGAGGGCAATCAAAACAGGCTACTGCAAGCATCGCCGCAGGAAAGAAAGCTGATCATTGGATGGGCGAGAAGTAAAGCCGATTCCCCTCCACGGCGCAGGCTATACGCCTACGAAAACAACCGAAGAGCAGATCCCTCGCTGCGCGTCGCGTCCTCCGCTTCGCGGAGGAAAGACAAAGTCACGCGACGCTGCGCTCGGCATGACAACTTTTTTTGAGAGGAAACGCGATCTGCTTCGAGTTGCTGCGCACTTTCAAATCGCAAGCTAGTCGGCGGGGTTGATGGCGCGGGATTCGGCGGCGGTTTTGCCGAGGCGCTGGTGGCGGTTTTCGACGCTGGCGCGGATGAACGCGGCGAACAATGGATGCGGCGCCAGGGGCTTGGACTTAAATTCAGGATGGAACTGGCAGCCCAGGAACCAGGGATGGTCGGGCGCTTCGACGATTTCCACGTACACGCCATCGGGCGTGCGTCCGGTGATGCGGAATCCGGCGCGAGTGAGCGTGTCTTCGTACTCGCAATTAAATTCGTAACGATGGCGATGGCGCTCTGAAATTTCAAGCTGGCCGTACGCTTTGTGCGCGAACGAGCCCGGCTGCAATTTGCATTTCCAGGAACCCAAGCGCATGGTGCCGCCCATTTCGTCCACGCCAAGAAGCTCGCGCAATTTATAAATCACGCGATTGGGAGTGCTGGGGTCGAATTCCGTGCTATCGGCATGCTCGATATGCGAAACAGTGCGCGCGTATTCGATAGTGGCGCATTGCATCCCCAGGCAAATTCCAAAGAACGGAATCTTTTTCTCGCGCGCGTAAGTGATGGCGTGAACCATTCCGGCGATGCCGCGTTTGCCGAAACCGCCGGGAACCAGTATGCCGTCCACGTGGCGCAACATGCGCTCGGCGGTCGCGGGCGAATCGATATCTTCGGCTTCGATCCACTCGACGACCACGCGATGCTTGTTGGCGAGGCCACCGTGCCCTAAAGCTTCGCGCAAACTTTTGTAGGCATCTTCCAGCTGGACGTACTTCCCTACCACGCCGATGCGCACTTCGCCCTGCGGATGCTCCAGATTTTCGAGCATGGCCAGCCAGCGGCTGAGGTCGGGCGGCGGAGCGTTCAAATGCAACAAGCGCAAGATTTGTTCGTCGAGGCCTTCGGCGGCCAGAGACATGGGAACTTCGTAAATATTGGCGACGTCAGGCGCGGAGATTACGCAAGACTCCGCCATGTTGCAGAAAAGAGCGATTTTCGATTTCAGGTCAGCGCCGAGTTGGCGATCACTGCGGCAAATTAAAATGTCGGGCTGAATTCCGATGCTCAGAAGCTCTTTCACGCTGTGCTGCGTGGGCTTGGTCTTCAGCTCGCCCGCGGTGGGAATGAACGGCACAAGAGTGAGGTGAACGAAAATTACGTTTTCGGGGCCGAGCTCCAGGCGCATCTGGCGGATGGCTTCCAGAAACGGCAAAGACTCGATGTCGCCTACCGTGCCGCCAATTTCGACGATCACTACGTCGGGCGCGTCCGGGCCACCTGAAACTTTGCGGAAGGCGGCTTTAATTTCGTCGGTGACATGCGGAATCACCTGCACGGTTTTTCCCAGGTAATCGCCGCGGCGCTCTTTGGTGATGATGGATTCGTAGATCCGGCCGGTAGTCCAATTGTGGTCGCGCGTCAAATGCGCGTTGGTGAAGCGCTCGTAGTGGCCCAGGTCGAGGTCGGTTTCAGCGCCGTCATCGGTGACAAACACTTCACCGTGCTGATAGGGCGACATTGTGCCGGGATCAACGTTCAGGTAGGGATCGCACTTCTGGAGGGTGACTTTGAGACCACGGCTTTCGAGCAGGCATCCAATCGAGGCAGCCGCCACGCCCTTTCCGAGTGAAGAAACCACGCCCCCTGTGACGAAAATGTATTTCGGGGCGGAACGCAAAGTACTCGACTTCCTCCGGAAAGAATCTGCGTACTCAACATTATGGTCACAATGTTGGCGCGTGTCAAATCACGATTTTGATTTTGTTTTGCAAAGAGATTCGTTGCGCGATGGTACGGTGAAGCACAGTGATCGGTTTGACTGTCTTAAACGCTAATTTGCGGCGCTTTCGCGCAATAATTTTTCCACGCGCTCGATGTCTTTTGGCACATCCACGCTTACGGCGTCGTAATTTGTTTCAACCACGCTGATATGAAAGCCATTCTCGAGCCAGCGTAGTTGTTCGAGCTGCTCGATGCGTTCCAACTCGCCGGGCGGAAGGGTGGGAAATTCGAGCAGAGCGTCGCGGCGGTAGCCGTAAACGCCAATGTGCTTCCAGTGGCGCGCGTCCACCTTGGCGCCCGTGTCGCGAACCCAGGGGATGGGCGCGCGCGAAAAATACAGGGCGTTGCTGTCGAAATCGCGAACGACTTTCACCACGTTGGGATCCATGATGTCGTTTGGAACGGTGATGGCGGTGCAAGGCGTGGCGATTTGCACGGACTCGTCATCGAGCATGGCTTGGGCTACGGCATCGACGGTGGCGGGATCGATCAAGGGTTCGTCGCCCTGTACGTTGACGTAGATTTGCGCGGGGACATGGACGGCGACTTCGGCGACGCGGTCGGTGCCGGTGCGATGGTCGGCGCGGGTCAAGATGGCTTCGCCGCCGAAGGATGTGACGGCGTGTTTGATACGCTCGTCGTCAGTGGCAACCAGGATTCGGGAGACGCTGTCAGCGTCGCGCAGGCGTTCAACCACGTGCTGAATCATAGACTTGCCAGCAATCTGCGCGAGGGGTTTGCCGGGAAAACGTACCGAGGCGTACCGCGCGGGGATCACTACCAAAACGGTTTTTTCGTCCGATGCGCACATAGCTTTCGCCGACTTTCGCCCGCCACAGCATATTAGCATGGAGCAGCTTGCACCATTATGAACGGTGGTTACGACCATGACTCGACTGAGTTTTTTCGCCAAGTGGCGCTTGCTTTCGAATCGTCGAGTGCTACAATCGGGAAAAGAAACTCGCGGCGCTGCGCGGGTTTCGCAGTAATGCCCGGGGGTATGGTTTGCTAGTACTCGCACGGCGCCGGTTTCAGGCCCATTGGTTAACAGCGATTGCTTGCGCGGTTGCATTGTTCTCCCCTCTGGTTTCTCCCGTTTGGTCTCAAGACGAAGAGCCTGCAGGTCCGGTTAAGCCTGAGAATCCGCAACGCATTCAAAAAGGCAAACCATTAAAAACAGAAACGGAGATGGCGCTCATCAACGTTTCCGTGACGGACCCTTATGGCCGGCTTGTGACGGGGCTGGAGCAAAGCAATTTTCGAGTTTTTGAAGACGGCGTAGAACAAGAAATCGTGCGATTTTCTGGCGAGGACGTGCCCATATCGATCGGCGTGATTTTCGATATGAGCGGCAGCATGAGCGATAAGATCGATAAGTCGCGGCTCGCCGCCGTCCAGTTTTTCCGCACCGCGAATCCGCAAGATGAGTTCCTGCTGATTAATTTCAACGATCGAGCGCAACTGGCGAGTCCATTCACAGCCAGCGTGGAGGATTTGCAGAGCCGATTGATGTTTACGGCGGCGCATGGGCAGACCGCGCTACTCGATGGAATTTATCTGGGCCTGAGCGAGATGAAAGGGGCACACAACACAAAGAAAGCGTTGCTCATCATATCTGACGGAGGCGATAATCACAGCCGTTACACCGAAACCGACATTCGGAAGTACGCTCGGGAAGCGGATGTGCAGATTTACGCCATCGGATTGTACGAAGAGAATGGCGGGCCAACAGTAGAAGAACGGGCTGGGCCTTCCCTGCTGGCCGAACTGACGGAGATGACCGGCGGCCGCACTTTCGCCGTTACCAGCTTGGGCGATATGCCGGACATCGCATCAAAAATCAGTATGGAGTTGCGCAACCAATATGTTGTCGGATACAAACCGAGCAATCACGCTCACGATGGAAAGTGGCGCAAAGTCAAAGTCAAGCTGCGTCCTCCCAAGGGATTGCCGCCGCTTACCGTATATGCGAGAACGGGATACTACGCGCCCGGGCATTAATTTCGCTAAAATTTTGCCGCTTCTGCTGGCTTTGCTGCTGGCTGTCCCTTGCCTGCGCGCGCAGAATGACAATCCGCTGCCGCCAAGTCCGCCTCCTCCCCCTACGCCCGGCGCGCAGAATCAGAGTCACGCCATCAAGAACGTTGTGGACCTGGTCGTTTTGCACACCACTGTAGTGGACGAAAAAGGCAATTTCGTTGCGGACTTGACCAGAGACAATTTCCGAGTGTTTGAAGATAAAATCGAGCAGAAGATTTCTGTTTTCTCCAAAGAAGATGTGCCGGTCACCATGGGGCTGATAATCGATAACAGCGGCAGCATGAAAGATAAGCGCCCGCAGGTGAACGAGGCGGCGCTGTCATTCGTGCGCACCAGCAATAAGCAAGACGAAGTCTTCGTAGTGAATTTCAACGACGAATACTATTTGGACCTGGACGAGGATTTCACCAGCAATCCCGAGGAGCTTCACGAAGCTCTGGAAAAAATCGATACGCGCGGCAGCACGGCCCTGTACGACGCCATCATCGGTTCCCTGGATCATCTGAAAAAAGGACACCGGGACAAGCGCGTCCTGCTGGTGATCACCGACGGCGACGATGACGCCAGCCGCAAGGATTTTCCGTACACGGTGAAGGCCGCGGTGGAATCGAACGCTTTGATTTACGCCGTGGGTGTCTTCAGCGACGAAGATCGCAAGAGCAACAAGAAGATGGTCCGCAAGTCCAAGAAGGATTTGACCACGCTGGCGGAAGCTACCGGCGGCCTGGCGTTTTTCCCCGACAATCTGGCTGATGTGGATTCTGTGTGCACCGAGATCGCGCGAGATATTCGCAACCAGTACACCCTGGGCTACTATCCCACCAATACGGCCAAGGACGGGACGTTCCGTTCCGTGAGAGTTGATCTGATTCCGCCGAAAGGGCGCGGAAAACTTTCCGTGCGAACGCGCACGGGCTACTACGCAAGCAAGTCTGCTCCCAACTAAGCGATCCGTCTCATGCCGGCCTTGCAGTAAAGTGCTGAAATAAGAGAAGCGTTCTGGCGCCCAGCGTTAGCGAGACGGGAAACGGTCTAAGAATTTCATTGCGCGGTCGTAATCGCGGAATATTTTCTCTTCTTTGCGGAAACTGCGCGAGTGCGATTCGCGACGGCATCGGGCGAATTTCATGGGATGCTTCAAGTGCAGCATTTCGTGGTAAAGCACGTAGGCGACAACGTATTCCGGAACGCCTTCGCCATCCAACCTGCAATTCAAGACAATCTGGTTCAGAGCGGGATCGAAACAGCCCAAGAGCGACTGCCAACGTCTCTTGCTCCAGCTCAGCCGGGGCAGCGGAAGCGAATTCTGAAAATAGTGGTCGTTCAGGCGAGCGAACAAGGGCGCGAGATCGTGATGCGTGCCGGCAGGCTCGTGGTTCGCGGGACGCGCCCGGTTCTTGCGCAGGCGATGCAGTCTTTCGCGCGTGACCCGCGCATAAGAAAATTGGCGATAAATTTCGAGCATATCTTTTGGAGTGGTACGCCGATACAAGCGTCCCAACAAAATTGCCGCGGCTGCCTCGAAAACCGGAGTAGGGGCGTTGTGCAAAGCGTCGGAAAGCCGCACGTAAGCGGTGTCCTCGCGGAGACGCACGGTCAGCGTGAGTCCCGTGTACGGATGAAATTCAACGACGAAATATGGCGGGCGGCCCTGGCATCCCAGGCGGGTGTAGATGCGCTGAAAAATGCGCTCGCCGCCGGGGACAATTTTAGATTTCAGCTGTTTGCGGCGAACAGTGGCTGACGATCCAGATTGGCGCGAAAGATGGGCCATCAAGAAGGCTTTCTGCGCACGGGCGCGGGTGAAAGTTCTTTTTCGGCTTCGTCTATATCGGAAAGAGCGTCTTTGGTGCCCTCGATCGCGTCATCCAGAGTGTCTTTGTAGGAATCGACCTCAGGATCATCGGGTCCGATTTTCTGAAGCGTAGCCAGAAACTCTTTCGCTTTGGATTTGAAAAGTTTTAAGGCGCCTCGAATGTCGGCCTGTTTTTCGCGCGCCAGACCGATTTGATCGGCGGCGTCGTCCACGCAGCCTGCGTAAGCGTTCATCAGACTGTTGAGCATCTCGGAGCGGCGACGGTCGGCAGGCTTTCGCGCAGCTTCATACTGAAACTTTTTCAAGCGATCTTCGGCAAAGGAGATGTACAGCTTGATGCGCTCGGCTGGCTCCACGGCTTCGCGGATTCTGTCTGACTCCGAATCGGTCAGATATTCTTTCTTTTGTGGCCCCGGATTCGCCGCAACCGGCGAAACGCCGGCGAGTACCAGCGCTACTAGTAAAGCCAAAATGCTAAAAACCCCGGAAGTACGAGACTGCATATTTCACTCCTAAGATTTCGGTTTATCCGGCTGTGGTTCCCGGTCAGACTCGGGTCGGCGCGGAAAAAGTTCGTGAATGAGCCGCCGATCCATCTGGTCAAGCTCTTGGCGAATATCAAGAAACGGTTTTTGTTCGTCGCCCGATAAATCTCCAATGACATTGTCCAGGCGCCGAAGCGACTCCCGTAAGGACATTTGAAGCTCTTTAAATCCGTTTGGATGCTTTTCAGGGTCGTGACCAGTAGCCTCCAGCGCTTTCTGAGACGCGTCTGCTTCGTCACGGTATTGCCGAAGAATGGCCAGCGCTCCCTCCGCATTATCCGCGCCAGCCTCCTTCTGAATATCCCGAAATTCCGCGTCACCAAGCGGAATCAAAATTTTGGCTTTGCGAACGGGATCGGTTTCCTTCATGAACTTCGCGCGAAATGCTTCGGCGGGATCCGGGGTCTGCATTGCGCGCACGAAAATCGGGCAGCAAAGTGTGGGGAAAGAGAAAACGGAAAGCATCAGCATAATTGCAGCGACGCGAATCGCAGGACGGGCTGCGCTATTTCTTTTTGATCTCGCGAGTGAGAGTTCGGACGCGCGCGGAAGCTTCAAAGTACATGTCATTGTTCTGGTCTTTGTTCAGCTCGAGAAATTTCTTATAGGCATCGAGCGCCTGCAGCTGTTGTCCCAGTTTATCGTAACAAGCGGCGCGAATAAACCAGCTGGCCAGAGGCAGTGTTTCTCTTTGGGAAAGTACATCCAAACCTTGCAGCGTGGCGGGATAATTTTTGTTGAGGTACTGCGCGGTAATCAGGTCGCCGAGCACGTCGTTGGAAGCCGGATTCATCTTGAACGCAACGATCAGCTGATTCACAGCCTGCGGATAATCCTTTTTCTCGAGATATATATGGCCGAGTTGCGCGGCGAGGTCGGGATCACGCGGAGCGAGCGCGATCGCTTTTTGTAGCGCGAGTAGCGCGGCATCGTAGTGCTTCGTTTGGAACGCGATTTGCGCTCGTAGCTTCAGTGCGCGAAGGCTTTCTGGGCCGGTGGTAGCAGCCCGATCGAGTTCCGCGAGCGCGTCATCGTATTTTCCAACATCGACAAGGGCCTCAGCGCGTTCGAGCCGCGCTGAATTGTCACTCGGCTGGGCCACCAAATACGCGAAGTATTCCGCGGCTGCTGCTTCCGACTTTTTCTGCGCGACGAGGCTTTTTGCCACTCCCAGATGCGCTGCTGGCGAATCGGGCTTGAGCGCAAGCGCGGCGCGAAATTCCCCTTCTGCGGCGGCCACTTGATTTGAGCTCAACAAAGCCCGGCCAAGCGCAAAATGAATGTCGAAATCGTTTTCGCCGAGCTTTTGTGCTGCTTGATACTGCTCAATCGCTGGGGCTGTTTTGCCGGAGAGTTCTAGCGCAGAGCCAAGAAGGAATTTAGCACGCGTATCTTCCGGCAACAATTCCACAGCCTTTCGCAAAGGCGCAACCGCCGATGAGGGATCGGTGGCCAGTAGCGTCAATCCCAGGTTCTGGTAAGCGGAGGCCATCTTGGGGTCGAGCGAAATGGTTTTTTCGTATTCCGCTTTTGCATCCGCGGGTTTTTGCAGCGCGGTGTACGCGTAGCCGAGATCGTAATGCACGGTCGCATCGTCCGGTCTTTTGGCGAGAAATTGCCGATAAGCCTGCACAGCGGCTTCGTAATCCTTGCGGTCCATTGCGGCCTGCGCCTGCGTCAATAAATTATTCAGTGCCGCAGCTTCCGGGTCTTGCGGGATTCGTTTTCTAGAGGTGCTTGTGTTTTGCGCCGAGGTGACTGTTGTTGCGGCGAGAAAAATAAGCAGCACGCCCCAGCAGGCCAGAAACTTCGCGGGAAATCTCATGCGTTCGGTGGCGGAGTCTGCGCCGAGCCGTTAGTATTGGCAGGCGGATGACCGTTCACGTGATTCGAATTGTCGCGAGGTCTCAAGACTCGCGCCAGATATTTTCCGGTGTGCGACTGCGAATTTCGCGCCACCTGCTCGGGCGTTCCGGAGGCAATCACGCGGCCGCCCTGGTCGCCGCCTTCCGGTCCCAGATCGATCACCCAATCGGAAGATTTGATCACGTCAAGATTGTGCTCGATGATCAGCACCGAAGCGCCGCCTTCGATTAATTTGCGAAACGCGGTCAAAAGCTTCTGAATATCGTCGAAGTGCAGCCCGGTGGTTGGCTCGTCGAAAATATACAGGATGCCGGTGTTTTCCTGGCGTGTGAGATGCGCCGCGAGTTTCAAGCGTTGCGCTTCCCCGCCGGAAAGCGTAGTGCCTGACTGGCCCAGGCGAAGATAGCCGAGGCCAACTTCTTCGAGGACTCGCAATTTCGCAGTAACCTTCGGATGCGCCGCGAAAAACGCGAGAGCCTCGCGAACCGTCATTTGCAGCACGTCATGAATATTTCTTTCTTTGTAGCGCACATCCCGGACAGCGCTCTTATAACGCGTGCCGCGGCATTCCTCGCAAATCAGGTCAACGTCCGCGAGAAAACGCATCTCCACCGTCACGGTGCCATCGCCCTGGCAAGCCTCGCAACGCCCGCCGGGAATATTGAACGAAAAATGGCCCGGCGTGAATCCGCGCTTCTTGGCTTCCGGCGTGGAGGCAAAAACTTCGCGAATAGGATCGAATGCCTTTAAATATGTGGCCGGATTCGAGCGCGGCGTGCGGCCGATGGGAGACTGGTCCACCATCTCAACGGCGGTCACCGCAGCGTCGCCTTCCAGCCGGTCGCAACATTCGCGCCAGTTTCCGCCGGTACGCTTGAGCTGTAGGGCCTTGTACAGCACGTCATAGACCAACGTGGATTTTCCCGAGCCGGACACGCCGGTAACGGCAACGAGCATCCCGAGAGGAATCATCACGTCCATATTTTTCAGATTGTGGCTATGAGCGCCCAATATTTTCAGGAATTTGCCCTGCGTTTTGCGGCGTTTCTGCGGAACAGCAATTTTTAATTCGCCGCGAAGGTAGCGTCCGGTTAACGAGTGTGGATCCGCCAGCATCGCATCGCGCGTGCCGGCAAAAATCAATTTGCCGCCATGTTCTCCGGCGCCGGGGCCAAGATCGAGAATATAGTCGGCGGCCAAAATCGTGTCGGGATCGTGCTCCACAACCAGCAGGGTGTTGCCGAGATCGCGCAAGCCTTTCAGGATTTCAATCAGCCTATTCGTATCGCGCGGATGCAGACCGATGGAAGGTTCATCCAGCACATAAAGCGCGCCCACAAGATGCGAGCCGAGCGAAGTAGCGAGCTGAATGCGTTGCGCCTCGCCACCGGAAAGTGTCGAAGTAAGCCGGTCGAGCGTGAGGTAATCCAGCCCCACTTCATCGAGAAAACGCAGGCGCAGCTGAATTTCCTCGAGAACTTTTTCAACGATGGTAGCTTCTCCCGGAGTAAGCACGAGGCTTTCAAAAAATGGGCGAGCTTCCTTCACCGTCATTTGGCAAACTTCGGTGATGGAACGTCCGCCAATTCTCACCGCGCGGGCCTCCGCGCGAAGACGCGTGCCGCGACAATCCGGGCAAGTGGCATAGCCGCGATACCGGCTCAGAAAAACGCGGACGTGCAGCTTGTATTTCTTCCGTTCCAGCATGGCGAAAAAGCCCTGCACGCCTTCGTATTTTTCCTTGCGATCGCCGTCGATGATTGCGTCACGTTGCGCTGCCGTCAGCTCGCGGAAAGGAACTTCCGTTGGAATCCCTTTGGCCCGCGCGAAGCGCCGCATGTCCAACGCGAGTTGGCGATAGCGCGGCTTAGTCCAGGGATGAATCGCGCCGTCAGCGAGCGATTTGCTTTTATCCGGGATCACGCGATCGATGTCAAAATCGATGGTGTTGCCGAAACCCTGACAGCGCGGACAGGCCCCGTAAGGGCTATTGAAAGAGAAAAGGCGCGGTTCAGGTTCCTGATACGTCGCGCCGCATTTCTTGCACTCGAAGCGCTCGTTGAATAACAACCGCTCCGGAGTTGCGCCGGGCGCATCGGGCACGAATTCCAGAATTGCTTCGCCACGGCCTTCGCGATAACAAATTTCGACGGAGTCCATCAGACGCGAGCGAATTTCCGGCCCAAGAGCGAGGCGGTCTACCACCACGTACACAGGCTGCGTGAAATTTACGTCCAGCAATTCTTCCGGCGCAGAAAATTCGAAGACTCTCCCGGCTTGGTAGAGGCGGTTGAATCCCCGCTTTCGTAGACCAATCAAGGATTCTCGGACAGCTTCCTGCGTTACACGCACGGGCTTGCGGGGCCGCATGGCTTGCGGGGAATTCGTTGCCGCTTCGGGAGTCAGCTTCAACTCATACAAAACATAAAATCGACGTCCTGCCGGCAGCGCCAGCACACGAGCAGCAATTTCGTCGAGCGTGTCTCTTTTCACTTCTTCGCCACAGCGCAAACAAAAAGTGTGGCCGATGCGCGCGAACAGCAAGCGTAGGTAGTCGTAGATTTCGGTAGCCGTCGCGACCGTGGATCGCGGATTGCGCGTCGAGTTTTTTTGCCGTATGGAAATAGCCGGAGCGATGCCGGTAATTTCGTCCACGTCGGGCTTCTCAATTCTTTCCAGGAACTGTCGCGCGTAAGCGGAGAGAGATTCGATGTAACGCCGCTGGCCTTCGGCATAGAGCGTATCGAACGCAAGGCTGGACTTGCCGGAGCCCGAGACTCCGGTTACAACCGTGATCGCATTGTGCGGGATAACGAAGTCAATATTCTTCAGGTTGTGGACGCGAGCGCCGCGAACGCGGATCTCCTCGACGTCGCCCGGCACACTCGGGCGCGCGGCCGGATCAACAGGAAGGTTCTCAGTGGGTTTCGTTGCCATGTGCGTAAACAAAAAATTATACGCCGCTGAGTCAAGCCGAGCAAATGCGCTCCGCACGCCCGGTGGCAACGGGGTTTATCGGCTGCTTTGGGACTAATCCGGCCATTCTTGATAAAGTGGCGCTGTGCAGAACAGCGGACCGCACTTTGACAGGGTGATATGGATCGTGCTCGATAGCGTTGGCATCGGCGAGCTGCCCGACGCTGCCGATTACGGCGATGTGGGACGCGACACGCTTGGCCACATCGCGCGCTCGCGCCAGTTGAATCTTCCAAACCTGATTCGTTTGGGTCTCGCGAACATAAAGCCGCTCGCAAACTTGGCTCCGTCCGAAAATCCCGTCGGCAGTTACGGAAAAGCTGCTACGGTTTCTCCCGGCAAGGACACGACGACGGGCCATTGGGAAATGGCCGGCATATGGTTGGACCAAGCTTTCCCGGTATATCCGCATGGGTTTCCGAAATCGCTGATCGAAGAATTCGAACGTCAGATCGGGCGCCGCACGCTGGGAAATAAACCGGCGTCAGGCACTGAAATCATCAGGGACTTAGGCGAACAGCACGTGCGCACGGGATTTCCAATCGTGTACACGTCCGGGGACAGTGTGTTCCAGATTGCCGCGCACGAAGACGTGATCCCGATCGCCGAGCTTTACCGCATGTGCGAGATCGCTCGCAAATTGCTTGACGGACCTAACCTGGTCGGACGCGTGATTGCCAGACCCTTCACCGGCCCCTCTGGAAATTTTCGGCGCACAGAACGGCGCCATGATTATGCAGTTGAGCCACCGCGGCCCATGCTGCTCGATGTGCTAGCCGATGCCAAAGTTCCCGTTTTTGGCGTGGGCAAAATTCACGACATCTACAATGGCCGAGGCGTGGACGACTACGTCGCCACAAGGAATAACGCGGATGGAATGGCCAAACTTACTGAAGCGCTAAAACAGCGCCTTAAGGGGTTGATTTTTGCGAACCTGGTAGATTTCGACATGCTCTACGGCCATCGCAAAGATGTGGAAGGTTTCGCGCGCTCGTTGGAGGAATTCGATGCGCTGCTGGGGGCTTTTCTTGCGGCGCTACGCCCCTCGGACTTGTTGCTGATTACGGCCGACCACGGATGCGACCCGGACCCCGTGAACCCGACCACAGATCACTCGCGCGAATATGTTCCGATATTGGCTTACAGTCCGAGTATGCGTTCTGGCGAGAATCTGGGAACGCGCACAACGCTAGCCGACATGGGACAAACCGTCGCTGGGAATTTCGGAACGAAGATCCTCCACGGAACAAGCTTCCTGAAGTGAAATTTCAAAGCCTGAGCAGGAGCGGAAAGGAATTTATCGGGTGTAATGAGTCGGAGTGGGCCCAACTTCCAGGCGGTGCCGATCCCATATGGCGCCTTCCCGGTTGTAATGAGCCATCTCGAAATCCTGGGTGAGTTCGAGGCAATCGGTGGGACAAGCGTCTTCGCACAATCCGCAAAACATGCAGCGCGAAGTGTCGTAGGTGAACGTAGTCAAAACTTTTCGACGCGTGGCGTCATCGCGCAGCCATCCCACCACAATCAAATTTTCCGGGCAGGCCAGCGCGCACAGATTGCAGGATATGCAAAGCGATTCGCCGGTTTCGGGATTCATGTTCAGCCGCGGCGCTCCGCGATAACGCTCCGCCACCATGGGCCGTTCCTGAGGATACTGCTCGGTGTAGATATTCTTGGGAGCCTGGTAACGGAAGGTCAGCACCATGCCTTTCACCAAGTCCCACAAAAAGATGCGCTTCAGAATCTCTTTCATTCAGCGTAGTTTGACTTCCGCCCTGCGTAAAGTCAAGCCATCCATCGGCGTGTGTAACAGACAGTTTCCGCCCGGTCAGGCCATGGCTGGAACCGCAGACTTAAGCCACTGCTCCATCTGGGTGTGATCCACCAAACCGGCCTGCTGCATTACGACCCGGGCACCGTAGAAAACCGCAAAGTTCGGTATGCCCCGGACATTGAAACGGGCAGCGAGCTGCGGATATTTCTCCGTATCGACCTTGAGTACAATGGCCTTCCCCGCCATGTCCGCCGCAGTTCGCGCCACTTCAGGAGTGGCCATACGACATGGCCCGCACCACTCTGCCCAAAAGTCCACGAGAACCGGAACAGGAGCATTTTGGATGGCTTCGTCGAACAACACATCATCGACCGAAAGGGGCTCAGCCAGCGGCGGCAGTGGCGACTTACAAACTCCACAACGGCCAGTGCTGGCCAGATATTTAGCTGGGACGCGGTTGCTGCGTCCGCAATGTTTGCAGCTGCGTATGAAAGGCATAGCAGACCTCCAATCACTACTCAATGGATGTTGAATAAGGGGTCTGGGGTGCAAACGCTTTCGCGATGCCGTGAAGGCTTTCTGAACAGGTCAAAAAAATGACTGGGGGCGTCAAAACCTCGACAAAAGGATTACAGCGCGCTCGCGGGGCCGCCCCCCGGGTATATCATGATGGCCCGGGCGAATCTTGATGGCGCGGAAAAACATACTTGCTCTGCTCGAAGGCGGAGACCGCCGCACGATTGGCCGTGCGGACCGTATCGCCGCGACTGTTGTGAAGGATCCGAGTCTTTTCCCTCCGCTGATCGCGGGACTCTGGTGTGAAAATCCTCTGGTGCGAATGCGGGCTGCCGATGCCGCCGAAAAGGTTACGCGCGACGATCCTTCGCTGCTGCAACCTTTCAAGAAAGAACTACTAGGCTTGATGGCCGAGACCACGCAACAAGAGTTGCGCTGGCATCTGGCAGCCATGATTCCGCGCCTTGCGCTAAATTCTGCAGAACAGAAACTTGTGGTATCACTCTTGGAAGGTTATCTCGAGGATCGCAGCTCGATCGTCAAAACATTTGCTCTTCAGGGGCTGGCCGATTTAGCGGTCGGTGACCCGAGTATGCGGCCGGCCGTGACGGAGATGCTGCGCGAGGCCACTCGCAGCGGCACGCCTGCCATGAAGGCTCGGAGCCGCAAGTTGCTGCTTCATCTGGAAGATACCTGATGCAGGACAATTCACAGTTCTTGCGCTTTGCGCCTTCGCTTCGACATTTTTGAGGATTGGCTATGTGCGACAGCGTTCGGCGCGAAACCTCGTGTTATTCTGGCGTTGCATGCCAGAAAACACAGCATCCGACATCGAATTCATGCGCGCAGCGCTGGCCGAAGCTCGCGAAGCAGCGGAGCGAGGCGAAGTTCCCATTGGCGCGGTTCTGGCGCTCGACAATAGCGTCATCGCGCGCTCCGGTAATCGCACGATCGTAGATTGCGATCCCACCGCGCATGCCGAAATCGTGGCTCTGCGCGCCGCGTCAAAAACAATTGGAAACTACCGGCTGCTTGGCGCCACGCTTTACGTCACCATTGAGCCTTGCGCCATGTGCTGCGGGGCTATGATTCAGGCACGCATCAGCAGACTGGTTTATGGAGCGGACGACGCCAAAGCCGGCGCGGTGCGTTCCTGCTTCACTGTGCTGGATCATCCCCGGCTCAACCACCGCATCGCGGCCACGTCCGGCATTCTCGCCGAAGATTCCGCCGCAATCCTGAAGGAGTTCTTCTCGATCAGGCGCTGATTTGCGGGTGGCCGAAGCATCGGGGCGAACTTCGCCGAAATCCGCGACTCTCCGGCGGTTTTCCGGCATTCAGTTCCAAGCACTAAAGCTTTGGCCGTCACCTTAAAACCACGACTACGAATGGCTGGTCCCGGATTAGAATGCGGTTTGACGCTCGCGTTACGGCGTCACCTGGAGAATTGCGATGTTTCGTTCTTATAAATCAACTTTTGACCTCCGATATTATCGGCGAATCAGCGCGAATTGCGGCGTAATTTTGATTTGGCTTTTCGCGGCGGCTTCCCTTTCCGCGCAATCACCGAGCGCTGCGTCGCCTGATGCGCAAACGCAAAACCAGACTTCTTCCGCATCCCAGGCTCCGACGCCCGCGGGTCAGGCGATATCGCCTTTAGCGATCAGTCGGGCAAACCTGCTCGCGCAATTCAACGATTCTCTGGAAGAGCTCACTTCGCGCGTATCACCTTCCATCGTCCAAGTGCAGGTCACAGGCTACCGCTCGATCGAAGCCAAGGACGAAAGCGAGACCAGTTTAATTGGCCGCGAGCGCAGTCTGGGCTCCGGTGTGATCGTCGATCCGGACGGCTACATCGTGACCAATGCGCACGTGGTAAAAGGCGCGCAACGCATCCGCGTGGTTGTCTCCACGCGTCCGACCGGGGATTCGCAAGTCCGAGCCAGTCTCGGCCTCGGTGAACATATTCCACCCGTGGACGCAAAAATTGTGGGCATCGCTCCCACCATCGATCTTGCGTTGCTGAAGATCGAAGCAAAAGGATTGCAAGCGATTCCTTTCGCCGATTACGCCAAGTTAAAAAAGGGCCAGCTCGTTCTTGCCTTCGGCAATCCTGAAGGTTTGGAAAATTCGGTGACCATGGGAGTGGTTAGCTCCGTCGCGCGACAAGCGAATCCTGGCGTTGCGTCCGTGTTCATCCAAACCGATGCGCCTATCAACCCAGGAAACAGCGGCGGCCCGTTAGTGGATACGAACGGCGAGCTCGTGGGAATCAATACATTTATTCTTTCCGAGTCGGGAGGAAGCCAGGGATTGGGATTCGCCATTCCCAGCAGCGTGGTGAAATTTGTTTACGAAGAGCTTCGCAAGTATGGCCGCGTGCATCGCAGCGTGATCGGCGCCGGCCTGCAGGACATTACTCCCGATCTCGCCGCCGGGCTTTCACTCACCAGACAGCGTGGCGTAATCGTTTCCGACGTGGACCCTGATGGTTCCGCGCAGAAATCGGGATTGCAGATGCAAGACATCCTTTTGACCTTGGACGGGCGTGCCATCGGAAGCGTCCCGCTCGCAGAGATGATTATTTCCACGCGGCCTGCCAGCGCCGTGGTGGAAGCCGAAGTATTGCGCGGCGATAAGAAAGTTACGCTGGAAATTCCGGTCGCCGAGGAAAAGAACGACGTGGACCAGCTGGCCGATCTGGTGGATCCCGAAAAATCCCTGGTTTCAAAATTGGGATTCTTCGGGGTCGAGATCGACGACAAACTTGCGCAACAATTGGACGAGCTCCGCGAACCCTCCGGCGTAATTGTAGCGGCGATGGCTGCGGATCTCTTAGGTCTGGAAGCGGATTTGCAGCCTGGAGACGTGATCCACGGGCTTAACGGAAAACACATCGATTCGATTGCCGGTTTGCGTGCCGCGCTCAAAGCCATGCCGCAAGGCGCGCCGGGAGCGTTGCAGATAGAACGCGACGGAAGGTTCATGTACGTCACTTTTGAAATGGATTGAAAGATTTGTGCGAATGCTTGACGATCGAGTACGCGCGCAGTTGTGGGGTTAGTAAGCGTTTGCTAAGCTAAGTACGCTGCCGCCGCGGAGAGGTGTCTGAGCGGTTGAAAGAGCTCGCCTCGAAAGCGAGTGTAGCGGAAACGCTACCGTGGGTTCAAATCCCACCCTCTCCGCCATTTAATCATCGAGTATTTGCGCTTCCCTTTTTGAGTTAGACCACTTCGCTGTGTCTTTGAACGCCTCCCACGCATCATTCTTAAGAGTACTGCCCTGGAACTTCGGGCTAAAGGTGAACGGCGAAATACACGATATAGTTAATGAGCCAATGATTGCCGACTTCCTGACGAACAAAATCAATATTCTGCGACTTCGTTCTGCTATCTGGATTGTTTTTTTGGTTCTCTGCGCTATTACCGTGTGCCAGGGTTATTCGGTTCTCACGCATGAAGCGATCATCGATTCGGCCTGGGACGACGGCATCAAGCCCCTGCTGCTGAAGAGATTTCCCGATGCAACTCCCGACGACCTGAAAACCGCGCATTCCTATGCCTATGGCGGATGCGTGATTCAGGACCTTGGCTACTATCCGTTTGGCAGCCATCTTTTCAGCAACCTGCTACATTACGTCCGCACCGGTGATTTCGTGCAGGCGTTGTTGCGCGATTCCCAGGATTTAAACGATTACGCTTTCGCCCTGGGCGCTCTCGCGCATTACGCGGCGGACAACGAAGGACATCGCATCGCAGTGAATCATGCCGTGCCCATGCTCTACCCCAAGCTTCGCGCTAAATACGGAGATGTAATTACTTACGATCAAAATCCAGCTGCGCATCTAAAAACTGAATTCGGGTTTGATGTCCTGCAAGTTGCCAAAGGACGTTACGCGCCGGACGACTACCGCGGCTTTATTGGGTTTCAGGTTGCCAAGCCGCTGCTCGAGAAAGCTTTTGAAGAAACGTATTCTGTGCCGCTGAAATCTGTATTTTCCGATTTCGACCTCGCCGTTGGAACGTATCGCTATAGCGTCAGTAAGGCGATTCCGACCGCGACGAAAGTGGCGTGGGAAACGAACAAGGATCAAATCCAGAGGGATATTCCGGGCGTCACGAAACAGAAATTCCTGTACCACATTTCCCGTTCGAGCTACGAAAAAAACTGGGGAGGCAAGTATCAGAAACCCGGTTTTAAAGTCGCACTACTGGCTTTCCTCTTCCGCTTGGTACCGAAGATCGGTCCGTTCAGCGTTTTTCGGTTCAAGACTCCCACGCCCGCTGCCGAAAAACTGTTCGAGGCCAGTTTCAACGGTTCGGTGACGGACTATGAACATTTTCTGCGCGAAGAGAAAGACACCGGCCGGACTGAACTCGTTAACGATAATTTCGATACCGGCACGGTCACCGGACCGGGACAATATCCGCTAGCGGATAAAACTTACGCACAATTGCTGGACAAATTGGACAAAGACCATTTCGCACAAATGACGCCCGAACTGCGCGCGACGCTCCTCGATTTTTACAAAGATCCAAATGCGCCGTTCACCACAAAGAAAGATCAGAAGGAGTGGGCTAAAGTTCTGAAAGAAGTGGATGCTTTGAAGGCTTTCACACCGAACGCCACGCCTGCGGTCACTTCCGCCACATCTGCTGGACATAAATAACTCACGTGCGGCGGATTGATTTTCACCATTGGCTCTGATCACTGTGCGGAATCAACTGTTCCGGTCAGCACCGTGATCGAGGCGGCGGGAAGCTCGTACTGAGTCGCAGCCGAAGCTGCGATTGTCGAATGCGCCGGGGGCCCGTCAGGATCAGCCTTCCCGGTGGCGATTTCTGGATGCCACTGATATTGTGCGCTTCCGAATGTCACCATCTTTACCGGGCCCGCAAAATGTCCACCCTTCCCCGGTTCCAGATCGTCAAAACTGATTCGAGCCGTATGCGCGTTTTCCTGATCTTTATTGACGATCATCAGAGACCACTGTTTGTCCGGACGCAGTGCCGCATACGCTGTTACCAGAACGTGTCCCGCGCCGTCGTGAATGTCGCTCGCCGCCGAATACAAACGGTTCACCTCGTTTCCCGGCTGCACCCATTGCAGGTTGATCAGTTGACTGGCGAAATATTGCGAAAGCGGCTGCTGCACTTGAAGATTGGCATCCGTGGAAAATAACCCGAAAGTTCCGAGCGAGTTGTTGCACCCGCGATGAATCCCCAGCGGCAAATAATGAAAAAAATAAACCGCGTCGCCACCATTGCTTAAAAATGCCCCGACATAATCAGCGAGCCACAGAGCGCCCCAGATGTCCACGTAAGCCTCTTCCGACTGCCACGCAATATTTGATTCCGTGATGAACATCGAAATGTTTGCCGGAACGCCGTCGTCACGCCAAACCTGCGTGATGTGAGTAACCAGATTGGCTTCGTCGTACAAGCTACTCCACGGAATCTTGCACGGCTCCATTGGGTAATGCTCAAAGGAAAAAAATGCGAGGTCGGAAAGGCGGCCGTGAGATTTCAGAAAATCGATGAATCGTGCGGTCCACGAAGTTTGTCCGTTCGCGTCCGCCCAGGCATCGATATCTTTATTCACTCCGGTAAAAATCGGTCCGCCGAGTTTCAGATTCGGATCCACTTTGTGCAGCGCCGCGGCCCATTGCAGGTACAGGGCGGCATAATCTTCCGGAGTAGTGTAATGCCCATCTGGTTCCTCTCCCATCTCGACATACGAAATCGGATATCCGCGCTTTTCAATATAAGAAATTTCCGCCGCGGAGTCTTCCGGGGTCGCGTACAGCATCGCGATCGGAATCATGGCAGGCAAACCGCGCGTAAAGCCGCTGGTGAAAAACAGATCAAAGCCAACTTGATCGCCCGCGTGCTCGTCCAGATCGGAAGGTTGGTGCCACGGGTCCACGGAAGAGCAATATGTCGCGGTTTGACCCTGGTCCGGCGTATGGCGAATCAAATCGTGAAAACCTCCGCCGGGCGTTGTTGTGCCCAGATAAATTTCGCGGATGGCATAGCCCATACAATTTCTGCGATCGGCTGAACCATGCGTGTCGCAAGAGTTCGAGGACTGCGTCATCAGCACGCGCACGTACTGCACCGAAACCGGCTCTTGGGACAATCGCAAAACGACGGTGCCGCCCTTTCCCTCCGATATTGTGCCGGCTGGAAACGTTTGCCACACGCCAATCGTCGGTTTTTTGATGGGGTCTTCGCCGGTCCAATACTGCACGAGATATTTTTTTGCGTAAGGCTCGGCCCAGGCGATGCGGATCGCAGTGATGTCCTGCCGGCTGGTCAAATCCAGAAAAATCCATTGAGGATGCAACGAATCGTCCTCGCCCGTGAACGCTTGGGTCAGGTAGGGATTGCTCTTCCAGTACGTATTTGTGTCGCCGTCGGTAAGCCGGGAATATCCAACCATGTCCGTGCCGTCATCATGCGTGACGCCACGATGCGGCAGCGGGTAACCATAGGAGTGGCGTATGAAATCGCCGGGCGTTGTGCTTCCTGTGAAATAACCCTTGCCGGCCGGATCGCTCCACGTGCCCACTGGATTCCAATGCCAGGCTTCCATGTGCAGCTCTGTATTTTGCCGGTACGAAACAGTTTGCCAACCCGCGGAAAGAACTTCTTTCACCATGGGATCGACAAACAGTTTATCAGCAGCGCCGTAAGGCAACCGGTCAATCCCCGCGCCCAGCGCGCGCGTGGGAACAATCGAATTCGTCACATGCTCGGGCTTCGCGTCCACACGAATCGTTTGCGCGCGCAACGGCAGAGACGCGAAAACTAAAATGCACGCAACCAGCACAAACCTCTTGTACCTGCCCGTCGACAGAACATGTTCAAAGCGACCTTCGGACTCGCATGAACCTCGGCCAGCCAAGTTGTTCTCCTGTTTTAAAAGAGCAAGAAAGTAAAGACCGCTTCGCCTCTTACGAGCTCTTGTTTTTCATCTTACCTGAAACGGGCCCGCCAATTTTGTTCAGCGTGTCTTGCGCCTTTGATTTATACGGACTATTAATCGACACTGCCTCGGTCAGCACGGTGCGTGCCTCCGGAATCCGCTGCATCTTCGCCAAAGTGAATCCCAGCCGGTACAAATTTCGCGCATACAGAACCGTGTTCGACTTCAGCAGCGGGCTAGCCTGCTTGAACGCATCCACAGCCGGCTGGTTACGCCCTTTATTCACGTTGGCTTCGCCGATAGCGGAATATGCCAAGCCCTTTTCCACCGAAACTTGCAGTTGCCACTGATCGTCGCTCAGATTGTCCGGCTTCTTGGCCTGCGCCAATAGGTCGAGCGCTTGCTGCGCGTCCGCTGCCGCCTTGTCCAATTGCTGCCCGTTTTCCGTCCAGTAATCGGAAAGCAGCAACAGCATGGAAACATTATTTGGATCGGTGGCCAAAATTCGTTGCGCCGTATCCAGCATTTTTGGAATTTGCTGCGCCTGCTGGTAGGCGATGGCCGTCTGCTCACGCACCGAGGCCGTGTACTGCGAATTGGGAAACGCAGTCACATAACGCTCGAAGAGCGCCGCGCGTGCAGCTGGATCAGTGGTTTTATACGCCGCGCTTACTAGCGCATACTCCACGTAACCGACGTCGCCCTGCGCGTTAGCTAGATTAGCGGTTTTCTGCTGGGCCCATTGATCGGGCGCAGTGCCCTCCGGTGCCGGAGCGTTTTTATATTTCGCGACGATCTCAGCAACCCTGTCACCCGCGTCATACAATTCTTTAACGTCGCCTTGTTCTTCAGCGGCGTGAACCATGGCAACGGCCGCGGAAAGATTCGTGGGATCGAGCGCCAGATCTTTCGATGCGAACTCATACACTTTGGCGTAATTTTTCTGCGCCAGATACGTCTGCACGTAGAGTTGGTCCGCCAGCAGTTCCATATCGCCTTTGCCGAAATCCGCCATGAATTTATCGAGCAGAGCAACTTTCTCCGGCCCGTCCGGCGCCGCATAAATTTCCGTCAGCGCTTTATCTTCCGGAGTTCCAGCGGAAACTGTAACGCTCTTGCCGATCTGAGCCGACGCTGTGGCGGACACACTCAGCAAGATCGCGATCAGAATCATCAGTCGTTGCATGGTTGCCTCCTCAATTCATTCGACTCGCACTTTTTCGCCCTTCGCGGTTTCCGCGATTTTCGCAAATGTTGGGACAAACCGCGGCACCCGGCGGCAATATTCCGCGTAAGAGGCGCCAAACCGTTTTTTCAATTCGCGCTCCTCCAACGCGATTGCGATCCGCGTAAGCGCCAGCCAGATGGCCGCGACGATCCACATCGCGCGCGTTCCGGACAGAAAACAAGCGCCGAGTATCGCTAAAAACGAGCCAATATACCGCGGATGGCGTATTCGCGAATAAATTCCGCGGTGCACAATTTCTCCGCCACCGGAAAGCTCTGTCTGGCCAACCAGCGCCCTGGCGCCCAAATCCTTTTTTACGAGCCAGAAGATGCACACTTCTAGAATTATCAGTGAGAATCCTGCCACAATTTCCCATGATGTCGGCTGCGTTATGCGAAATAATTTGCGGTGTAAGATTACGAGAAGCACGGCTAGCGGAAGCCAGGATAATAGCAGTCCCGTAATGTAAGCGGCCTTCTGATGCTTGCGCCAGTAATCCACTCCCGGGTGCATCACAAACCAATAAAGCGGTATAGGCAGTTGCAAAAACAGTACCACCGCCGCAATCCAGCCGAAGATGCCCACGCGTGCATCTTAGTCGAAGCAGCCATTTCAGAGAACAAAGTTTTTGTCGCGTATGGAACAAATTGCAGCGGCTAAGTCTGGAAGACAACTTCGCTGCTCCCGGATCCTCCGTCGGCTGAGGAGAGGCATTGACGATTTTCCCATTTCAGTGGACGATTCTCTGCGATATAAAGCTCATGGAGGACAAATGCCCGCAGCCACATCATTTGAAAAAATCGAGAACGAGAAATTAAACGAGCGTATTTCCCGCCGGATGTTAAATGGCGAAGATGCCACTCTCGCGCGAATCTTTCTGGCACGCGGAGCAGTCGTCCCGCGCCATTCGCATCGCAGCGAACAATTTTCCTTCATTTTGTCGGGCGCGCTGAAATTCACATTCGACGATTCCGAGTTCGTACTGCGCGCCGGTGAAATCGTGCTGATCCCCGCGAATGTTCCGCACAAAGCCGAAGCCCTGGAAGACACCGTGGACATCGATTTTTTCGCGCCACGCCGCGAAGACTGGATTCGCAAAGATGATGCATACCTGCGCCAAGGCGCGAACAAGGAGTAATCAATGGACCTCGGACTGAAAGGCCGTGTGGCCATCGTCGCCGCCGCGAGCAAAGGATTGGGCCGCGCGGTGGCGGAAGAATTCGCAAAAGAAGGCTGCCAAGTGGCTATCTGCGCGCGAACCGCGGCCGATCTTGAACGCACGGCCAGCGAAATTGGCAAAGCCAGTGGGCAAACCATTTTCTGGCGAGCTGTGGATGTGACAAAGCCGGATGCAGTCCACACTTTCGTTGAAGAAGTGGACAAAAAATATGGCCGCGTCGATATTTGCGTCACAAACGCCGGCGGTCCTCCGGCAAAAAAGTTTCTGGAGATCAGTTTGGAAGATTGGCGGGCGGCCGTGGAGCTTACCCTGCTCAGCAACGTTTATTTCGCGCGCGAGGTACTTCCGCGCATGCAGCGTAATCGTTGGGGCCGCCTCATCACGCTCACTTCTGTTTCGGTGAAGCAACCCATCGATGGCCTGCTCCTTTCCAATTCCCTGCGCGCCGGTGTCACCGGCTTGGCCAAAACGCTCGCCAATGAATTTGGCGCTGACGGAATTACGGTGAACAACGTTTGCCCCGGCTTCACGCTGACCGACCGTCTGGAAGAGCTGGTGGAAAAGCGTGCGAAAGATGCCGGTGTTGACCGCGAGCAAGCGCTCAAGAATATGAGCGCCCAAGTTCCCGCCGGCCGCCTGGGCCGTCCTGAAGAATTGGCCGCGCTCATCACGTTTCTCGGGTCCGAGCGCGCGAGCTACATCAACGGCACTACTATCCAAGTGGATGGGGGCCTGGTGAAGAGTCTGCTCTAATCTCGTTGCAAGGGAAAAATCAGTAAGCCAGAAAAATCCGCAAATCTCGAAGATTATTGCCGGTAGGTCCGGTCATAATCAGGTCGTCGAGAAGTTTGAAAAAATTATAAGCGTCGCTGCGGCGAAGAAATTCGCCCGGTTCCAGCCCTGCGGCGCGCGCGCGTTGTAGCGTCTCTCCGTCTGCAACCGCGCCGGCCGCCGGACTGTTTCCGTCAATTCCATCGGTTCCTGCGCTGAGCATCGTAATTTTCTTTCCCGCAATTTTTGAAACGCATGCCAACACGAAAGCCAGATTACGGCCGCCAATTCCTTCGCCGGTCACTGGACTGCTCACTTCCCCGCCGGACATCAGCGCCACACGTCTGCCAGGATTGTCTTTTTTCAGCGCTTCGAGCTGCATGAGTAGATGATCGGAAGCTTTTTCGATCGGCCAATTGTCGGTAGAATTGTCGGCCAGACAAATAAATCCTTCCGCTTCACAAGCGTGATGGCACGCATGCGTCAAATCGTGCGTCCGAAGCAGCAATTCGAAATGCGAACGCGCAAACGCAGGTTCGCCGGACTTGGGTGTTTCGTTCAGCGCTCGCCGCTCAAATAATGCGTAAATCGACGGCGGCAACTTTGGCAGCAAATCATACGTGCGCACGATTTGCTCTGCGTCCTGGACGGTCGTAGGATCAGGCAATGTCGGGCCCGAAGCTAAAGCGGATTCCTGCCCCTCAGGAACGTCGCTAATTGCAAACGTAATTTTCACGGCGCGTGCCGCCGCCGCAGCCAGACGTCCGCCTTTGGTTGCCGATAAATGCTTTCGGATCACGTTGATTTCTTCAATGGGCGCGCCACAGGTGACCAACGCGAAGTGCAGTTTCTGAAAATCTTCCAGCGTGATCCCATCGTGCAAGGGTTGTTCCACCATTGCCGAGCCGCCGCCCGAAACAAGAAAAAACACTAATGAGCGCTCGCCGCAACGCGCCAACCGATCCAGGATCGCGTGGCCCGCCGCAAAACTCTCCTTCGTGGGCAACGGATGCCCGCCCACAAACGATTTCCACCCGGGCAGAGCGCGCGTCGGCGAATCCGGCCCCACCAAGATTCCTTCAACCTGGAATTCCGGCGCGAGAACATCGTTTAAAGCTTCGGCCATGGCAAACGAAGCCTTGCCAAATGAAATCGCAACGATCTCCCGAAAATCCTGAAGATCAATCGTGGCACCCGCCGCCTGAATGACGGACCCTTCCCGATTGAGTTTTCGCGCAAGGACGGTAGGAATTTGGATTCCGGTGAGTGTCTGCAGGAATAAGTGTTGCGCTACATTTTTCAAGGTGTTTCGGACTCGCTATCGTTCGTTGAAGATCCGAAGCTTCGATCCAAAACCGGTGAACGCCATCAATCGTGACCGGAAAAACCGGCGGCTCGTATTCCTGCAAAACGCTATTTCATACCAAGAGCATCCGCGTTAAGCGCGTTCGGAGGACGCCGCCCTTCGAATAACGCCACCACATTATTCGCCGCCATCACCGCCATCTTTGTTCGCGTATCAACGGAAGCGCTGGCAATATGCGGCGTCAAAATCACGTCCTTGCGGGTCAACAACGCCGGATGCACCTTCGGTTCGTGTTCAAACACGTCCAGCGCCGCGCCGGCAATTTTCTTGTTTTCCAAAGCTTCCGCGAGCGCCGCTTCATCCACCACCGGGCCGCGCGAAGTATTTACCAGAAATGCAGTGCGTTTCATTTTTTCCAAATTATCCTTCGAAATCAGGTGCCGCGTATCCGGCAGCAGCGGGACGTGCAAGCTGATGAAATCGGATTCGCGAAACAGCTTGTCGCGATCAACAAACTCCGCATTCAATTCTTTTTCCACCTCGGCCGAAGCGCGAACGGCGTCACTGTAAAGAACCCGCATCTGGAAACCTTGGGCGCGTCGCGCCACTCCACGTCCAATTCGTCCGAAACCCAAAATGCCAATCGTCTTTCCCCACACGTCGCCGCCAACCAGTTGATCCAGGTCCCATCCCGGCCAGGTTCCAGAGCGCATCCAGGAATCGCCTTCGAGCAGCCGCCGCGCGATGGCCATCAACAGCGTCCACGCAAAATCCGCCGTGGTGTCATCCAGCACGCCGGGAGTATTTGTGGCCACTACTTTGTGCCTGGTGCAGGCCGCTACGTCGATATTGTCGTAGCCAACTGAGACGGTCGACGCGATGCGCAGCTTGGACGCCGCCGAAAGCAATTCCTCGTCAACCTTTTCCGTCAACAGGCAGACCAGGCCTTCCTTGTCCGCCACGCGCTTCAACAGCTCGTCGCGCGAAATGCGTTCAGGCGGCGTCCAGTAATCCACAGCGAAATGTTGATCGAGAATCGTACGCGCGGCCGGGAATAGCGGACGCGTGGAAAAAATTGCCGGCTTGCTCACTGCGCACCTCACAAATGTGTTTTGTGCAGGATGAGTAGCATACACCGACAAGGTGCCTCAGCGTAAAGATGCGATGAGTAATAAGGGCTCGCGAGTTTCTCTTAAACCGTAACTACAATCTTGCCGATGTGCTCGTTGGATTCCATATAGCGATGCGCTTCCACTATTTGGTTCAACGGAAATTTCTTGGCAATTCGTGGCTTGAAGTCGCCCTTTTCCAGATGCTCGATCACGTATTTCTCGGCCTTCGTCCTGAGCTCTGGTACCGACACAACTTCGAATATCGAATACCCGCGCAGGGACAGTCCTTTCGGAAGCGCGATCAAAAGCGGAAACGGAGTTGGCTCCATGGACAAGCTTCCGTACTCGAAGATGGTCCCGCCCGGCGCGGCAGCCCTTGCCAGTAATTCCACGCCTTTTCCGGCGATGGCGTCGAAAATTATTCGCGGTCCCTTGCCGCCCGTTATTTCTCCGATCCGTTTGACCAAATCTTCTTCCTGAGTGGCAATCACATGATCTGCGCCCAGCGACAACAATTCCGCTTTCTTCTTCGAGGTTCGCGTCGTCGCGATGCTAACCGCCCCCTCAACTTTTGCGATTTCAATTGAGGCAATCCCCACGCTGCTGCTCGCCGCTGTAATTACCACAAAGTCGCCTCGCGTTATTTTCGCGATCTGAACCAACGCGCCATACGCCGTGAGGTATTGCATCCAAATCGAAGTTCCCTCCTCAGGCGAAAACTTCGCCGGGTAGGAAGCCAACGAATACGCTGGGACGATCGCTATTTCTCCATACACACCGTATTTGTCCGCGGCGAAAGAAGGCACGGTGCTGAATCGCTTGCCAATAAGTGCTTTGTCAACGCCACTGCCGACAGCCTCCACGACACCGGCAGCCTCGTAGCCCAGTGTGCACGGTGGACTTGGTCGAACCACATATTTCCCCTGCCGAAACACTATTTCAGCGCGGTTCAAGCCAATGGCTTCGACGCGCAGGCGAACCTCACCTTCTCCCGGTTCCGGTATCGGAATTTCCTCTAATTTCAAAACTTCCGGCCCGCCACATTCGTGGAAGCGAACGACCTTTGCAGTTGCAGCTCGTGGTGCTGGTGCACTGGAATTTGCCACTTGATTCCTCCTCGTACCGTTTAGCCGTTGGATGCATCGTCAGAGCGCGTAGATTCAACACACCGCCTTGCCGCGCTCACGTTGACGTTCACAGAGGCACACGTCTATAGTGGCCTTGAAGAGCACTCGACGCAACCTGCAACGGGAACTCATGGATTCTCACGCGATCAATGACCTGAAAAAACTTCTCGGCGCCGACGCCGTGCTGCACCGCCCCGAAGAATTGTTGCTGTACGAATATGACGGCTCGGTCGAAATCGCGCGCCCAAATTGCGTAGCCTTCCCGCGCAATACAAAAGATGTCGTCGGCATCGTCCAAATCGCGAATCGCTATCAAATTCCCATCATAGGACGCGGTGCGGGCACCGGCCTGTCCGGCGGAGCGCTCGCGCGACAGGGCGGCATCCTCATAGTTTTTTCGCGCATGAATCGCATTTTGGAAATTGATGTCGAAAATCAACGCGCTGTCGTGCAGCCTGGAGTGGTAAACGCGGACCTCAGCGTGGCAGTCGCGCACACCGGCCTTCATTTCGCACCGGATCCTTCCAGCCAAAAAGCCAGCACCATCGGCGGCAACGTGTCGGAAAATTCTGGCGGCCCACATACGCTGGCTTACGGCGTTACAACCAATCACGTGCACTCGCTCGAAGCTGTGCTCCCTACCGGCGAGCTCGTGCGCTTGGGAAGTTCCGCGCTCGATTCGCCTGGTTACGATCTCCCTGGACTTTTCGTCGGATCGGAAGGAACCCTCGCGCTGATCACCGAAATTACCGTGAAGCTGACGCGCTTGCCGGAAACCGTTAAAACGCTCCTCGCGATTTTCGACACAGTCGACGACGCCACCGAAACCGTTGTCGATATTACCGCGCGGGGCATCACTCCGGCAGCTTGCGAAATGCTCGATGGCTGGACCATCCGCGCCGTCGAAGCTTACGTGCATGCTGGGTTCCCCGTCGATTGTGCTGCGGTCCTTCTTCTTGAAGTTGACGGCGTGCGCGAAGCCGCCGAACAGCACGCCGAAGATGTAGCGGATGTTTGCCGTCTCCACCGTGCTCGCGAAGTGCGCGTGGCACGCGACGCTCGCGAGCGCGATCTGCTCTGGAAAGGCCGCAAGAACGCCTTTGGCGCGGTGGGACGCCTTTCGCCCACTTATTACGTCCAAGATGGCGTGATCCCGCGCACCAAGTTGCCGCAGACATTGCGTCGAATTAACGAGATCGGCGAAAAATACGGTTTCGAAATCGGCAATATCTTTCATGCAGGCGATGGCAACCTGCATCCCATCATCCTGTTCGATGCGCGCGAAGAAAGACAATTTCAGCGTGCCGTCGCTACCGCCGACGAAATCATCGGTTTCTGTATCGAAATGGGCGGCTCGATTACCGGCGAGCACGGCGTGGGCATGGAAAAAGACCGCCTGATGCCTCTGCTATTCACCGAGGACGATATGAATTTGATGCGGCGGGTTCGCGACGCCTATAACCCTGCCGGCCTGTTGAATCCCGGCAAGATTTTTCCTAACACAAAAGGTTGCGGAGAGATTCACGTGCGCCCGTTGCCGGTGGCAGGTGTTTCGCGCGCATGAACGCGGCCAGCGCCACCGTTTCGTCACGATTAGCGGACATCGTTGGGCCCTCGAGCGTGGTCAGCGATCCCGCTCAGCTAGCGGCCTTTGCAGTCGATGACAAAAAGCCTTCTGCGTCGGTGAGCCCACAATCAGCCGCGGAAATCCTCGAAATCGTAAAATACGCGCGCAAAGAGAAGCTCGCGATCACCGCAACCGGCGCACGCACAAAGATGGGAATTGGCTTGCCGCCACGCCAGTACGATATCGCCTTGGACATGACTCGTCTCGACCGCATGGTTTCCTACGATCCCGGCGACCTCACATTAAGCGTCGAAGCTGGAATTCCGCTACACAAACTGGCCGCGATTCTAGCCGAGCACCATCAATTCCTTCCGCTCGCCGTGCCTTATTTCGATCGAACGACAATCGGAGGAACCATCGCGTCCGGCGTGGATGGCCCTCTGCGCCAACTTTACGGTACCGCACGCGATTACCTGTTAGGTATGGAATTTGTGACGGGCGAAGGAGTCTCAGCAAAAAGCGGTGGCCGCGTGGTGAAAAACGTCACCGGCTACGACATTCATAAATTGACGATAGGCGCGCTCGGAACTCTCGGAGTAATCACGTGCATGAATTTCAAAACGTTTCCCATGCTGTCGTCCAACCGCGCCTTCATCGCAACCTTTCAAACCGTTGAACGCGCCGCCGGCATGCGCAATCGCGTTTCCCAATCGCACCTGGCGCCAGTCACCATGGAAATCTTCAGTCCAGGCGTCGCAAGCCTATTTTCCGACGAGGAAGCTTCCAGAATCGGTCCAGCTGCGATCCCTGAAAATACATTTTCGGGATCGCGCTGGATATTCACTTCCGATTTCGCCGGAAATCCAAACACTCTCACACGTTACGAAACTGATTTTCGCAAAATGGCGGAAGAATGTGGCGCTGTTGACACCGCCGTTTTGGAAGGCCCTCAGCTGGCGTCCGCCTTCGCACTCAAACGCGAATTCATCCCTATAGCCCTATCGTCCTCGCCGGCAACTACAATTTTGAAAATCAGCGTCCTGCCTCGACAAATCGTGGAAGCCTTGACCGCCGCTACACGCGAAGCCGAAAACCGCCGTCTTCCATGGGTCGCGATGGCCCGCGGCGTCGGAGTGATTTATTTCGCCATGCTCCCAACCGAATCCGGCGAAGCAACGAAGCAGCAAGTTGTTCAAGCGTCAGAAAACATTCTCTCTTCTTGCGCCGCGCTCGGCGGCCACGCCACAATTCCATGGTGTCCCGCGGCTTTGAAAAACGCGCTGAAAGTCTGGGGCCTGCCGCGCGCCGATTTCGCGCAAATGTTAAAACTAAAAAAAGTCTTCGATCCCGATGGCATTTTCAGCCCCGGCCGGTTCGTGGGAGGAATTTAAATCATGCCCGCGACTCCTCCCCAATCTCACGAAGACGCCCAACGCGAATTCGCGCTCACGCTCAGCGGTTTTTCCGCGGTTGATAAGCCGGAATACGAAGACTACTCTCGCTGCGTTCATTGCGGCTTGTGCTCCAACAATTGTCCCACCTATCGCTTGTGGGGCCTGGAAGCCGATTCGCCTCGCGGGCGCATACGCCAAATGGATCTGGTCGATCAAGGACGGCTGGAAATCGGCGACACCTTCGTCACGCACATCGATCGCTGCTTGAATTGCCGCAACTGCGAGAGCGTCTGTCCCTCCGGTGTCGAGTACGGCAAAATTCTCGAGCTTGCGCGGGCGCAAATCGAACAAAAGTACAAACGCCCTCTCGCTTCGCGCCTTCTCCGAGATTTCGTCTATCGCCGTCTGCTCCCTTACCCAAAAAGAATTGCTGCCGCTGCGCGATCCCTCCGGTTTTACCAAAGGTCAGGGCTTGCAACCGTCGCTCGCACAACTGGGATTCTGCGACTGCTGGGATTGCAAGACCGCGAGAGCTTGCTGCCAAAGATCGATTCGAATTTTTTCTTCAGCGAGTTGGGAAAGACTTTTCCTGCCCACGGACCAAAGCGCGCCCGCGTGGCGTTCTTCGCAGGATGCGTGGCGCAAGTTACTTTCAGCGAGCTCAATCGCGCCACTATACGTGTGCTGCAAGCGAATGGCTGCGAAGTCGTCGTTCCTGCCGAACAGGTTTGCTGTGGCGCGTTGGCCGCGCATGCTGGGGTCCGGGACGTGGCACGCAACCTGGCGCGCGCAAACTTCCCGGCATTTCACGCTGACGATTTCGACGCCATCATCACCAACGCGGCAGGCTGCGGCTCCACGCTGAAAGAATATTCCCATTTGTTCACGGAAAACGAAGGGGATCTGGAAAATGCGCGCAAATTTTCAGCGAAAGTTCGCGACATTTCCGAATTTCTCTCCGACCTCGGACTGGTAGCCCCACTCCGGCCGCTTCCGATGCGCGTAACCTACCAGGATTCCTGTCACCTGGTTCATGGACAGAAAATTCGCGAAGCTCCGCGGAAACTGATTCGCGCGATTCCGTCCGTCGAACTCGTGGAGATGGCACTCTCCGATCTGTGTTGCGGCTCGGCCGGCGTTTATAACATCACCGAGCCCAAAGCCGCGCTCGACTTGCTGGCCGACAAAATGCATCACGCGCAAAACACCAAAGCGCAAGCCGTCCTCACGGCAAATCCCGGGTGCATCCTGCAGCTGCGTGCAGGCGCAGCGATCCACAAAACTGGTCAGGAAGTTTTGCACGTAGTAGAGCTTCTCGATCGCGCCCTCGTCAACTCTTGACTGGGCTTTTCACTCTCAGCTTAAACGTGGATGAAATTCAGGAAAAAGGGGGCTTGCGGGCAGAGCGTGGTGGGGTTCCGCCCGCAAGTATTGAGTGCATCGGGGTAAATTTGCTTGACTGCAAAACTACAAGCTACAAAAGCTTACTGTTCGGATCCTGGCTCTGCAGCAGGCGGCCCACCGTGACGTCCTTGCTTCACCGTGTAACCCGCAGGCACTTGAAACAACGTCGCTGCCGGTTCGGCTCGCTGAATATTCGTCATCTGAAAAACCGTCTCGCCCATTCGCGGATCGGTGCGCTTGGTCATAATTATCGTCTGCAAATCAGGCGAATACCATCTTTCCGTGACGATAACGATCGGATTCACGTTCCCGATTTCGCCGGCCGGGATCGTGCGAGTGTACTTCGTACCCTGCGCCGAAATTCCATTGATCGTTTGCGTTCCTAGCGAGGTAGTTGTTACCTGCTTCTGAGACTCATCGGATTTTTGAGACGCAACCCGGGGATGGCCGCCATGCCCGGACATCTGTTGAGCAATCTTTTTGTTTGCATCCAGCATGTACCGTGTTCCCGCCACCGGATCATTGATGAAGGAAACCTGTGGGGGAGTCGTCCCTGACGCGGCCCACGGCCCGATTGCCGGAAGCGTCATGTCGCGTCGTGTGCGTCCCTGCGAGTCGCGCGCAATCGTACCGGTTGCGCTGCGCTGAATTTTATTGCCGTCCGTCAACGTTTCCGTGGTCTGAGCTGAAAAACTCGCTGTGAATGGCGCGCCCGTCACTGTTTTGCCATCCAGTCCGGCTTCAAAACCAACAAAGCCCATCCCTTCGCCCATCGGCCCCATTCGCTCAAACATCGGACCGCCGCCACGCGGAGGCGGGGGAGGACCCTGTTCCGCCTGATCGGACGACTGCGCCCAGACGCCGATGCTCGCCATCAAAAACAAAACTGCCATCGCGAAAATACTGAGAATCCTGCTGATCTTCATCTGCACTTCCTCCGAATGTTCTTGAAACTTAGAATTCCGAATTCGGCACTCCTTGCGACACCAGCCGTATTGCCTGCGGAGTTCCATCCTGGCTCACCACCAGGTCCGCCGAAACTCTGTCCGTGCCATCGCTCTCGGCAATCGGCAATCCAAACGAAGCCAGCGCCGACCGCGGCAGAGTCACTCGTACGATCGCGCCGCCTTCCAACGCGGCCGGGTCGTCCGCATACGGAACCGGAACAAATTCCTCGGCATATTCGTTATCGTCCGGCTGATCCACGCTCGCCGGTTTACTTTCCGTATTCGCAGCCGACACGGCCTTATCTGAAATCGGCAATGCAGGAGTCGCTGAAGTCACCGGCGTCTCTGCCGCAGGCGTTACCGCTGTGTTCGCAGCCCGCGGTGGTGTGTTCGGCGCCTGTGAAACAATTCGGTAATGCACGCCCAGTCCTAGCGCGATTAAAATCGCGGCCGCCGTACCGAGGGTGGCAAGCTGCCTGTAAATTCTCCGTTGCTGTCCAGCTTGCTTCACCCGCTGAAATTCACGAAGGAGCGCGGCTTCCACTCGCGGCGAAGCCGCCGAACTGCCGCTCTCTTGGGCCAGGCTCCGCAAAGCAAAATCCAATGCCTCGCCATCGGTCAGCAACGCGCCGCAGCCCGCGCACGATTCCGCATGTGCCAGAGCGCGTTCGCGGAATCTGAATCCCGAAGTCCCCAGGCGGTCCAGCTCGTGATAAATTTCTTGGAATTGAATGCAATCCATCAGCTTTCCCTCTTCTCTCATTCGCCCACCGCCGACGCACGCCGCAACGGCTGCTCGTCATGTAATTTTTCGGCCAGCAACGCGCGCGCGCGATGCAGGCGCGACCTTACCGTACCCACCGGACAATTCAGCGCCGCCGCGGCCTCTTCGTAACTCATTTCTTCCAGCTCACACAGAATCACCGCTTCGCGATAATTTTGCGGCAGCGTTCCGATCGCTTGGCGAACTCGTCCCACCGTCTCCAGCGACGCAAACTCATCCCGGCTGACCAGGAACGGCCCCCGCCCGTTTCCATTTCCATTCGAATGCGAGCCTTTTCCGGCCCCCGCGCAGGTGGCCAGAAGCGTGTCGAGCTCGTCCGCATCGTTTGGAAGAGCAGTGGAATACCGGTCCTGTTCCCACCGCCGGCGCAGATGGTTCCGCGCGATCCCAAAAAGAAAGCCGCTCAACGTGCCGCGTGCCGGATCGAATTTCTTCGCATCGCGAATCAAGGTCATGAAAACCTCTTGCGTCACGTCTTCCGCCACCGCCACGTTCCCGCTCATATGCAATGCAAACCGGTAAATAGCCGGATGCCTGCGCCGGTAGAGGAAGGTAAAAGAGTCCTCGTCGCCCGCCAGCATGCGCCGGAGCAACAGACCGTCGTCTATCAACTCTGCCTCTGTTTTCATCTCTTGCTATTTGGACGGCCCGGCCGAACTCTCGTTACGTATTCCCCCAGCCAGCCCCAAAAGTTCCCAAATCTTATGAATGTGTTGGCTGCAATTCTACAGCTCTGATCGCACCGCTCCCAGAGGTTGCCTGCCGCCCCCAAGTGCCGGGGATCCGGGGCCTTTAATACATCCATCCCGCTTCTTGACCAAACTGCCGCTCTTCAATAACGTAGGGGTGGGCGAGCGGCCTTTTTGACACTCCTGCCACGGCCGCGGCGAGCTTTCGGCGCGCGCCCGGCCACCGGAGGCTGTATGCAAGAATTCGACCCGCATGTCCTGGAAGAAAAGCCCATCCCGCCGCCGGAGGATTTCAGCAAGAAAGCCCACGTCAAGTCGCTCAAAGACTACCGGGAGATGTACCAGAAGGCCGTGGACAACCCCGAAGAATTCTGGGGCGAGCAATCGAAAATGCTCGCTTGGTTCCAGCCGCCGAAGAAGGTTTTGGAGTGGAATCCGCCGCGCGCGAGATGGTTTACCGGTGGGAAGCTCAACGTCTCTTACAACTGCCTCGACCGCCATCTGGAACTAAACGCGAATAAACCCGCCCTGATGTGGGAAGCGGAAGACGGTTCCACGCTTCAATACACTTACGCTGAGCTGCACGAACGCGTGTGCAAGTTCGCGAATGTTCTGTGTTCGCTCAACGTAAAACCCGGCGACTGCGTGGCGATTTACATGCCCATGGTTCCCGAGCTTCCCATCGCCATGCTGGGATGCGCGCGAGTAGGCGCCGTCCATTCCGTGGTTTTTGGCGGATTCAGCGCCAACGCGCTCGCTGACCGCATTGCCGACTGCAAAGCAAAAATCCTGATCACCGCCGACGGCGGTTACCGCCGTGGAAAAATCGTTCCGCTGAAAGAAACCGCCGACGAAGCGTTGAAAAAATGCTACACCATTGAAAAATCGATCGTGGTTCGCCGCACCAAAGAAGATGTCCCCTGGAAAGAAGGACGCGACTTATGGTGGCACGAGCTCGAAGAAAAAGCTGAAAAGGATTTCCCTGCCATCGAGCTCGACTCCGAGCATCCGCTCTACATCCTCTACACCAGCGGCACCACCGGCAAGCCCAAAGGCGTTCTGCACACTTCCGCCGGTTACCTGCTGCAATGTATGTGGAGCACGCGGCTAGTTTTCGATTTGCGCGACGAAGACATTTATTGGTGCACCGCGGACATCGGCTGGGTCACCGGGCACAGCTACATCGTATACGGCCCGCTCGCCAACGGCGCCAGCATCGTGATGTACGAAGGAGCGCCCGATTTCCCGCGCCGCGACCGCTTCTGGGAAATTGTAGATCGCTACAAAGTTTCGATTTTTTACAGCTCTGCTACAGCCGTGCGGGCGTTCATGGCCTGGGGCATGGAGTGGATTAAGCCTCACGACCTGTCCAGCCTTCGCGTTCTCGGCACCGTGGGAGAGCCCATCAATCCCGCCGCCTGGAAATGGTATTTCGAAGCCATCGGAAAAAATCGCTGTCCCATCGTGGACACCTGGTGGCAAACCGAAACCGGTTCGATCATGATTTCTCCGCTGCCTGGCGCTACGCCTACAAAGCCCGGCTCCGCCACCTTGCCGCTTCCCGGAATCGCCGCGCGCGTTGTGAATATGCAAAATCAGCCGGTTAAACCCGGCGAAACCGGCTACCTCACCATCCAAAAGCCGTGGCCATCTATGCTCCGCACTATCTTCGGTGACGATGAGCGTTACGAGAGCGAATACTGGAGGAAAATCCCCGGCGTGTATTTTGCCGGCGACGCCGCTCAATGCGACAAAGATGGCTACATATGGGTTCTCGGAAGGGTCGATGATGTCATCAAGGTCGCCGGACACCGGCTTAGCTCCATGGAAATCGAAAGCGTCCTGGTCAGCCACGCGTCCGTAGCGGAAGCAGCCGTGGTCGCCCGTCCCGATGAAATTAAAGGCGAAGCCATCATTTGCTTTGTCGCACTGCGCACCGGACAAACTCCCAGCCCCGAGCTGCGCTCTTCCTTGATGGACCATGTAGCCTCAAACATCGGCTCCATCGCGCGTCCGGCGGACGTTCGTTTTGCCGACGGCCTGCCCAAAACGCGCAGCGGAAAAATTATGCGCCGCCTCCTTCGCGAGCTCGCGCAAAACGGCGGCATCTCTGGAGACACCACTACGCTCGAAGACCTGACCGTCATCGACCGCCTGGCCAAAGCTCAAGCCGCGGCCGAAGAAGAAGAATAAATCCGGCCGCTGGCAACGCTCGATTCGCGCGGTCGTCCATCCAACAATCGCCTTGCGTGCCGAATATTCTTGTTCGAAGTCAGATTCAATCGTTTAACATCGTGTTAATAACCTGGTCGATTAACGCGGAGGACAGCTGTGCTGAAATGCGCGGCGGTCGTGCTCTTTACAATCGTTATAACGCATCCCTGCTTCGCTCAAAATTCTCAGACTTTTCGCACCTGCAACGAAAAAGCCAAAACTCAAGCCGAGATGAACGAATGCGCGAGCAACGAACTGGCACGTGTGGAAGCGCAAATGGACGACATCTACAACAGCCTGCTCTCGAAGACCGCGGCTCAACCCGAAGCCCTGGCAAAAATCAAAGCCGCGCAAAAAGCCTGGCTGGTTTATCGCGATGCCTACATCGCCGCCATGTATCCCGCGAAAAATAAACAAGCCGAGTACGGCTCCATGTACCCGATGAAAGTCAGCCTGCTTCGGGCAAAACTCACGCAAAAACAGGTAGCCGCGCTAAAAGAGTTGCTCCGCAAATCAACAGACTAGCCGAACTTGCGAAGCCAGCGCTCTGAAAGATTTTTCAGTTTTAATATCACGCCCGCCGACACCCGAACTACAGCACGAGCCTAAGGTTTAAATGTAGAGCCACGACCTTCGACGCGGCATCTTTCTGCTGGCTCAGATCGCCAACAACCTAGAGAAATCGTGACACCTCGGTCTCTTGCCTTCGTTTTCCGCGCTAATCGGCAGACGCAGCCTTCCGCAGTGGCACGCTCTCCGCCTCCGGAGCATTCACGATCTCGTTAAGGAACCAGGTCCGCCGTTCGGTCTGATCGATCCAAACCTCAATCAAACTCGCAGTAGCAACATCATTGTACTTCTCGCAAACTTCATGCGTAGCGCGAAACGACCGCGTCAGCTGCTGATTGTCCTCGCAAAGTTCCGCAAGCATATCTTTGGGAGCGACGAATTCTTCGTTGTTGTCCTTAATCCGCTGATTCTTCGAAATCTCGCTGATGGAATGAATCGTCGTTCCGCCAATCTTGCGCGCGCGCTCGGCGATGTCATCCGTCATCGCGAAAATCTGGTCGCCATGCTCGTCCAACAGCAAATGATAGTCGCGAAAATGCTGCCCGCTCATGTGCCAGTGAAAATTCTTGGTCTTGACGTACAGGGCGAACGCATCCGCAAGGAGCTTCCTGAGTTCAATTGTGATTTCCTCAACGCCTTTGCGAGCAAGATCGGTGGGAGTCTGTATCGCTTCCTTCTCTCGTCCCTTGATCTGTGTTGCATCGTTCTTAGCCATCATCCGCCTCCTTATTTAATGAATGAAGTTCGTCGTCCCGGGAAAGCGCCTATTTTAAAACATGTCTCTGCTCAAGTCTTGTTGCACATCGGATGCTCTGGCCCCACAAAAGGCTTCTGCCGCGAACGACCGTCGTGGCCCATTTCAGAATGTTAACGCGCCGCTTCCAGCTTTTCCGCCATCTCCAACAATTTCGTTACCGTGTTCCAGTTTCTTCCGGTTCCGCGCACGGCCAGAATCTTCTCGATCGCCGCCCACTTCATTTTGGGACGCGCCATGCCATTCGCAAAATAAATGTAAACTTCGCGGCCATCGATGCGCAACTCTTCCGGCTCGGTCTTCACCGCGCGAACCAGCTTTCGGATTTCTTCGCCTGGATCGCTTACCAAGAACCAAACCAGAAACTTATTCGGCTCACGACTTGCCCGTTTCGCAAGCGGATTTCTCTCAATCGTGTCCCGCAGTTCCGCCGCACTTCGCAAGACAACATCAGCATAAAATCCAAACTCTCGCTCAATGGCCGTTTCAATTTTCTTGGCCAGCGCCGCCAGGTTCTTCTGCTCGCTGCTGAAAACCACGTTCCCGCTCTGCACCAAAGTTTGCACGTCGCGCAAACCCAACGACTCATGCAATGCTCGCAGCGCGTCCATCTTCATCCTGCGCTTGCCCAGATTCACGCCGCGCAACATGCTAATAATCACAGCCATAGTTCACCAATTATATAGCGCTCGCCACTGCGAAGTTCCGGTGCCTGAAAAGTAAGAAAGACACAAATCGCACCTCTTTAGCACAGAATTGATTAAAACGGTTACTGTCGGTCGCGAAGCGGCGCTAGCCTCCAGCGGCCGTATGCCACGAACGCCGAAAAAAGAGCCGTGACGAACGGGGAGATCGCTTGCGTCACCCCGCTAGTCCTCAAGGTCAGAACCGTGGCGCCGATCACGATCACCATCAGGCCTGACGCAGCCAGCGGCGTCAGCGCCGTGCGAATGCGTAGCAGCCCCGGCAGGATCAGCCCAATCGCGCCAAGAATCTCAGCCGAGCCGATAAACCGAAGAAACGCTCCCGGCAGCGCTACTTGTTTCGTCATCACTTCGATCGGAATTATAAATTTCATGCTACCTGCGAACAGAAATATCAGCGCAAGAAGTACCTGAATTACCCATAACGTCACATTGATTGCCTTCCGTTCATCGACCGCTGACCTTTCCTCCGCCATTGGGCCCACTCCGTCCAAGCGCGCTCTTCGTCCCACAGCGTGAATCCGAAGTCGAAAAATACCACCCGCACGCTCGGTTGCGACTTCTTTGTCATTGTTCGCCCAAATCACCAAACGACCAACATTGCGCCTCAGAATCCTCTGAAAAGCCCTCACGAAATATCCCGGCATTGTGTCCGAGAGCTTCTATTTCGGGCCCATATTTTCTATGTCAGTCTTGCCCGCAAAATAGGAATTTGGGCGGGCGTGATAGCTTTTGGTTAGTCGGGAGGATGCATCATCTTGGCGGCAATTTTAGTGACCAATTCACGAGATGCCAATCGTTGCCCCTCTTTCATCAGTTTGTTCATGAAGCCGGAAATGACATAGCTCTTTCCCGCCGCCAGCGCTTCGAGCCCGACTCTGGCGGGCTTGTCAGCCGGCTCGGCAGAACTGAAAATTCGCGCGGGCTGCTTGGCCACCTGCTGAAACTCAGTGTGAGTGGTCCCAGGGCAAAGCGCGCATACGCGGACGCCAGATCCGCGGAGCTCCTCCGCGACACCCTCGGCGAACGAAAGATCGAATGCCTTCGTTGCTCCGTAAACGGTGCTGAAGGGAAGCGCCTGGAACGCCGCCAGCGAGGCCACGATCAACACGTCACCATGCTTGCGCGCCACCATCTCGGGCAGATAGAGCCGGGTAAGGCGGACCACGGCGGAGCAGTTTACCTGGATCATCTCCAGCATTTTTTCCACTGGAATTTCGTGCACGTAGCCGAACGCGCCAAAGCCTGCGTTATTAATCAGCAGTTCCACCTCGATATTTTTTCCGGAGGTAAATTGATGAATTTCAACCGGCGCTTCGGGAAGTGCCAAATCCGCAGAGAAAACCTCGACTTTTACACCTTGTTGAGCGGAAAGTTCCGAGGCAAGTTTTTGCAAACGGTCGATACGGCGAGCGGTCAGCACCAAATTCGCGCCGCCAGCCGCCAGCAGCTTCGCGAACTCAAGTCCAATCCCTGCGCTCGCACCGGTAATTAACGCCCACTTGCCGGCCCAAGTTCTCAGTGCATCCTGTGCCACTCAATCCTCCCATCGCACTAGCAACTAACGATGAAACCACAACATGACAATCTTCGAAAGCTTGAAATCTGATGACGGAACAACATCCAACGGGGAAGGGATCGAAGACTGCTGATCAATGATGCGTGGGAATTTAAGGAAGAAAGCAGCTAGAACTTATAAACGATTCCGGCGGAAACTTTGGGACTCCATTGGTTGGTCTGGAAGAAACGTGTCCCGAGCACATCGCCTTCAAGGCGCAATGCGAACTTTGAACGATGCGGCCTGAGATCAACTCCTCCACCAAGCTCATACCCAAACGCGCCTTGGGAGCCATAAGGAGTATCGGGCCAGAACGCTGCGCCGCCGATTAACGTGTGACCAAACACTTCGATGTTTCGTCCAGCCCACATGCGCACGCGCGGGCCGACGCCGACGAACACTGTCCAGGAACTGGCGCCGCCGAGCGTTCCATGAGCGCCCAACGCCTCTACGTCGAAGCCGAGCCAGTCGTTGTAAAACCAGGTGGCCCCTCCATTGACTCCGTTCTGATTCTCCGCCACGTTGGGCAGCTCATAAAATCGGACGAACGTGTAGCCCACGTAAGCTTGCCAGCTATAATTCTCAAACACTCCCGGGATCGCTTGAGGTCCAGGAGCCGAGGATGGTGCCAGGGTCGCAGGGTCGGCAAAAACCGCCGGCATGAAAGCGCCTTGCGCGATCGGCGTGGACGTTCCAACGGTCGCGTCCGGGTTTGGCGATGCTAAGGCGAAGAGCGGACGGTTCTGCGCAACGGTTGCAGGCGCTGTAATGGTTGCGTCGGGGCTCGGGGATACAGATGTTAACGCCGAAACGTTCTGCCGTGCGGCCGCAGACAAGGCAGCAAGCAAAATAACGCTAACTAAAGCAGATATGTATCGCATAGGCTTCTTCCCCCGCAGGCGGCGATCCCCCGATGCACCAATCTTCAATTTGAGCAATGAGCTAAGCGGCTGTCTATAGCTATGATTCGCGATGCCGCGAGGGAATTACCACCTGTACGAAGGGTCAGGGTCCGAAATCGACGCTGCTCCGGAGGAGACGAAATCGTGCGTAATACGCATAGCTGGGACGTGAACGAGTTCGCTGTGCATCCCCAACAGCGATCACGCGATTCCACTCTTGACTGGGGAGTTGGTTTTGTTATGCTTTCGTTGCTGCTGTAACCGGCAGCGCTTATCAAGAGTGGCTGAGGGGACAGGCCCGCTGAAGCCACAGCAACCTGGTGCAACCGCCAAGGTGCTAATTCCTGCCCAAGTGGGGAGAGATAAGATCCTCGACTGACCGGAATCCCGGTCGATTGAAGATTCAACTCCCAAAGTGAAGTTAACCAGGACCGGCATCCGCGCATGCGGATTTGCTGATCTCAGTCGCAGCGCATCGGGCGCTTGCGCAGGCCGTGACGCATTTTTTATTTTGTTGCGGAACTGTTTGCCAAGCTCCGATACGCGGAAGCGAATTTATTTTGGCTCATTTTTTCGGCCCATTTTCTGAGTATCTTTTCGGCGATACATTTTGCGGCCCAAAGGGAGAGATTGGATGGCGGGTTGGAGAGAGCGGATTGTGGTGATGAAGCTGGGCGGGTCGATTCTTGTGCGCCCAACCGCTTATAAGCGGGCGGCTGGTTTTGTCCGTGACAGGCTTCGGACGCATACGGACGAGAAGCTTGTGATCGTGGCTTCGGCGCAGGAAGGCACCACTGACAGGCTCGAGCGCGGTGCAAAGAAAATTGTTCGCGAGCCGCACGCGGCGGCGCTGGATCTTTTGTGGTCCACGGGCGAAATTCGATCGGTCGCCATTCTGGCGCTGGAGCTGCAGGCGCGAGGCGTGCACACCGCTCCTCTGAATATTCATCAGGCCGGCTTGAGCGTTTTAGAAAACGGAAACGACAACCTCCAGTTCGGTGGGACCGCGCGGTGCAATCCTGAAAGGCTGTTCAGCATTCTGGAGAAATATCCTGTTGCGATCGTTCCCGGCTTTTTTGCGACGGATGCCGAGCAGGCGATTGCTTCGCTCGGGCGCGGCGGATCGGACTTAACCGCCGTACTGCTGGCGCAAGGACTGCAAGCTTGCCGATGTGAGTTGATCAAAGACGTTCCGGGATATTTCACAAGCGATCCGCACGAAAATTCGGCGGCCAGCCCTATCTCACAGCTCACGTTCGAGCAGGCGCTGGAGTTTGCAAATAATGGCTGCGACCTGGTGCAGAGGAAGGCGATTGAGGCGGCCAAAAGTTGCGGACTACCGCTGGTAATTCGGAGCTTGAATGAGAACGAGCCGATGACCCGAATCGTTGATATCGAAGTTGGAGAGACTGTGACAGACGAGATTCCGTCGGCAGTAGAAGCGTTTTAGCCGTTTACCGTCTGGCAAACATATTTGGGCCAACCATTTCGTAAGAAAATGAAAATGCGATGAAAAAGGAGCATGAAATGGAATTTGCAACCAAGACGATTCACGCAGGGCAGCCTTCCGAACCAGAAACCGGCTCGCTAATCGCGCCGATTTTTCAGACATCCACTTACGAGCAGGATTCGCCAGGGCACGACAAGGGATTTAACTACTCGCGAACGAACAATCCCACGCGCCAGCGGCTCGAAACGGTGTTGGCGGAACTGGAAGGGGTGGCGCATGCGGCGCTGTTCGCTTCGGGGCTGGCGGCGGAAAACGCCGTCCTACAAGCTTATTTGAAGCCTGACGATGAGATCATCATTTCGCTGGACGTTTATGGCGGCACATACCGAATTCTGAACAAAGTGTTTCAGCCGCTCGGAGTGACGGTGACGCAGCTCGATGCTTCGGATCTGGTTGCGCTCGAAAAGGCAGTTAGCGAGCGCACAAGAATGGTCTGGATTGAAACGCCGACGAATCCCCGGCTGCTGGTATATGACATAGCTGCAATCTGCAAAATCGCGCACGCGCGGAGCGCATTAGTGGTGGTGGATAACACGTTCGCCACGCCCTATTTTCAGCAGCCCTTCGAGCTGGGCGCCGATATCGTGGTGCACAGTGTTACGAAATATCTGGGCGGACACTCGGACACGATTCAAGGCGCCGCGCTGGCCAAGGATCCGGCGATCTTCGAGCCGATTAAGTTTTTGCAGAACGCAACCGGCGCGGTTCCCTCCCCTTTTGATTGTTGGCTGACGTTGCGTGGCTTGAAGACGCTCGAACTCAGAATGCAGCGGCATGAGGCCAACGCAATCGCGATTGCAGACGCGCTGAAGGAACATCCCTTGGTCCGGCGGGTTTATTTTCCGGGACTCGCCGAGCATCCGGGGCACGAAATCGCCAAAAAGCAGATGAGCGGATTTGGCGGAATGGTTTCTTTCGAGCTGAATGGAACGGTGGGGGAGGTTGTGGCGTTTGTTTCCACACGAAAATATTTCACATTGGGGGAAAGCCTGGGCGGAGTGAAGGCTTTGGTGTGCCATCCGGCCACGATGACGCATGCGTCGATTCCCGCGGAAGCGCGCGCTGAGCTGGGGCTATTGGATACGCTCGTCCGTCTTTCGCCCGGCTGCGAGAACGCGAAGGATCTAGTGGCTGATTTGCTGCAAGGCCTTGAACAGTTGAGCGAAGAGCGGGCATCGCGAAAGGCAGAAGCCGTCGGTGCGCACTAATATTGAGACGGATCGGGATAGGCAGGGCCAAAAAAACTCATGCTCTAATGGGTGAGTTTCTGCAGCATGGTCTTGCCTTCTCCATCGCTCAAGACACCTTTGCGCATGAGCGCGATAATTACTTCGTTCAATACGTAGGATGTCTCGTTGCCGTTACCATGTGAGGCGTGACCATGTGCGCCATCCTCGGATGCTTCATCGTCGAACGGCAATGTTCCGCTTAACTCCCCCAGCCATTTCTCCAGCAGGAGGATCTGGTCGGGATCCAGCGTAGTAAATCGAACGCCCATGCCCATTCCACCAGAAGAGTAGGCGACCTGGCCGTGGGCCACGAACGGCGTCTTATTTTTCATGATGCGCATTTTCAGGTTAGCGCCCAGCGGGAACGGGCTCATCATTTCCACATAGCAACCCATGCGGCTCAGGTCGCTGACGCGCGCGTTCATTTTAGTGCGGGATTGCGCTTCCACCACTTCCGCTTCGGCGCTTAACGTATAGCGCGGGAAGGTACGACGCTCGTCAGCTTTAGCGGAGGAACCGGCCGACTTCTTCGCTGAACCATTCGATCCATTAAGCATGGGCACACTCTTTCATCGTGGATTTAGACTTTGACGAAAGGTTTGACAGGAAGGGGGGAGCCAAACCGGCTTAAACCAAGAACTGTCGAATTCTAACGCCACAGGCGACGTTCTACAAGAACGTTGCATCTAGAAGGTGCCTGACTTGCAACGATGGCGTCTTGGGCCAGGGCGTGGCTGGCGCGGCGAATACATTAAATCGATACACTTGACGATAAGATCATCATCCCGTTTTGGGCTTTCTGTGGTAGGATTTTGGCCAGGCGTGCACGGGACATCCCCGCCCCGGCTCGAGAAATGGATCAAGCTCATTAGCCCACACTCTAGAAGTATATTCGGTAGCGCTCTGTGGCCGAATTTTCAGGAGGAGTTATGAATCGCTTTCGCGCGGTGGCTACGGTTGCGCTAGTTTGTGTAATGCTGGGCGGGCTTTCGGGGTGCGTGAACAGCAGTAGCAGTTCCAGCGGTCCTCTGTCGATCACGACGACCTCGATTCCCGCGACCGCTACTGTCGGCTCGGCTTACGCTGGCGCAACGATTAGCGCTACCGGCGGGACGGCACCTCTTTCCTTTACCCTTTCTAGCGGCCAGTTACCTACGGGCTTAACGCTGGCGAGAACGGGCTCGATTTCAGGGGCCCCGAGAACGGCGGGGGCTTTTGTGTTTGTGGTGCAAGTGCAGGATTCTCATAATCCTCCGCACACTGCTGTGTCGCCACAATACACGATAACGGTGAGTAATCCGACGCCGCCGGTGGTTAATTGTCCAACGACACTTTCAGGCGGCATATGTCAGCTCGGAACGTTCGCGCTGGGAGCTACCGTCAACATAACTTTTACAGCTACAGGGGCGAGTCCTTTCCGCTGGAGTAACAGCTTTCCTTTGCCATATAACCTGACTTTGAATGCCACCTCCGGTGTGCTCGGCGGGCAAGCCGCGCAGGCAGGGACGAACCAGTTCACAGTCTCGGTAACGGACGTGGCTGGACAGACGTCGCCAAGTTTAACGTGTTCGATCACAATTACTCCCGGTACCGCGCTGGTGCTGACAGGTCCCAGTTCCGCTCCGAATGGCGTTGTCGGGACACCGTACGGCTCCGGCGGCAACGGACTCCAGTACTCTGCCAGCGGAGGATTGCAACCTTACACCTGGAATCTGAGTGGCAATCCGCCTCCGGGGCTTACCATATCGTCCACTGGACTTGTGAGCGGCATTCCGTCCATGGCTTCATCCTCTCCTTACGCGTTTGAAGTTGAGGTTCAGGATGCCCAAGACCCGACGATGACCAAAACCAGCTCACCACTTAATGTCACGATAACCTCAACCATTACAGTGGCGATTACCAATCCATTTGCGGCTATTGACGCTGCCGCGCCGGCTAAAACCGTGAATGCCACCGTTACAAATGACATTTCGCCAACCAACGGTGTCAACTGGACATTCAGTCCAGCAAGTTGCAACACAGATTCGTCCAGCCCGTGCGGCACTTTGGCACCGGTCGGAACAACTAGTGTGACCTACACGCCGCCCGCGACGGTACCGACCGGAGCAGGCCAGAGCACTCCGGAAATCATCGCGACTGCTGTCGATGATCCAAGCAAGTCCGCGAATTTTACGTTTACGATTAATGCTCCTGGCGCGGCGGCATGCGCTACCGGGAGTGAATCGTCGATGAACGGTTCGTTTGCGTATTTGATGAAGGGATTTGACGCAAATGGGGCGGTGGCTATTGCGGGGAGCTTCCATGCCGACGGGACCGGGAAGATAACCGGCGGAGTGGAAGACATCAACCGCGCTGGGACCGGGCCGCAGACGAATCTCGCGATCGATCCCAGCAGCAGTTCGTACACGCTGGGAGCGGACGGCCGAGGATGCATGACCCTAGCGACGGCGGCAGGACAGCAGACGTTCCGCTACTCGATGGCGGCGTTTAGCAATGGCGCGCCGACGGAAGGAAACATTATCGAGTTCGACGACAAGACTGGCGAGGGAACGCGTGGGTCGGGAATACTCCGCGCGCAGGATGCGTCGTCGTTCTCAAACGAAAAGCTTGCCAGCGGCTACGCCTTCGGCCTCTCAGGATCCGGGGTCGCGGGAGAACATGTGGCGCTGGCCGGCACGTTGACGGCTGACGGCAACGGAAACATCGTTGGCGGCAACTTCGATCGCAACGATGCGGGTAACCTGACCGCGAACAGTTCGAAACTGGCTGGGACTTACAGTATTCCAGCGGGATCGACTACCGGACGCGGCACGTTCAACGCCACGCTGAACAGCACGCCGTTTACGTTTGCGGCCTACATGGTGAATAGCGGCGAAGTGATTCTCGCGGGCGTGGATCAGATCAGCGCGACGAACCAAATCACCAGCGGAGAGGCGCTCGCGACAGCAGGAACGTTTAGCAATGGCACGCTGGCGGGAAACAACATTCTGCGCGAGACGGCGATGAGCCGGTCGGGCAGCAATCCGGGAACGCGAGCGACGATTGGCGTGCTCACGTTTGACGGCAAGAATGCCGGCGGTGTGACGGGAACTTTGTTCGATGACGAAGCTGGTGTTAGCGGCACGACGAACATCCAGCACGGCGCGGCGACCTACTCGGTGGATGCGGGCACGGGCCGGATTACGTTTACCGGCGTGGGCACCGATTCGCCGGTAGGTTACATCGTTCATGGTGGAAGCGGAGTGACGGCGTTCCTGGTGGGCACCGACAGTGGTGCGGCCGATGGAGCGTTGGAATTCCAGTCGGCGGCAAACGCGAACTTCAAAACTTCGACGTTCTCGGGAGCTTACTCATTCGGGACGGACGAGAATGTGGATTACTCGACTACAAACGAATCGCACTCGGGTACCTTTGGGAAATCGAGCAACGCGACCGTTAGTGGCGAGAGCGATCAGAGCCAGCCGCGCGCAAATGGCTTGGTCGCGAATCAGCCCTTCTCGAATGCGTTCATTTTCAATTCCGAAGGGATTGGGACGAGCGGCAAGAATCCAGCCGTTACGAACGGGACGCGCATTTTCTTCATCGACGAGGAAACTGAGAGCACGCATCCGCGAGTAACGATTGCGGAAAAACAGTGACGCAACACGACTCGGTCTATTTAGCGAGAGGGGACTTTTTCGAAAGTCCCCTCTCGCTTTTTAGTGCGATCCCTTGCACGCACGCGCCAACCTTCAGTCTGCAAGTTTCGATAAACGTGTAGCCTGCCCCCGCGCCGTCATTATAGAATCCGCGACGTCAAGCTAGTTTTCTGAGCGCCGCATGAACGCTACGCTACTCGCTCAGTCGTGCAGGACCACGCTTAGAAGCGAAGTGTTGATCTGAAGGCCGCCGTTGTATTTGATGAAACCAAGCTTTCTGAATTTGTTCATGAAGAAATTCACGCGGGAACGGGTAGTCCCGACCATTTCCGCGAGCATCTCCTGCGAAACTTTGGGAAGCACTCTTTGGGGCTTATCGTCCTTGCCGTAGCGGGCGAGCAGCAACAACGTGCGAGCAAGACGCTTTTCGCTGGAATTGAACAGCTGGTCCACCAAATCTTCTTCGATGCGGATGTTTCTGGAAAGCATGTAAGAGATGAAGCGGTCGGAAAATTCGTGTTCCACGTGCAGGACGCGGATCATTTCTTTTTTCTCAATCACTAGTACAGTCGTCGCTGTGATTGCGATGGCCGATCCGATACGTAGCGGCTGTCCGGCAAGACATCCTTCCCCGAAAAAATCGCCGGGGCCCAAAACTGCGACAACCGCTTCCTTGCCGGTCTCATTCACCACCGAAAGCCGTACCGCGCCTTTTTGGATATAGAGAACGTTCTTGGCGGGATCGCCTTGGGAAAAGACCGCTTGTTTTTTCGCAAACTCCGTCAGCTTACGCGCTACGCCTGCCGAATCGAGGAAATGCTGGGCGTTGAAAGCAGCTTTGGCATTCGTTTTCAGTCGTTTGGAAGCCTTCCTCGGCACGACCGCAGCCCCTTTCGGATTAACATCGTACCACGCGCCTGCAAATTCACAAGGCAAGGCCCGTGCAGAATGTGTGCACAAGTGAACAGATTTGTGTCGTTGCACCTTCTAGGATACTAGCCTGTGCGTGATAGGAGTCCTGCTTTGGCTGATCAACCGCTTCATTCCTATGCAGGGAACGATCAGGTCCATCCGTACTTTAACCGATATTTCAATCTATCTTCGGGGCGACGGACACGCCGAAAAGGTCGAGTCGCCCCTACGGTAGGCTGACGACAGCAAATTCACGTTTAGAAATCGGCTTGAGCTTTGAGCTTGGGCGTGAACGGCGGTGCGAGGTGAAAAATGGATGAATCTAAAAGACAAGCCGTGCAATTTTTAGAAAAAGAAATCAAGACGTATATAGCGCTGGCTTTATATTTGTCAAAAGAAGGCATCAAGGAACGTGTGCAATTGGGGGACAAAGAAGTTGTGATCGGCCCCACGTATTACAAAGAAAGAATGAAAGAGGCGAGGAAGCTGGTGAATGAATTAAGGAAGCCTTGACTAACAGTTTCCGCCCGCCTCCTAGATTCGAGCCTTCGACGGATCAAGATTGGCAAGAAAACGGCGAGAACTACTGTGCGGCGTAGTAGCCTTCTCTGGTTTGGACCACTAGGTCTTTTTGCTTGGTGACGAGATGGATCTTGTGATATCCGGGAGTAGCGTCTGGTTTATCCGGTGTGTAGCCCAAGGCATATTGGTTGCGCAGCTCCTCATCAATTTCCGTATAAATCTGATCAATGGGCTCCTTCTTTGAAACTTCAAAGAAGCGGCCGCCGGTTTCCCGGGAGATCTGCTCGAGAATTTTTTTACCGTCGGGGCGTGATTCCTCGGGATATCGATGTCGACCACCACCTCCGCCGCCCATTCCTCCCATGTGACCGCCGCTGTAGCCTCCGGGATTTCCGTAGCCTTCCTTATCGGCAAATAAAATGGAATAAACTAGAGTGTCTGCACGCTCCGCCGATTCGACACAATCTCGCAGACTTTCCTTGCTGCCGCGGTCAACTCCATCCGTAAGAACGATAAGGGCCTTGCGACCTTGTTCCTTTTTTGTAATTTCGTTCGCGGCAAGATATATCGCGTCATAGAGCAACGTGCCTCCTCCGCCGCCGTACCGGTGCGAGCCACGGCCACTGCTTCCTCCGCCGGAACTGCTGTCTGAGGAATTCGAAAACTGCGGAGCTCCAATTTGGTCGAGAGCTGCTTCTAACTTCGAGCGAGACGAAGTGAGGTCCTGGAGGAGTTCTACTTCGTAATCAAAATGAATGATGAAGGCTTTGTCTTTGTCCACACGCAACACATGATCGAGGAAAGCGTGGCTGGCGTCGCGCTCCTGATCCAGGAGACGCCTTTGGCTCATACTGGTGTCAACGAGGAGGCCGAGCGTGAGCGGGAGATCAGAGTCGCGCGTGAAATACGTGATGGTTTGCGGATGGCCGTCTTGCTCGAGGACGAAATCATCTTTTGTTAAATTATTAACAAGGTGCCCGTGTTTGTCGCGCACGGTGGCCAGCATGCTCACCATTTTTACGTCCACGGAGATAACTGGGCCTTGTTGGCTTCGGACGGGAAGATCGATCAGAAACAGCGAGACTATCAGGAGCCCGAGCCACAGCTTCGTGCAGCGTTGCTTTTTACGTGTTTGGCCAATCATGGATTTTGCATGAGGCAGCAACATTGGAATCTCGGCGGCTAAGCAGACTTCTCCCCCTAAAGCTGCCGCTTGCTTTATTCATCTCTTAAGGCTACAAAGTTCCATTCTTTTTGTCGTTAGGGCAGCATGGGTGGCAGACGTGCGAAATCTGGTTGATGACTAGCCAGGAAAATGCGACTAAATATAAGAAAGCTGTTGTTATGGGTGGTAATCACTGTCGCAGCTACAACTGCTGCGATGTACATGCATTCGTGGCGCTTCACCGCGCTGCACGCAGAAGGTCTCGATGCCAATGAAGCAGATAACCAGGCGGAACTGTTGCAAGATTTCGCTGCGCTTGAACCAATCGACACACACGTGCACGCGTTCAAGAGCGATCCCGAGATTACTGATTTGATGGCTCATCTGCAATTGCACATCCTGGACATTTGCGTGGCCGATACGCACGGCATTTATGGCTCGTTGGATGTGGAAACAGCGCGAGCCAAGGCCTTTGTGCAGGCCAGCCGCAACCACGCGCGATTGTGCGTTACTTTCGATCCGTTTCCTTTCCGAGAAAAAGGCTTCGCGCAAGAGACGATTGAACAACTTCGCCAGGAATTTGCCGAAGGCGCGGTCGCGGTGAAAATTTGGAAGAATATCGGCATGGAGCTGAAGACGCCGGACGGGCGCTACGTGATGCCCAATGATCCTGCTTTCGAGCCAATTTATCGAGCAATCGCAAAAGCTAACAAAACGCTGGTCGCGCACGTGGCCGAGCCTTCTTCCTGCTGGCAACCGCCCAATCCGGACAGCCCGGATTACGACTACTACAAGGAAAATCCGCAGTGGTACATGTATCTGCATCCCGATCATCCGCGCAAGGAAGTGATTCTGGCCGCGCGCGATCACCTGCTCGCCGAAAATCCGAAACTTCGCGTGGTGGGAGCGCACTTGGGCAGCATGGAAACCGATGTGGACGAAATCGCAAAGCGATTCGATCGTTATCCGAATTTCGCCGTGGATACGGCAGCACGTATGGAATACCTGATGATCCAGCCCCGAGAAAAAGTTCGGGATTTTCTGATCAAGTACCACACCAGGGTGCTCTACGGTACTGACCTGGAATTTCTAACCGATGAATCCACAGCGGACACTCTGACGGACTGGCAAGAGACCTACGCAAGAGACTGGAGATTCCTCGCCACGAACGAAACCTGGCGATATCACGGCCGCCAAGTTCAAGGTCTCGCCTTGCCCGAGCCGGTGCTTCGCGAAATATTTCACGAGAATGCAGTGCGCTGGATTCCTGGCATAGAATCTTCCAAGTAAATTGCCGGTTTTTACTGGCTTGAACGCCGAGTTTCACTTCTCATCGTAAAGGAGAGTCATTGCCATGCTTCATCGCTCGCGGAAGGGTGCGTCGTTGAGCCGATTTGCTCACACAGGACTGGTGTTGCTTGTAACGGCATTCTTCGTTCCGCAACTTGTATCCGGCCAGTCCACAGGCGCGGATAAGACTTCCGATGTTCTCCATCAAATGAGTGGTTCTTTTGAGAGCTTGGCAAAACGCGTCTCTCCGGCGGTGGTCGAAGTGAGGGTGACTGGCTTTGGCTCTCCAAGTGAAGACGATGAGACTGCCTCCACTGCTTTGCAGCGCGAACGCAGCCTGGGCTCGGGTGTAATCGTCGAATCCGACGGCTATATCTTGACGAATTATCATGTGGTGAAAGGCGCTGACCGCGTGCGTGTGGTCTTGAGTCCGCCTACGACGGGAGATTCACAGCCCAGAGCCAGGGCGCAATCGCATGGGCAGGTTCTGCCAGCGCAAGTCATTGGATCCAGCCAGATGATCGACCTTGCAGTTCTCAAGGTGGAGGCCACAGAACTTCCAACTCTTCCGCTCGGACGCTACGATCACGTTAAGGCTGGAGAGATCGTCCTTGCTTTCGGAAGTCCACAGGGCCTGGAAAACTCTGTGACCCTTGGATTGGTGAGCGCTGTTTTGCGGCAACCGGATGCGGATAACCCGATGGTCTATATCCAGACGGACGCGGCAATCAATCCGGGGAACAGCGGCGGACCTTTGGTGGACGTGGATGGAAATGTGGTGGGCATCAACACATTTATTTACACGAAATCCGGCGGAAATGAAGGCATCGGTTTCGCGATTCCCAGCGGGATCGTGCGTTATGCCTACGATCAGATTCGGAGGTATGGGCGCGTGCGACGCCGAACGATTGGCGCTGATCTTCAGTCCTTGACGCCGGATTTGGCGCAAGGGCTGCGTCTTTCGACCGATGTTGGCGTGATCGTCTCCGACATCATTCCCGGCGGCTCCGCGGATTCGGCCGGGCTGAAAATTCGAGACGTCATCGTCGCTGTGGACGGCGTGCCGGTTGATAATGTCCCGCTTTTTGCTTTGAGTCTCTATTTGTTGAATACGGGTAGCTCCGCAAAACTCGATGTTCTTCGAGGCGATAAAAAGGTCCAATTGGAAGTTCCTGTATATGAACCGAAAAATGATTTGCGGCACCTTTCCGATTTAGGAGATCCGAAGAAAGATTTAATTCCGCGATTGGGCATCGTGGGCGTCACGGTGATGTCAAATGTTATAGAAGTTGTGGGAGATTTACGCATTCCCTCGGGCGTACTGGTTAGTTCGATCGTTGACGACCGTCTTGCTGTGGATTCAGGTCTGGCGGAGGGCGACGTGATCCATTCGCTCAACCAAACTGAAATTATCAGTGTGGAAAATCTTCGCGCGGCATTCAATAAACTGAAGCCCGGCGATGCGGCTGCGATGCAAGTGGAGCGGAGCGGGAAACTCACGTACGTAACCTTCGAGATGGAGTAAGTTGGCAAACGATTCGACCTGGTTGACCGTTGATATATGTAGGAGTTTCAACTAGCTTACGGTCTGTGCGGAAATGTCGGAGCCGTTCTTCTTACCCGCCGCCAGGCATTTCCACCGCTGACTCAAGGATGCTTTATAAGCACGTATGAGGCGGTCTCTAACTGCGATATCTTAAACAGCGGAATGTACGGCCAGAATATTCACCGCGTTGAGCCAATCCTGCTGCTCTTGCTGGTTTGTATCATTGCGCTGGCTTTGTTGGCGAAGCGATTCAAGACACCCTACCCCATCGTTCTCGTAATTGCGGGACTTTTTCTCAGCCTGTTGCCGCACATGCCGCAAATCGGGCTGAATCCGGATGTGATATTTTTTCTTTTTCTGCCGCCGCTGCTATTCTCTGCCGCGGTACAGACTTCCTGGCGGGACTTTCGTTACAACCTCGTGAGCATTTCCATGCTGGCGCTGGGATTAGTGAGCTTCACCGTTTATGGCGTGGCCTTCACTTCAAAATGGATCCTCCCCGGCTTCAACTGGCAACTTGGCATTGTGCTCGGCGCGGTGGTGTGTACGACCGACGCAATAGCGGCCACCGCAATTGCCGAACGCCTGGGCATACCAAAACGGCTGACGGATATCATCGAAGCTGAAAGCCTGGTTAACGACGCCAGCGGCCTGCTCGCTCTGCAAATTGCGATCGCGATCGCGACGACTGGACACGCTCCGCCTTTCGGCGAGCGCATGTCGCGATTGTCCTACCTGATTTTCGTGGGGATTGCCGTCGGTTTGGTGATCGCGAAGCTTGTGTATTGGATAGAGAAGAAAATTGACGACGCTCCAATTGAAATTACTATCACTATTATCACTCCTTATTTTGCGTATCTGGTGGCAGAAGGTCTCCACTCCTCGGGAGTAATTGCGACAGTTGCGTGCGGCATTTATCTCGGACATACAACTTCAATTTACCTTTCAACAAGAGCACGGCTGCAAGCGGCGGCGGTTTGGGAGACATTGACTTTTATACTCAACGGAATTGTTTTCATTCTGATCGGACTGCAGCTCCCTCATGTCCTCGCCGACATTCGCTCGCAGGGGATCGCGCGGCTATTGATGCGGGGATTGCTCTTCAGCGGGGTTGTGATATTGCTGCGTATGGTGTGGGTTTACCCTGGTGCGTGGGTTTCGAACTGGATTCGGCGGCGCTTGCTGCACCAACCTGAAAGCCTACCTAATCCGCGCTACGTGTTCGTGCTTGGCTGGACGGGAATGCGAGGGGTGGTGGCGCTGGCGGCTGCTATTTCGTTACCGGTAGCTCTTGCGGATGGAAGGCCATTCGCACAGCGCAACATGATCATTTTTCTGACGTTCTGCGTGATTTTCGTCACCTTGGTTCTCCAGGGACTTACGCTGCCATTTATCATTCGTCGCTTGGGGCTTGCGGGAGTCAACGCTAAGAATCCGGAAGAGGAGCATGCCCGGTATGCCATGATTGAAGCAGCCCTGGCATATCTTGAGGAAGCTCGCGATTCGGATCTTCCCGAATTTAGGCCGGTTTACGACGATTTAATTCGCGTGCAGAACCACCATTTGAATTTGCTTCCGGGTGATCGCGTGGCGAATACCGGCTATCGCCCTCAGGATTACGAGCGCCTCCGGGAGATTTCGCAGCGTATACGCGGACTCGAGCGGGCGGCGCTGCTCAACCTCTATAATCACAATAAAATTAACGATGACGTCCTGCGACGACTAGAACAAGAGCTTGATCTATTCGATGTGCGCTTTGCCAATTCTGATTAGGGGGAGATATAGATTGAGTTCGAGATAAGCACGTCGCTAAAGTCCTCTGGCGCGCTTGTTGAGCCAAATATTGATTGGCTGGAGGTGACGCAATACGCGCCGTTTCCTCCAGCCAATTCCCTACCCTACGCCGATCCACACGCAGCGCTTAGCTACCGGTTCCGACGTACCCAGCTTCGGCAGTGATCAGGCCCATGTTCGGCATTTCAGTTTTCACTTTCACGGGCTCCAGAGTCGGTTTCTTTGCTCCCTTAGCCAGGAATACGAGCTCATACTGATGCTTCAACGAGTAGCTCACATCGTCCAAGTACGGAGTAAAGTCAACCGGAGAGCCGAGCCCGAGGTAGTAAGTTTCTCCGCCGGTCTTCTGCGAGAGCAAATCGAGTCCCGCCTGCTGGAATGCGGTTCGAAAACCTCGACCACGGCCGCCAACGCCTGCTCCACTCGTGTAAATTGAATAGACGACGAAGCCGCCCCGTTGCGCCTGATTGGCAGCGGCATTTAGGTACGGGTTGTTATACGGATCATCCGAAAATCCGCCGCCAAGCGGATCGATTCCACTGGTGATCATCAGAATCTCGCGGCGATCTTTGGTGCCCGGCCATTTCTTCATCAAGTCCGATAGAGCCAGGTAGGGGCTCGTGTATCCCACCGAGGCGCCTATCGGCAAGCGCAGCGCCTTTTTCGCCAAGTCATGATCCGGCGTTAAAGCCTGGGCGGTTGCGACCATGCCGTTTCGCATATAACCAATGCCGATGGATGTGCTGGCGGGCTGGTCGTCGATAAATTTCTCGATGCTCTTGAACTGCAGGGAAACGCTGTCACGCGAAGTCTCGTCAATCAAGATGAAAAGCTGCAATCCGGCGCGATCCCCTTGAAATGGGAGCCAACCGGTGACCATATTCTGCTTATCGCGCTGAAAAACCTTTACGTCGTTTGCCGACACCACAGGAACTTGATTGCCGTGGCGCGCTTTCACGGTGACGACCATGTGTACCGGCACCCGGTTTGAGGAGTCTGCGTCATTTGCAAACGCTGTTGAGCCGAAGCTCAGGGCAATCAGCAGGGCAAAGATTACTCCCAAGCCTATCGAATGTTTTGTGATGATTTTTTTTGTCATGTCTTGGTTTAGCATCGTCCGATCCCTTCTCTCAAAGAACGAGAGTATAACTGGCGCTCTGTACGAATGTGCGGCGCGCTACGAAAGCATTTCGCTCTCATAGATAGGACGTACAAATCGGAATCTTGGATGCCTTCGCATGTCTCTGTCGCTGTGGGACTTACGAGAATAGCCCTTCGAGGTTGAGCTATTTTTGCGATTATTCGGTGTAGAGCATCAGCAGGATGCCGAGCACGATGAGCAGCAGCGGCCAAACATTTTTGAAAAGTTCGCGCCAGGTCCATCGAACCTCGGATAGACCTTTTGCCAACGCTACTCCCCCACCGGCCAGCGCAAAACCTCGATGCTCCTTTTGAATGTGGTGCATTAGCACCATGTGGTCGGGGCCATGCATGCCAGCTTGATGATGGTGAAACAGCAGCATGATAGCGCCGATCATGCCGGTGACCGGAAATACCCAAGCGCTCCACGCATTTTGAAGGCGGCCGCGAGCCCGTTGAAATTCGATGACACCGATGGAAAGAAGGATCACGGCGAATACTTTATGTTGCTGGTCTTCCGGATCGCTCATGGCAATCCAGAAAGGTTTGTGGCCGATGGGCCATATTTCCGTATCGCTGAAAATCAGCAAATAAACTCCGGCCGCTAGAAAGCAGGCTGGCCACACATAGCCGGCCCAGGGCCACTTTGCAGCCAGTTTGTCCTGCGCGAAGAGAAAGACGCCAGCAAGGATCAGCAGAAAACCCGCGAGATGATGGTTGAATTCGCTCTCGCGTTTATCCGCGGCGAGTTTGGCCTTTCGCGCGGGAGTTAGCTCTTCCTGAGCGTGGGACATGTCCATGCCGGGCATGTCTTGCATATCTTGTTGCGCGGCCGATACGCACGGGCTGCCGACAAAGAGCAAGATAAGTGCGAATGCGATGATAGCGGTGGGACGAGACATGCCGCGAATTGTGGCGTCCAGAAGCACGGTTGACGCTAGCATTCTTTCGCGAGGAAACACAAGGACCTGTGTGTATGGACGGCCCAGTGTTTTGATGAAACTCATGCTGTTCAGTTTCTTCAAGGCTACTTTCACCAGCTTCAATTCAAATTACAAAGGTGAAACCCAGATGCTGAGAGCTATAAATCCGATTCCTTAACTAATAACGACAAAGTACTGCTAGGAAAGGAGTTGAGCTAGTGTAAAAATGAACGATCAGGCGAAGTCGAGATGCCATTCGCGCACTCATGGAACCTTTCAATTCTGACAGTTCTCGATATGTGCGATGAGGATTAAGATTGCCAGGATCGATTTCTGGGAGCTGGACTTCAGGCGGATGCCAATGAAGAGATCTAGGATGCCTAAAGAACAAGATATCGCTCGAGAAATTGGCGGGAAAATTTCCTGCGATCTTCTAGAAACCCTTGACATTAGGTGGCGTACGACGATAAAGCTGAGACGTAACCCATATCGGCCAGCCTGGCAGCAACCCGAGTCTTGGAGGATCTATGAAGATCGCCGTACTTGGCGGAGACGGTTATTGTGGATGGGCTACCGCCTTGCACTTGTCGGCCAAGGGGCATTCCGTCGCCGTTGTCGACAATTTCGTACGGCGCCAATGGGACCGCGAACTGGGAACGGCCACGTTGACTCCAATCAGCCCTTTGATGGAGAGGCTGGGGGCCTGGACTCACATCACGGGCAAAACGATGGAGTGTTTTGTCGGGGACGTGACGGACTACGATTTTCTCTCTTCAACGATCAAAGAAGTTGAACCCGATGCCGTGATTCACTTCGCGGAGCAACGAGCTGCGCCTTACTCCATGATTGACCGGGACCATGCTGTGTTCACTCAGGTGAACAACATTGTCGGAACGCTGAACCTGGTATTTGCGATTCGTGAATTTGTTCCTGACTGTCACTTGGTGAAGCTGGGAACCATGGGCGAGTATGGGACTCCAAACATCGATATCGAAGAGGGTTACCTGGAGGTTGAACACAACGGCCGAACGGACATTCTTCCCTATCCGAAGCAACCCGGCTCTTTCTACCACCTTTCGAAAGTGCACGACAGTCACAACATCATGTTTGCGTGCAAGGTGTGGGGATTGCGAGCCACCGATCTAAACCAAGGTATTGTGTACGGAACAGTGACGGACGATGTTGCTCGCGATGAGGCGCTGGTCAATCGTTTTGACTACGATGAAATATTTGGCACGGTCTTGAACCGCTTCTGCGTTCAAGCGGCCGTGGGACATCCGCTCACGGTGTATGGAAAGGGCGGACAGACGCGCGGCTTTCTGGATATTCGAGATACGGTGCGTTGTATCGAGATCGCCTGCCTGAACCCCGCAGCTCGCGGAGAGTTTCGAGTGTTCAACCAGTTCACGGAACAATTTTCGGTTCTGGAAATTGCGCAAATGGTGAAAGCCGCAGCGAAAGAGCTAGGTGTGGCAGTGGAGATCAATCATTTGCCAGATCCGCGAGTGGAGGCGGAAGAACATTACTACAACGCGAAGCACTCCAAACTTTTCGATCTTGGTCTGGAGCCTCATTACCTTTCTCATTCACTGTTGGATTCGCTTATGAATATTGCTATGAAATACCGGGATCGTGTGGATGTAGCTCTTATACAGCCACGGGTAAACTGGCGGAAACCTCACAACGACCTTAGCCGCGCGCAGAGCGCGCCTTTCAACGTTCCGAAATCCGAGGCTGGGTTTGAGATCGCCAATGTATCGGAACGTAAAAATAAAAGTGCTACCTTTCAGGCCCAAGCAGGATCAAGTCGTGTGTAGCAAGTACTAAAGCCTCGGATGTCGGGCACACAGAGTCCCTTAGTCAACCTTGGTTCCTTGGCTGACCTATCCACTATGGCCGACGGCGGGCCAATCCGTTTCTCCAAAAACAGTTACATCTATTTGGCCGTCCTGCTCTTCGCAGGCGCGATTTATTTGGGTTGCATCATTTCGCCGCCGTCACTGATGGATGACGTGGACGCGGTGAACGGCCAGATAGCGCGAAACATGCTGACTTCCGGTGACTGGGTGACGGCACGCCTGGATGGCGTTATCGATCTTGAGAAACCACCCCTTATTTATTGGCTGATTGCGGGCTCCTATAAAATTTTCGGCGTGCACGATTGGTCCGCACGTATTCCTGTAGCAGTTTTTGCCATTGGTCTAGCCTTGTTGACGTGCGCCTTCGGCATCTGGGCTTGCGGGAGGAAAACGGGCTTTTATGCCGGCTTGTGCACGGCGACATGTGCGGGACTGTTTCTGTTTACAAGAATTCTGATTTCAGATGTGATGCTGACCTTCACGATCGCTTTGGCGATGTGGGCATTTCTGCGCGCCATCGATGACGAGGAACCTCACGCGCGCAGGTGGGCTCTTATTCTGGCGGCGAGCCTGGGAACCGGTCTGTTATTCAAAAGCTTGATTGCCATTATTTTTCCGGTCGCTGCCGGGCTTATTTATCTTTTTCTTACGCAGCAACTTTTTTCGGTTGAGATATGGAAACGCCTACATGTGATGAGCGGAGCGCTCATCGTTATTTTGATTGCGTCTCCCTGGTACGTTCTGGCCACTTTGCGGAATCCTCCCTACTTCGACTTTACAATGCACGGCGGACCGGGACAGTACCACGGTTTCTTCTGGTTCTTCTTCATCAACGAGCAGCTTCTCCGTTTTCTAAATTTACGTTATCCGCGTGATTACAACACAGTCCCGCGCCTTTACTTTTGGTTGTTGCAATTCGTCTGGCTGTTTCCCTGGAGCGTTTATTTCCCGTCAGTCGCCAAGCTTTCGTTCAAGCCCGTCGATCGTGCGGGGCGAACCAGGCTTCTGGCTCTTTGCTGGGTAGGATTCGTGCTGGTTTTCTTCACGTTTTCGACCACGCAGGAATATTATTCGATGCCGTGCTACCCGGCACTCGCCCTGCTGTTAGGTTCCGCAATGGCCATGGATGGGTCATGGGTGCGGCGAGAAACGCGCGTGCTTTCCGTCATCAGCGGATTGGCGGCTTTAGGTGTAATTTGCATTCTCGTTTATGTTCGACACGTGCCGGCAACCGGCGACATTTCCCAAGCGCTTACTTCCCATCCAAAGGTTTATTCACTGTCGCTTGGTCACATTGAGGACCTCACTCTCGATTCGTTTGCGTATCTTCGGATACCCTTGCTGCTTGCGGGAATTGCGTTTCTGGCCGGTTCGCTAGGGACCTTGCGCTCCACGGGGCAACGCGCATTTCTAGCGTCGGCGCTGATGATGGTGATCTTCTTTCACGCAGCTCGCCTGGCGCTTGTAGTTTTCGATCCCTATTTTTCTTCGCGGTCGCTTGCAAATGCGCTACTGAAATCTCCCGAGGGTATATTGATAGTGAATCATCACTACTTCACGTTTTCTTCCGTTTTTTTCTATACAAATAGAAGCGCGCTTCTGCTGAATGGCCGATTCCATAATCTTGAGTATGGAGCGTACGCGCCGGGAGTTCCGGACGTTTTTATCGGAGATGCGGATTTCAAGAATCTTTGGATCAAGCCTGAGCGTTACTATCTTCTGGCAACCGGCTCGGCGGTGGGACGTATGCGGGATCTAGCGGGAAGTTCACAACTTGCACTGGTCGCTGAAAGCGGGGGCAAATATCTTTTCACCAACCATCCAATAGAGGATCTCCCACCGCCGTAGAGCAAAGTGAAGCGGTGCTGAGCTTGTTGTTTCGAACTCTCATTTAGGATCTTCAGCGCCCGCGGTACTATGGCAGCGATGGATTCATGGCGTTCGAGTGCATTTGCGCTCGGAGATGTTGTGCTGGCAACGGAGCGACGATTTGATGTTTGAAAATACAGTCCGTGACGCCTTCCTTTTGGCGATTACTACTCCTTTCATCTACTACCTGCTGGTCCTGTACAGTTCCCGGCGTTTCTTTTTACAAGCCCCAACGCGCAATACTTTTACTCCGCCGGTAAGCATTCTGAAACCGATTCGTGGAGTCGATCCCGAGTCTTATCTAAACTTTGCCAGCTTTTGTAATCAAAATTACCCGGAGTACGAGATTCTCTTTTGTGTCGGGCAGAGTGACGATCCTGTGATTCCGATCCTTGAAGAAATCATTCACGATTTTCCGGAGTGCCGCATTCGAATCGTGTTTGGTCCCAACCAAGAAGCGGCGAACGATAAAGTCGCAAAATTGCGTCACCTGGTGGCGAAGGCGCAATACGAAATAGTGGTTATGGGTGACAGCGATGTTCGAGTCACGACTGATTATTTGCGAACTGTGGTCAGTCCTCTGGCCGATCCTGAGGTAGGAGCGGTGACTTGCTTCTATTTACCGGCTCATTCGCAGACCCTTGCGGAGAATCTTCAAACGATCGGGATGGTTTCAGATTTCTATGCAGGACTCTTGGTTGGTTGGCAATTGGAGGGAATCAAGTTCGCTCTGGGTGCGACCATCGCAACCTCGCGAAAACGCTTGGCGGAGTTCGGCGGGCTGCAAGCGATCGAGAATCAGCCGGGCGACGATCTTCTGATCGGCCGACTTATTGCCGAGCACGGGCATGAGGTAAAACTTCTTCCCTACATGGTTATGAAGCTTGGCGGATGCCATTCCTTTAAAGAACTCTTGGCCAAACGGATGCGCTGGATGGTGGTAATGAAACACATGCGGCGGTCTGCGCATTTCGGTCTGCTTTTCACGCAAGGGCTGCCGTGGGTGCTGGCGGCGATTGCAGTTCATCCTTCGGCGGGACTAGCGTTGGCTTACCTGGGCATTTATCTTGGATTGCGGATCGCTATCGCTTGGAGCATCGGTATTCGAGGGCTGAACCAGACGGGCTTATGGAAAGTGATCGCCTTGATCCCCTTGTGGGATGCACTTGCGTTCTGTATCTGGTTGGCCAGCTTTCTTCGCAAGAGCATTCAGTGGCGGGACAACGAATACTACATTCGCGACGGTATGCTTGTGGCGGCGTCCTCGAGAGCTGCGGAGAAATAAGTCTGAGATTGGGCAGTTAGTGGCCATACTTCTTCAGAAGAGCCTTCGATCCTAGCTTCGACCTATAAACACCAGCGCCACGCCGATGCAAACCAGGGCCACTCCGATCCATCGCTGTAGCGAAACGCGCTCGCCCAAAAACAGCTTTCCACCAAGTGTACCTGCGGCATAGCTGATAGCGGTAACTGGCACGACGAAGCTCACGTTTGCAATCGAGAGCGCGCCCAGCAGAGAGAGGAACGCAATAATCGAGAGAGCAAGGCCGAGCCACATCCATCCGACGTGCATCGCGCGGACGATGGCGCGAAAGATCGCAGCCGGGCGAAAATCTTTAACTTCACCAACCATCTTCATGGCGCGCGAAATGCAGAGTTCGCCCGACGTCCCGGCGATTACGATCAACAGTAAAAGTACGATTTCCCAAAACACTAGTTGTGCTCTGTAGTACGAGGGTGTGTATAGCCCACAACAAAAACGCCGACGCAAATGGTCAGCACGCCGATCCAGCGAATCGGTGTGATGGTTTCGTGCAAAAGAAAATGCCCCCATAAAGCTATGACGCCGTAGGCAAAGGAAGAGGCGGGCTGCACGTAGCTATAGTCGGCCCAGGACAAGACCAGCATGTACGAGAGAAGAAACATCAGCAGAGACAGCATACCGAGCCAGATCACGCCTGAAGTGAAGACCTGATAAAAAATGTGGGAAAGCTGAGGCAGCGTTCGAATCGTAATCGGGCCGACGCTTTTCATGCCTTTACTGAGAAGAGCATTACCGAGCGGACCGAACGTCACCATCATTAGGATCAGCAGAGCTGTCTTTGCGTGCAGGCTGCTGGAAGACTTCATGCGATGCGGAACCGGAAATTGGGGTGGATCCCGGGTCCGTAATTAGCGGGGAAGAAATCGTCGAACATTCTAAAAAATACTTGCAGAAAATCCTCTCTCTTTATTATTTTACGTGATTTCTGAGCGGAGTCGAAGAGCGATTCCTTCGAGGAAAAGACTGTAGCTCGTCCGCCCGCAGGCATCTCTGGTCTTTGTACTTGTTATGGAGATGGCTGGCTCGAGGTCGGTACGTTAGCGGACATACGTAGTTTGATGAAAAGTTTATAGTTCGCGGGTGAGAGCGATAAAGGAGGGTTCATGGCTCAACTGATGCAAAATCCTTTGCCTACAGTTCCCACACGGCCTTTCCGGCTGGATGTTCCGTTGCACCAGCTTTTACAAACCTCCACGCCAAAATCACCTGCACCCGCTGCTGAACTTCAGTCGTTGCCGCAGCCCGTTTTCCCGCAACATCCGCACCTGCTGCACGATCTGACGGCGGAGGAGATCGCAGAACATCGAAGCGTGGTTGACACGAGACAAAGACATTGGCCGGCGTCGCGAATTTTAGACAACATGCGCGGCTGGATGTTCCCGTATTTCAAATCGCGGATTCTGCCGGGCGATTTCCAACCGATCATCGCGTATCTTTTTACGGACTGGAAATGCAATCTGGACTGCCATTATTGCTGGTCTTACGACAACACCGTGCGCGGAATGAGCGAGGATACCGCTCGAAGGGCCATCGACTGGCTGCACGCGACTCCCTGCCGTGTTCTGGCACCCACGGGTGGCGAACCGCTGCTGCGGCCGGATTTTGTTCACAAGGTGATTTACTATGCCGCGAAGAAAGATTTCTGGGTTTATCTGGCTACGAACGCGCGGCTGCTTAGGCCGCCAGTTATCGACCGTTTGGCGGACGCCGGCATCGCGACGATCAACTTTGCGGTGGATTGCATCAACGAGAAGCCGGGATTGCCGAAAGCGTTTGAGCACGTGCGTTCGCAATTTGATTATCTGGTTAAGCACCAATATCGCTATGGCTACACGATTTTCTTTAACACGAACATCTGCCGGACAAATATAGATGACGTGAAGCAGCTCGTTGAGATCGCGTATGACAATGGAATTTCCATGACGTTTCATGTGAACAAAGCTCCCATGATGGAGCAAACGCACTTCCAGCACTTGCACGAAAACGATACGTACATCCGGCCGGAAGATTTTCCTGTTGTGGATGACCTGCTCGACTACCTCATCGACAAGCAGCGGCAGGGCTACAAGATGGTCGATTCGATTCCGCGGCTGCAAAACATGAAAGGGTTTATGCGCGGAGTGGGCGAGCACTGGGGATGCCGGGCCGGGCAGAACTGGCTGATCATCCGCACAGATGGGACGCTGGCGCCGTGCTTTCCAATGTATAACGCAAAATATGATTGGGGAACGGTTGGGAAGCAGAAATTTGATTTGCAACAGCTAAGCGAAATGAAACAGGGCTGCGAGCCACACTGTTTTTCGACGCTGGGATATAACGTGGCGTACTGCTATAGCGTGGCGCGCGTGATGCGTTGGCTTTGGAAGCAGGCCAAGAACGGATTTCAGGGAGTTACCGGCAGTTTTGACTGAAACACGCAGTGATCGGCTGGCTTAAGTCAACCTTGCCCGCGCTGGGCGGGGCCGGTTTGTTTTTGGCGGCATTTTTAGATTCGTCGTTTGTTCCGATGCCTTTGGTTACAGATCTGATTGTAATGGATCTGTCCTCGCGTCATCCGGCGCGCACTCCGTACTTCGCTGCTCTTGCGGCGTTCGGTTCGCTTGCGGGATGCATCTGGATTTATCTTTTGGTGCGAAGGGGCGGCGAGGCGTATTACAGGAAAAGACAAGGCCAACCTCGCGGCCGCATTTATTCCTGGGTAAGACAACATCCGCTGATGTCGGTTCTACTTCCCGCGATGGCTCCTTTTCCGGTACCGTTCAAGCCGTTTGTGCTGGCGCAAGGTCTGCTGCAAGTACCTATCGTGCCATTTGTGGTAGGCACGTTCGTCGGACGAGGATGTCTATTCTTTTTTGAGGGATTCCTGGGGGAGCGCTACGGAGATCTTGCCAAGGAATATCTATTGCGGCATGCATGGGTTTCTGCTGCCATGATTTTGGGTTTGGTGATTTTATTTCTTGCGATCACGCGTTATTCGAATTACCGCAGGAGGAACGAGCAACAGGCAAGTTAAGTTGGAATCTACCGTGGATCACAGGCAAAGAATAATTGTCATTGGAGCGGGTATCACCGGCTTAACCTGCGCCTATTATCTGCGGCAATGGGATCCGCCCGTCTTGGTGCTGGAGGCTTCTGAGCGCGCGGGCGGACTAATCTCCACTATCGGCAGGAATGGATTTCTTTTTGAGTCCGGGCCGCAGAGTCCGCGCTTCACTGAGCGGTTACTCAGGATGATCAGCGACCTCGGGTTGGATGGCGAGTTCGTGCGAGGCGACCCTGATTCAAACCGTTACATCGTCAAGAAAGGTCAACTGTACCGGGCTCCTTTTTCGGCGGGAACGCTTCTAACCACAGGTGTCATCGGTTTGAAATCCAAGTTACGGATTCTCAGCGAGCCTTTCGGTTTTTCGCGCACTCCGGATCCCGAAGAAACAGTGGCAGACTTCATCCATCGAAAGTTTGGACAGGAAGTTCTGGACTATCTGGTTGATCCGATCGTTTCGACAGTTTTCTTCGGCGACGCACGAATGATGGGCATGGAGAGCGCGTTCCCCGCGTTGGTTCGTTGGGAGCGGGAAAGCGGAAGCTTGGCGCGAGGAGCCTTCGCAGCGCGCAAAAGAGGAAAAAACAATGCATTAACAGGAGACTCGAGTTCGTCTGGTTCGCGGTTTAGTGTGACCGGCAACTTGCCGGCGATGGGATCGTTCCGGCGAGGAATGGGCAGCTTCATGAAGTCATTGTCGAAAAGGCTCGGCGAAAACATTCGTTTTGGCACAAAAATTGAATCAGTGTCGGCGGCCAGGGTGAGCGGGAAAAGCGAATTGGGCTGGAAAGTGAGGGTTGAGGGAGGCGAAGAAATCTTCGCCGAACATTTGGTGGTTTCGGTGCCGGCATATGAGGCCGCCCGTTTGCTGGAAGCCGCCGCGCCACCGCTTAGTTCCTTGCTAAGGGCAATTTCATATTCTCCGATGGCAGTTGTGTCTTCTGCTTATCATTGCAATGCCTTGCGCCATAAACTCGATGGTTTCGGTTTCATGGTTCCAAGTCGAGAAGGCTTGAATACGATATGCTCGATTTGGAATTCGTCGCTCTTCGCGGGCCGCGCGCCGGAAGGGATGCAGCTCTTGACCAGCTATGCGCGAACCGAAATAACGGGCGGACTGCTGTCAATGCCGGACGACGCGCTCGCTCGAACGGTACAAGGTGAAGCGGAGAAAATTCTGGGAATCGCCGGCGAACCTGTGGAGCGACAGGTTTGGAAGTACACGCGAGCGCTCCCGCAATACAATCTGGGACACGCCGAGAAGATCAAAGCGATTCGGGGTGCGCTGGTTGCTTTACCTAACTTGCATCTTGCCGGAAACTACCTCAGTGGACGTTCGATCGGCGACTGCGCGGAAGTGGGATTCCTGGCGGCAGAATCCGTACGGTCGGGATTTCAACACTGAGATTTTCGAAGTGGCAGTCATTCGGAGTGCACGTTGATTCACGGTATCGCGCTGTTTTTATCAATCGCGATTCTTGTCTTGCTACTCGGCGCCATCTATCAAGCGCTGGGGACTCGCGTCGATCAGAAACGATTTCCACAGCCAGGAAGACTTATTGACCTGGGGACTCATCGCCTGCATTTTTTCGATACCGGAAAAGGCAGCCAAGCCATCGTGTTTGAGTCGGGGCTGATGTCCACGGTGCTTAGCTGGGAGGGTATTCGGAAAGAACTCGCGGCGAAATTTCGGGTGATTAGCTACGATCGAGCCGGCATGGGATGGAGCGATGCAGGTCCGTTCCCTCGAACCGCTGAAAGAATCGTCGATGAGCTTCATTCGCTGCTGCAGCGAGCCCGCATTCCACCGCCGTACCTTCTAGTTGGACATTCGTTCGGTGGGCTCACAATGCCGTTGTTCGCTGCTCGATATCCTGCGGAAGTTACGGGCCTGGTTCTGGTGGACCCAGTGGCGCCAGCCGAGTGGAATCCTCCATCGCAGAACGATAGCAAGCGAATTCGCGTTGGATCCAAAGTATGTCGCCGAGCTGGAAAGCTGTCACGTTTTGGAATCCTGCGGTTCGTCTTGTTGCTGCTTCATTCGGGAGCGAGCCGAGTAGGAAATCGTCTGGTCCGATTGATCAGCAAAGGCGCTCCGGCGGATTCTGCTTCCACCAGCAGTCCATGGTTCTGGAGTCTTCCCGCGAATGAAAGAGCGATGGCCGCAGTTTTCTGGATTCAAGAGAAATTTTGCGTGACGGTTGCTAGCCAGCTGGAAAATTTACCCGGGAGCGCGGCGAGCGTGGCCGCTTTAGGCAGCTTCTCGGACAAACCTGTCGTAATCCTATCGGCGAAGATCACTCCCGAGCACAGGCGCGAAGAACACATTGCGATGACGAACAGACTACCTCTCGGCCGGCATGTGACTGCCGAAAAAAGCGGACACTGGATAATGATCGATCAGCCAGACCTGCTGATGAGTGTGATTAAGGAAGTCGCCGGATCTGCGCTCTAAAACAAAACTGCTGTTTCCGGTTGGGACGCCTTCGTTTCACTGCTGTTGCGGTTGCTGTCGTCTCAAGTCTGCGCTAGATTCTGAATTCATCGGCTTGGCGCGGTTAGTACTTAGGGATCGTGATTTTGTCCGCCCTAGCGCTGCCAACCACGAGATCAGCAATCCTCGGAATCCTCATGAGATTCATCGTCTGATTGCGCACGAACAGCGCAGGTTTCGACTTCGGCGCAAAGTAGCCGGCAAAACGAAACACGGCCCGCTGTTTTTTCAGAATGAAGGGACCAAACAATTTAGTCCGTCTTAGGCCGAAGACTACGATATTGTCTCAAGCGCGAGTGTGAGGGCATTTGCAATCTCGTCACTCAGATCATCCGCAGGTCTGTCCGCGTCATTGGCTTGATAAAGCGATCTGGCCAGCGGTCCGACCAAGAGAATTGCGGGAGATTCGACATGACCGGTTAGAGCGAGTTCCCCGACCACCGTCGCGTGAAAAGTCTCGTCGATTCGCGAAACATGGGACACCACGAGGCATGGAGTCTCTGGACGAACACCACTCGCGAGCAACCGCCCTTCAAGCCGGGCATAATTTTGGCCGGGCATGTATATAGCGAGCGTGGCTCCGGACGAAAGGCAAGGTCCGAAGTCAGTGGGCATGTCTTGTCTGCAGTTGTGAGCTGTAAGAAAAATGAGTCTCGATGAGACGCGCCGATCGGTTAAAGGAATCTTGGCGGACGCAGCCGCCGCGAACGCAGTGGTTATCCCCGGCACGACTTCAAAATCGATGCCTGCGCTGTAAAGCGCATCCATTTCCTCGCCAGCCCGCCCGTAAAGAAGCGGGTCGCCGCCTTTCAATCGAACAACTGTGTTTCCCTGGCGAGCGGCCTGAATAATACGCCCGTGAATTTCCTCCTGAGTGATTCGCTTCTGGCCGCATCGTTTTCCTACGTTTTGTACCATCGCAGTCTGAGGAATCAGTTGCAGGATTTCCGGCGAAACCAAATCGTCATGCAGAACAACGTCAGCGGATTGCAACAAGCGCAGCGCCTTGCGCGTCAACAAGTCGGGGTCGCCAGGTCCTGCGCCAACCAAATACACTTTCGCGGTCATTTTGATTCTCCTAGTCGAACTTCGCGGGCCATACGCAACAAGAGTTTGCGACGCCGCACGGGTTCCATCGGAGCGCGGAACAAGCGCGCCCGTGCCGCTCCGAGCTCGTTAATTTTGTCCGCATACTCCGGTCCGAACTGTCGCTCGAACCGTTTACGCAATCGTTGGGCGAGGGCTGGGCTCTTGCCATTTGTAGAGATAGCGATCTGCAAGTCACCGCGGCGGACCACCGCAGCGTAGAAAAAGTCGCAGTGCGGAGGATCATCGACCGAGTTGCACAATACTTTTCTTTTTCGAGCTTCTTCGAAAACACGCGCGTTCACTTTGGCCGAAGATGTGGCGGCAATCACCAGGAACTTTCCGTCGAGGTCGTCTCGCTCGAACCTTCGCCGCAGCCACTTGATTGCCCCGGTCGCGGACCACCCATGAACACTTGGAGTTGCCCGCGGTGAGACCACGCACACGATGGCGCCGGCCTCAAGCAAGCTACGTATTTTGCCTTCAGCAATCGTGCCCGCGCCGACGACCAGGCATGAACGGCCTTCGAGCTTGACGAACATCGGAAAGAGAGACATGCGCATTACTCCTTTGCGTGCAAGCCGCACTCAGTCTTCTGAAATCCGGCCCAACGACCGGCGCGAGTGTCCTCGCCGATCTGGACGGGACGCGTGCAGTGAGTGCACCCGACACTCGGGTAACTGCGGTCATGCAAAGTGTTGTAAGGCAAATCGTTCGCGCGCACGTACTGCCAGATTTGTGCCGTGGTCCAATCCGCCAGTGGATTCAGTTTCACCAGGCCGAAATGAGCGTCCCATTCAAGCTTTTTTGCTCTTGCGCGAGATGGCGTTTGATCGCGACGGATGCCCGACACCCACGCGTCCAATTCGGCGACCTTGGCCTTGAGCGGATCGACCTTTCGTATTTGGCAGCACAGGTTGGGGTTGCGGCTCCAGAGCGCTTCGCCGTAACGCATCGCCTGCTGTGCGGGGGAAAGCGCTGGACGAGTGCATTCAACTTGGATGCCGTACTTATCCTGGACTCGCTCAATCAGTTCGTAGGTCTCAGGAAAAAGAAAATCAGTGTCCAGAGTGAACACTCGCAAGTTCTTAACGCTTCGCGCCGCGATATCGATCAACACGACGGCATCGCCGCCGAAGCTGGAAGCGATCGCCACGCGAGAGCCGAACCGATCGCTAGCCCAACGAAGCAGCTCCTCCGCCGTGGAGCGTTCCGCTTCATCCTGCTGAATTTCAATTTCCTGCAGTAACTCAATCATCGCAACCTCCCTGGTAGTCATTTCGGTTCTGCTTCCAGTTGTGCAATAGGTCGTTGAAAAATGAAAAAGGCCCGTGACGGCTGGCGTCGCGGGCCTTAGAAGTTTGGATCGAGTGATTTTGCTACATCGATCTGCTCCTTGAGGCGCGAGACGCCGCGGGACGACAACACGGGCAGTAACTTACGCAGTGCATGTTTGCGGTTTGGTGCAGCGAAGCCGGCAAATTGATAGAAATGTCTGTCATCTGCGTTACCGTGAAAATTTTAGCTGGTGAGTTCATCGGTTAGCCCTCCACTCCGCGAGGTACAGGTGCGGAAGCGACATCGCGGGCCACCGCTTCAACTTCCTGCCCCGCCAGAAAAGTGCGTAGCATTTCGTCCGAATGGCGTGAAAAGAATTGGCGGAGATTTTCCTGATTCCGTCGAAGATCCAGATAAGAGCGTAGTAGCCGCTCGATCGCCGCGGGGACGTCCATTGCCGGGCAGCGGTAGCCGATCGGTCGAGCAATGGATGCAAATTGCCCAACTGCTCCACCCACGCAGAAATAATAGGCGTCCACCATCTCTCCATCCACGCGCTGTTTCTTACCTTCGATACCAATATCGGCAATCCAATGTTGGCCGCAACTGTTCGGGCAACCCGTAACGTGCAGCTTTAAGTGCTCGTCGAAACCGGGAATCCGTTCTTCCAATTCTTCGACAAGCCAACGCGAGAATGCTTTTGTTTCGGTAATAGCGAGTTTGCAGAATTCAGTGCCGGTGCAGGCGACGGCACCGCGCCGAAACGACGAAGCGTCCACGCGGAGACCAATTGAATTCAGTTCACCTGCAAGTAAGCTGGCCTTCTGTTTCGGCACGTTAACGATCAGCAGATTCTGCATGCCGGTCGTGCGCAATTCGCCGGAAGCGAAGCGGTCCGCCAGATCCGCGGCCTCGCGCATCTGTTGTGGCTCGATGCGGCCTCGCAGAACGGTAGCCCCCACATAGCAATAATCGTCATGCTTTTGCGGATGGATGCCCGTGTGGTCGCGATGGAGGTCAGCAGGCGGCTCTTCCGGCTCCGCGGGATCCAAGCGGAATCCGATACGGCGCTCGAGTTCCTCCTCAAATTGTTCCGCCGTCCAGCCGTGTTCGAGAAACAAAAACTTCAGCCTAGCACGCTCGCGGCTCTCGCGGAGAACTTCTGCGCCGCGGAAAATTTCCGCGACACCTTGAATTACCGGAAGCACTTGATCCCAGCCGATAAATGCGTTTAACCGCACTGCCAGATGAGGTTTGGTCGAAAGTCCGCCGCCTACGCGAATTGAGAAGCCGGTTTCTGGACCCGTGCTGCGTTTGCGAACGACCGCTGTCAGACCCACATCGTTAATTTCAGGATAAGTGCACCAGACGCGGCATCCGGTGATGGAGATTTTGAATTTGCGCGGGAGATTATAGAACCCAGGATTGCCCGCAAGCAGGCGGGTGGCCTGTTCCACGAGTGGAGAAGCATCGCAGATTTCGTCCGCGTGCACTCCAGCCAAAGGGCAGCCAGTTATGTTGCGCGTTACATCACCGCAGGCAGCGAGTGAAGACAGGCCGCAGCGTTCAAGACCGTCGAGCACTTCGGGCAAGTCCTGGATAGTGACCCAGTGAAGCTGGATATTTTGACGCACAGTAAGATCTGCAACACCGAAGCCATACCTGTCTGCGAGATCCCCGATGGTCCGGAGTTGATTGGAGTTGAGCAAGCCATTGGGGATGCGAATGCGCACCATGAAAAACGGTACAGCTCTGCCTTCACCGCCGACGCCACCCATCGCTCCAGCGCCGTCTCCTTGCGGATAGACGCCCCACCATCGAAAGTAGGTCCCGAGCCATTCCGGCGGAATCGCGGCGTACCCTTCGCGCGCGAAACGGCGGACTTCCTTGAGGCATTGCCAAGGATTCAACGATCTCTTCAGCCGCTCTACTTTCTGTGCTTTGGTCTCTTTGGCGTCCATAAGGCCCCCCAAAACAAAAAACCCACCTACCAGCTTGTCGTCTGGCGGTGGGCTTGAACTCAGCGTTTAGAATTTAGGTGCTTTTCTAGCTGGCCCCCGGCGCGGACGACAGGCGTACACAACAATTGCAACAACACGCCATGCAAACTGTCATCCGGCTGAGATTCATCATCACGGAGATAGATTGCCGAATGTCCGGACCGAAGTCAACACCTTTCATCGGGCGGTAAGCTTGCAACTTTTTCTGCGATAAGCAACTGTGAAGTGATGTCCGGTCGGCAGTTTCTAGATGGCGGAGAGGGTGGGATTCGAACCCACGGTTGAGTTTCCCCAACACACGCTTTCCAAGCGTGCTCCTTAAACCGCTCGGACACCTCTCCGTTAGTATCAGAATCAGGTTAGCATATTCAGAATGCGGGCCAAGCTGCTTTTGTGAAGTGTACCGAGGAATGCTGAGCGTCAGGCTCTTCACTGCTGCTGCAACAATCCGAATACCATGACTCCTGTGGGAGTGCCGATGAAAACTTTTCCGTCAGCGATCATCGGCGTGATGTACTTGTTGTCGGAAAAGTTGTCACGCTCACCGGCTTGATTGCTGTTATACAACTCATTGGCGAGATTACTCGCGTCGTAAGCGTGAAGGATACCCGCATCGCTGCCACGGGACTCTATGGCCCAAACAATTCCGTTGGAATCGCCATTTGATGAAATACTCGGAGTGGCACCCGGGTAAGCGAATTTCGCGGCTGTCTTCGAAGCTGGTTGCGACAAAAGTTTTGCATTCACGATGGGAAACGCCTTCAATGAATCCCCCACCGCGCCGAAATAAACCGTGTTCTTGAAGTAAGCAGGCATGGACCACACTCCGCCCGCCAGCGCTTTGGTCAGTTCCTGGTACACACCATTGTCATTCTTGGTGTTGAACTTCCCCATCTGATTGCGATTCACCACATAAATGTGCCCGTCTTTTCCTGCGCCCACGGCGAGCTGCCAGGTGTTGCCTGCCATATCCTTCAAATCGGGCAGGACAAGCGCGCCTCCCGAACCGAGATCTTCGTCAGCGTCAGATTCGGCGTTGGTGTTATGCATGTTGAAATAATCGGCCACGGTCAGTTTGTCCCCGCTAGCCGACAACTTCAAAAATCCGTTGCCAAAATCTCCATTGACGGGAAAGCCGTCAGAGTTCAGCGTGTTGTCAAATGTGCCATTCGCATCCAACAAATAAATGTTCCCTTGAGGATCGGCGGCAGGACCTGCGCCCGACATCCAAATAGCTCCATCGCTGCCATTGGGCGTGACGTTGAGCACTTTGTCTTGTTTCAGCGTCGAGGCGTTGTAGGCAATTATCCAGCCGGTGTATGCACCGATGTCACAATGGGAAGCCCAGCTTGTGAAGATCTTGTTGTTGACAAATAGCAAGGAAGCTCGCTCTTTATACATTTTGGGATCGAACGTGGCCTCCCCGGAGAGATTCGGAAATGTCGCTGTGATCGTCGTGGGGCTGGCGGAAACTTCCGCGCCCGTTGCGATATCCAGAGCGTGCAGACGCTGAAAATAATTTCCGTTGCTATCTTTCGACATAGCCACCAGATACATCCAGCCACGCCCCTTATTGTTGAACGCAATGACCGGAGTGGAGGTGATTCCGATCTCCGGACTCACTTGCCCGCATCCGCGATCATCGCTGGGAACTTCGTTTACGCCCAGCACAGTCACATGCCAAAGTTGCGCCAACGTATCCGCGTCGAACGCGTATGCGGAGTCGTGCTCAGTAACCGCGAAGACGACATTGTGAGGATTGCCAGCCACGATCAAGTTGGACACGTACAGAGGCTCGGCATCCACCAATCCATCCACGGAAAGAAATCCAAGCTTGCCGAAATTTCTGTAATTGACGTTACCGGGAGTGAGAATTCTCTCCGCAAGGTTTCGCCCCGTGCGCGCCTGATCGTTGTGGTAGGTAAGAACTCTTACGTTGCTCGGCGTAATTTGACTATCGGCTGATGCTTGGTTGGGCCATGACCAGTCAAGAACAGAAGCATCGTCGGCCTTTGGGGCGCGTGCAGATCCGCGGAAGTTGCTCCGAACTCGAACTCCCCAATAAAAGGTCAGTAGTATGGCGATGCTCGAAACCAGGATGACGGTGGATCGTAACTTCAACACTCATCTCCGTATGTAAGGCCCGCTTTATAGACGCACTGTGGATGCTAGAGGTTACCGAGAGGAGTCCGCAAAACAAGTCGCAGTCTCAATATTACTAATCAACCCAAAAATGCGCAATCTTTAGAGAAGAATCGCGGTGTAATTCTGGGTCCAGCAAGCTGCTGCTCTACGCGAGATGTGAATTAGCGAGCAAAAAAATGTGGCACGGCCGGATTTAAGCCCGGCCGTGCCACAAAAACTGCTTGGTTAGAGGTTAGTGTTTTTTCCGGGCGTTTGGCCTCGGTTTCGCAGGCTTAGCGTCATCACCAACTATCGTGTTCGCCTGAATCGACCCATTAAAGAAGCTGGTGTCGTCTGTTTCGATCCAGAACAATTGGCTAGGATTAGCCTCATAGGCGGTGACCGCCAAGTTTACGGTACCGAAGTCAATGCCGTCCGTGGCGGACACAGCAAGCGTGGCCGTGGAGCGTCCCACCCCGGTGCCGTCATCGGTGAACGTTCCATTGAAGGTGGCATTGAATTCCCCCGCGGTCCCGGTGAGTGCTGCAAACGGATCGCTGAGATAACCTGTCGCGTTCGTAAGGACGCCACCGCCGAAGGGTCCTTCTCCAACGAAGTCGAACTCATCGCTGGTAGCGTTGGTGTCGCCCTGCGCCCCGATAGTAACGAACGACGAGACGTCACCCAACGCCGCGTCCGTTTGCGGAATCAGAGCTCCGATGCCGACAAGGCTGTCCATTTCGGCAATCAGGGCTCCTCCTCCTACTCCTTCACCTGGGTTGTTGGGATCAAGTATGTTGAGGGTTGGATCGACCGCGTATACGCCAAAAACGGCGACAGAATTGAGGTTGGTCGAAGAAAACACAATGCCTCCATACCCGTTGGCGGCAAGAGTGTAGGTGCCGAGGAGTGGAGTGGCCCCTCCCACGGGCGGGTTGCCGTTCAAGACCGATTCGTTCTCATCTCCGGTTCCGCCAGTAATGGTACCGTCGCCGTCGGTAGTGAGCTGACCCGCGACCCCATAAAACCCGAGACTGCTGCCGACGTTGAATACATCAGCAGGTCCAATTGAATCAAGGGAGAAGGCCGGGGTAGCTCCTTGACCGTATGCTGAGCCGACGGCCGTGTCGGTGCTATCCACGTTGATGGTCCGAAGCACTTCGGGACCAACCACGTAGTAGTTAATTGAAACGGCACCGGCAAGACCTCCGATTACATTTCCGCGACCCAAAGAGTCAGTGGGACCTGCTGACACTCCGGACGGGATGGCAGTGTCGAACACAGGCGCTCCAGCATCGTTGGTATCAAAGAAACCGGTGATATTGCTTGAACTGTCCAGCGTAATTACGCCCCCGTCTGCGACTGGCAGAAAGTTTGAGTCAGCACCGGTGTCGGTGAATGAGAAAGACGCACTGACGGGCGTAGCCGCCGACGTTTGAAGGTCGAAGCTCCCAAAGGAAGTTGCGCTGCCGTCGAACTGAATAATCAGCGCGTGGTTAGGGTTCGCATATGACAATGCGAAAGTTTCTGTCCCTGCAGCACCCACGTTCGGATTATCTGTGATCAAAGTAAGAATTGCTCCGCTGCCGTCATCCGCAAAAGCCAACGATCCACCAGTGATGAAATCACCGGAGGGTTGTGGAGACGTGGTTCCATCGCCATCGTTGTAATCCTGTTCACCGCCAATAATCGTGTTATTGCCATCTGTGGAAATCGCGACGACTCCAGCGAGCGAGTACGTGTCTCCGCTAGCTTCTTCGCCCGACGCATAAAACACGAAATTGTTCGTGGCCGTGCTCGAAGCCGTAATGGTTAGCGAGAAGTTTGCGCTTCGAGCCGTATTCGCAACGGAGGTAGCCGTAATTGTTACTGTGCCGCCAACCGGGATCGCCGGCGGCGCTGTAAACGCTGTGGACTGTCCAGTCGTGGTTGCGTCGGGGTTGAACGAGAACGCTCCGCATGCAACGGACGGCGTGCAAGCCCAAGTTACTCCAGCGTTGTCACGATCATGCGCCACGTTGGCGATAATATTAACGCTCCCACCTACTGCCACAGTCGTCGGCGGGGATGGGATAGTGACAGTAAGGTGCCCACTGCTTCCGCAACCTGCCACTCCAAAAGCAAACACTGCAAGAACGACGATCCAGAGGGTTCTGCGGTTCATAGCTGCCCTCCTTCCGTCTCGGACTTCGCGGCGCCGCTATGTGCTGCGTGACCGATGACGAAGCCATGTTCATTGCGCAGGACGTATTGGTGACCATTCGCCTGAACCAAGCGAGTGAGAAGAACTTCCTTGCCTTTCACCAGTTTCACCACGCCGGTCACTTGAACTCGCTCTCCTTCGTTAACGGAGAGAGCCCCTTTGCCCCGCATGGCGAACCCGCCCAAACTTGCATCCACCGATCCTGATTTTGTTTGCACGATCAAGTGAGAGCCGCCCAACATCTTCATTTCTGGGGTTGTGCTCTTGACTACGCTAGTCACCGTGCCGGTTAAGGTTACTTCCCTGCTAACGTCGTACCAGGGATGTGCAACAGTTTTGGTTTTTGCTGCGGAGGTTTGCGCGTGAAGCGGTACTGCAGACACACAGAGCGCCAAAGCTAGCGCCCCTAAAACTCTAAACCGCCATTTCATAGATTCCTCCTCGCGGATTTTCTTGAGAACGAAGAACGGGCGCGGACTTCCCACGGGCGAGCGAATAGGAAGTGATCGCGGCTTCGCCTTCGTTTGCCAAGATTAAACTCTTGTCCAGAACTACGACCCCGCCGCAATATAACACGAATTGATTCAAAAGTTGCCAGGAGTAAGATTTTTTGAGGTTATCAAACCAGTCAACTGGAGCGGGAATTATCTGAGTCGAATCCTGCGGCGGCTTCGTCGGCCGTCGGAAACATTGCAATGAGCGTGTCCAGCTTGGTCATTTTCAGGCTGTAGAGAATCATGGGTTGCGCGGAAGCGATCCGCAGCGCTCCACCGGCCCTCTTCAGCTTGGTGAAACACTTTACAATGGCGCCGATGGCGGCGCTGTCGATGTGTGTCACGCCGGCCATGTCGAAAATCACGCGCGTCTCTTGCGCCGCAATCATTTCATCCACTTCCTGCTCCAGACGCGCGCATTCCGCTCCGGCGTGTATGCTGCCTTTCATATCCAACGCGCCGACGCCGGGCCGCACAGTCCGTTTTGTAAAGCGTACGATCAAGACGCTGCCCGCCCCTCGCCGTCGTGCGGAAAGTTTTGAATCAGCTTCACGCAGCCTGCCAACGCTGAAAATAGCGAGTCGCCCCAACCGCATGGCGTAAATGGGGCCGTATTCTGGTTCACCGCTTTGTCCGCCTCGGCGTAAAACCTCATTCGTTGTCCCGGCGGCGGCACCGCAAACTCCTTCACCGTAATCGCGAATGTCACGTCGCCGCCCGGTTGCTGCTTCAGAATCGTAAACTGATGCAAGCGCGTTAAAAGTTCCGCGGGATGCGCGTGTATGTATTCCCAGTCGCTCATCAGCTCTCAATATTTCTCATACGTCTTGCCACGAACGTCAAGCTAACCACGCAAATAACGCCGGCGCCAGACGGTTTGAGACTTTTACTTTTTGCTTTCGTGATCCTGAATGGTTACAGTCGGCGCGAGTCTACATCTCGACTCTGTTTCCGTCAACGTGCCTTCCCTTCTTTCGGCGATCTGTGTTGACACCCTCTTCCCTGCGCGTTACTCTCTTTCGACTTTCGGCCCGCACGTTTTGTCAAAAACCCAGGAGGAAATTGTGAAATTGCTCAAACTGAGTACAGCCCTCAGTGTGTTGCTTCTCGCAGCTTTTTCGGTTTCAGCACAAAGTCAGCCAGGAACCATCGCCGGTCTGGAATTCCAGACGCCCAAGAACGGCATGGTGAAGCAGTACGAAGACGGCCGCAAACAGAAGGCCGCCTGGCACAAGCAGCAGAATGACGATCAGCCTCTGTACGTATTCGAAACTCTCACCGGCGAACGCACTGGGACCTATATCGTCGGACGCATCGGCTTACATTGGGCCGATATGGATAAGCCGAAGGTCACCGACGCCGCCGACCTCGCTCAATATCAAACCCTCATCGGCGGTTCTGTTGAAAAACTTACCGCCTCCTACTACGAGTTCTTGCCAAAATGGAGCAATCCACCCACGGACATGAACGGCAAGTACACCGAAGTCATCACCTTTTACATACGCTACGGGCACGGTGATGATTTCCGTAGTGCCGTCACTCGCGCCGAGGAAGCACGCCAGAAGATGAACTCAGCGGCGCACTATTCCTGGTATCGCTTGGTGAACGGTGGCCACGGCGGCACATACGTCTTGACCATCGAACATGCCAACTGGGCCTCGATGGAAGATGATCCCGCGGTGAAACCGTTGCGCGATGATCTCCGCGCCGCTTTCGGTGAGCAAGAAGCAATGTCCGTGATCGAGAGGCTCAACAGCTCGATCGAGGGCACCTACAGCGAGCTCATCCAGTTTCGCCCGGACCTAAGCTACATCCCCGCGAAATAGCGCTGCGTCGACACCTCTACAGAGAGGGCTGCTTCTCGTTCGAAGCAGCTCTCTCCAATTTTCTGGGCTTTTCCATTGCTTGCGTCAAACCTGCGGAAAGTGGTACCCTGCCCGTCCTTGAGCGGGATTTTTCCGTTTCGGTCAACGGGGTGGATTTCACATCGAGGAATTTCCAACAATGAAGATGCGGCGCACTCTCTCTGTTCGTTCAATACTAATCGCTTTAACAACCGTATTAGTTTTCTCGCTCGCCGGATGTTTCAGGCACGAAGATATCGTGAAGTTCGAAACGCCTTATCAAGCCGTGCTTTTGGCAAACGGTTCCGTGTACTTCGGTCATTTGAATGATTACGGCGGCCATCATCCGGTGTTGACCGACGTCTACTACATCGTCAGCCAGACCGATCCCAACACCAAAGAAACGAAAAACGTGCTTGTAAAACGCGGCAAAGAATTGCATGCTCCGGATCGAATGTATCTGACTCCGACCGCGATTATTTTCGTTGAGCCGGTAGGCAAAGATTCCAAAGTGGCTCAATTGATCGCGGAAGCGGAACACTAGAATTTTGCAAAGCTGTAATCATCGGCCGCGAGGCCTGTGATTAGATTAAGAGTGTAGTGGCCGGTCCTTCCTGGGCGAGCCCGCCAATCACTCGCATGGTTTTCGGCGCGAGTGAAATCAAAAATAATCGGCAAGCAAGGGTGTATTTACGCGCATAATTTTTCCTGAACCTGAAAGCATCGCTCGGCAAGCTGCAGATCGCCGCTCGCACCTCACGCGAAACTTCCTCCTCCCTCACGCTCCCGTTAGACTCGCGGACATATCGTTTTCATTATTGTGCAAAGAGTTTCACATTCGCCCGGCAATTCGTACGAATCCGTCTTCGCCGAATCTTCGGATTCTCAACAATCTCTCACTGTCGTCGCGAATTTTTCGTTTGGAACAAAAAATGCGAACGCTTTCATCTCTACGTGTGTAAATCGGGGGGAGAATTCGATGAGGATTTTAATGAGTCGCGTGGTACTGGTCTGCCTAGCCGTTCTTCTGATCGCGTCTGCCGCATTCAGTCAAACCAATTCCTCCTGGAACGGTGGCACCGGCACCTGGAATACGGCGGGTAGTTGGACGCCCAGCGGCGTCCCCAACAATGGTGGCGGCAACACCTACAACGTGACCATCGATTCCGGTGGCACAGACAACGTCACGCTGAATATCAGCCCCACAATTAATCTCCTGAATATTGGAGGCGCGAGCGGCGGCTCAGCTTTTCTAGGAGACGCCTCGGGATCCCCTGAGACACTGACAATCCTTGGCGCGCTGACGGTGAACAATACCGGCGAGCTAGCTCTCGTTAATGGCAGCAAGGCAAGCGCAGGCTCCGTCACCGTGAATGGGTCTGGATTTATAGATTTGCAGAACACAGGCTCCTCGCTTTCGGTATCCGGAAACCTGACCAACTCCGGTACGGTGGCCACGGACATCTTCTGCTGCGGTACTGGCGCGTCTCTCACCGTCACCGGCAGCTTCACCAACAACGCAGGCGCGACGTTCGACGTCGGATCAAACAATGCGCCCGCCAACGATACCGACAGCGTGGGCACCCTTGTGAATAACGGCACCGTTCGCGTCGGTACCGGCTCCACCCTGAATCTCACCAATCAGGTCAACGGTATTACCGACATCGCAGTGGGCTCGACGATACTTAACGGTGGGACGATCAGCGCTGGCTCCAACAACGCTTTCTACAAGCTGGCCACCATGGAAGGAGAACTGCAGCTGTCAAATGGAAAATCTACGGCCGACACCGCCACCACGCTGACGCTGAGCAGCGCAGGCTTTTTAGATATCCAGAGTGGCTCGTCATTCTCCGTAGCCAATATCACCAACTCCGGCACGGTGGCAACCGACATCTTCTGTTGCAGCACAGGCGCCTCTCTCACTGTCAGTGGCACCTTCACCAACAACGCCGGCGGGATTTTCGACGTGGGAACGAACAACGCACCCGCCAACGATACCGACAACGTGGGCACCTTGGTGAATAACGGCGAACTGCAGATCGGAACCGGCTCCACTTTGAATCTCACCAACCAGGTCAACGGCATCACCGATGTCGCAGCGGGCTCGCAGATACTTAACGCTGGGACGATCGCCGCTGGTTCCAACAACGCTTTCTACAAGCTGGCCACCATCGAAGGAACACTGCGGCTGCAGAACGGAAAAGCCACGGCCGATACGGTTACAACGCTGACGCTGAGCAGCAGCGGGTTTTTGAGTATGGAGAACGGCTCGTCATTCACCGTAGCCAGTATCAGCAACTCCGGCACTGTGGCCACCGACCTCTTCTGCTGTGGCACAGGCAGCTCGCTCACCGTCAGCGGCACCTTCACCAACAATGCCGGTGGGACCTTCGACGTGGGAACCAACAATGAACCAGCCAATGATACAGACAACGTGGGCACCCTGGTGAATAACGGCACGGTGAATATCGGGACCGGTTCCACTTTGAATCTCAGCAACCAGAGCAACGGCATCACCGACATCGCCGCGGGCTCGGCAATAATTAACAGCGGGACGGTCAGCGCTGGTTCCAACAACGCTTTCTACAAGCTGGCCACCATGGAAGGAGAATTGGAGCTGGCAAATGGAAAACTCACGGCCGACACCGTCTCCACGCTGACGCTCAGCAGCGGCGGATTTTTGGTTCTTCAAGGAACCGCGGGCATGTCGCCCGTCGGCTCGTCATTCACCGTAGCCAGTATCAGCAACTCCGGCACTGTGGCCACCGACCTCTTCTGCTGTGGCACAGGCAGCTCTCTCACCGTCAGCGGCACCTTCACCAACAACGCCGGTGGGACCTTCGACGTAGGAACGAACAACGAACCTGCCAACGACACGGACAGCGTGGGCACCCTGATGAATAACGGCCTGGTGAATATCGGCACCGGGTCCACTCTGAACCTCACCAATCAGCCCAACGGGATCACCTCTATAGCGACGGGCTCGGAGATAATTAATAGTGGGACGATCAGCGCTGGTTCCAACAACGCTTTCTATCAGCTGGCCACCATGGCAGGGGAATTGGAGCTGGCGAATGGAAAACTTACGGCCGACACCGTCAGCACGTTGGCCCTCACCAGCGGCGGATTTTTAGTTATCCAGAATGGCTCGTCATTCACCGTAGCCAATATCACCAACGGCTCCGGCGCCACGGTGGCCACCGACCTCTTCTGCTGCAGCTCAGGAAGCTCTCTCACCGTCAGCGGCACCTTCACCAACAACGGGACTTTCGACGTAGGAACGAACAATGTGCCTGCCAACGATACGGACAGCGTAGGCACCTTGGTGAACACCGGACTCCTGCAGGTCGGCACGGGTTCCACCCTGAACCTCACCAATCAATCGAACGGCATCACCGACATCGCCGCAGGCTCAGAGATACTCAACGCCGGGACGATTAGCGCTGGCTCCAACAACGCTTTCTACAAGCTAGCCACCATCGAAGGAACACTGCGGCTGCAGAATGGAAAAGCCACGGCCGATACGGCCACCGCGCTGACGCTCAGCAGCAGCGGGTTCTTGAGTGTCGAGGATGGCTCATCATTCACCGTAGCCAATATCACCAACTCCGGCACGGTGGCCACCGACATCTTCTGCTGCGGCACAGGAAGCTCTCTCACCGTCAGCGGCACCTTCACCAACAACTCAGGCGCGACCTTCGACGTAGGAACCAACGATGTACCTGCTAACGATTCAGACAGCGTAGGCGTGCTCGTCAACACCGGCACCGTCAACATCGGCTGGGGCTCGACGCTGACCCTGGCAACCGCGGGAACCTCTACAAACAACGGCACCATAAACGTAGGTAACACTTCCGGGCCAGCCTCTCTCAAGATCGACGGCAACACAACTCTCACCGGTACCACCGGCAAGGTAATTCTCTCGAATTTCGCCGGCAACATCATCGGTGGCACCGGAACACTCACCAACGTAAAGAACACCATCTCCGGCTCCGGCAACATCGGCAACGGAACCATCGGCCTGAACAATCAAGGCACCATCGACGCGGATCAATCCGTTCCCCTGATCATCAACGCTACAAGCGTCTCCAACAGCGGCACCCTGGAAGCTACAGTCGGCGCCACGCTGCAACTGGATGCCGGCACCTACACGCAGACTTCGGCTGGCAACATCCTGGCCACGGAAACCGGAAACGCCCTCTCTGCAGTAAATCTCGAGAGCGGTGTGACCATCAACGGCGGAAAGCTCACCATCACTGGAACCACTGCGACGATCAACCTGGTTGGCACCAATCCCACACTAACCCTTAACGGCGTCACGATTTCCGGCAGCGGCAAGTTGGTATTGCCCGACGGCAGCACCACCACGCTGCTAGGCACCAACAGCAACACCAGCACGATCGATCTGAATTCCACCGGCGATCAAACGAAATTGGTCGTCGGCTCGACAAGCCCGACAAGCGTCACCTTGAACGGCACCGGCAAAATTATTCTGGCCACCAACGGCGATGACATTATCACTGGTGCAACGTCCACCGACGTTCTGCACAACTTGAATACGATCGAAGGCCCCGGGAACATCGGCGACGGAAACTTGGGCTTGGTGAACTCCGGTGTCATCGAAACCGTCACCAAGTTGGGTGAGCTGGAGATTGATGCCAGCAACGCCGGATTCACCAATCAAGGCACCGTCGAAGCCGTCGCCGGCACCACGCTGTACATCGATAACGGCTCCAACCAATTCACGAATTTCAACAGCAGCACCGATACGCTAACCGGCGGCGTATTCGTCGTGGACGGAATCCTGAAGTTTGACGGCGCCAATATCACCACCGACGCGGCAAACATCACGCTCTCTGGCGCGGCGGCGAAAATCGAAAACTTCACTGACGGCAATGCCATCACGAATCTAAACACCATCGCCACTGGCGGCATTTTCGACATCATCAGCCAATCGTTTACTACATCCACTGCAGCAGGCAACTTCACCGTGAACGGAACGCTGGATGTCGGTTCCGGTGCCAAGTTCATCGTCAACTCGACCGATAGCTTGACGAACTTCAGTGGCACCACGCTGACCGGCGGCGCCTTCAACGTCACCGGCACGCTCGAATTTGCGGGCGCGAATATCGTCAACAACGACGCCAGCATCACGCTGACTGGAACGAAAGCGCTGATCGAAAACTCCACAAACTCCGCCAACGCGCTGGCTGGCTTCGATAACAATGAGTCCGGCGGAACGTTCGCACTGGCCACCAAAGCCAATTTCACCACCGCCGGAACTTTTACCAACAGCGGAACGCTGAATATCGGCAGTGGCAGCACCTTCGCCGTGGGAACTGGCGGAACTGGCACGCTAACGAACTTCTCCGGAAGCACGCTCACCGGCGGGACGTATATCGTGGCCGGCACCTTGCAATTTGACGGCGCGAATATCGTCACCAATGCTGCGAACATCACTCTTAGCGGCACAACTCCGCTGATCAAAGACCAGAACGGCAACAATGCCCTCGCCAACTTCGCCACCAATTCCTCCTCCGGCAGCTTCACGCTGACGAGCGACGCCAAAATCACCACCGCCGGCGCATTCAGCAACGCGGGCTCGGTTCTCATTAACAAAGGCAGCACCTTCACCGTAGGCGGAAATGCGAACTACACACAGACGGCTGGTTCCACCACTGTGAATGGGTCGCTCACTCTCGGTTCGGCAGCCTCCGTCAATATCTCCGGCGGCGATCTGTTCGGAGATGCCGGCACAATTACCGGCAGCGTGAATGCCAGCGGTAGCGCCATCGTAGATCCGGGTGACGGCATTGGCGGTTTGGGCGATATCAAGGTCACCCAGAATTACACGCAGGCCTCTACTGCCTCTCTCGATATCGATCTCGGCGGCACGGCGGCCAACACTCTTTACGACGTACTCGACGTCACAGGCAACGCGGGCCTGGGCGGCACTCTGAATGTGGATCTCGTGAATGGCTACGCGCCCAAGGTCAACGCTTCGTTCACCATCTTGAATTACGGCTCGGACACCACGGACAGCGAGTTCAGCGCGGTGAATCTGCCGACCGTCTCAGGCGATCATTGGACGGTGACGTATAACATGAAGGACCTGGTCATCAAACTGGTCGCTGGCCCCGGACCAAACGTGGTTGTGGACGATCTCACTTCTGCTTCGTCATCGAGCGCAGCGACAGGTACCGTAACCGCTTCACCCGCGCGCCGCGTGTCGAGAATTTCGTTGGCAGGCGCTTCAGCCTCGAACAAGCAAGAGCCAGTCGCCATTCTTTCGCGCGTCACTTGCTTCGCCGCTCGCTTGATCGGCTCCGATTCGTGCGACAAAGCCTCGACAGTCGCCGCGTCGCATGGCAGCGAACTGCACGCAACCTCATCGGTGATTTCTACCGGCAGCGCGGCTCCACACAACAACATCGCAGCGCATAACAACGTAATGGTTGCCACTCGTTCGATTTCAGCAGCGCAAGGCGGCGCTTCCCACGAAACGTCCGCGTCCGCCTCGGCGATGGCCAGGCTTTACATGTGCGCGTACTTGCCATCCACGGTTGGACACACCATGGGTTGCAATTGATTTAGCGCTCGGGTTACGCGCCAACGGCTCCTCGGGGGAAGAGTCGTTGGCGCGCCCAGCCCTCCGGTTCTTCTGATCATGCTTCGAATTTATCCGCCCGTCTTGGCATCCGTAGGGCTGCCGCCCGCCGAAGCGAGCACACTGCGCCAGCCTGAACGTCGGCAACATCAATCACCCGGTATGCTTTCCTCGGTAGACGGACTGACGATGTAGCGCTTGACTCTGCGTTGCTCTAACTCTTGTTAAACAGGAGGCAGCCCGATTTTCGCCAGTAACTGACGGTATCGGGCTTCGTCGTGAAGATTGTCGAGCCACGGGTCGATTCGAATCGACACAATCTCCGGCTCGCGCTTCTGATAAGAAATCTCTAGATTGTCTAAGGCCTCTTTCTTCTCGGCTAGCGCCGCGTAGGTAGCCGCCAGGTTATAAGCCGATTCCTGGCCTTTTTCGTGCAGACTCATCTGCTCCTTCAGCATCGCATTCAACATCCCGCGCGATCCACCGGTTGCGAATCCTTTCTCGCTGGCCGCCACAATGGCCAGCCGTCGCTCGTTGTGCAACAAAGTGGCGGCCTTTCTGGCCTCTTCCAGATATTGCCGGTAATCGCCTTGCATAAAATAAATGATGGCCAGGTAATTGTGCGGAGACAGAAAATCCGGTTCCGTGCTTTCGATCTGTTTCAACAGCGCGATGGCCTGCTCTTTCTGGCCGCAGTGGAAAAGAATCAAGCCTTTATCCGCCAGTATCGCCGCGGACATGGGATCGAGTTGCTGTGCTTTCTCTATTTCCTGCAGCGATTCACGCAATCGCCCTAGCGCCAGTAAAAATGTCGCGTGCCAGTGATGCGCTATCACCGATTTCGGGTCCAGCTCTATCGCGCGCTCAAATTCGCGTTGCGCCCCTGCTACGTCCCAGGACCAGTAAAAATTCACAAACGCCAGCGAACTATGCGCTCCGGAAAGCGAATCGTCCAACGCGATCGCGCGTTCCGCTGCAGCTTGCGCTCGAGGATAGGCCTCGGCGGCCGGCATCACGGAATACTCGCGAAGCAAATTGTAACAATCCGCCAACCCCACATACGCCTCGGCATACTGAGGGTCCCGCACCACCGCCTGCATAAAAAAATCTATTGCTTGATTCAGCGTCTCGGGTGTCCGCTTATTGAAATAATAAATTCCCTTCAGGTAGAACTGCTTTGCTTCGGGGTCAACCACGTGGGGCACTGAAGGTGAAGTTGCCGTACGTGCAGCCCGCGCCGAAGAGTTGCGGCGCGTAACCACCCAAATGCCCGACACCGCGAGAAGGGCCAGAACAACCACCGCATACAATGTCTTTTGCCAAAGCGACGCCGCGCCCGAATTGCCGGTTGCCTCCGGCCCATCGCCGCTTCTCCGGCGGCCCTTGGTCACGTCCCGGCTAACTGCGTCCCCGGATTCTACTTCTGGTTTTGCGTCAAGCGCTGAATTCGCGGCGGCTACTTTAGTAGCGCCGGATTCCTCAGTTACATTTTTACCCTTCAGCCATTCAATGAGTTCATCAGTATTCGCGTAGACGTTCGCCCGCCCGCCTCCAGGAACTCGATGGACCGGCAGGCCGCGCGTAACCTCCCACCGTTTTACGGTGCGCTCATCGCGTCCAAAGAATGCGCCAATTTCTTTCCAGGTGTCCAGACGCCGATTAGCGACCGGATTCCCTTCCGATGGGGTCATATCCCGATTTGTCCCGAACTGTCCTTGTTTACCGGTTGCCCCAGGAACTACCGTTTCGCGATTATACATTTTCTCGGAAGCGGGTTTTGAATATTCCGTTGCCCAACGCCGAGGTTCTGCTTGGTCAAGCTCTTCGCTAGTACCCATCCTGGGGGACTGCGTCCGAGTCACTGAAAGAGGAGCAGTGTGCCCACATCTCTCGGGACATCTTTCTACCGTTCGCCGGAGGCTCTCGCTGGCGGAAGATTGCTGAAGGGAAAGCGTTGCGTGTCCGTCCTGGGGGATTACGCTCAAAAAGTTGGTGGAGACCTTTTGTTCAGTCCTCTGGGGATACGCAGGTATCTTCCTGCTCTGGGCAAGGTTTGCGCTCCGTTTCACGGCAAAGGCCAGCGCGACTTTTCACCACGGCGATCCTTCGCCACTTTCTACAATCGTAGCAACCCTTTCACGACAGCTATTCTCGGTCGCCCGCATCCGCATTCGTCTTTGATTAATTTCCAAGCAACGCAAATCACAAAATCTGGAGCAAATCACATGAATGCATCTGTCCTCGCAGCAATGAAGTATGCAGCGAACCAGAAAGTTGTCCGTATTTTGTTGATTGCGTTGCTTGCGCTGCTGCTGTGCCCACACTCGGCCTTCGCTCAGTCGTGCCCTGGAACTACTAGCTGGAATGGAGGCACTGGAAACTGGGAAACCGCAGGCGATTGGTCCTCAGGAGTGCCCGGCGCCACCTCGAATGCCTGTATCAACGTGGCGAGTTCGACGGTGAACATCACCTCGACCAGCGGTGACACCACACTGAACCTCGATATCAACTTGGGCACAGATATTTTGAACATCGGAAACAACACCCAGCTGACCATTCAGAGCGGCGGCAACATCCTTAACGACGGCGCTCTGAATTTGAATTCAAGCGCCAACAACACAGAATTGATCATCGACGGGGCAACGACGCTCAGCGGTACCGGCAGCGTCACCATGTCCAACAACACAGCCAACTATATTACTGGCGGCGGCACGTTCACCAACAAGCAGACCATTCAAGGCGCGGGCAACATCGGCAACAACAGCCTTACTCTAGTCAACTCGGGCTCAACCGCCATCATCGACGCCAACGTTTCGAGCACGCTGCAAATCAATCCCAATGGCGGCACCACAAATACCGGAACGTTGGAGGCGACGGCCGGAGGTGTTCTGGAACTCAGCGGTTCTACCGTGGCGAACACGGGAGGGCTGATTCTGGCTACAGGGAGCAGCGGCGGGATGAGTCCCACTCCTTCCACAGTTGAACTGAACAATGTGAGCATTACCGGCGGCACTTTGACTTCCAGCTCAGGCGGCGTGATCGAGAGTGTGGACACCTGGAACAGCAGTGCCACACCAACGCTCACGGGTGTAACGATTTCGACCGGCAGCACGGTGAATGTACCCAACAACAACGGCCTCAATCTGGGCGCCGGAACCATCACCAATAACGGCATTATTAATCTCCAGAGCACGAGCAACAACACCGAACTCGTCATCGCTGGAAGCACCACTCTTAGCGGCTCGGGCTCCGTGACGATGTCGAACAACGCGAACAACATCATTACCGGTGGCGGCACACTCACCAACGGCGAGACCATTCAGGGCGCAGGAAACTTCGGTAATGGCGACCTTACCCTCATCAACAACGGCACCATTAACGCCAATCAAACTACCGCTTTGAATATTAATCCCAACGGCGGAACCACCAACAACGCGACCATGGAAGCTACTTCTGGCGGAACTTTGGAATTGAGTGGTTCCACGATTGCCAACAGCTCCGGACTCATCCAGGCTACCGGGACAGGCTCTACAGTCCAGCTAAATGACGTCAGCATCACTGGGGGTACCTTGACTTCCAGCACGGGCGGCGTGATTGAAAGTGTGAACACCTGGAACAGCGGAAACACACCGACACTCACGGGCCTAACGATTTCCACCGGCAGCACGGTAGATGTACCCAACAACAACGGCCTCAATCTGGGCGCCGGAACCATTACCAATAACGGCACCATCAATCTCCAGAGCGCGGCCAATAACACTGAACTCGTCATCGCCGGAAGCACAACCCTAAGCGGTACCGGCAGTGTCACCATGTCCAACAACACGGCCAACATCATTACTGGCGGCGGCACGCTTACAAACAATGAAACCATCCAGGGTGCCGGAGATATTGGCAACGCTAGCCTGACTCTGATCAACAACGGAACAATTGACGCCGACCAGCCCACCGCTCTAACGATCAATCCTAATGGTGGGACGACGAATACAAAAACCATGGAGGCAACTGCGGGCGCCACCCTGCATCTGCTCGATTACACGATTAACAATACTGGCGGAACAATTCTTGCCACCGGAACCAATTCTGTGGTTACGCTGGACGCTGTAAGCATCAGCGGCGGCACATTAACCTCCAGCTTGGGCGGAATAATCGAGAGCGTAGACACTTGGAACTCGACAACTCCAACGCTTACGAACGTGACGCTCTCAAGCGGCAGCACTTTGGACATTCCTAACAACAACGGTCTCAATTTGGGCGCTGGAACCATCACCAACAACGGCACCATCAACCTAAACAGCACTGCCAATAACACGGAACTAGTGACTAGCGGTGGGAACGTGACGCTGACAGGTGGCGGTGCCATCATTATGTCGGCGGGCAACACAAACAATATGATCCTCGCCGGAGCTGCCGGCCAAATGTTGACGAATGTGAACAATACGATTTCCGGCACAGGCCAGATTGGCAATGGCGGTGGCTTGCTTTTCGTCAACGACGCGGGCGGAACTGTGGACGCGTCAGGTGGGACTCTCACAATCGCTCCTTACAACAACACGACTGGTTCCACCACCAACCAAGGGTTGCTGGAAGCCACTGCTGGCGGCACTTTGCTATTGGAAAATACGGTTACGAATACTGGTGGCACAATTCTAGCCACCGGGTCTGGCGCCCTGGTCAATTTGAGCAACGTCAGCATTACCGGCGGCACGTTGACCTCGAATTCGGGGGGCGCGATTCAGAGCATAGTTACTTGGAATTCGAACACTCCAACGCTCACAAGTTTGACGATTTCGTCCGGAACGACTCTGGACATTCCGAACAACAACGGTCTCGCTCTCGGCGCTGGAACCATCACCAACAATGGCACCATCAACCTGCAAAGCACAGCAAATAACACCGAATTGACCGTTGCAGGGAGTACTACTCTCAGCGGTACGGGCAACGTCACCATGTCCAACAACTCGGCCAATTACATCACCGGCGGCGGCACGTTCACCAACGCCGAGACCATCCAGGGCGGCGGTGCTATCGGTAATGGCAATCTAACTTTTGTCAACAACGGAACTGTCGACGCCAACCAGCCCACCGCTTTGACCATCAATGCTAACGGTGGAACCACCAACACAAAGACCATGGAGGCCACTGCGGGTGGAACGTTGCACTTACTCGATTACACAATCACCAACACCGGCGGAACGATTCTTGCCACTGGCACGGGTTCCGTGGTCACACTCGATGCCGTAAGCATTAGCGGCGGAACATTAACCTCAAGTGCGGGCGGCATCCTGGAGAGCGTGAACACCTGGAACTCCAATGTACCGACACTCACTGGTGTGACAATTTCCGCGGGCAGCACCTTAGATATTCCTAACAACGACGGTCTCGAGCTTGGCGCGGGAACCATCACCAACAAAGGCACCATCAATTTGCAGAGCACTAGCAACAACACCGAACTCGTAATAGACGGAAACGTTACTCTGGCAAGCTCGGGTAAGGTAATTATGTCCGCCAACCCGAATAACATTATCACTGGCACCGGAACGTTGACGAATCAGAACACAATTGAGGGCGAAGGAAATATCGGAGATGGCCAAATTGGCATTGATAACTCTGGGACGATTGAAGCCAATGCGACGAAAGCACCTTTCGATACTCTCATCATCGACGCTGGTGGTTCGGGCTTTACCAACGATGTTGGCACCAAACAAGGCACGCTTTCGGTAAGCAAGAGCAACGTGCTGAATATCGAGGGCACGTTTAACAATTTCGCAAGCGGCACGCTTACTGGCGGCATCTATAAGGTCACCGGGACGCTGGAATTTGCAGCCGGCTCTGGCCTGGTAACCAATGATGCCGCCATCACCTTGACCGGCGCCACTGCTGAAATTCTCAACACTTCAAACAGCACGAATGCTTTGACGCAGTTCGCCGACAACGGAACCAAGGGTACGTTCACCCTGGCTACTAACACATTCAACGATGCGAACGTCTTTACCAATAACGGAATCATCGCCGTTGGCGCTGGCGCGAAGTTCAACGCATCCACTCAACTGACCAACTTCGTGAGCGGCACTAACACTCTGTCCGGCGGCAGTTACACCCTGACTGGCACCGGCCAATTTCAATTCTATAACCAGGGCAACAGCATGGACATCGTCACCAACGACGCCAAGATTACCTTGGCTGGCGTTGACACCACCAAGAATTCCTTCATCGATCAGACTGGTGCGAACGCGCTAGCCAACTTCACGACCAATGGCAGTTCCGGCGCCCTCTATCTCACCACCGACCGCAACTTCATTACGCCGTCGAACTTCACCAACGCCGGCATCGTGGATGTTGAAAAATCCACCGGCACTGGCCACACGCAGCTCACCGTCACCGGTAACTACACACAAACCGGAGGCACTACAACCGTCGACGGACTCCTGACCACATCCGGAGCTATCGACATCGAAGGTGGCTTCGTGTATGGCAACGCTGGCACGGTCGCCGGAGCCGCTACTCTTAGCGGCGCTCTCGACCTCACGGGTGGAACGATCAATCCCGGCGATGGCATCAAGAAAATCGGTGTACTCAATATCAGTGGCTCTTACGCGGAGAGCGGCGCTGGCGTTCTGAATATCGACTTGGACGGCGCCACCGCCGATATCAAATACGATGTGCTCAATGTTTCTGGCGCGGCCACTTTGGGTGGCACTCTAGATGTCGACACCCTCACCGGCTTCACTCTCGCGGCTGGCGATTCGTTTGACATCCTGAACTACGCCTCGGAGACCGGCACCTTCACAACTCTCAATTTGCCCACCCTGACCGGCGGCGACACCTGGAACGTAAATTACGCGGGAAACGGTGGAACGGAATTGATTCTTACCGTGGACGGTCCTGCGGTTTCGAAGGGCACCCCTACGGCTACTCCAGCGCACCGAGTGTCGCGAGCTTTCGGCGACGCCTCGGCGGACAACGCGCATGAGCCAATCGCAATTCTTTCGCGCGTCACTTGTTTCGCGGCGCGCATGATCGGTTCGGCATCCTGCGGCGACAAAGCCTCGACTGTAACCGCTGCACACGGCGACCTACACGAAGTCGCCTCTGCAGGCACAGAGCTCAACTCGGCCCACAACAATGTAATGGTTGCGACTCGCTCGATTTCATCGGGACGTGGTGGCGCTTCGCATGAGACGTCAGCGTCGGCCGCGGCCATGGCGAGGCTCTACGTTTGCGCGTACCTGCCTTCCACCGTTGGTCACACCATGGGTTGCAACTAGCAATTGTTGGTAGAGATGTGCCAGCGCCGTTCGGGGGAATCGGCGCTGGCACATTGTAGTTCGCTCCTGATGCCTCTTTTCCTAATTCTCGACGGAAGATTCTCACGCGCAGTCCCTTCCCGCAGTTCCTTTCCGCTGTCGCTTTCGCAGTTCTATCGCGCTAATCGCCTACGCTGGTCCCCCACGCTGTTTGTTGGCGCAGTTC
>JBAVQB010000036.1:0-12102 GCA_049693615.1 Candidatus Acidiferrales bacterium | reverse complement strand
ATCCGCTGTTCGTCCACGTCCATCCTTTTCCACGGCATGGTCTCCGACCCCCCTGGCCGAAAACTTTAACCGCGGTGTAAAGGATGTCCTGGCAACGACTGTAAAGGATGTCATGGCACCGTACACTTCAGGCGGGCGTAGTAGCCTAAAAAGTTATCTTTCCGCGTGGAACGTCGGTTAATGTGGCGCAGATCTTCAGACCTGAGGTCTTTGGCACAGGATTAGAATTTTGATCTGTCATCCCGGCAGGGAGTGCCTTATAGCCGACGAGGGACCTGCTTTTGCCGTGCGTCACCGCGGGTGGCTGGTCCTATCTGCGCGGCACCAGAATTCACTCCAAGCTCGATTGAAACCCGCGGGGGTCCCGGACCCTTCGTTCCTTAGAAGGGTCCGTGTTTTGGCGTTACTCTTGGTTCAGCCTCAGAGTTCCAACACGGCCTTCGATTCGTGCTGGGTCGGTAGCCGAGAGTCCGAAGTCGATTAAGGCCCGGGCCCTCATGGGCAAGTTACTTCTTTGAATTAAGCATTGCCGCGCAAGCGTCCTTCACGGAATTGCCGAGCTCTCGGGTCGAAGCACTGAATACATCATCGCCGTCGCGATTGAACACGGCAACCTTATTGCGATGGGCCAACAATCCCTTGCCACCCTCATGATCAAGGGTTAGAACGAAATCCGCTTTTTGTAGATTGTTCGTCACCGTGAGTTCGGGGCACCGTTCGTTGAGGGTCTTGATGATCTCGGCTGTCTGCGGACGCGCGCCCCCCGCCATCCAACTGCTTCCACCCCAACTGTTCCTATTTCCACCTGCGGATGAACCGCCGCGTGTTTCCCACGATTGGCTGTCCGTAACGAACACACGTGTCTTACCATCGCTGACAACGGCCGGACTTGCAGACGGCGTCGGTGTCGCGGACGGAGCCGGTTGTGCCGCTGGAGCCGCGGCTGCAGCGACAGAACTTGCCGCCATCGCCACATCTTGGCGAGCACCCGCAGGGGCTGTAGAAGCAGTCGCCGCAGTCTGAGGAACTGGACGACACGCCTGGCCCCCAAACACCGATTCGCCCTGATAGGCGAAGCCGCCCGATTCCGAGAGATTCCGGCACATCCATTTTGAAGGATCCGGATTCTGCGCAGCGCTTACAGTAGCGAATATCAAGACAGACAAAACCGTCATAGCAATCTTCATTTTTTCCTCACGATTAGAAAGAAAGAGTGTTTTGGATGCGCCTTTACGATGACAATCCTGCGGAAGAACTCCTATAGTACTTTGCTTATGGGTTAATAGATAACACGGTGAAACCGTTAGCTGTCCAGTTCCGCGAACAGGCTTCTACGCCATTGAAGGCCGGATTCACGCGTCCGAGTACTAGCCCGTCCACACACACGACTCCTTGAATTCCCTAAAACAAAGTGCTACCGTTCCACGTGATTCAAATAGAACAGCATCGAGCGCTTCAGCAAAACGCAGCGAGGGCCCGCCTCCCGGAGTTTCGTCGTTCGGAGCTTTCTCTCATTGTTCGGTGTTCATCTAGCTGCAAACTCTTAAAACTAAATCGCCAAATTCCGGAATTTAAACGCCCTGTAACATCCGAAAAACAAACAGCAGACACCTGCTCGAATCGCCAAAAACGCGCGTGCCCAGTTTCTAAGACCACCAGTTTCTGCTCGGCGCGAGATCTCGACACCTCCGCGACGCGAAAAATGGATCTTCCGCCGAGGGAAAACGAGGCGTTTTCGCAAAGCGCTCGTAGGATTTCTACCCGGTTCTGGTCGAAAAGTAGAAGTTACAGAAAACAAACGACTAAACCCTTTCTACCCGGGGCCACAACCGCGTGCACCGAAACGGCATTTCGTAGCATTTTTCGTATATCCGCAGCCACTCCCAGCAACAAATTAAGGTTCCACTCGGAAGTGCCTCGCACCATCTTCCAATCCTCTAACCTATCGAGATCTTATGGGCGTTCCTAATCAACGTCATCCCAACGACCCGCAACCAGAGTCCTCGCCCTCCGGGCTTAGCCCGGAACTCGTCCTCGCGCACCTCGCGACGCTCTCGCAACCCGCCAGCGTTCGCGAGATCGCCCACGGCATGGAGCTAAAGCATCATGGCCGCCGCTTCCTCCCTCGCGTCCTTCATCGGCTGAAAAAAAGTGGCGACATTGAAGAAACGCGCGGCGGCCGCTACAAATTGCCCGGAGCAAAAGAAACGCAGAAAGCGGAGACTAAGCGAAAGAATCGCGTATCGGTGGCCGAAAAGATTTCCGCGCAGACCCGCTCGGAAAACAAGCAGCCGGACCCGGCCCCCACACCGAAACGTGCCCACGATCCGAATCTCATTCCGGGAAGAATCGTGGCGCATCGTGACGGCTATGCTTTCCTCGTCCCCGATTCTCCAATCCCTAGAGTAGAAGGCGATCTCTTCATCGGTCGCGACAATCTGGCCGACGCCATGCACGGCGACCGCGTGCTCGCCCGCATCGTTCGCCGCCGGCCCGACGGACGCGCGGAGGGCGGCGTCATTCAAATCGTCGAACGCCAGCATCCCACGCTTGTCGGGCTATTTCGTTACGGCCCGCAGGGCAACGTCGTCCTTCCCTACGATACGCGTATCCTTCACGAAGTCTTGATTCCGCCGGGTGACGAACTCACTCCTGAATTGCGCGCAAAACTGGGCGCTGCCGGAGAAAAAGAATCTCTCGCCAGCCGCCGCGTGCGCCTCCCGGAACTCGATGGCGCGGTTGTAAACGTCGAGATCAAACGTTATCCCAAAGGTGGCCTCGCGCCCGTTGGACGTGTCTTGGAAATTCTCGGACGCCCCGGCGAAATCGGAGTGGACGTTGAAATAATCATTCGCAAACATCATCTGCCCCACATCTTCCCCGACGAAGTTTTGGTCGAAGCGCGCGACGAGAAACAACAAGTGGAGAACTCGGAGCTCGCCGGCCGCCGCGACTTTCGCGATCTTGCCATCGTCACCATCGACGGAGAGACCGCGCGAGACTTCGACGACGCCGTACGCGTCGCGCCTCTTCCCAACGGCCACTTCGAACTTCAAGTGCATATCGCCGACGTCGCCCATTACGTCCCGCGCAACTCCGCGCTCGACCGCGAAGCCCACCTGCGCGGCACCTCCGTGTATTTTCCCAATCGCGCCGTCCCCATGCTCCCGGAAGAATTGTCCAACGGCATCTGCTCGCTGAATCCGAAAGTGGACCGCCTGGTGATGAGCGTGGTGATGGAAATGGACGCCACCGGCAAAATGATCCATTCGGAATTTTTTCCGGGCGTGATCCGTTCCGCCGAGCGCATGACTTACACCAACGTCAACAAAGTCATCGAAGGCGATCCGGAGATGGCCGCGCGGTACGCGCCGCTGGTGGAAGATTTTCGCCGCATGAAGGAGCTTGCGCTCTTGCTGAACCGCCGCCGGGTCACTCGTGGATCCATTGATTTCGATCTTCCAGAGCCGGTCATCGAATTCGACCCCCAAGGCCGCATGCTCAGCATCGTGCGCAGCGAGCGCAACATCGCGCATCGCCTGATCGAAGAATTTATGCTCGCGGCTAATGAAGCTGTTGCGGACTATCTGGAAAAACGCGGAGTCGCGTCGCTTCACCGCGTTCATGAAAAACCGGATCCAAAGAAGGTCCTCGAGTTCGAGGAACTCGCCAAGGCTTTCGGCTACTCGCTCGGTGTGGAAGATTTGGCGGAACGCCGCGTGGCCGTCCGCCATGGCTCAGTGCGCCAGGAAGCCCGGCACGGCCGTGGAAAGCGGGGACGTGAGCGTCCTATGACCGTCACCTTGCCGGCCGCCGACGAAGTGGACATTCGTCCGCAGCATTATCAGCGCCTCACTCAGAAAATTGCCGGCAAGCCCGAAGAGCGCATCCTCTCCTATCTGATGCTGCGCTCGCTAAAGCAAGCGCGCTACGCTGCCGACCCCTTGGGCCATTTCGCGCTGGCCACCAGGGAATACACTCACTTCACGTCGCCGATTCGGCGCTATCCCGACCTCATCGTTCATCGCTGCCTGAAATGGGCGCTGGAACATCCCGACGTGGCTCCGATCCGCGCGCCCGTGGAAGATCCGCGCCCCGGCAAGCCTGAAACTATGGCGATGCTAGGCCCCTACCGCCGCGTCGAGTTGAAAGAAATTGCCGCGGAAAGCTCCGAAGCCGAACGCCGCGCCGATGCAGCTGAACGCGAGCTGATGGAATGGAAGACCGCTCAGTTCATGGAAAGCCATCTCGGCGAAGAGTATGACGCCCTGATTATTTCGGTGCAAAAGTTCGGGTTTTTCGTCGAGCTAGTAGAAATTTTCGTTGAGGGCTTGGTTAGCGTAGACCGGCTGGAGGAATTCACCGCGCAGCGATGTGTTTATCGCGAACGCGATCACTCCATCGTATGCGAATCCCATCGCGCCTCACGGGGGTCGCGCGGCAAAAGCACGCAGACGTCTTTTCATCTGGGCGATCGCATCAAGGTGCGAGCCGAACGCATTGACCCATTCCGCCATCGCGTCGAGTTCGCTCCGGTTTAACGATATGCGTGGCGAAACAGTCATCACGAATACGTAGAATCTAGCTCAATGTTTTAGGAGGTGAGTGATGTCGGCACGGCAATGCCCGAACTGTATGGCTTTCGTTCCCGCGGGACAAATCGTCGCGTATTCCTATGACTTGGTTTGCCCCAACTGCCAGCATCCCTTGGAAATCGCGGCAGTTAGCCAATATTTATCGGCGTTCGCCGGCCTGGTTGCCGGTGCGATCGTGTGGTGGCTCGCGAACGTCCACTACTCCAAGGAGAGTGGAGCGCTATCCTGGGTCCTTCCGATGCTTTACGGTTACCTCGCCTTCAGCATAGTGGCCCCGCTTACCCTGATTTTCACAGCCGATCTGAAGCTGAAGCCTTTGGACGCCGTCGATCTTCAATATGGAACATCTACCGCTCCTTCGCCGCATCATCATTAATTATTTGGTAACTTCACGTAACTAAATCGTATACCCGGTGGTACCATTGACGCTTTTCTGGCCGAAATTGAAACTGGAGCGTCATGGGAATTTATTCGTCGCTCGTTGGCAAGCGAGTGCAAGTGCAATACCGCGCCGCCGACGTTCATTTGTCGGCGGCGGGGACGCTGGTCTCCGACTCCGGGACCTCTATCGTCCTGGAGGACCACATCAGCCAGGGCGAAAAGGACAAAAACATCCGCGTCGAAATCCCCTATCGATTTGTGATTCGAGTCAACGAAACGCGCGAGCCCCAATCAACCAAACAAGTCCTTCCCATTCAGTCCAAAAGAAAATCCTGAAATCCAAGCCAAAGGTTAACGCAGAAAATCTCAAAGTTTAAGGCGGTGCGTTCGCTGGGATCTGTCAACTTCTATTCATCCGCCGCAATCCGCGACGCGATCCGTCGAGAGTTTTGGGCAGAATTCTGGTGAAAGCGCGGGTATATTGGGGCTTTATCTCTGGAGGTTGGAATGAAACCGACGGTCGGATTTATAGGTCTCGGACTCATGGGCGGGCCGATGGCGAAAAATCTGGCCAAGGCCGGGTTTCCTCTCATCGTGTGGAATCGCACGCGTGAGAAGGTGGAAGGGTTCGTTCGCGAGAGCCCCGGCTTCGATGTGAAGATGGGAGCGACTCCGCGAGAAACGGCAGAGAAGGCCGACTTCCTGATTACGATTGTCAGCGATCCGCCGGCATTGGAAGAAGCTTTGTGGGGGCCGCACGGCGCGATGGAAGGTCTGCGACGCGGCAGTACCTACGTTGATTCCAGCACGGTATCACCAGACCTGGTTCGCAAAATAGGAACGACATGCAAAGAACGGGGCGTTGGCTTTCTAGATGCGCCGGTTACCGGAGGAACCTGGGGAGCGGAAAAAGGGGAACTGGTTTTCATGGTTGGCGGGGAAAAGGAAATTCTAGAGCGCTCGAAGCCGGTGCTGGAAAACCTGGGGAAACGCATTTTTCTTCTGGGGCCAAACGGCGCGGGGCAAACCGTGAAACTGGCGATGAATTTGATTTTGGCGCTTGAAGTGGAGGCATTGGCCGAAGCACTCGCGTTGGTTGGCACTGAAGGCATAGCGGGGGAACGGCTGATCGAAGTGCTGCAATCAAGCATGGCGCGTGCGGGAGTGCTGGATGTGAAAGCGCCACTGATGCTGAAAAATGAATTTTCGCCGAGTTTTCCGTTGCGGTTGATGCACAAAGACATTCGGCTCGCCCTGGAACTTGCAAAACAGCATGGCCTGATACTTCCTGCAGCTGCGGCGTCCTATTCAACGTATGACGCGGTGAAAAAATCTTCAAAGGATGACCCGGACTATGCCGCCGTAGCGAGGTTCTGGAAAAAATCTTAGCCCGGGCTTTATGTAATTGTCACGGGCGGGAAAAAACTGAAAGGGAGGTCGCGCCCGGAACGCAGGCCGGCGGGAGCAGCGAGAATAGCGGGAATTGCGTTTACGACGACGGCGGCGGTAGCGACATCGCCGTGCGTGCCGCCTGGAATGGCCATCGAAATATTTGGTTCGCCCTTTAACTCGATGGTGTCGGAGGGCTGCTTGGATCCGACGTACATTTTTAGCTCCATAAAAATTTTCTCTTTGCCGGCAATTGTTCCGCGAGCGACCTGATGGACTCCGGCCACCTGACCACGCGCTACTTGTAAAAATTCGGTTTTCACGTCTTCTTCCGCGATTACCGGATCGATCGTTTCTGAAATATCGTCCAGAGCGAAACCTAGACCGTCAGCAACCATGGCGATGGATTCCGGCAAACCGTGATGCTTGATCACGCCGGCGGCCACTTGCGCGCGGAATTCTTCAGGTGTCATCCCCGCACCTATTTTCTTTTGTAACGGTAGGCGGCGCTTCGATGCGTCCACTATGCGAACGGCGCTGGCCCAGTCCACGCGCTGCGACACAGCGGAGAGTGTGAGGACAAGCTTGTCCATTACAAAGCCCGGATTCACGCCGGTACCGAGTAAAGCGACGCCTTCTTCCTTTGCCGCGGCGTCGATCTGTTGCGATAGTTCAGGATGCTTTTTCCAGGGATAAGCCAGCTCCTCGCAGGTGGATACGACGCAGCAGCCCGCGGCAAGGCATTCTTGCAATTGATCCATCACGCTGGTGAGATAGGAAGACGTGGAGTGCACCACGATATCCACTGATTTTTCCAGCGCGGGCTTCGACTCCGCGGAAATCAGCACTCCCCATGGGGCATCCGGCGCGCCTACCACTTCGCCGAGGTCGCGCCCCACTTTGGCTGGGTCTTTATCGATCGCGCCGACGATTTCAATCATGGCCTTCTGGCGCATCAATCGAGCGATCGACGCACCGATAGGCCCGACACCAAACTGCACAGCGCGAATCTTCTTCGTCACTTGCTGCCTCCCGCAATTTTTGAAGAGCCAATACCTTAAGGTTTTCCGTGTGTAACTGCAACCCTAACAATCTACGTCTATCGAATGCGAGGGAAAGTGTGCGTGCGAGTGCAACCGGACGCGCAGCTTGTAGTGAACGGGACCACCGATGGCTGGGATTGTTCGATAATAGTAAGGTGAAGAAACGCAAGGGTTCGAAGTGAGATTCGAGAAACGCAAAGCGGTTGCTGCGGCGACGTCAGTGTGGCTGATCATGGCGGTCGCGTTTGTGTGCCGTGTTGGCTACGCGTGCCAGCAAATACGGGAGATTTCGCCTCGGGTGCTTGCATCGGTGCCGTTTGAACAGGAGACAGGGAACATCGCGATGGCGCTCGCAACCGGGAAAGGGTATAGCTCTCCCATGCGGCGCGACACGGGGCCGACGGCGATGCTGCCGCCTGTATATCCGCTCCTGGTCGCGGGGATTTTTTGTTTGTTCGGTGTCTTCACACTGCACGCCTTCTACGCTGCGGCCGCACTGAACATTATTTTCTCGTCGGCGACGTGCGTGCCGATTTACTTTGCGGGAAGGCGAATCGCGGGGGTCGGCGCGGCGAGCCTGGCGGCCTGGTTGTGGGCCTTTCTTCCCAACGGGATTTTAATTCCATTTCAATGGATATGGGACACATCGCTATCGGCTCTGCTCGCTGCCATTATTCTGTGGGCGACGATAGCGCTTGTTGAATCACGACGGATGCGCGATTGGTGCGAGTACGGGCTTCTGTGGGGTTTCACGTTGCTTACGAATCCGGCGCTGGGAGCCGCGCTGCCATTTCTGCTGGGCTGGGTAACCTACCGCCAGCGACATGAACTGCAAGGACGATTCGCCAGGCCCGCGGCGGCACTGGGCTTTGCGATTCTGTGCTGTGTTCCATGGACCGTGCGAAATTATTTGGAATTCCACCGATTCGTACCACTACGGTCTAACTTCTCGTTCGAGCTATGGCAGGGAAACAACGAGGTATTCGACGACAAATCCCCCAACATCAACGCCCGGATGACGGGATATGAACAGGAGCGGCGCTTTGCACAGTTAGGCGAGACAGAGTTCATGAAAGAGAAATGGACTCTTGCAAGCGCGTTCATTCGCACGCATAAGCTGCTGGAGATGCGCCTGTTGCGATGGAGATTCACGGCTTTTTGGCTTGGTTCATTCCATCCCATTCGGGATTTCGCGAAAACAGAATCGGCATGGATTCGGGTGATCTTCGCGATCAATTTGTTGACAGCGATGGGCAGTGCGATCGGAATCGCGGTCCTGTGGCGTTCACGAAACCTATATGTGTTTCCCGCTGCCGTGTTCGTGATTGTCGTACCGCTCGTTTATTACGTAACACATGCGTCGTTGCGATATCGGCATCCGATCGATCCCGTCGTCTTGATATTGACAGCGACTGCAGTGACCGTCACAAGCCGCCGGGCAGCATGTGGAACCACCTTAGGGAAAGGGAGAAAGCCAAGACAGCCGCCGCTGTGACGATCGAGAGGCAATCGGACACGGCCGGCTACTGGCGGGCCTTGTAGCGCGGAGTGCAGCGCCGCATAATGTGCCGACGATCCCGGTGATGACATCCGAGCCTGAAGCGCAATCCTCCAAACGAAATTGGCCGCGCAGAATGGCGCAGGCGCTTCTGCAATATGGCGGAAGCGTGGTCGTTCTTTACCTGCTATTCCGACTTTTGCCGGGACGCCAGGTTTGGCAAGCGTTGAGGCTTTTGCCGGTGCGGTTGTGGTTGTTGGTTGTGGTCGCATATCTCGCGGCGCATTGCATTGGAGCAGCAAAATACCGGCTGGTGCTGAATATCGGCAGTGCGGGCATCAGCGTGCGGCAAGCGGTGCGATGTTATTTTGCGGGGTTATTTGGTTCGCTGTTTCTTCCTTCCTTGATCGGCGGAGACGTTCTGCGTCTGGCGATGGCTCTGCGCGTGGCGAAGAGCAGGGCTGGAGTTGTGCTGGGAAGCCTGGTGGATCGCATTTCGGATTTTGCCGCGCTGGCGCTGCTGGCCGGAGTGGGAGCAACTCTGGTTCCCGGGTCGCTCGACCCGCGGAGCCGAAAAATATTCGAGCTGGTGGCCGGGATCGCAATATTAGGTGTTGTCCTAATGGCGACAGTGATTGCGATACTGCCAGTCCGCCGATTTTCGTTTCGCATGAAGCGGAGGTTTGTTCGCTTGCGCGCAGCAGTGCACTCGACGCTGAAGCAGCCGGGCGCAATGCTGAGAGCGTTGAGCATGAGCGTGACGATTCAGGTAATTTTTATCGTTCTGAACGTGGTGCTCGCTGACGCTTGCGGACTACACCTTCGCTTTCGGGTGTGGATGTTTGCGTGGCCGCTGGCAAAACTGGCGGCGGCGGTTCCGATTACCCAAGCGGGTATCGGAGTGCGCGAAGCTGCGCTGGCAGCGCTGCTGGTTCCATTCGGGGCGACGGCGGTGCTGGCAGTGGCGTCCGGACTGGCTTGGGATGCGGTTTCGATCAGCGGTGCGATTGCCGGAGGAATTTTCGCTTTACTTGCAGGGCGTTTTTGGCGGGGAATTGGAAGCGCGGGCGTTGAGCGGGTATAGACGCGCGGATTGCGCAATAAGAATTCCTTCCGCGTCTTCAGATACGAGATCGAGTGGAGCGCACGAATTCTCGAAGGGCACTTACGTTTGGTCCGTAAGAACCCACACGGCCGGCATCCACGGGCAGGCCGAGATACTCCGCTTTTTCGATGCTGAGGCCGGCGTCGTCAAGTTCAGCGAGGCTGTAACCTTCCGTGGGCACCAAGCGATTGCGGCGCGATAAATCGACGGGGCGCGGTGGCCGGCGCGCATTCCACGGCTTTCTTACGATGTTGAAGAAATCGTCCCAGTCTCGCCTATTCCACATAACTCCTCCCGTTGTTCCGGGGTATAAGCTTTGATGCTAAACAGCCGCTTCCGGTCGCTTATTCTTTTTGCGCTGGTCTCGCAGCCCGTTGGACTGGAGTGCAGCAGATAATAACCCCCGACGTAGTGGAAAGTCGCGAATGAAACCGCGTTGTATCCTTTGAGTTATCGCATGATTGGAACGCGGTGCCATCGCGCCCTGTGTGTACCACAAGGGCTTCGACTTGTACATTTTTTTGCTTTTGGCGATGGTCGACAATCGAATGGACCAGAAAGACATGGATGAATGACACAAACGCACAACGCTGAGACACTGGCGCGAGTGGGTTATACTTTTAGGACGTTAAGGGTTCGTTCAAGTTGAGTGAAAATCGTATGAGCAAGCCCGTGATGGTGGTGCATTACCACGAGGTGTGGCTGAAAGGCCGCAACCGTAGATTTTTTCTGGGCAAGCTGTCCACTGCGCTGCGCCAGGCGCTGCAGGGAATTCCTGTGGTTCGAATCGAAAAGCCGGGCGACCGGTTCGTGGTCACGCTGGGCGAAGGCGCGTCACAACAAGAAGCGATAGCGCGTGTGGAGCGAGTTTTTGGAATTGCGTTTTACGCGCTGGCGCGCACGGTGGAACGCAGCCTGGAAGCGATTTGCCAGGCAGCGTGGGAGGAAATCGAGCCGCTTCGTTTTGAGAGTTTTGCGGTGAGGGCGAAACGAAGCGACAAATCATTCCTGCAATCGAGCATGGAAATTGAGTCCGTAGTCGGAAGATATCTTTTGGAAAAACTCAAGGCGGCGGGGCGCACAGTGAAAGTTCGATTGAAGGATCCTGAGGCGACTTGCTACGTCGAGATTACATCGGGACCCGCGCTGGTGTACGCGAGAAAAATTCCTGGTGCGGGTGGGTTGCCTGCGAATACAGCCGGGCGGATGATGTGCCTGCTATCGGGGGGATACGATTCGGCGGTGGCTGCTTACCACATGATGAAGCGCGGAGCGCATTTAAGTTTCGCGCATTTTTACGGGTCGGGCGCGAAGCCGGGGGAATCTTCCTTGCATGTGGCGAGCGGGCTGGCGCGGCAGCTTGTCCCCTATCAATTTCACGCGAAACTTTACCGCATTCCTTTTGAGCCGATACAACGCGAAATCGTGCGATACGCTCCGGAGAATTATCGCGTGCTGCTTTATCGGAGGATGATGCTGCGAATTGCGGAAGTGCTGGCAAAACGAGACCGCGCGCTCGCGCTCATTACCGGCGATAGCCTGGGGCAAGTGGCGTCACAAACGCTGCGCAATTTGGTGGCGGTGGATGCCGCGGCGCGCATGGTTGTTTTCCGGCCGCTGATTGGCACGGACAAAATGGAAATACTGGCGACGGCGCGAAAAATCGGGACGTATGACATTTCTTCGGAACCGTTTCACGATTGCTGTCCCATTTTTCTGCCGCGCATGCCTGCATTGTATGCTTCCGCGGAGGAGCTTGAAGAAGCGGAGTCGAAGCTGGACGTGCCAGCGCTGGTTACGCAGGGATTGCGCAGCACGACCATGGAACAATTTCATTTCAAAGGCGCAGAGATCAAAAGCGAGGTTTTTCCGGCGTTGCAATATCGCGCATCGCGAAACATCGCGACAGCCTGAGCGAGGACTAGCTCAAATAAGAAGGGCTCCGACCGATTCAGCGCCCGATGGACTGGTTCAAAAAATCCAAGCGAAAGATTTAGTTAGCGGTCTCGTCCGCCGCCGTACCCTCCGCGGTCACCACGATCACCTCCACGGCCTCCCCCGCCGCCGCGCCCACCGCCACCACCGCCGTAT
>JBAVQB010000035.1:0-69388 GCA_049693615.1 Candidatus Acidiferrales bacterium | reverse complement strand
CCTTCAGTGTCGCGCTTCTCGGCGCCAACCTGGCCGGTGGCAGGGTCGCCGGCGCGACACTCGCTGCGCATCCGCCGCGACGAAGCCAACAAGCGCAAGCTGCTCCGCTCGCGCACGGTTTGGGACGCACTAATGAACCTAGCGCGCGAGTCCGCTCCAGTCTATCGCGAATATTCCTACTCGCTGCGCGGCGACATTTACGCGCTCGGGCTAAGCCCTGAGCGGGTCGCGATATTAGCGCGCGACGCAACCCAATCCGCGCCCCGCGCTCTTCGCGCAGAACTCGCGACGCTGCGCAAAATGTCGCAAATCATCTTCATCTGCCCCCTCCCCGCGACACAATCAACCAGGAGCCCAAATTAAAGGAGTCGGTGCCGACCAGCCCGCCTAAGCGATGAATTAAATCCAAGATATGAGCCGACCGTGACATCCGCCCAGCGAACAGTTCAACCTGAGAAAGCGAAGCCCAACAAGTCACGCCCGCCGAAGCGACGGGCAATTAACTTAAGAAGCCTGATGTGGCAAGTCGGGCAAGCAATGAAGCAACTCACAAAAAACGAGCCCGGTGACCAACCGTCTAACCTCCAAACTTGCCTTCGTCGGCGGAAGGACCGTAAACCGACGGTACCGGAATATTGTTCAGTCGCAGATACACCCCCAGCTGGGCGCGGTGGTGGACGATGTGGTTCATCACAAAGCCGCGTAATACCGCCACGCGCGGCATGGTGAAAATCGTTTGGCCGCCGGAGAGCAGCGTCCAGGGCTTCAGTAGAGTTTCATCGCTGGCGCCCGCGATCGCGGCGCGCGCCTCCGCCGTTTTCTTGTCGAACACTTCGAGCAATTGCTTGCGGGAAGTCATGACGGTCGGCGTTGCGGGCGGAGCGCCCGCCGGCCGGAAGTCGAGCGAGTCCTGCCCGATGATGGTCGCAGCCCAGCCGGAAAGTTCAGCCACATGACCGGCTAGACGGCCCATCTTCATGGATTTTTCGTGGGGCGCCCAGTCGCCTTTGCCCTCAGGCACGCGGTCGAGCGTCTGACGAGTGCTGATCATTTCGTGGTCGAATTCAGAGAGGATGGCATCTCGGATCGGCATGATTTTCTCCTTCGAGTTTTTAAGTTGGGACCTGGATAATTGTAACGATTTTTGGATGACTTTGGTCCGCGAATGTTTCAGCGAACTTGAGCCGTGGAAGCTTTCGGTAGATATGTTTAGATACCTGACCGGATGGCGGGCCCAAAGCCCGGCGCTCTGAAGGCAAAAACGACTGGCGAATCATCGTGTTATTGCCAAGCATTTGTGGCAGGCGCAGCATGCTGGCCACGGAGGCATGCTGCGACACCTACCAAATCATCGTTTGAATTGTCGAGTAGAACGGAAACGACAGGGGCGCTACGGGGCGATGCGGAAACTACCATCGGGTTCGACGTAGCCGTAGGCCATGCGAGGAGTGTTGAAGGCTGCGGCGGGATGGCCGTTGCTATCGAGGAGAATCAGCCCTCCGGTGGTATGCGCGCGATGCGCCAGTTTACGGACGCAAGCGTCTGCCACTGCCTGCGCGATGGACGAGGGATCAGCTTTTTCTCTGTGCGGGGCAAGTACGCGCTGGTCATGAAGAAGGTCGATGGCCATTTTGGCCATGACAATTTTCATGATGCCTTCCCCATGACCGGTGCAGGAAACGCCGCCTGCCTCGGCATCCGCATAGCAGCCGCAACCGATGAGCGGGGAATCGCCCACACGTCCCGGAAATTTGCAACAGGTGCCGCCGGTAGAAGTACCAGCGAAAAGATTCCCATCACGGTCGATGGCGACGGCGCCGACGGTGCCTTGTTCGTGGCCCAAGTGATGTTCGGCCGCATGGGAATCTTCCAGACAACGTTGCCAAGCGACCTGTTCGCGAGGGTGAATAAGGGCTTCTGGCGCGGAGAGCGTCAGACCATTCTCCGCAGCAAATTTTTCCGCACCGGCAGCTACCAGCATCATATGTTCACTTTTTTCGAGAACCAGACGCGCTAGGCGAATTGGATTTTTTATGTGTTCCACGGCAGCGACCGCGCCGGCCTTTAAGGTCTTACCGTCCATAAGAATCGCATCGAGTTGAACATAGCCATCGCGATTCAAGTGCGAGCCGAAACCCGCGTCAAACGTGGGATCGTCTTCGAGGAGGATGATGGAGGCTTCCACCGCATCGATCGCGCTGCCGGAGCCGGACAGAACTTTCCAGCCCGCTTCGAGCGCGCGACGAATTCCTGCGCGGCAGTCCTGGACAGCTTCGTCCGGAATGTTCCACGCGCCGCCATGAATGATGAGTGAAGGTTTCAAGTTCAGATGACCGAGAAGAAATAATACAGCATGACGCGAAGTTCGCGTGGATTCGCTGCGGATGTTGCGTAATGCGCTAACGCAGGAAACGCGCAGACCTCGAGGAAAGTATCGCCGGCGGACGGGGCAAGCCACGGAAGAAAAACCGAATTCAGCGCGAGCTTAGCTACCGCGTTTGGCTACGCGGGTTAGCAGGGCCGTTGTATTTCGAGACTGAACGGACGCGGGAATGCTGATCTGCGGTTTCGGCGAAGAAGCTGCATTTGCCGATGATTCGCTCCCGGCGAGTGGAAGCTGCCCGTCTTTAGTTTGCTGCCAGGTATGCACGATTCGGTGAATCACGGTTAGGTTCGGCCCAATAGCGAGAATCCACAATGCGATGGGCATGCGGTTGACGAGCGCTCCGAGAATCATGAGGGCCAAGCGCTCGGGCCGATCCCAGAATCCGACTTCGGCTTTAGGCACTAAAGACTCGGCTCGCGCCTTGGCGTAGCTTGTCATCACGGCTCCAGACATTGCCGCGCCTGCCAGAACAGCGTACATAAAACGATTGACCCTTGCGTAATAGACCAAGATGCCGAGGAAGAGGATCAGGTCTGCGTAACGATCGAGAATTGAATCGAGGAAACCGCCAAAAAGAGAAACTCGATTTTGACGACGCGCAACCGGTCCATCGAGCAAATCGCAAAGGCCAGCAAGAAGCATCATTCCACCCCCAGCCGCGAAACGGCCGGCGGCAAAGAGTATGCCAGCCCAGAGGTTGAGGACTAAAGCCAGCCAGGTGATGACGTTTGGAGGAATTCCCGTGGGAGCGACGATTGCGGCCAGGCGGTCAACGGGCCACGCAAGAAACCGGCCGATGGTGCGGGTTAACATGGATTCAGCGCCACCCTGCTATTCCTCATCGTAAATCGTGGATAAGCTGACAACTTCATATTCTTTCTTGCCCGCCGGGGTAACCACAGTGACCTCATCACCCGGTTTCTTGCCCAGCAATGCTTTTCCGATGGGAGAACTGGTTGAGATCAAGCCCTTTGTAACATCAGCTTCTTCGACTGTCACCAGTTTGTACTCGATTTCAGCCGACTTGGCAATGTCAAGAACCACGATTCGAGACCCATAGGCCGCGCGATCTTTGGGCAAGTTCGAGAGATTCATCATCGAAATATCGGCCATGCGTTGATGCAACTGGCCGAGACGAGCCGAGACGTAGGACTGGCGCTCCTTGGCGTACTTGTACTCGGCATTTTCCGAGAGATCCCCATGTGCCCGAGCTACCTTGATTTCTTTGGGCAACTCGTCGTGGAGTTCGTGCTCCAAGGCCGCGATTTCAGCCTTGAGTTTCTTCTTAATTTTTTCAGCGAGATCAATCATTTTTGGGAATTGTGAGAGGGCGTTATGTCGAAGGGAAGCCCTCTAATAGCGTTTTTGACGTTTACCATCAGATTATAGAGGATTTGCGTGGAGTATCGCAAATAGGGGTTCCGAAGCAGGGCAATAATCCTCAATCCGCTGGACTCAAGCGGCGGAAGCCTCGCGTTGATCGCGCATCGCGCGGATGACGATCAACTCCACATCGGCCGGCTGCAGGGGGTATCGAATCACGTCAAAGGCGCCACGACGGGTGGCTTCCAGGTACTCATTCCACTCGCCGTTGTGGGTGGTAACCACCAGGCGAGGATGCTTCTGCGAGGTACGCGAGCGAGACAGCAATTCGCGATAGGAGCCGTCGGGAAGGTGCTCGTCGCAAAAGACGAGCGCTAACTTCTTCTGCGACATTACTTCCTCCGCTTGCTTTACAGTAGAGGAAGAAAAGACATTGATCGGAAGGCCATCCAGAATCCTCATGAGCGCTCGACGATCTTCTACGTGGGAAGAAGTCACTAGAATGTCACAAGGTTTAAACATCGCGTCCTCCATAGAAGGCACCTCCGCAAGCCGTTGCAAAGCGATAGAGCTTGCGTATTAGAGAAGATCGGCGGCGGAAGAACAATTAGGGCATTCATGTATAAGCTGCGGGAAGAACGTGTAACATTCCGGACGCCAGATTGCAGGCCTGTGGAAAACCGGCATGGAACCATTGGATATAATTGAACATCGGCCCTGGGCGCTGCCTTCTGAGCCATGGTTGATGGAACAGTGCTGGTACGATTTGCTGTTTGCGCACTGGCCGCTGCCGACCGAATCGTTGCGGCCCTTGGTTCCACGCGAACTTCCTCTCGATACATTCGACGGACTTTGCTGGGCTAGCGTTACGCCTTTCCACATGACGAATCGCTCGCGAACTCGCGCCCTTCCTTTCACTTCGCGGTTTCGCGAGCTCAACTGTAGGACGTACGTCACGATAGGAGGTAAGCCGGGCGTTTTTTTCTTCAGCTTGGATGCCAGCAGCCCGTTGGCGGTGTGGGGTGCGCGGACTTTCTATCACTTGCCCTATCACGTGGCGGAAATGCGAGCAGAACAACAGGGCGATGAGATTGATTACTCATCGAGACGCGGATCAGCGGAGTTTAAGGCTCGTTATCGGCCAGTCGGACCGGTTGAAATCGCAACGCGCGGAAGTGTAGAACACTGGTTGACCGAGCGGTATTGCCTTTACACCGTTCATAAAGGGCAAGTTTTTCGCGGGGATATTCATCATGTGCCGTGGCCCTTGCAACCGGCGGAGGCGGAAATTGGAGTTAACACGGTCGCCGAAGCCGCGGGAATACAGTTGCCGGACACCAAACCATTGCTCGCGTTTTCCCGGGAATTAAAGGTGCTGATCTGGCCGCTGAAACGTATTTAATTAGCTGTAACCGCGCAGTCGTTGGATTTGCTGGCGGTGTTATCAGCTATGTTAAAATTGCATTGAACAGATATGCGAATACTTCAAAGCATTTCGTTCTACTTATCGGTTGCCGCGGTGACATTAGGCTTGTTGGCGACGGGCAGTGCGCATGCCCAATCGCCAGCGGTGGTCTATCAGCAAGCGTCTTTTGACCGCGCTCATGACGGCCGCTTGGTGCTTTTCAACACGCATACGGGCGAGCGGCTTGATATTGTCTTCCGGCGCGGAGATGAATACGTTCCCAGCGCTCTGGCCAAGCTGGATTATTTCCTGCGCGATCATCGAACGGGCGACGTGCGGCATTTCGATCCGCGTCTGTTCGATATTTTATCCGACCTGACGGCGTCGGTGGGGCGTCCCGGCGGTGAAATCGATATCGTCTGCGGATACCGCACACCTTCAACGAATGAATCGCTTCGCGCTCATACCAGTGGAGTGGCTAAGAACAGCCTGCATATTCAAGCTGAGGCGATTGACTTGCGCATGCCGGGAATCGATACGCTGGCGCTACGCAAAGCTGCTCTGGCCCTGCGTCGCGGCGGGGTGGGTTACTATCCTCATTCTGACTTCATACACGTGGACGTTGGAAGATTCCGCCAGTGGTGTTTTGACTGTCCAGCAAACCTTATCAGCGGCGATTAACCCGGGTACGGATAGCCCTTCGCGAGGGCTTTCTCGAGCGCGGAATCGTATCCGTAGATATCGTCGTAAAAGTGAATGAGGCCATCCTCCGTCACGATCACCGTGCCATAAACGATTAAAACCGGAATGGGATGCGCGAGATTTACCTGCTGCGTGGTACCGCCATTCATGGCCGCGCGGACGCGGTCGATGTTCCAGCCCGGATTGTCGCGCAGGACCAATGCGGCCAGCTCCGCGGGCTTTTGAAGCCTGATGCAACCGTGGCTGAAATCCCGGCGCGACTTCGAAAAGAATTCCTGCGCGGGAGTATCGTGCATATACACGTTGTAGTCGTTGGGAAAGATAAATTTCACGAGGCCGAGCGAATTCTTGGGGCCTGGAAGCTGCCGAATGAAGAGTTTGCCGGCGCGCAGCTGCGCGAAAATGTCAGGCGTTACTGTGCCAGAGGTGACGACATTCTGGCGGCTGTCGACCACCTCGAAGCCCTTTTTCGCCAAGTAATCGGGGTCGCGAGTGATTTGCGGAAAGAATTCGGCTTTCGCAATCGAAAAGGGGACACTCCAGTAGGGCCGGAACACGATGTAGGCCAATTCATTCTCAAACACCGGGGTGCTGTGGGCGAAGGCTTTGCCGACCACGACGTTCATAGTCAACGCGATTTTGAAATTGTCATCGTAGGCACGCAGACGAAATTCGGGGATGTTCGCCACGATAGGAGCTTTTTCGTAACTAGCGGGCATCCAGCGCCAGCGTTCGAGAGTTAGCTGCATCTGACGGACGCGGCGGCTGAGAGGTACGTTCAAGTCTGCTAACGTTTGCGCGCCGAGCCGGCCGTCCGGGTCGCGACCGTGGCGGCGCTGAAAATTTTTGACCGCGTCCACTAGCGGACCTTGGTAGATCGTTCCATCGGCGGGCAGCGTTGCGTCAGCCGGAAGATCGCCCACGACTTGAAGTTCTCGGATCAGTTGCGGGACTCCGGGATAGGAGTCGCCGGGCCCTATCGTTTTTGCGGACGCAGGAAGGGGCGCGCCGTTAGATTCCTTGGCCAGCACCAAATACTTCTGCAAGGCTTGAATCGTGCGGCGATAGCCCGGATAAGGAGGCTCGACCTGGGCCAGGACGGCCGAAACATCCGGAGCGTCGGCAACATCTTTTTTTACAAATTCAGCCAAGTCAAGTTTTCTGGCCTGAATGTCGAAACCAAAATTGAAGTGCTTGGGATTTATTTTGCCGACGTGCAGGTCTGAAATGTATCTCATCAAGCAGACACTGAGGGCGGCGTCGAATCGAACCGCGTCTGCTTCCGATGGTTGTGATGTAGCGGGTTTGAGCTTTGCCAGGCGGTCGCTCCAACGCGGGCCGTCGTAATCTTCAGCGGACAAGCCTTTTTGATCGGCGTTCAAGAGAATCGCAATCGCCTGGCGGGCTTGGGTAGTCGGCTGCATTCCGCTGACCCACGGCAGCGAATAACCGTACGAAGTGTAAAATTCCTGGAGAATTTTGGTGTAATCGCTGAAATCCGGCCAGCGTAGCTCAGAAAGACTCCCGGCCTGGACGATCGCGCGCAAAGAAGCTTGACCGGCGTCGCTGAGCTGTTGAGGAGTTGCAGCGGATTGCGCGGAGACCTGTGGTTGTGGGTGCGCACGCCTGGACGAGCCAATGGCGTGGCTACACCATATTGCTATGGCGACAACCGACAAGATAGAAAGCGAGATCTTGGATATGCGCGATCGATTCACGGAATTTTCCTCGGCATCACCGGGCTAGCGGACCTGGTAAGCGCAAGATGATGCCATGGCAATCCTGGAAGAGCAGACTATGAATCAGCGGACGAAAGATGTTCGCCAGTCTGAAGGCGAACGGGGGGATTCCTTCCTTTTGCAGAAGCAGATGGCTTTTGATCATGGCGGAGAGGGGGGGATTCGAACCCCCGATCCCGGTTTTGCCAGGATAACTGCTTAGCAGGCAGCCCTGTTCGGCCACTCCAGCACCTCTCCGCAGCTGCTAAGACTTTTGAAACAAATAATATCGACCGCTATTTTACTGATGTTGCAGTTTAACACGAACTTGCATGTTGAAGCGTTGGGAAGGCGACGGTCCAGACTGCCTCGCGACAGGAGACCCAGCGGTGCGAGGTGAGGACAGCGCGGTCGAACACGTGGTCTGTCCACTGGCGCTTGCAATCGTTTGCCTCTTACGGAGTAACCATCAACAGTGAAAGGCTGCAAGTGGGCGAAAAGGAATACGCGCAGGTATTTACCGTGACGGTGCGCTCAACCGGGCTGGTGAAGCTTCAAAAGGCGGACAGCGTTTTGTTTCAGGATTAGCGGGCGAACTTCGTCTCGGATTTCAATTTTGGCAAAATCGGCGAGCCATCTATCCGGAGTGATCAGCGGATAGTCGGAACCGAAAAGAACTTTTTCTTTGAGCAAGGTATTGGCGTACTGCACGAGCGTCGGGGAAAAATATTTCGGCGACCATCCCGACAGATCGACGTACACCTGCGGCTTGTGCAAGCAGATGGAAATAGCTTCGTCCTGCCAGGGAAATGATGGATGGGCCATGATGATCGGCATATCCGGAAAATCGACGGCTACGTCATCAATGTCCATGGGATTGCCGTATTTCAACCGCACGCCTCCGCCTCCCGGCATGCCTGTACCGATGCCGCTGTGTCCAGTGTGGAAGATCACGGGCATACGTGCTTTGGCGAGGACTTCGTAAAAGGGATAGGCCATGCGATCGTTGGCATGGAATTGCTGGATGGGAGGGTGCAGTTTGAATCCGCGGAATTTTCCAGTTGCGATCAATCGGCGAGCTTCGGTTACGGCTTCGGGCCCGCGCGTGGGGTCCACGCTGGCGAATGCGATCATGATGTCGCTATTCGCAGCGGCGAGGGCGGCGACATCGTCGTTGGGGATCTGTTTTCTGCCGGTCAGCCGCTCGTCAACAGAAAAGACTACGCAGGCGATTTTTCGCGAGCGGTAATATTCAGCGAGTGCTGGACCGCGGGGCGCATCGTCCTTCGCGCCAAAATACTTGCGTGCAGCTTCGTTTACGGAATGGCCGCCATCCGATTCGATGTGGACGTGCGTGTCGATGGCTACGAGAGCTTCGATGTTTAGTTTAGTGGCTGGGTTCATGTCGTTTTCCTGAACAATGGCCAAAATCGATCGCAATTCCTTCTTAGTGGCGCCGCTTGCAATCCAGCATGCTACAGAAACGATTACACGGCAAATTCTGAATGCAGTTTGAGTGATAACGCCGAAAATGGGCGATGCTATAGATTTTGCTTGATCGGCGGATCCTGCACACTAGCAGTGCGATTATCGCGCGTGCCGCGGGTTACCCCGCTCTCATCGGTGTAGAAATTCATATAACCGAAATTGCCCGCCCGCCCGGTCAGCGTATAGCTTTTGACGCGGCCGTCTGAATCGGGCTTTCCCGGAATGTATTGCACCGTGTAGTGCGCGGACTGCGCCTTTTCCGCTTCAAAACGCACGCGGTCTCCCAAACCTTCCAAAGACGAAGGAAAGCCGCCTTCGCTGCCTTGATAGCTAGTGAGCGCTTGCTGAATGACTCCTAGCGCCTCCAGCCCACGCGCCTCCGCATCCGGTTGCGTACCGGAAATCTTCCAAGGCAAAGCGAGCCAAGCCGTGGCAGCGAGGATCGCCAGAAATATTCCAAGGAGAATCGCGATGCGGGCAGGCGTTATTTTTTTGTTTTGAACGCCAATGTTGGCGAATTCGCTGCCGTCGGGCGCATTGGTCACATCGGCGCCGCAGTAAGGGCACGCCACGCTCGCCTGGTTTATGGCCTGCTCGCATTCCGGACACGTAAACATCAACCAAATCTTATCAGGTTCGCGTGCAAGTTATGTCGGCGAGCGCGTTCACTAGAAGAGGCATGGTGCGTCTGAATGCTTGGTTAACGTCACGAACCGATACCATGCCGCCGGAGAATCGCATTTGCCTTTCAAGTATGATCTCTTGGGATTCACATCGAGGAGACAGCCTATGTCCACAAGCGAATGCAGAGGTGTTAGCGTTTTCAATTTCGCAGCCTTCTTTCTGTTCTTCCTAGCGGCGGGAAGTTTCACAAGAGTCCTAGCGGCGCCTCAAAACGGCAGCGATGTATCTGTGCCGGGGGAAGGCTCGTTGCCGGCTGCTGCGGCAACTACCACGCAAAAGGATCAAGTAGATCTGAACGTCACCGTGTACAACTCGAACCTCGCGCTGGTTCGCGACGTCCGGCAAATCCATCTGGCCTCAGGTGTTTCGCCATTACGTTTCGAAGACGTCGCAGCCGCGATCATGCCGGCCACCGTACATTTTCGTTCGCTCAGCGAGCCTGCCAAGCTGGCCGTGGTGGAACAGAACTACGAATACGATCTTCTCGATGCGCAAAAGCTTTTGCAGAAGTACGTAGGACGCGAGGTTACGCTGGTGCATGGCGAGGAGCAGGCAAGCTCAACCAAGTGGGTCGAAACCAAAGCCATATTGCTGGCGGATAATAACAACCAGCCTGTATGGAAGATCGGGAATGAAATCGTGACGGGGATGCCCACGAACTGGTACCGATTTTCCGAGTTGCCGGGGAATTTGTATAGCCGGCCCACGCTTGTCTGGACCCTCGACAATCGCGGCGCCGCAGCGCAAAAAGTTGAGGCCTCTTATCTCACCAATGACATGAACTGGAACGCGGACTATGTGCTTACCGTGTCACGCGACGAAAAAACTGGCGATTTGGATGGTTGGGTGACACTCTCGAACCATAGCGGCACCGCTTACGAGAATGCAAAGCTCCAGCTCGTTGCGGGTGAAATTCACCAAGTGGCGCCCGTCGTTGCTGCCGGTGGGACGTTGGCAAGAATGGAGGTAGCGGCACCCGCGCCGCCTCAATTTCAGCAGGAAAACATATCCGAGTATCATCTGTACACCCTTGGGCGGCGTACTTCCATCCAAAATAACGAATCCAAACAGATCAGCCTGCTTTCGGGAACGGGCGTTCCGATAGAAAAGTTTCTCGCGGTTGAGGGGCAATCGTATTACTACCGCAACCAACAGGGAATTGGAAACCCCATCCCGGAGCCAGTGAAGGTGTACTACCGCTTCAAAAATGAAGAGAAAGGGGGGTTGGGAATGCCGCTGCCGGCTGGAACCGTGCGCGTCTATCAAGCGGATTCAAAAGGAGGAATCCAATTCGTCGGCGAAGATCGCATCAACCACACGCCCAAGGATGAAACGCTGAAGATTTATGTCGGCAACGCTTTCGACGTGGTGTGCGAGCGAAAGCTGATCGACTATAAGAAGCTCGACAGGAATTTGTATGAAATGGAGTTTCAAATTACGTTGCGGAATCACAAGGATGCGCCGGTTACCGTCGAAGCGCGCGAACCGGTAGGCGGCGACTGGGAAGTGGTGAACTCAAACTTAAAGTGGACGAAGTTGGACGCCACAACTATTGGCTTCGAAATTCCGGTCGACAAGGATGGCACGGCAACGCTGGACTATCGCGTTCGCGTGAAGTGGTAGAGTCCGTGCAGCGCCATAGCAGCAAGCTAGTCTGAAAAGATCAGCGCCTGGCGCAGAGCGTAAGTTCGCGTGCGAAGACAGGGTTGGAAGGGAACTCCACGGCAAGTTCGGCAAGCAGATCGTGCGCCTTGTCCATCTGATGCTCGCGTTCGTAGGCCAGCGCGAGCATGACTTTCGCGAAGGGCTGCAAGTAATGCCCCCGCTCAGCCGCCTCAGCCATCAACTGCATGCCCTTGGTGCGGTCACCATGAATTCCGCCGAACCACACAAAAGCGCGTTTGTATCCGGGCAAGCATCCGATTACATAATTGCTCATACCTAAGGCCACGTTCGCATCTTGTTGCGACGGGTCGATCGTCAGCAGAGTGTTGGCTTCGGCTTCCGCTTGCTTCATCATCTTCAAGCCATCCAGCTGCTTCTTGATGATCAACGCATCGTAGTCCGATTCCATTCCGTCCGCGATGGTTATTGCCAGCAGCCCGTGAATATCGCGTGGATTGGATTTTAGGCGAATTTTGGCCAATTCGCGGGCCTGGCTGTTAGCTGCCATAAACGCAGGGTTTTGATTTTGCGCCGCCCCGCCCTCTACGCCGCCAAGGAACTTTGCATCGCTGAGGAAAAATTCCGAGGTCAGAACGCCTTTGGCGTTGAACTGTTCGAACAAATAGCTCGCTGCTTCCGCGGCTTTGCCCAGCGGGTCATCCGGGCGGCTCTTCTGGTACGAAAGGAATTCCACACGCGCGCCGTCAAAATTCAATTCATACAGGCGTTGGAAACCCTTTTCCAGGTATTGAGCGGACGGATCGGGCTCCATCACCGGGCTTTTAGGCGGAGCAGCTTTCTGCTCCGCCATCTGATCCGTTTGTGAGGTGTCCTGTGATTCTGCGCTTACGATCGGGCACAGCAGGATTCCACTGGCGATGCAGACAATAGTCAGAATTTGGCGGCTCGTCATCGATAGTCGCAATTCCATTCCTTAAGAGCAGGGTTCTTACCGCAGCTAAGAGGTTGCCGGCAGCTTCATTATATTGGAGTATGCTAGGACAAAATCAGTTGCTTTGAAAGAAAGTTTCCTCTTCCGTGCATCCCGCCCACCTAAAGGCTTTCCAATAAAAACTTGGTGATTCCTTCCATCAGTTGAAAACGCGCCGCGAGGTCGCTAACGCCATGTCCGCGGCCCGGAAAAATCATCAAGCGGTCAGGATAGTGGCCGCTATCGATGAGCATGTTGATTAATTCCGTGGAATTTGCAAAGTGTACGTTGTCGTCGCCGGTTCCATGATTGAGCATTAACTTGCCCTTGAGCTGAGAAGCTTGATTGACTGGTGAGGAGCTCTTATAGCCATCCGGATTATCCTGAGGCCGGCCCATGTAACGTTCAGTGTAAATCGTATCGTAAAGCTTCCAGTCGCTCACCGGAGCGTCCGCGACTCCAGCCTTGAAAACGTCAGGCGCGTTGAACAGGGCGTTCAGGGTCATAAATCCGCCATAGCTGCCGCCCCAAATCCCGATCCTGGACGCATCCACATACGGAAGCGATTTTAGATACTTGACGCCGGTGACCTGATCCTGCAACTCGACTTTGCCTAGCTGGTGAAAGATGGGCGTTTCAAAAGCGTGCCCTCGGCCCCAAGACCCGCGATTATCGAGTGAAAAGATAATGTAGCCGTGCTGCGCCATGATTTCGTGCCAAAGAAAAATTGGGCCACCCCACGCATTGCGTACCACCTGTACGTGCGGGCCACCGTACACGCTGATGAGCACGGGATATTTTTTCGACGGATCAAAATTCTCCGGCTTGATAATGGAAATGTGGAGCTTGGTGCCATCCTCGGCGGAAATTTCGGAAAACTCAGCGGGCGAGAGGTGATATTCGGCGAGCTCGGGCACTTTATTTTCGTTTATCGCAACAACCAGCGAACCATCCGCGCGGTAGAGGTCCTGACGAGGCGGCGTCATGGAGCTGGAGTACGTATCTACAAATTCCGTATGGTCCGGCGAGAGTTCAGCGGCATGCGACCCCGCTCCATGCGTGATCTGGGTAATCCTCTTGTCGCGCAAGGAGACACGATAGAGCTGGCTCTCCAACACATTATCCTTGTTCGAACGAAAATAAATATAGCCGTGCTCTTCGTCGACGCCGGGATGCGTGGAGCGCGGGCCAAAGCCGCTCAAGCCTCCCACTTCCCAGTCGCCATTGGTCAATTGCTCCAGTTGCCGGCCGGAAAGATCGTAGAGATAGAAATGGCGGAAGCCGGTGCGTTCGCTGGACCACAGAAACCTTTTGTTGTCGGAAAAGAAGTACAAATCATCGCTGATATTGATCCAATATTTATCTTTTTCGGCCAGAATGTTTTGCGCGGCGCCGGACGCAGCATCGCAAAAAAGTAGATCGAGCTGATTTTGCGCGCGATTCAGCCGTTGTATTGCGACGCGCCGACTATCGTGCAGCCAATCAACGCGAGGGAGATAAACATCGGTATTCGTTCCGGTGTCCATCCATCTAGTTTCACCGCCAGTCACGGCTACCACGCCCACACGCACGATCGGATTCGGCTCGCCTGCCTGGGGATAGCGCGTATATTCCGTTGAGCCGACCGGCGAACTCATGTCCATAATGGGGTAGCGTGTTACCGGGCGCTCGTCCATTTCGTAATAGGCAAGTCTCGAGGAATCCGGAGACCACCAATAAGCCGTGCGCGAATCGAGTTCTTCCGGGTACACCCAGTCGAGCTTGCCCTTCAGGATTTCTTCGCTGCCACCTTGTGTAAGAGCCTTGATTTCACCCGTCGATATATCGATGACCCATAGATTCGAATCGCGAACGAAACTGATCCATTTGCCATCGGGAGAAAATTTGGGATCTTCGATTTCGGATTCGCTGGTTATGAGAGATTTGGAAGTCATCGTGCGCAAATCCAGCAGCGCTAAACTATTGCTTCCGACAAAGAGCAGGGAATCGCCGCCGGGAGCCCATTGATAATTTTCTGCCTGCACGCGGCCGAGTCCCGTAGGTTGGGTCGTTTTCGCTCTCTCCGGTTGCATGGTTGCTTTCAAGGTGGCGGCGTCAACCAACACTTTGCGTTGCCCGGTCGCCGCGTCCATAGTCCACAACTCCACCGTGGAGTCTTTACCCATTCCGTTTCGCTCGAGGTAGGAGATACGCTTGCCGTCGGGACACCATTCGAGGCCTTGCGTTAAGCGACCGCTCAGATTCGGAGCGCTGAAGAGTCGCTCGAGGGTCAGCGATTTTCCCGCGGCCGCGCTGGTTTGCTCTTGTCCAAGCGCCGGCAGAGAGAAAGCTGCGGCTAGAAATAGAAAAGAAAAAACGTGCAGGACCGCGCTACGCGAAACCCGGTGCATCCATGCCTCCTGATCAAAGCGGGACACTCTATACTGCTTTGGCACCACAGAATATGCGTCATTCATGAGCGGCAGTCTGCCTCCGAAGCCACATCTGCAGAATATCGGATGGAAGAATCACAGACTAATTTGCCCGTTGAGGTTCAGAAGCAGCCGCAGGTAAGGAGCTTGCGGATTCACTGTTCCTTCGCTTCGCCAGGAACGCACAAATGGTGACCCCAAGTGAGAAAGCCAGAAGAGAACCGTCCCGCAACAGTGATTTCTTGCCGAGCTGTTCGCCGGTACCGAAACAACCGCAGTTGATTTGCAGTCCCAACGAATATGTTCGAACCATCAAGGCAAAAAATCCCAACAGCAGCAAGCTAGTAGCCAGAGTCGAATAACGCAGCCACAATCCGCTCAGCAGCCACAACCCCAGTGTCAACTCGACGAAAGGCAATGTATGAGCCGCCATGCTCACTGCCTGCGGGGAAAGCAATTGGTAAGAGTCCACTTGCATCGCAAACATGGAAAGGGAGGTCCGGACCGAAGCAACGGACCAAGGCAAAGCTGCCTGCGGCTTCAACTTCGCGTAGGCCGCGAATAAAAACATCCCGGCGAGCGCAAGGCGGCCTATTATGAGAAAAACCCTCCGCCAAGTTTCGCGTTTTCCTGTCGACACTGAAGCGAATCTCCTACTGGCTCAAAAGTGAACTCAAAAATTGTTTCAGAATTGGCCAGGTTACAAAGCCGGGCATGGCCGGATAGCGCTGGCCTTTAGCCGTGATAACGGATGTCGGTGTTTGCGTCACGGGAATCTGTTTGGCCAGCTGCTTGTCCTGCTCGATGTAGCTATCCAACATGCAGCCGTGATCTTCCTGGCCGTTATTTTTGAACGCGGCCGGTTTCGCCGAGGCATTCGGATTTACGTCGCATCCTTCCATCAGTTTCCTGATGCGCTTGAAATCAGCCGGACTAACCGCGGCAGCCACGAATTTCTCGATATTCCCGTCCACCGACCACGCCTGCTGGTTGTCCCAGAGCGCCGCATCAACCACTTCGAACTTCCCGATCTTGGCCGCCGCATTGGCCCATCGCGCGGCCATGTAGGAGTACGGGTGCATCGGCAAGGGAAAATCGCGGTGTATAAAATAAACTTGTCCGCTCGCTACCATGTCCTGAATCATGTACTTCAGCGCGTTTTCGTAGAAATTGCCGCACGAGGGGCACTGGTAATCACTAAACACTTCCATGGTAATCGGGGCATTTCTGTTCCCCAGAGATTTCACCGGCGCAGCGGCTGCATCAGAATTTGCGACCGCGCGGGTTTGAGCGCGTGCGTGCGTCTGCGCCGAAATTCCCGCGCTGCAAATCAGAGCAAGCGCTCCTACCATCGCAAACTCGCGCAGAACCAGCCTGCTAAACGAATGAAAATTTCGGCGAATCAATGACGCCCTCCCGACTATTTGTTTTAAGCGGCGTCAACATTGTAGCGCGAATCGCTTCAGCACGCAGCGGCCCTGATTTGGCGGATTGACTATTCTTGGCAGTGAACCACGATGACGATAATCGCCATGAAGTTGGTCTATTAGGGTGTCATGGCTCCGATCGAGAGATGGAAGCCTTCTAGCCTGTCCAGTTAAGTTGTTTTACGTGTAAGTCTTTATGTTTCAGCTGAATAGGTCCATAAAACAGATACTTGACAATGATACGCTCAAGATGTATTATCGCGTCTCTCGTTAGTAGAGTTTCCGGCTATCAATAGCCGGACGTCACAGGAGCGTATTTCATGAGCAAGATTATAGGTATTGACCTTGGCACCACCAACTCAGTCGTCGCGGTGATGCAAGGCGGCGAACCCACTGTTATCCCCAACCAGGAAGGTGCTCGAACCACCCCCTCGGTGGTTGGATTCACCAAGAGCGGCGAGCGTTTGGTGGGCCAAGTTGCCAAGCGCCAATCCATTACAAACCCGGAAAACACCGTTTACTCGATCAAGAGATTCATGGGGCGCCGGTACGATGAAGTTACAGAAGAAGCCAAGCGTGTCCCTTACAAAGTAGTGAAAGGGCCGCACGACGACGCGCGCATTGAAATCATGGGCAAGTCTTACAGCCCGCAGGAAATTTCCGCGATGATTCTTCAAAAGCTGAAGAGCGCGGCCGAAGATTTCCTGGGCGAAAAAGTCACCAAAGCGGTGATTACGGTCCCCGCATATTTTAACGACAGCCAGCGCCAAGCCACCAAACAGGCTGGAGAGATCGCCGGTCTTGAAGTTCCGCGCATCATCAACGAGCCTACCGCGGCAGCTCTGGCGTACGGTCTCGACAAAAAGAAGGACGAGACGATTGCTGTCTACGACCTCGGCGGCGGGACTTTTGATATTTCGATCCTCGAAGTCGGCGAAGGCGTGGTCGAAGTTAAATCGACCAACGGCGATACGCACCTCGGCGGCGACGACATCGACCAGCGCATCATCGAGTGGATCGTGGCTGAATTCAAAAAAGAGCAGGGCATCGATCTGAGCAAAGACCGCATGGCCATCCAACGGCTCAAGGAAGCTGCGGAAAAAGCGAAGATCGAGCTGTCCCAATTGATGGAGACGGAAATTAATCTTCCGTTCGTCACCGCGGACGCGTCTGGCCCGAAGCATCTGCAACTGAAGCTCACCCGTTCGAAGCTCGAACAGTTGATGGAGGATTTGCTGCAGCGCACGGTCGGTCCAGTGAAGCAGGCATTGAGTGATGCAGGCCTCACGCCGGATAAAATCGACGAAGTAGTTCTGGTCGGCGGTTCCACGCGAATCCCGCGCGTTGTGGACATCGTAAAGGGATTGTTCAACGGCAAAGAGCCGCATAAGGGCGTCAATCCGGACGAAGTAGTCGCGGTAGGCGCCGCGGTTCAGGGCGGAGTGTTGGGCGGCGAAGTGAAGGACATTCTATTGCTCGACGTGACCCCGCTTTCGCTGGGGGTCGAAACGTTGGGTGGTGTCTCTACTGTACTGATCCCGCGTAACACAACCATTCCAACGCGCAAGTCGGAAACATTCTCTACGGCGGCGGACAATCAAACTTCTGTCGAGATTCACGTTTTGCAAGGAGAGCGTCCTGTCGCCAGCGGAAACCGTTCGCTCGGAAAATTCCATCTCATCGGAATTCCTCCGGCGCCGCGCGGCGTGCCGCAAGTCGACGTCACGTTCGACATCGATGCCAACGGCATCCTGAACGTGTCGGCAAAGGACAACGCCACGAACAAGGAACAGAAGATCACCATCACCGCGTCCAGTGGCTTGAGTAAGGAAGAAGCGGAGCGCATGAAGAAAGAAGCGGATGCGCATGCCGACGAAGACAAGTCACGCCTTGCGGAAGTGGAAGCGCGCAACCGGCTCGACAACTTAGTCTATCAAACCGACAAGATCATTAAGGAGAACCGCGAAAAGCTGGCCGAAGCAGACGTAAAGGCCGGCGAGGAAGCGCTGGAAGAAGCGCGGCGAGCCTTGACCGAAGGCGGCGTGGACAAGTTGAACGCAGCGGTGGAAACTCTCACCAAGGTATCGCACCGCATCGCGGAGACGATGTACAAGGCGCAACAAAGCGCGGCCAGTGCCGGCGCAGGCTCGGCTGGCGCACCCGGCGGCCAAGGCCAACCTTCCGGCGACAGCAAGTCTTCGTCCTCCGGACAAGGCGACGTTGTGGATGCCGAGTTCGTGGACGTGGATGACTCGAAGAAGCCGAACTAAACATTTGCGTGAGCATTAAGGATGCGGGGCGGGTGAAAATACCCGCCCTGCATTTTGTTTTAGGAGTATCGCGAGGAGAGCTTTTGACGACCATGGGCATCCGGCGTTTGGGTCCACCGCAAGCCGTACAGAAAATTCGAGACAATTTCTTCTTGGTGCAAGTTTCCATTTCTGAATCACCGACGGCCGACTGGCGGCGCCTTTTCTACGACGCGCAACAGGATGTGCAACCAGAATTCCCGCCGCGTTCGGTGGAAATATCCGGCACATTTCTTCGATTCAAGTCGGATCCAAATACGGTGGAGCAGAAAGTCGGCTGGATCGATCGCTGGCTTGAGCGCGCCAACGCCAAAGAAGCTTCCATGGCCGGAAGGTCATCGGAAATGCAGCGGCAAAAAAAGGAAGAAGCGGCTCGCGAAACACAAGAGATTGCGGAGTGGAACGGCCGCTGGGCGAATCTGTGACCCGGATGGCCCCTACGCGATCGTGGCCTCGAGACCACTGAAGGCACATTTCAAGAATCGATCATGGCTACAACAACTAAACAGGATTACTACGAGCTCTTAGGCGTACCCCGCAAAGCAACCGCGAAAGAACTTCGCGCAGCCTACCGCAAGCTTGCGCGCAAATACCATCCAGACCTGAATCCCGGTGACAAATCCGCGGAAGAGAAATTCAAACAGATTCAGGAAGCCTACGACACGCTTTCCGATACCAAGAAGCGCCAGATGTACGATCAATTCGGTTTTAACGTCCCAGGCCAAGGTGGCAGCGCTCCGGGAGCGGGTTACGGCGGCGGAGTTTCGCCTGAAGACATACATTTCGATTTCGGCGGATTCGATTTCGGCGGCGGAGCAGGTCAAGGCTCCGGGGGCGCGGGAGGCGGCGCAAGTTTTCGCGATCTTTTCAGCCAGTTTTTTCGCGGAGCCAGCGCGGCACAAGCTCCCGAAGAACGCCAGCCCGGCGATGATCTCGAATATCAAATCGACATCACCTTCGCTGAGGCCATGCGCGGCACGGTAAAGAAATTGAGTTTCACGCGGTTGGATGTTTGCAATGTGTGCCACGGCACGGGCGTGGCTCCCGGTGATGAAAGAAATTGTCCTACCTGCGGTGGCTCCGGCCAAGTTACCCAGACAAGTGGAAAGATGCGCTTCCAGATCACCTGCTCGCGCTGCGGTGGCTCGGGAAAACTGCGCACGGTGTGCCGCAATTGCGGCGGCGAAGGCCGTGTCGCTCGTATGGAAACGCTCGACGTGCGCATTCCGCCGGGCGCGCAAACGGGCTCGCGCGTGCGAGTCGCTGGCCGCGGCAATGCAGGCTTGCATGGCGGCCCGCCAGGCGACCTCTATATCGTGATGAGAGTCGAACCTCATCCATTTTTTGAACGCCGTGGCGATGATCTTTTTACCGTCGTGCCCATCACAGTTCCGGAAGCCTCGCTTGGCGCAAAAGTGGAAGTTCCCACAATCGACGGGCGCGCGCAGGTTCGCATTCCGCCTGGCACGAACAGCGGCAAGAAACTGCGGCTCCGCGAAAAGGGCGCTCCGTCTGCACGACATTCTGGAAAACGCGGCGACCAGATCGTGGAAGTTCAAGTGGTGGTGCCGAAGCCTGAAGACGAGCGTGTGCGCAATTTATTAAAAGAACTAAGCAAGATCGACCCGGAAGATCCGCGCCGCGAAATTTTTTCTCGCGCTACCGTGTAACTTCGCAAGGGAGACGATGATGGCTGGGCGCCCTAAAAAGAAAGCTAAAGCGGGCTATATGATCAGCGCCGTCGCCGAGCTATACAAGCTTCACCCGCAGACTCTGCGTTTGTATGAGCGCGTCGGCTTGCTCAAGCCTTCGCGCTCGCAAGGCAATACTCGTCTTTACACCGATTCTGATCTCGAGCGCCTCGAAGTGATCCTGAACTTGACGCGCGAACTGGGCGTCAACCTGGCCGGCATTGAAATCATTCTCAATATGCGCGACAAAATGGCGGACATGCAATCGCAGATGGAGTCGTTCATCAGTTTCGTGCGCAGCGAGATGGCCCGCAGTTTTTCGGCTGCTGACGACCGCAAAGTGCGCCACGCCATTGTCCGCGCCGTTCCGCGACACGCCATTCGCGTTGAGAAATAACGGTTCGCTCGTCCTTCGATAGTTCTGCTCTATCCGCAACCCACAGCTTGTCTTGTCACTTTCCACAGATGCACGCGCTTTGCACAGCGACGTCCGCTTGCGCTCCAGACGCGCCGCGCTTATCCTTCGACCATGGCACAACCAGATTGTCCGCATTGCCAGGGCAGCGGCTGGAAAGTGGTCGAACGCAACACGCAAGGTGCGCAGGCCGTCTCTTCCGATAAGCCCGGAAGCTTGTCGCAAGGAAATCCAAAACTGGTTTGGGCCGTCCCTTGCGATTGCACCAAAGGCGATCAGACAGAGCGCGCTCTCGCTCAAGCGCGCGTACCCGAACGCTATCGCCACTGCGATTTCGACAATTTCGAAACGGATAACGACATTGAAAACGTTCCGCCGGATCAGCAGGCAGCGTTTAACCGAAGTCTCACGCAGGCAAAGCTCATCGTGCAACGATTCGCCGAGGAATTTACTCCGGTTCGCGAACACGCCGAGCCCGGTCTGTTGCTGATGGGTTCGTGTGGAGTGGGCAAAACGCATCTCGCGGTTGCGGCCTTGAAGCAGATCGTTTTGCGCGGTCACGGCGGTCTTTTCTACGATTATCGCGAGCTGCTCAAGGAAATTCAGGATAGTTACAACGCAGTAAGCCAGTCCACGGAGATGGGCGTGCTGGAACCCGTGTTGAAGGCGGAAATCTTCGTGCTGGATGATGTGGGTTCCAGCAAGCCTTCCCTATGGGCGCTGGAGACAGTCGGGCATGTGCTCAACACGCGTTACAACGAAAAGCGAGTGACGCTGCTCACCACTAATTTTCTCGATTCCGACTCAGTGGGGCCCAACGGTGCTGCAACGGTGACGCGCGTAGCAGGCATGCGCACTCCTGCTATCGATGATTCCCTCACGGAACGCGTGGGCAAACGCATTCGATCGCGCCTCTACGAAATGTGCCGCACGGTTGAAATTTTCGGCCCGGATTACCGTAAGGAAATCCGCACCGCCAGCGGCTCGCGTGCATGAAACGTGATGGGATTTAACCGCGCATGCTTGCGAACCGTTGAAATTTTCGGCCCAGAGCGTTCATCAAAGCAGGCATGTCTTGAGAATTGGCAAATTACTGCAAAATTAAAATTTAGCCGCTTCGCCTCCTCCGCAACGGTTTGTTGACAACGCGCAAACTGCACGCGTATCATCCTTTCGATGTGAGCGCCGGGCACGGACGCTCAATCCCCTTCATTGCTCTAACCCCGTAGGGTGGAGTAGTCCGAGCTTGCTTTCTCGGCAGACGGGCACGAACTCGTACGGAGGCCGCTCTCCATGTCAGCCGAGCAAGACAATAATCTCCAACCTTCCGCAACGGAAGCTGTCGCTACCGAAGTCCCGGGCGAAAATTCCAGCGATCAGAAATCAGATCAGGCGGTCCCACAGATTCCTTCGGGCAGCGTGAACTCCAGCTCTTCGAGCGGCGCGGCCACTGCCGTAGTTCGCGCGCCCGAAAACGTCGGGACTCTGCCGCTAAATAGCGTCCCCTCGGAAGAGATTTCCAGCGCGCCACACGATGGTTCTGAATCAGCCGCAGGCGCAGCTCCCGAATTGGCTCCATTACTGGATCATTCTGAGACGAGCGAAGCGAGCGCTCCCACGGCAGCTAGCGAGTCCACGGAAACCGGAGAGGCCGAATCCTCCGAAACCATGGACCAGCTTCTCGATCAGTTTGCTGTGCCAGAGCCTGCCATTGCAGAAGGTGAAATTTTCGATGGGCGCGTTTTGGCCGTAAATGACCTGGGTGTAATTGTGGACGTGGGCGGAAAGTTTGAAGGCTTGGTGCCGGCGCAGGAATTCGTCGATTCCGGAAGTCCCATCCAGTTCGGTAAGGGCCAGACAATCGAAGTTGAAAGATTGCATGAGCAGAAGAATGGATATGTTCTGCTGTCTCACGTGCGCGCTCATCGCCGGCGTGTATGGGAGCGCATCGAGAAATCGTATCGCGAGCAAGCCACTATCAGCGGAAAAGTAACCGAGCGAATCAAGGGCGGCCTGGTTGTCGACATCGGAGTGCGCGCATTCTTGCCCGCTTCTCAAATCGAATTGCGCCCGGTGCACGACCTGGAGACTTGGAAGGATCGCGACATCGAAGTTCGCGTTCTAAAGCTAAACCGCAAGCGGGGCAATGTAGTGGTGAGCCGGCGTGCGATTCTGGAAGAAGAGCAGAAATCAAAGCGCGATGCTTTGATGGCTTCTTTGTCGGAAAATTCTGTGGTCACGGGCCGGGTGAAAAACGTAACGGACTACGGCGTCTTCGTAGATCTCGGCGGAATAGACGGACTGCTTCACGTCAGCGATTTAGTTTGGGGGCGCGTGCCGCATCCTTCTTCCATCGTCAAGCCTGGCGATGAAATCGAAGTTCAGATTCTCAAGTTCGATAAAGATAAGCAGCGCATTTCGCTTGGACGTAAGCAGCTTTTGCCGGATCCGTGGGCTACGGTCCCCGAGCGGTTTGCGGTCGGCACGCGAACTCAGGGAAAAATAGTTGGCGTCACCGACTATGGCGCCTTCGTGCAGATCGAACCCGGTGTGGAAGGACTGGTGCACGTCAGCGAGATGAGCTGGTCGAAACGCACCAAGCACCCGTCGAAAATGGTGAAGGTGGGAGACGAGGTGGAAGTCACCGTACTAGAAGTAAAGACGGACCAGCGACGCATTTCCCTGGGATTGAAACAGACCATGCCGGACCCTTGGGACGCCGCTGCCGAAAAATATCCAGTCGGCGCCATTGTGAATGGCCGTATTCGCAATCTCGCCGATTTTGGCGCTTTCGTGGAAATCGAAGAAGGTATGGAAGGTTTGATACATATCAGCGACATTAGCTGGACCGAACGCATCAAGCACCCCAGCGAGAAATTCAAGAAGGGCGATGTAATCGAAGCGAAGGTACTCAAAGTTGATTCGCAAAATCGCCGGCTTTCACTCGGAATCAAGCAGGTGAAAGACATTTGGGCCAACTGGTTTGCCGACCATAAAATCGGCGACGTGCTAAAAGGCAAGGTTGCGAGAACTACCGATTTCGGCGCCTTTGTGGAATTGGCGGAAGGAATCGAAGGTCTGTGCCACGTTTCCGAAATTGAAGAACGTAAAGGAAAGGCAGACCGCGAGAAGCAAAAGCCGGCTCGCGGCGCGCGCGTCACATCTGTGTTGAACACCGGCGGCGAGTACGATTTCAAGATTCTCCGTCTCGAACCTGAGCAGCACAAAATCAGCTTGAGCTACCGCGCTGCGCAAAAACAAGTAGAACGCCAGGAGATTGAAACGTTCAAGCATCAGCCCAAGCAGGTAAAGTCGTCACCCAACGCCACAATTGGGGACGCGATAATGGCCAAGCGGCAGTCGTCCTAGCTTTAGTTTCCAGTGCTGCCGGGGGGCGGCGGCTCAGGAAGGGCCTTCCTTCGCAGGAAAAATCATTTACCTTAGCCTAGATTGATGATATGCAAGGACCTACGATGTTGCCCAGCCCGTCGATAGCGTAACGTCTTCACCTGTTTCGGCGTCTTCATATAGTGAAAGGAGGCCTCATCCGATGGCAGAGGCTGCGGGAGAGCGTGAAAACAAAGATCATACGATGACGAAGGCTGACCTCGTAGAAGAGGTCACTCGCGTCACCGAGCTGCCTCGCAAAGAGGCGGAAGCAGTCGTCGAGACGATTTTCGAGAGCATCATTGCCGCGTTGCAGTCTGACGATAAGATTGAGATCCGCGGTTTCGGAAGTTTCCGCACGCGCGAACGCCGCGGCCGCACCGGACGCAATCCCAAAACCGGAGCGAAAGTGGAAGTCCCACCAAAGAAAATTCCATTCTTCAAACCCAGCAAAGAGCTAAAGGACTTTGTAAATCATCCGCGATCCAGCGGCGCTTCGGCAAGCTCGTCCGAGCCCGGTGTGCAGGCCTAAATAGAATGGATTATTTGTGGACCCCGTGGCGCTATCGCTACATCGCCGACGCGTCGAGGGACGAGGGTTGTATTTTCTGCGCCGCAATCGCCGCCGGAGATGACCTGAAAACCCAGATCATCCTTCGCGGCGCAAAGAATTTCGTCATCCTCAATCGCTATCCTTATACGACTGGACATGTGATGGTTGTTCCTTACGTTCACGTGGCTGATCTTTCCGCAGCCGGCCCGGATACGCTCGCTGAAATGATGGTCCTGTCGCAGCGCGTGCACACCGCTCTGGAACACACATATCACCCGCAAGGCTACAATCTCGGAATGAATCTGGGCCGAGCGGCCGGAGCCGGCGTTACCGGCCACTTGCACCTGCACGTCCTCCCGCGGTGGTCCGGTGACGCAAATTTCATGACCGTTGTGGGTGAAACGCGCGTCGAGCCCGAAGAACTTTCCACCACCTACGAAAAGCTGCGCAAAGCCCTGGCATAAAATTGCCCTTTCTTAATGCGGCGGTGCAGCCTAGAATTTTCGTTCGCTCTCATCGCACAGATGGAATAGGACAGCCCAGTGGACCTCGACCTAACCGAAGAACAACAGCTTCTGCAAAAAAGCGTGCACGATTTTGCGGAAGCGGAGGTAAAGCCGCACGCCAAGGAAATCGATGAGACCGGTCGTTTCCCGCGTGACAATTTCAAGAAAGCCGCTGAGTTGGGACTTACCGGCGTTGCCGTGCCTGAAAATTACGGCGGCGCAGGCATGGATCACGTCAGCTACTCCATCGTTATCGAGGAAGTCTCGCGCGTTTGCGCGTCTACCGGAGTGATCCTTTCCGTTCAAAATTCGCTCTACTGTGACCCAATCCTCCGCTTTGGCACCGATGAACAAAAACAGAGATTTCTGGTGCCATTCGCGCGGGGCGAAAAAATTGGATGTTACGCTCTGACCGAACCTCAAGCAGGCTCCAACGCGGCCGCTCTCACCACCAAAGCGATTCGCAAAGGTGACACCTACGTAATCAACGGAACAAAGGCGTGGATCACTAATGGTGGTGCAGCTGATGCCGCGATCGTCTACGTCAACACCCAGCCTGAAAAGGGCGAAAAGGGAATTACCGCGCTGGTGGTAGAAAAAGGCACGCGCGGTTTCGCCGTTGGTAAAGAAGAAAAAAAACTCGGCATTAATGCCACCGCCTGCACTGAGCTTTCGTTCACTGATTGTGAAGTGCCCGTGGGCAATCGCATCGGCAACGAAGGAGAAGGTTACAAAGTTGCACTCTCCACGCTCGATGGTGGCCGTATCGGCATTGCCGCGCAAGCCACCGGGATTGCCCAAGGCGCTTTTGAAGCCGCGCTATCCTACGCGCAACAACGCCAAGCCTTCGGCCATCCCATCTCCGATTTTCAAGCCATCCAGTTCATGCTGGCCGACATGGCCACTGAAATTGACGCGGCGCGTTTGCTCACTCGTCGCGCTGCCTGGAAACAAGACTCCGGCGCGCGTTTCACCATGGAAGCCTCCATCGCGAAACTTTTCGCTAGCGAGATGTCCACGCGCGTGGCGCACAAAGCCATCCAAATCCACGGCGGCTACGGCTACAGCCGTGAATATCCGGTCGAACGCGCTTACCGCGATTCCCGCATCACCGAAATCTACGAAGGTACCAGCGAAATTCAGCGCTTGGTCATCGCCGCTTGGGTCTTGAAGGCATACTGAGAAAATAACGGCGCACTATTTTCTCCGCAGTCTTCCCTCAGTGTATTCTTGTGCCCATGCTGGCACTGGATTGCCGCCTTCAATTCATACCTGAATTTGATGCGGACTTTTTCAACAGCATGCCTGCGCGTGCCGGCGTGCTTTTGCTTGAAATGCGCGACGCCAAGGCCAAACCCTATCTCGCGCGCACCGCGGACATTCGACGCGCCACCGAAAGATTGCTCCTCGCTCCGGACGCGCCGTCGAAACGCCTGAATCTTCGCGAGGTCGTCGCTGGTATTCATTACCGCGTGACCGGCTCGAAATTCGAACAAACACTCACAATGTACGAGCAGGCTCGCAAATATTTTCCAGATCGCTACCGAAGTCTGTTGCGGTTGCGCCCGGCCGCGCTCTTGAAAATTAATCTTCGCAACGAGTATCCACGAGGCTACGTTACTCGTCGCGTCCGCGCGGACGGAGGATTTTATTTCGGACCGTTCGCGTCTCGTCGAGCTGCTGAAGCATTCAGCGAATCCTTTCTGGATCTCTTCAAAATTCGCCGCTGCCAGATTAAGATCCGCCGCGACCCTGCGTTTCCAGGTTGTATTTATTCCGAGATGAAGATGTGCTTGGCGCCCTGCTTCGCCGGCTGTTCCAAGCAGGAATATGACCTGGAGGTCGGCCGCGTCCTCGAAACTCTCGAAAGCGGTGGTTCATTCCTGATCAAAGAAATTCAAGCCCAGCGCGAAGCTGCCAGCGAAGCCTTGAACTACGAAAAAGCCGCCGCGCTCCACAAGCGTCTGGAAAAAGTCTCCGGCACATTGCGAGGATGGGGAGAATTGACGCGCCGTATCGATGAAATCGACGCCGTAATCCTGCAGCGCGGCGCCGAAGAGAAAACGATCGTAGTCTTCCCCGCGCGCGCGGGAATTTTGGCCGAGCCCTTATTTTTGCGTTTCGCGGAACTATCAACCGAGCCAAAGTCTGTGGAAGGGATGTTGCGATCCGTTCTGGACCCGCAGACGAGCTTTCCCCGAGGCAAGTCAGACGCGTCGAAAGTAGATTCTCCCCCCGAAATTAATTCAGCAGATCAGTCCCAAGAGGAAAGCGCCTCGCCGCAGTCTCATGCCCAACGGTCTGACGTTCCTGCGGCGAATCGCTCGCGGTACGGTTTGCAAGCAGCGCCTCCAGAACTGGCCGAACATCTTTCGCTGCTTTCGCGATGGTTTTATTCCAAGCCTCGGGAGGGAGAAATTCTGTTCCGCGAAGGCAGTTGGCCCTACCGCCGTATTTTGCGCGCATGCAACCGGCTTTTGGCGCCTCGGCAGGGGCCTGCGCAAGAACCGCAGCCCGGCACGCAATCTTCGCGGTGATCGCGCGCATGGCATTTTGGTATGTCCACCTGGAGAAAGCTCGCCAGATCGCGAATAACATCTCGCCATTAGCATCGTACAATTGAGTAGATGGCCAAAGCGTCTTCCGATCAAATATCGATCCCCGTAGACCCGGAACGTCGTTCGCGTGCGCGCGACATGGTGCGCTCGCTGCGCCATCGCAACTTCCAGCTTTTCTTCAGTGGACAACTAATCTCGCTGATCGGCACCTGGATGCAGAATATCGCGCAAGCGTGGCTGGTTTATCGACTGACCGGTTCGTCATTGCTCTTGGGTGTGGTCAGCTTCGCTGGACAAATCCCCGTGTTCCTGCTCGCTCCCATCGGTGGCATGGCCGCCGACCGTTGGAACCGCCATCGTGTGGTGATCGCCACTCAAACAACATCGATGATTCTCGCGCTTATCCTGGCAATTCTTACGCTGTCTAACATCGTGCGCGTCTGGGAAATTGTAGTCCTCGCGTCTTTACTCGGTGCGGTGAACGCGTTTGACATTCCCGCCCGCCAATCTTTTCTGATCGACATGGTTGGCCGCGAAGATTTGATGAACGCGATCGCGCTGAATTCTTCCATGTTCAACGGCGCTCGCGTAATTGGCCCGGCTATCGCCGGTCTGTTGGTGGCCTGGATCGGCGAAGGCTGGTGTTTCTTCGCCAACGGTGTCAGCTACATCGCCGTACTCGTTGGCTTGCTTCTGATGAAGCTCGGCCCCATGCGTTTTGTTTCCAGAGAGGCCACCGCTATCGAACATATCGCGGAAGGATTTCGTTTCGTTCGCCGCACCGCGCCTATCATGGCCATCATGCTACTGATTGGCGTCGTCAGCCTGGTTGCCGTGCCTTATTCGGTGTTGATGCCAATCTTCGCTGACCGCGTTCTGCACGGCGGCGCTCGCGCACTCGGCATCCTGATGGGCGTCAGCGGTTTAGGAGCATTGTTCGGCGCGCTCACCCTCGCCATGCGCCGCGGGGTTCACGGACTCGGCAGGTGGATCGCCTTTTCCGCGATTGGTTTTGGAGTCAGCCTTGTCTTGTTCTCATTTTCTCGTTGGCTCGTGCTGTCAGCAATACTGTTGCTTCCGGTTGGCTACAGCGTGATGTTGCAGATGTCCAGCTCCAACACCATGATTCAAGCGATGGTCCCGGATGAATTACGGGGACGCGCGATGGCCGTCTATACCATGATGTTCATGGGCATGGCGCCGATGGGCGCGTTGTTCGCTGGAATTCTCGCCGACCGCATCGGAGCCCCTTGGACTGTCGCCATCGGCGGAATGGGAGCCATTATTGGCGGCTTTATTTTCTGGCGGCATTTGCCGAAACTTAGATTGGAAGCGCGCGAGTTGCTTGTAGCGCAAGGCTTGGCCGGCGAACCCGATTGAGCGGCAAGAGGTCCCATCCACAAACGCCATCTGCAAAAACGTTTGATATACTGCGCGCGAGTTCGAACCGCCGCATTGAAAGAGAGGATTGATGTCAGCTGTTTCAGCAATAACTGAAGAACGCAAAACCGGTTTCGCCACGCCCGAAGGCACTTTGCGCTATGCCGCGCGCTTTAAAGGCCGCTCTGCAGCCGGCCACTTCCGTGAAATTCCGGGAGGTCTCGTGCTCTCGTCCATTGGGATTGGCACCTACCTTGGCGAGCCTGATACCACCACCGATGCCGCTTACACCGCTGCCATTGTTTCCGCCGTCGAAAATGGCAGCAACGTCATCGACTCCGCCATTAATTATCGCTTTCAACGCAGCGAACGTTCCGTGCGTGCCGCCCTGAAGGAGCTTTTTGCCAAGGGATTCTCTCGCGACGAAATTGTGGTTTGCACCAAAGCCGGATTCCTGACCCCCGACGGCGAAATGCCTGCCGACGCGAACGAATACTTCGCCCACGAATTTCTGGAACGCGGAATTTTTCGCGCGGAAGAAATCGCTGCCGGTTGCCACTGCATGGCGCCGGCCTATCTGGCCGATCAGCTCGAACGCAGCCGGCGCAATCTGGGCATTGAAACGATTGACGTTTTTTATCTGCACAACCCCGAGACGCAGTTGGGAGAGATTTCGCCCGAAGAATTCCGGCAGCGTATTCGTGCGGCCTTCACTTTTCTGGAAAGCGCAGTCGCGGAGAAAAAAATCCGCGCGTATGGCATGGCCACCTGGAATTCGTTCCGCGAGGATCCCAAAGGCGCGGGATATCTATCGCTCGCCGAGATGGCGGGAATTGCCAGCGAAGTCGGCGGGGCTGCTCACCATTTCCGTTTCGTGCAGTTGCCCTTCAATCTGGCTATGCCGGAAGCGCTCACGCGGCCGAATCAAATGATCGACGGTAAGCCCGTGCCAATGGTGCAAGCCGCGCGAACCCTCGGCATCTCCTTGATTACCAGTGCCGCGCTTTTGCAAGGTCAACTCACGCGGAACCTGCCCGCATTTGTTTCTGCGGCGCTCGGAGTGAAAGAAAATTCCACGCTCGCTCTGCAGTTCGCCCGCTCCGTTCCGGGACTTACCACCGCACTCGTCGGTATGAGCCAGACCGCTCACGTGGATAAAAACCTGAGCCTCATCGGGATCGAGCCTGCTTCACGCGAACAATTCCTTAAATTATTCGAATCCAGAGGCTAGAGGCCGGCGGAACTGCTGCGTAGGTGTGGGTAAGCTTCATCAAGCCATTTATCGATTGCCACGGCCATTTCACTGAGATGCCCAGTAAAGAAATGATCTGCCTCTTCGACAAACACTAGTTGTTTTGGCTGCGCCAGGTCGTCATAAAGCCTGTCGACGTTCGCCCGCGAACCAAACTGATCGTTCGCGCCTTGCACAAAGAGTTTTGGCTTCGCACAATCTCGCAAGTACGTCAGATCGGAATTGTCCACCGGAATTCCTAAACCAATCACTCCGGTCACGCGCTCGTCCGCACATCCCACCTGCAAACCTACCCACGCGCCAAAACTGAATCCCGCAAGCAAAATTGGCAGCCCCGGGAATTCTTTCGCCAGGTAATCCAACCCGGCGCGAACGTCCTCGCGCTCGCCTTTACCTTTATCGTGCTGGCCCTCGCTCATGCCCGCTCCGCGAAAGTTGAACCGGAGCACCGGTACGCCGCGGCGATGTAGCGTCTTCGCTGCCTGATAGACCACTTTGTTGTGCATGGTGCCGCCGAAAAGCGGGTGCGGATGGCAAACCAGGGCTGCCGAGCGCGCGTCCGCTCCGGGCGTGGTCCACAATGTGGCCTCCAGTCGCCCGGCTTGGCCTTCCAGAAAAATGCTTCGATGAAATACTTCCGCCATACAGCCTGCGAGTGTAACGGACAGCTTCTCTCGCCGCAAAGGCAAATGGATTGGTAATGTGATTTTCTCTTTGTTTTTGCCGCCGAATCTCATTGCGGCAAGCGCGTGGCAGTGGTAGCTTGGCGAAAGACGACTGCTCGCCTGGAGGGCAGATGGATTCAGATGTAGAGCGTCGCGCTGCGCGAAGATTTTCGATGAATCTGCCCATGAAAGTCCGCTTCTCGGCGGACAGCGGCATCCTTGAAAAAAAGGGAGAAACGCGCGACGTCAGCTTCCGCGGCCTCTACTTCGTTATGGAAGCGATCGTTGAAACGGGCAGCCCCATCGAATTCGTTCTCACCTTGCCTCAGCAAATCACCCTGGCCGGCGACGTTCATATTCGCTGCTACGCTCGCGTCCTGCGCGTCGATGAGAGCAAAGGAACCCCCGGAATTGCAGCCCGCATCGAGCGTTACGAATTTCTTCCCGCCTCGGCCTGAATCTCCCGAGTTCTCCTCATTTCATTGAAACGGAGTAGAATGTGTTTTCCGCCCGCTAGTTGAGGAGGGAACATGTACCACTACGATCCGAATTTAGCGCTTGAAGAGTTGAAGGACGAAGCTGTGCTGCCACACCCGGTACACCTGCGCGATATGATTTTGCGCACCAAACTTGATGCCAACCTGGCTCTTGATTTGAACCGCGATTTTCAGGAATATCTCGCGCGGTTCGGTGATTTGCAGAAAATCGCGCGCGAGATTCTGGAGCAAGTTGCCGCTGGGACGCGTAAAGCTTCCGCTGTCTGACAATTTGGCATACTGAACGATGGTTATTTCCTCAACCTGGCGCGATAAATCAGCCGTTCACAAGTTAAAATAGATTTTTGTTTTCCTTTTGGGGAGCGCGCGAGAATCTGGCATGGCTAGGCACACAATACTGATCGACGCGGACGACACCCTCTGGGAAAACAATATTTTCTTTGAGAAGACCATCGATCACTTTATTACCCAGTTGGAACATCTTGGTTACACCCGCGAATATATCCGCCACATTTTGAACGAGACCGAGCGCCGCAATATCCGCCAGCACGGTTACGGGGTGCGCAGCTTCCGCCGCTCGCTGGAAGAGACTTACTTGAAACTTGCCGGTAACGCCGCGAAACGGGAGCTGGTGAAAGAGATTGAAAGAATGGCGGCGGAATTGGAAGCCACGCCTCCGCACATTCTCGATGGAGTTCCGGAAACACTCGCTTACCTGGCCAAGCATCATCGCTTGATTATGGTCACCAAGGGCGAGCCTGCGGAGCAAGCCGCCAAGGTGGAACGCTCCGGCTTGCAGCCCTATTTCGATTCCATCGAAATCGTGCTGGAAAAAGATCCGAGTTTGTACGAACGCATGATCGAGCAATTCAAAATCGTGAAAACGCATGGCTGGATGGTGGGCAACAGCCCGCGCAGCGACATCAACCCGGCAATGCATGCCGGTTTGAGCGCTGTATTCATTCCGCATTCGGCTACCTGGGAACTGGAAAAGTGCGAGATCGAGAGCGGCGGGGGAAAGCTTTTGATCTTGAACAGTTTCCGCGAAATGCGCAGCCACTTTTGATGCGTTCGAAAATTTCTTAGACATGATATTTTGTCTTTCGATCATGCAGAAGGGTTCGGGTCGATGACCTCCGATAACACGAAGGTTCGAGTTGCGGTGTTGGGTGCGGGCGCAGTGGGCTCGTATTTCGGCGGGATGCTGGCGCGCTCGGGTCTGCAGGTCACGTTGATCGGCAGGGCCGCGCACGTGGAAGCCATCCGGGCAAACAAGCTTTTCCTCGACACAGTTTCGTTTCAAGAGCGCGTTGCGGTGAATGCTTCCACGGAAATTTCGGCGGTGCGCGATGCTGACGTAATTTTGTTCTGCGTAAAAACCACCGATACGGAAGATGCCGCTCGGTCGCTTAGGCCGCATCTTGCGCCGAGCGCGGTCGTCGTCAGTTTGCAAAATGGCGTGGACAATATTCCTGGGATTCGCGCGGCTTCAGGAATCGATGCGCTGGCTGCGGTGGTGTACATCGCAGCGGCGATGCCCGAGCCCGGCCACATAAAACATTCGGGCGGCGGAAGCTTGGCCGTCGGCGAGTTTCCCGACCGCGATCGCTCTTCCAAATCCACCGCGCCGCCGCTGGCTGGAGGTGCTGATCGTGCGGAGCGGATTGCTGCGCTCTTCACCGCTGCCAACGTACCGTGCCGCGTTTCACCGGACATCGAGGCGGACCTCTGGTCTAAATTCGTGATGAACTGCGCCGGCAACGCGGTCACCGGGATCACCCAGATCAGTTATGCGCATTTGGCACACAGCGGGGTGACACGCGACGTTTTCAGCCAAGTGATTGCCGAGACGGTGGCGGTGGGGCGTGCCTCGGGAGTGAAATTGCCGGAAGTGGATTTCGTTTCTCAAGGTTTGCAGTTTCTCCAGGGCGTGGGAAGCGATGCGACGTCTTCCACTGCGCAGGATCTTGCGCGCGGGAAGCGCACGGAAATTGATTCGCTGAATGGCTATGTGGTCCGCCGCGGCAAGGAACTCGGCATCGCGACTCCGGCCAATCTTGTGCTCTTCGCATTGGTAAAGTTGTTGGAAGAAAAAGCCGCGGAGCAGCGTCACGCCTCCTCGCAGAAAGCTTCGACGTAAAATCTTGGTTCGTGGAATTGAAACTCCTGACAATAGAATCTGTTGGCGCTTGGGTCCAAGCGGCCAGAATATTTTTCGGATTTGCATTTTTTTACTCGGGTGCCGGGTCGTAGCGGAAGGGGATGTGTATGACGGCTTCCAATTCGACGGGCTGGCCTTCGCGGGTTGCGGGGCGAAATTCCCAGCGCGACAGGGCTTCCATGGCGTTTCGGTCCAGCTGCGGGTCGATGCTGCGCACCACTTGAATGCTGTCCACATGGCCGTCTTTGCGGATAATGGCGTAGAGAATTACTTCGCCGTCGATGTGCTGCTTGATGGCGAGCTGCGGATATTTTGGATCTACTTTGCGCACCGGTACAGGCGCAGCCAGCTTTCCCTTTGGACGCTGGTAGGCGGGCGCGTAATCGTCTAATTGCGCGAAGTTCAAAATCCAGCTTCCACTCGAGCTCGTAAGATTGGGCATGTCCACGTGCAGTGTGAACACTTCCTTGCCCGAAAGAATTTTCTCCGGTGGCATGCCCGGATCAATTTTCCCTACGTCGATCGGTTCAGTGCGCGACACATTGGGCGGCGCGCTGATATTCGTCATAGGTTTCAGAATTAGCGGCTTGGAACGATTTCCGGCTGCTCCAATTCCCGCGGTGCTCGAATTACCGCTGCCTCCGCTGATGCTTACTCCGGAGGGAAATCCGTTTGCATTCGCGGCGGAATTTTTTCCACTGCCACCGGCACTTGCTGCCGATCCGCCGGAACCACCGTTGCCTTCCGCTCCGTTCGCCGAACCGCCGGGGACGCCGCCGCGTGTACCTTCCGGAGAAATTGCGACGCGCGCTGAAAGATTTCCCTGTGGGACGTTGACTACTGGTGCGGGCGGAGCGGGCGCGGCAGAGATGGCGATCAGGCGGTGCAGACTGTCGTCTCCCGCGGAAGTTGTCGCGCCGATTACGGGTGCTGTTCCAGCGTCGGCGTGCACGTTGCGCTGGGCCAGCGCGGGATTCGTCATGGGATTCACGGGCAGCTTTGGTTGCGCATTTTCCAGCGGAGATGGCGCGATATTCAGCGGGCCGGCGTTCCGTTCGGGTGCGGATACGTTGGGCGCGGCGACGTCGCTCACCGCGCGATGTTGCATGCGAGGGGCGACCACCGAGGGCGCAATTTTAAGCTGTGGCTTCGGATCGGGCGAAGTAGCGGCCCACTCCGCAATGTTGGGCATTTGCGGGACCATCTTTGGCGGCGCGGCTGGCGCTTCTGGCTGAATCAAAGTTTGCCGCGGGTGCGTGATTTTCAGCGGCTGCGAAAGAATCGTCTGGCGCGGATGAAAGGCGTCGGCGCCGCTGCGTGGTAGCGGCTTGGCAGGATCGCCTGTGGGGCTTGGCTTCGGTTGATTTCCGGGGAGTGAGATTGGCCGAAGGTCCTGCGCCGGAACATAGGTGAGTTCGATTCGAGGCAGGGTAAGAGTCGGCTCGGCATGGGCCAGAAAACCCCAGATAGGAAGCAGCAGAATCATCACGATGGCGACGTGCCAAAGAGAAGAAGCTGCGAACGCGCTTCGTGGCAGTTTCCCTTCGATCCAATCGACGCGCAGCGGAGAATTTTTCGAGGGTTTGACGTCCCGCGACGGGCGCGGGCCTCCGAAAAAAGCGTGAACGCTGGTGCGAAACTCCTCCCAGGGAGATTCCCAGTCCACGCCTAGGTCAAGGCGAGGCAAACGAGAATGCGCGGGCAACGATTCGAGCGAGTTCCGAGACTCGGTCCGAGGCGGCGTTATACGGGCGCGCTGGGTGGCCTGAGATCCTGAAGGCATGTGCGTGGCATTATACCCGATGGAATACGATGCGTTGAGAGCGGATGCGGCTGTACTTTGCGGGCAGAAGCCCGTGGTGGAGAAAACCGGAGAGAAAAAGAGCGAAATGCGCGAATCGTACTGTGTGGTTCTGGCCCCGGGTAGAAAGGGTCTAATCTTTTGTCTTCTGCAACTTCTACTTTTCAGCCAGAACCGGGTAGAAGTGCGGCCTCTCGATGCGACGCGAGTGATTTCAGTTTCGGTTAGACGGGCTTTCGTCGCTTGTTTTCTTCGGGTTCTGTTTTTCGGCCAGTTTCGGTCAGAAGTGCGGCCGCGGCTTGATCTTCTTGGGCGGATGAGGAAGCGGTGGCGCTGTATCAACTGGGCGGGATTTTGTGTCGTGAATGGCGAAAAGTTGAGAATGCTAATGTGTGTTCTGGTGTCGGGTAGAATTTTTTCTGTCGTTTGTTTTGAGTGAGTTAGGGCGAATTCTGCTGGTAGTGCACTGTCGACTAGAAGTGGGCGCCCACTTGCGATTTTTGAAGTGACAACTGGCTCAATTTTGGCGGGGTTTTGGCGCCGCGCCATGGTCACATCTCTTCCGCAAACTGCCGGCACGTATCCTCCTTCGAGCGCCGCTACAACTCCATTCGGCGCGCGGCCGCCCTTCGCGAGAGCGCTCAGGGTGAATCCCGTTTGGGATTCACACACGTCCGCTCTGGCCCCTTTGGCGGGGCACAAAAATATTATTAGGATATTTTGGGTGAAGCTTTTTGTAGCACGGTTTTGTGGCGAGTGCAAGGAGTGGGAGGCTGTGTGCGTGAAATATTTTTGCGAGTAGTTCCGTTTTGGGAATGAAGCGAGATCGCGGTGGCAATGCCGGGAGGGATGTCGCAGGTGTTTGATCTAAACCCGCACCCTTCTGAGAAACGAAGAGTGCGGCACCCTGAAAGTCGAGGCATGGCGTAACGGAATTTCGGTGTGGTGCGAAAGGGTGTGCCACCCGCCCACCCCCGCGAGTTTCAATCGTGCTTTAGTGAACTCCGGTGCCGCGCGGAAGGGTTGGCCGCCCGCCCGGAAGTTCCTAAATGGATGGCCGTCACCCGAAAAGTATATCACCCGGGAATCTTCAGAATAGGTCCTTGCCTGCCTTTGGGTTCGCTTTGCAAATGTCCACAAGGTGCTTCAAGGCTGCGGTCATGTGTGGGATTGCGTCTTCCGCATCCGGGTTGCTGTACCCAATAAGAACGAAAGGAGCAACGCCGCCGTCACTAGTTGCAGCGAGGTTATGACGGAAATTTACAGTGGTTATTGGAACTGGCGCAGTAATACTAGTTTGAGGACCGTCGTTGTCTGCATATGATGACTCTCCGCTTAAAGTTCCAGCTCCATCCTTAATCATAATACCAACTCCCGGGTCGCTCTTATCAAACAGCGTGAACCCGACGACGGATGAAAACGGAATCTTGAAGCGCCACTTAGTTGCTGAAGAGATATGATTTGGCGGAGGTTCCGTCCCTGCTGCGAGTCCGCTCCCGAAGTGATGAGTTTGGGTAGTCTGAGTCCCCTCTATCCGTGTGAAAGTCATACTCTTGCAACCGTCCACAGTGAACAAGTAGGTAACCGCGTCAGATGAACTGTTCGTCGTGGTTATGTTGCCATTGTGCTGCGAAGATGATGCCGGAGCGCCAGCCAGACTGATGTTGTCCTGAATCCATTTGACAGTGTCATCGTATGAAGGACTTTGATCTGCCGCGGACGCATCGGTCGTAGGGGTTGGCGTTACACCCGGCGGTGTTTGGCCGAACGCTGCCGTTGCAAAGGGAAAAACAAGAACGACTATCAATCGTGCCATCGCTTTTTCCATTTTCTTCCTATTCAATCTGATTATCGGAGTTGCGGGTCGCTACCCTGCGGGTATGATAGCTCACTTTGTCGCCAACCGCATAAATACTTCGTGGGATTTCGCTTTCGCGGCCAACTCCTGAATCTTCTTAGCCGGTAAATGAGAGTCTCAATCGCCCAGGGAGCCCTGAACGAAGTTCAGTTCGGATCCTGTTCTAATCTTCTTGATTGCCGAAGGCGTTAAAGGCGTGATCGTGCCGGGCGGCGTTCACTCCGAAAACTTCTGTACACTGGCAATCAGGGCGAAGTCAACAACCGCACCCTTCTGAAAACCGAAGAGTGCAGCACCCGCAAAAGATAAGTCTTCACCTCGGTGGGTGAGGGCTGGCCACCCGCCCGCGCGGAAGCGTTCGCCCCCCCCGCGCGGGATTCAAATACAAGTCAAGATCGATGCCGGGAGGCGCTACCTTTTGCTAGCCGCCACCTTCGCATCTCGATCTGCTTGCAGTTCATTCGAATTGAGCAGTTGCAATAACTCTTCGGCCGGGACGACGGTGGCGATTCCGCTATTGTCGTGCACCTCGCCAGTTAGAACCGTAGCAGCAGGAACACTGAAGCTTTCTCCTTCGGGATAGTATCCGCTAACGACTCCGATCAGCAGATACCTCTCGGCGAGCGATAACACCCCGTGGCGAGACCCCCCAAGATTCACAAAAAGTGGTGAGCCACTGTTTCCATGAAAGGCGTGCGCGTCTGCAAGGTAAAGCTGCCCCGGTTTTTGAAGTGTCGTGTTGATCTTTTCGCTGGGCATCATAGCGAGAACGCCTTGACGAACAATAGGCTCGATTCGCGTCTGTCCAGGAAACTGGTAAAAATATCCAGCGAACACGACGGGATCTCCTGGTTCCACTGCCGACGAGGCGACGTCTTTCTCGGTCGCAAAGAGTGACGCCGGAATGGTCTGGTAATCGTACTTTATTACGTCAGGGTTAATTTGCATAACTGCTAAATCAGTTGACTCATCGGCCGGGAAAAACCACCGCACCGTCGAGCCCATCGGTATCGCGCCCTCGGACGATTCGATTCCATTTTGTGGTGACCTCAAATTCATACGAAGAATGACCTGCGCAACTGGGTACTTCAGTCCCTTCTCGATACCCGGCTCCGCCATGTGTCTGTTCGTCACTAGATAAACAAAACCCATGTTGTCGCCCAACCGTTTATCCTCGAGATAGACAAAGAAACACGTTCCCAAAATTGCCATCAAATTCGGACCGTCGTTGTACGTGACCTTCAGGAAGCCCACGGTATTCGGGAGTTGTTCTGCAAAAGTCTTTTGCTTTTGGGGGGCCGCTGCCGTCGCTACAGGTTGTTGGGCTGGTGAAGGTTGTTGGACCGGTGAAGCTTCTTGAGCGGTCACCCCCGGCAACCAGAAATGGACGCAGATTGCGAAAGTGAGGAAACGCAAAAGCTTCATGTGTGGTGCCTCTTTGTCTCTAGAACGGCCGGCCGAGAGAAACTTGCACGGTATGTAAGCACTCGTGAAGGCGGGGCGGGTGGCGAATCATTTCTTATTACTTTTTAGCATTGGCATGACGCCCGGGCGGATAGTACCACACCGATAGTTCACTACTCAGTTTCGGCCCGCGCGAACAAGAGGCTCGGCGAAAGTTCCGCCGAAAGGAAGTGCGACTCAAAGGCAATTTATGCCGCGGCTAAAGCCGCGACCCACAAGGAAAAATAACAGCAGGTCCCTCGTGGGCCGGAAGGCTGCCTCTGTCGGGATGACAGCATAAAGCAAGGCCCAGAGGCATCAAAGAGCCGCCAGGATTTCTGCGGTACGAAAAGCGAGGAAATTATTCAGCTAAACATAGGTCCACGCAAATAATCTGGCGGCAACCAGGCTCACTTTCTTATGCGGCGGCGGCTAGGCGGTAGAAGCTTAGGGCGGCGTCGCCTTGTTCCAGGAGGCGAGTGCGTTCGAGGCGGACCAGGCGCTCGGGTAACTCGAGTTTGGAGCTGTGTTCGGCGATGACGATGCCTTGGGGAGCGACCAAATGCGAGGCGTCGAGATATTCGAGGACTTGCGTGTAGGCGTCGTCGTTGTAGGGCGGGTCCAGGAAAATAAAATCGGCGATGAGGTGGCGGGCGGCTAGCTTGTCGAGGCCGCGTTCGGCTGCGGCGGTGATTACTTCTACTCCAGCGGAAATTTTCAGGGATTCGAGATTCTGGCGGACCAGGCTGATGGAGGCGGGATCGCGGTCGATAAAGAAGACTTCGCGTGCGCCGCGACTGATGGCCTCGATTCCGATGGCGCCGGTGCCGGCGTAAAGATCGACGAAGAGGGAATCGGTGACGGATGGGCCGAGGATGTTGAAGAGCGTTTCGCGGAGGCGGTCGCTGGTGGGACGGACTTTGAAAGAGCTTGGCGTTTTTAGGCGTCGGCTGCGATATTTTCCGGCGATGACGCGCATGAGAGCCCCAGGAACTCCTCAGTAATTTACCTTATGTTCGGAGATGAAAGAATCTTTGTGTGCGGTCGATTTGAAAGTCGCAGGACGGAGCTTCAGCGGCTAAAGCCGCAATCGAAAGGGCTGGCTTTTTGTCGTGGCTAAAGCCACGACCCACAAGACTGTCCAGATCAGACAGGAAAAGAGCCGGCGGGACGCCGGCGGTACGAAAGCGGCGGCATGAACTATGCGGAACCTGCAGGCTAGCCGACGGAGGCTAGCTGGTAGCGTTTTTGCCAGGCGGCGCTGACCGATTCTAGGCGGGCTACTACCTCGGCGGCTTTGGCGGGATCTTCGGCTAGGGCGAAGGCTTCGCGGCGCGCCATTTCCAAGAGTTCGTGGTCGCGCAGAGGCTGCGCGACGGAGAAGGCGGCGTCGCCGTGCTGGCGGGTGCCGAAGAATTCGCCGGGGCCGCGCAGTTTTAGATCGCGCTCGGCAATTTCGAAACCGTTGGAGGTAGCGACCATGGTTTCGAGGCGTTCTTGCGCTTCACCGGTGATTTTTTTTGGCGCGATGAGGATGCATTGAGATTTTTGGGTGCCGCGTCCTATGCGTCCGCGAAGCTGGTGGAGTTGAGCGAGGCCGAAGCGGTCGGCGTGTTCGATGACCATCATGGTGGCGTTGGGGACGTCCACACCTACTTCGATTACGGTGGTGGCGACGAGGATTTGGATTTCGTTGCGGCGAAATTGCTCCATGACGGAATCTTTTTCGTCATTCTTCAGGCGGCCGTGAAGCAAGCCGAGACGGAGTTGGGGGAAAACGTTTTTCGCCAGGCGCTCGAATTCCGCGGTGGCGGCTTTCAATTCCTGCTTGGATTCTTCGATCACCGGATAAACGACATAGGCTTGGCGGCCGCGCGCAATTTCACGCCGCACAAATTCCCAGACGCCGGGAAGTTGCGAGTCATCGCTCCAGCGAGTTTCGATGGGAGTGCGGCCGGGCGGCATTTCGTCGATGACAGAGAGGTCGAGATCGCCGTAGAGAGTTAGCGCGAGAGTGCGCGGGATGGGAGTAGCGGTCATGACCAGGACGTGCGGCGAGGCGCCTTTTTCAATGAGGCGCTTGCGTTGGAGAACGCCGAAGCGGTGTTGTTCGTCAACGATCACCATGCCGAGACGTTTGAAGATTACGGGGTTTTCGATCAGGGCGTGGGTGCCGACGACGAGCTGCGCGTCGCCTGATTCAGCGCTGGCGAGAGCAGCGTCTTTCACAGATTTTTTCCTGCCGCTTACGACCAGTTCGACGCCGTAACCTGCAGACTTAAAAATTCGGCGGGCGGAAAGATAATGCTGTGCGGCAAGAATTTCCGTGGGCGCCATCAGCGCGACTTGGTAGCCGTTTTCGATGACGATGGTAGCGGCTTCCAGGGCGACGATTGTTTTGCCGCTGCCGACGTCGCCTTCGAGAAGGCGGTGCATGGGAAAAGAGCGTTCCAGATCCGAGGCGATTTCGACGAGAACGCGTTTTTGGGCGGCGGTGGGCTTGAAAGGGAGAATGCGCTTCACGGCTTCGCGGATTTTTTCTTCGCGAACGCGCATAGCGATGCCGCGTTGAGAATGATCGCGCATGCGGCGAAGGGCGAGAGCAAGTTGATAGTAGAAAAACTCTTCGAAGATGAGGCGGGTTTGCGCGGGACTGCGAAAGCTGTTGAGCTGCTCCACATTTTCATCTTTGGGAGGGAAGTGGGCGAAGAGGATTGAGTCGCGGCGCGAAGGGAAGCGATAACGTTCGCGGATTTGCGGAGGCAGCGGGTCGGGAATATCGCCTTCGAAATTAGCGAGGATACCGTAAATGATTTTGCGAAGCATGCGCGATCCGATTGCGCCGATGGCTTCGTAAACAGGAACGATGCGGCCGACCTCAGTGGAATCGGTGGCGCCTTCGGTTGCGCTGACGGATTCGATTTGCGGATTCACCATTTCAAGGCGCGCGGGACGGTAAGGATCGACCTCCACTTTGCCGTGCAGGACGAAACGCTGGCCTTCTTTCATGCGGCCTTCGAGGTATGCGCCGTGGAAAAAGCGCGCGTGAAGAGTGCCGGAACCGTCACGAAGAGTGGCGTGGAAGATGGCGGGGCGGCCGCGTCCGAAGCGGACGGTGGCGCCTCCGCCGGAGGTTACCTCTGCGAGAATGGTATGAACCTGGCCGGGAATAATTTCGGCGATTTTGGTGAAACGGATGCGGTCTTCGTAACGGAAGGGTAGATAGCCGAGCAGATCGCCGGCGGTGAAGAGTCCGCGTTCTTCGAGAATGGCGGCGCGGTGGGGGCCGACGCCTCGAAGAAATTTGACCGGACTTGTCAGGGAGATGCTCATGCGTTCCGAGTATTTGTAAGGTGCTGGTTAATTCGAGTAATTGGGTTGCAGGATATTTATAACATTTTCGTGCCGAGTGCGGCGGGGGCCCGAGCGAAAGCCAAGACAAAGGCCAAGATGCAGTGCGTGCGAGATAAATTAGGAATTTAAGCCGCACGGACGGATGCCGCGCTGAAGGCCGCGGCGCTACATTTAAATCTATATGTGGGTCGCGCTCGGTGGGAAGGTAAGATGACGACGATGCAGCACAAATTTCTTGGGATTACGGTTCGCCGCTGGGTGGAATACACGGCTGCCATTTTGGTGGGGAATGCGATTTACTATTTTTCTTTGGCGCCACACCTGCCGCAGGCGTTGAGGCATCGCGAATTCTTGTTGGATTGGGGCAGCGGCACGGATTTTGTGGTCTGCCTGGCGGTCTATGGGCTGATCCGTGTGGGGTCGAAGATATGAGTTTTGGCGCGCGCCGTGCAATCCAATTTGTGGCTGAAGCTTGCGCGGTGGATTCACTGGCGGGATACGTTAGCTCCAAAAGACTAAATGTATCCGCTACAACACCTTACATAGGCCGTGCATCACAGTTAGAGGACAGGCTTTGGGGCATATGTCCGATAGTGGGAAATCTACATCGAGTGGTGCTCACCAACGGTCACTAGAGCCGTCTATTTACTCGAATCTTGCAGAAAGGCACACCGGAGAGGGCGGGATTCGCAGCGGGGAAAACGGGCAGAAGAAGCCACCCGAAGCGCAAACCCAACCGGCGGCAAACACCATGGGGATGAGCGTCGCGTTTGAAGGAGATGCGCGCGCCGCAGCGGCGGTGAAGCTTGCGGAGGAGCAGGCGCTGGTTCGCAACGCACAGGCGGGGGACCGTCTGGCGTTTGAGGATTTGGTGCGGCGCTATGACCGCGATGTGTTGCGTCTGGCGCTGAATTTGGTGCATCGTCCCGAAGATGCGCGGGACATTTACCAGGAAAGTTTTTTGCGGGTTTACCGGAACTTGCACCGCTTCCGGTTTGAGTGCAGTTTTTATACTTGGCTCTATCGCATTGTGACGAACGTGGCGTTGGATCATTTGCGGCGCCGCACGAGCCGACGAGAGGATCAGGCGCCGGTGCCGGAAGAAGCGGAAGGTGGGACGCGAGATTTCTTTGACCGCCAGCCGGAGCTGAGGCCGGGAGCGAATCCGGAGAGAAATTTGCTGGGACAAGAGTTGGGCGCGCACATTGCGACGGCGCTGGACCGGCTTTCTCCACGCGAGCGAATGGTTTTCGAGATGAAGCATTATCAAGGATTGAAATTGCGAGCGATTGGCGAGATGTTGGGAACGTCGGAAGAGACGGTGAAGAATTCTTTGTTTCGCGCGACGCGGAAGCTACGGGCAAGCCTGGACGGGATGAGGTAGTCGCGGCGAGTTTTTTGGAAAGATTGTCAAGTTCGAGAAGCTTGAAACGCTTTTGTAAGTGAGGATGAAAAGGAATGCAGCAGGAGCAGCACGACGAAATGGCGGCTGGGATTTGTAAAGGGTTCGAAGAGAAGTGGACCCTGTTTGCCGCGGGCGAACTCGATGCATCGGAGGTCGCCGAAATGAAGAGCCATCTGGTTGAGTGCGAGCGGTGTAATGAGATACTGGCGCAGGAAAATGCGTTGGTGGCATTACTGTCGGGCAATCGCACGGAGCCGGATGCGGCTCTGCTGGCGGGATGCCGGGCAAGTTTGGAAGATGCGTTGGATAGGGAAGAAGAGCATGGGTGGGTGAGGCGCGCGGTTGGCGCTTTGCTCCCGACGAGTTGGATTTCGCCGGCGCCAGCGTGGAGCGCGGCTTTACTTTTGTTAATTGGTTTTTCGGTCGGGATGCTGGGGCCGAGACTGTTGCAGCATCGAGCAGCTGCTAATACTGCACAAACGGGCGTGAATACGGAGAACGCGAGTGTGGAAGGCGGGACTCCGGCCGGTTCCGCGACTCGTTTGAGCTCGATTGATATGCACACGGCGCAGGTGGCCGGGATTAATGTGTCTCCCTCCGCTGAGAATGAGCCTCCAGAAGTGGAAGTGCGCTTGAATGCACAGCAGCCATTCACGGTGCAGGGAACAGTGAACAATGACGATGTGAAGAGCGTTTTGATGTTCATCCTGCGCAACAACCAGCGCTTTGATGCGGATGCGCGGCTGAACGCGGTGGAGCTATTGCGCGCGCGCAATAAAGATGCGGATATTCGTTCGGCGCTTTGCCAGACGGTGCACACGGACCACAATGCGGCGGTTCGACTGAAGGCCCTGGAAGCGTTGGACGGCGCGGAGCCGCATGACATCGTTCAACAGACGTTGCTGGATGCGCTGGTGGACGATCAGAACCCGGGCGTGCGCGTGGAAGCGATCAACGCGTTGCGCGCGATGGCGGCGAAGGGACAAGTGGAATCGGACGATCACCTGGTCTCCGTGTTACGAGAGCGCATGCAGAAGGATCCCAGCACGTATATTCGGCTGCAGAGCGCGGCGGCGATTCAAGACCTAGGGCCGCGGCAAAAGTTCTAAAATGGCGCGCGCAATGTTTGCTTCCAGGCCCTCGCGCGCCATGGGGAAGTACTTCAACGAATTCTCCGGTTTGATTCTTACCTGCAATATCACTTTTCTCGCGTTGTTCGCATTAACCACACTGGCTAGTTCTGCTGTGGCAGATCCGCCGGACGGTCCGCGTACTTCCACGCGGCTGAAATCCGATTTGAGAGGCGCGATACCGACGCGCGATGGGCTGCGACTCCATCTCGCGCTGGATTTGGGCAACATCGTGGTACACACACAGAATTCAGGAAAGATTGATTACACCGTTCATCTGGAGACAGATGCTTCGCAGAAAGATGCGAAAGAACTGTTGAAGAATTTTTCGGTGAGCGCGCGCGAGACCGGTGATGGAGTTTATCTGCGAGGGCAAACCTCGCGACTTTCGAGCGGAAGACTGTGGGTGACGGTGACGGTGAACGTGCCGAAAAACTACAGTCTGGATCTTTCCACGGGCGGCGGAAACATCGATAGCGATGACATCGATGGGCCGGAGAGAGTGCTGACATCCGGCGGAAATATCAAGGCTGGAAATATTGGCGGTGAGGCGCGGCTGGTAACCGGTGGCGGGCACATCACGGTGAACAATGTGAGCGGAGGGCTGTTCGCCAATACGGGCGGCGGGCATATCACGACTGGTGCCGTCACTGGTGGCGCGACGCTGCACACGAGCGGCGGGCACATCCGCATGGCTTCCGTGGAGGGCGTGGCGAAATTGCAAACCGCCGGCGGAAACGTGACGGTGGAGCACTCGGGAAGCGCGCTGAATGCGGAGACTACAGGCGGGCAGATCGAAGTAGGGGAATCCGCGGGATTGGTGCGGGCGAAAACAGGCGGCGGCGGGATTCGCGTGGTGCGCGTCTCCGGTCCTACCGACCTAGAAACGGTGGGAGGCAGTATTTATCTAACGCAAGTGGACAGCCCGGTGAAGGCGTCGACCGGAGCCGGAGAAATCACGGCGTGGTTTGTAGCGCCGGTGAAATCGCCGGGCCAGTGCCAACTGCAATCGAATGACGGCGACATTGTTGTGTATCTGCCGCGGCAATTGCCGGTGACGATTGATGCGCAGGTCCAATCGGGCGATGAGCATCGCGTGATTGTCGACCCAGCGTTTCAGTTGAAGATGAGCGATGACGGCTCGTCGGATAATGGCGTGCATATGGTTCGCGCGGAGGGGCCGTTGAATGGAGGAGGCGAAGTGCTGCATCTGCGCACGGTGGCGGGGAATATACGGCTGGTAGCGAGTGACGCGAACAAGCAAGTTCAGCTATACAAACAGCAAATGGAACAAATGCAGGAGAAAATACGTTTGCAATTGCAGCAACTCGAGCGAGCACAATCGCACGAGAATGCGCCCTAGACATAGCAACAAAGCGTCGTGGCGCAGCAACGCCGAGATCGTGCAGGCGAAAAGATTCCCGGCCGAAAGAGGGCCGAACGTCCACAGAGAAGGGAAGAAGCAGATTCAAGGGGGCGTACTGTGCAAACGACGATGCGAAGCAGGCAATTGCAGTCCCGTTCGCAATGGCCGGTGAAAGCTGCAGCGAGCTTTCTCGTATTCCTGGCCGCAATCCTCTTTCTCTCACCCCGCTGCCTAGCAGGTGAACCTGACCAACTTTTCAAACAAACCTATCCGTTGCCGCCAGGTGGAAGTTTTCTGCTGGAAAACGTGAATGGATCCGTGCAGGTGGACGGCTGGGAACGCGACGAAGTGGAAGTGAGCGCGATAAAAACCGCGCAGAGCAATCAGCACGACATTGAGATGGTAAAAATTGAGGTGGACAGCACGCCCGGAAAAATCGCGGTACACACACGCTATCCGAAAGGAGAAGGCGCGGAAGTAGCGGTGGAATACCATGTACACGTGCCGTATCGAATCCTGTTGGGAAGCGTGGAAACGGTGAATGGAAGCGTGATCGTCCGCGGCGTGGATGGCTCGGGAGCGCTGCGTTCCGTAAACGGAAATGTGGAAGTGACGAACAGCACGGGCCGTTTCAGCGAGAAGACCACCAATGGCAATGTACGGCTGGAACTTCGCCAACTGGCTGACGGCGGTCCCATGAATCTGGAGACGGTGAACGGTTCGGTCGTGTTGGGACTGCCGGCTTCGGCTCGCGCAGATGTGAAGGTGTTGAGCATGAACGGCGACGTAACTTCGGATTTGCCGGTGACTTCAACGGCAGGATCGCCGGGATCCCGGGCGTATCAGGCAAAACTAGGTGTGGGAGGCGGCCAGATTTCAGTTCGCACGATTAACGGCGGCATACGCCTGTTCCTGCAAAGGGCAGGTGTGTGAAGGGGCGTACTACCAGAAAGCGAGGACAACCACATGAAGAAGTTCCCGTGTTCGTTTGCAAGTCTCGGGATCATGTTGCTGATCGTTGGTAGCATGCCCGGAACACTCCAAGCGCAATCCGCAACCCAAAGCCCAACCCCAGCCGCGTCAACGCCTTCCGAACCGGCAAGTGCTCGTCCAGATTTGAACAATACCCTGGAACAATTGAAGGACACCGCGCGTATTAATGGACAGGAACTGCAAGAACAGCTTGCAGACCTGCAGGAGAAGATCGCGAAGGAGGTCGAGATGAACGCGCCGCAAACCGCCAAGTTACAGAGTCTCTCGGCCCGCATAGCGGGGAATCAGGTCGGGTGGGAGGCTCGCGCGCAGGAACTTGCGTCTCGTGCCGCGGATCTATCGGCACAAGTACAGGAGAAAGCTGAGGCCTGGGAGCAGGAGCCGAGAGTTTTTACCAGCACATCGGACGAAGGCAGCGGCTGGCTGGGAGTTGAAATTGGCGAAGTGAACGCCGAAAAAGCCAAAGATTTGAAGCTTACGGAAGTCCGCGGCGTCGAAGTGGTGGATGTTGAGCCGGACAGTCCAGCGGCCAAGGCCGGTTTGAAAGAACAGGATGTGATCACGCGCTACGACGGACAAGCGGTGGAAGGCACGGTCCAATTCCGGCGGCTGGTTCGCGAAACACCGGCGGGCCGAAATATCTCGATGACGATCTCGCGCAACGGCAGCGCGCAGGAAATTTCGGTGGAGCTGGGCGATCGCAGCGCATTCTACGAAAAGAAGATGAAAGGCAAGATGCGCGATTTTGGCAACGCTTATGTTCTTAGCGATCCGAATTTTGATTTCCATCTCGACACGCCCGCAATTTTAGGTGACATGGATAGCCGCGCGCCTTCGCTCGGGATCGGCGTGGAAGATCTTTCGGGTCAGCTGGGAGATTATTTCGGCGCACCGAATGGGGCAGGCATTCTGGTTCGGGAAGTTCGCTCAGGTACAGCAGCGGACAAGGCCGGGATCAAGGCAAGGTAAACGGCAAGCCAGTGGGCTCGCTCAACGAACTGCGCCAGCAACTCCGGGACAAAAGTGACGAGAAAACCGTGAACCTGGGGATTCTTCGCAAAGGTTCGGAGATGAGCGTTGCGGTGACGATCGAAAAACCGAAGCCCAGCGAATCGACGCATATGGTTCGCCGCGCGCAACTGTAGCGGCAAACGACATACACCTGTAATTCCCACCCCAAGGCCCGGGCACGCTTCCGGGCCTTTAGTTTTTTCTTCGCAGCGATGAAGATTATTCGCGGACGATTTCGGCGTTGGCAGCGGGAGCGACGAGGCGCATTAGCTTGGGACCGTCGAAAAATGCGTCAATTTCATTGTCTTCCGTCTTGACACGTAATTCTTCGAATTGCGCGCTGCCTACAGGCTGCTTGCCGAGTGACTCAACGGTGATGCTGCCGGGGGTGTTTTCCTGCGGGACGAGAACTGAAAAAGTTTGCGCGCCTTTTTTATCCCAGTCATAAATGCGGCCAAGAATGGCGTATTGATGGTAGAGGTTGTTATCGAGAATGATTATGAGAGGCGAGTTGAAAGTGAACTGCTGGTTGTAAGGGCGAGCGCCTTCGAGATGCAGCTCGATATCGGCTTTGGGGCCATTGAACGAAATTACAGCCGAGGCTTTTTTCGGAGCGTCGGTGGACCATTGGTAATGTATGGGTGTGCCGTCCTGCATTAATTCCAGAGTGCCGTTTACGTGTGAGTTGCCTTGCGGGTTTTGAATTTCCGCCGTGCCTTTAGCCACCCAGTTACTGCCACTCGGACTAATCTCAAACTCTTCCTTGCCCACTTGCTGTCCATTGACCAGGATGCGCAATTTCCCTTTATCAGCGACAAAAAGGGAAGCAGCGGGCCGGGTGGGACCGGCCATTAGGCTGGAGTGTCCGGCATGCGAGGGAGCAGTGGAAACCAGGACGACGGCGGCTACGAGTGCGACGAAAAATGCAGCAACGCGCAAAGACCGGAAGCGCGAGGGAATCAATTCTGGATTCATGCAGTCACCCTGGGGAAGATTCCCAACCCAAGAATCTGTTCGACCACGCGCAAGGGCTCAGTGTTAGCTTCGACTTTAAAATCGGCGAGTTCGTAAGAGGGCAGGCGTTCGTCATAGAGTTTGCGGAAACTGGCTTCATCACGAAAGAGGGGACGGTCGGTGATGCGGGCGGCGCGTTTTAAGAGATCTGCAACGGGACAGTGCAGCCAGATGAGCGCGATGTCAACGCGGCGCAAAAGAGCGGCGTTCTGCTGCTGCGCGGTGGTGCCGCCGCCCAAGGACACGATGCGAGGTTTTTGCTGCTCGGCGGACTCGCCGAGAACGCGCGCGAGCTGTTCGTGCTCGATTCGCCGGAATTCCGGCTCGCCGAGTTTCGCAAAAATATTGGGGATGGATTGGCCGGTATGTTCGATGATGCGCTGATCGAGGTCCACATGCTGCCAACCAACCTGGCGCGCGAGCAGCCGCGCGACGGTGGACTTGCCGCTGCCCATGAATCCGGTGAGGCAGACGAGTCTGCGCACGCGTATTTCAGCGATCATGATGCTGGGTACCGGTAATGGAATTTAAGAAATTGCGGAATGGCGCAATCAATCACGTTTAAGGATATTGATTGTACCATCGAAAGAGGTCAGTTCAACTTTAGCGCGGCCAGCGTTGAAAGTGCCGAATAAGCTGTTGCCGAACCTGCTGTAGAAATGTTGCTGATGGCTTTTGGGCGTCAGACTCGCTTCGTTAATTACTTTGCCTTTCAACGAGGTGGCGCTCAAGTCGAAGGAATCCGCGGGCGAAAAGCGGACTTCAATCACGCCGCTGTAATTCTTCAGGCGATAAATACCGTTGGGGAGGAACTCACCGGAGAACAGAATGTTGCCGGTGGAGGTTTGGGCGTGCACGTGATAGCTGTGAATGTCAGTGAGGCGAAGATTTCCGCTGATGGAAGAAATCTCAAGTTTTCCGGCGCAACGGGTGCACTGGAAAGAACCGCCCACGGTTTTGATCGTTACGTAGCCGGCGGCATCTTCGAGATCGACGGCCGCGGCGACGGTTTCGACGTTCATGTCGCCAAGCACGTTGGCAACGTTCACTTCTCCGGAATCGTTGTGGATCTGGAGCTCGGCGTCTTCCGGAACGTTAATCTGATAGTCGGCGCGCATATCGTCGGGCGCGACATCGTCAGATACGGCGTGGGTGGAAACGTCCACGCGATTGCCCATTTGTTCGGCGTCAACTTCGACGTCATCACTGGCGCGAGTTGAGATCACCATCACTTCGGTCTTGGTCCAGGCTTTCACGGTGATCAAGCCATTCGGATTGTGAATGGTTACGACGGGATGAGCTTCAACTCTGAAATGCTGTTCCTGGCGGCGCGGCGGCTGAGGGTCGGCGGAAAGGATGCTGCAGAGCAAAAGGCTCGTTACAATCACCGCGATCGGTCTCCAACTTGCGGTCGGGCTGAACTGCTTGCGAACGAAGTGAGTGGCACTCATCGGTTGTTTTCTCCGCGTTCCGTCATCTGCGCTAGCAGATCCGCCTTCTGCTGATAGGCTTCGTAGAGATAATCCCGCGCCACTTCATTCTGTGGTTCTTCTTGCACACTTTTTTCACATAAAGCGATGTAGTTGTCAACAATTGCCAGATTCTTGTTGAGGGAGGCGGTGACGGCGGGATTCTGATCATTGAAAGAAGCGAAGGAATTTTGCTCGGCGGTCAGCTGTGCGCGCAACGGGAGGGTGGAATCCTCAGATGCTGCCAGCCAGCGCGCTTGGTTAGATTGTTTATTAATCGGGCGGCTTAAGGCAAAAGCTGCTGCGATCAGCAGGGTTAAGTAAGCGCCAGCCAGGGCAGGTCGCGGCACGGCGGCGAACCACCCTCCGAGCCAAGTGGTTTTAGCGGTTTCCGCGGGGTGATTTTCGCGAATCAGGCCTTCCCGTTCAAGATGCGATCGTAAGGAAGCCCAGATACGCGGAGGGACTTCGATTTCTTCAGCGCGCCAACTCGATGCTTCTGTACAAATGGCCTTCAGATCCTCGACCAGGTTGCGGCAATTGGGACAATTGCGCAGATGGGCTTCGACATCGGACGGAGGGTTGGCCTCCATCCAAGAATCGAGGCGATCCATGAAGTGCTTACAAGTGATCGTGGCCATTTCCTTTTAGTCCTCGCTGCCGGATTCGGCGCTGGCAGCCTTACGATCTTCGCGGGCCTTGTCGCGCATGGCTTCGTGAAGGAGCTCGCGGAGCCGCATACGCGCTTTGTGCAACTGTGATTTAGAGTTGCCGATGGAACATTGCATGATTTCAGCAATCTCGTTGTGTTCGTAACCCTGAACATCGTGAAGCACGAAGACCGCCTTATATCCCGGAGGCAACTGTTCGACGGCACGTTGCAGGTTCACGCGATCAATGGAGCCGCTGAGCCGCAAGTCCAGAGTTCCGAAATCTCTACGAGGGCCGCCGGATTCTTCGTCCGGCTCGGTCATTTCGTCGAGCGAAGTTTCCGTACCGGACTTCTTACGCAACTTCATCAGCACGACATTGACAGCTAGCCGATGCAGCCATGTGGAGAAAGCCGATTCGCCGCGGAAAGTAGCGATTTTCCGGAAGAGCTGGAGGAAGGCTTCCTGAGTTAAATCCTCCGCCTCGGCCGTATTTCCTACCATCCGAAGACACAGCGAATAGACACGGCGATTATGCAGTCGGTATAAACGCTCGAATGCCGGCGCATTGCCCTGCTGGGCTAGCCGGATAGCCTCCGCCTCCGGCAATTCGTCCGTATCAGTTCGTCTCGTTCGGGCCACGCTACCCGTCGGGACGCATCCCTAGCTGCGATGCGTCGGTCGCCTTAGAAGTTGTACTTGTGGTTCTTAACGCGCAACAAATTCCGCCGCTGACAATTTACGACAGTCCGAGGAGGCTGCAATCCCGGTAAAGGTGTAGCAAGCCTACGATCCTTGAGTATTTTCGTTGGAATTGCTTCCAGCGTCTAGTGTTGTTCATGTTTGGAACGAGCGCGGAGTCCATCCGTGATACGAGCTACAGGCGCTGCGGGAACGCTCAGAAAGGAAATGAAAAAGCGAAAGCACCTCTAAGCCGAAGCACGGATGCGAGACCGCGCGTTCAACCTTCTTTGCCGAATGCCTTTGGTCACTGGAACAGAACCCAGCTCGGCGGCAAAGGTTGCAACCTGCTCCCCCGGAAGCGCGCGAAGAAAGGACTTCAATATGATTTCGGATTCGCAGAGACAGGTGTTGAAGTCATAGTGCAGGCAATCGAGGCTCTTCCAGCAGTCGGCTGGTTGAATGGAGAGGCCCTGGCCGAGGTCTTCGGCGGTCTCGTCGAACTCGCGAACGACGTGCCCAACCGTATCGCTAAGGATGCGGAGCTTTTGGAAGAAGCGCGAGCGGTTGGCGAACAGGACGTGGTGAAGGAGTTCGTTCCAGTGAGCGGCGTTCTGAGCGGCTTCGCCGCGAAAGAATTCAGTTTTGAGCGGTTCGACGAGAGGGAGATTGGCCAAGTGGCGACCGCGAGCGGAAACAGCTTCACAAGCAGTGATGAGAGCGTCAGCGACACGCACGAGGAGATCGGCTGATACGAAAACTTGCTGACGCGCGCAGACAAGTTCGCCGCGGGCGCGCAGGGATAGCGCTCCATCCAGCGCCACGCTCATCATGGCGAAGGAAGATTCCCATTGCCGCACGGTAGTCTCATACAGGTGACCCTTATCGCGCGGCAGCGCGGCTATCCAGTCTTCGGTGACGCTATGACGCGTATCGGCAGGCTTGCGCCTCCGTCTTCCCAGCACGCGCCCTCCCCAAGTAGAGCGGGCGGATTATACCACCGGTTTCGCCTGGAGGCGTTTTCTTGACGCTCGTGGAAGGCAATCGATATACTGCGCGCGACCCATCTGAAAAACCCGAAGTCCCCGGCAAGCCCGCTCGCCGAAAGGATTGCGACCCATTGGAATTTGAACCACTCGATCAGTTTCAGCAGCGCCGCAAGAAGTTGAGCGATATCGAAGCGCTGGGACATGCGGCGTATCCGCATAAGTTTGCCTGGTCGCACACGGCGCGGCAGATTGGCGAACAATTTGGCGCCCGCACGGCGGAGGAGTTAAAGGCCGAGCCAGTGAATGTGCAGGTGGCGGGAAGAATTATCGCGTTGCGTCCGCACGGTAAGGCGGCTTTTGCACATATTGTTGGCGACGGGGCGCGGCTCCAGCTTTATGTGCGATTGGATGCGGTGGGCGAGGACGCCTACAAACTTTTTCAACTGTTGGATCTCGGCGACATTATTGGAGTGTCGGGACATCTCTTCCGCACGAAAACAAACGAATTGACAGTGTGGGTTGAGAAGATCGAGTTGTTGAGCAAGGCGTTGCTGCCGCTTCCTGAAAAATGGCACGGGCTTGCGGATATGGAGCAGCGCTTTCGGCGGCGCTATGTGGATTTGATTGTGAACGAACGCACGCGCGAAACTTTTCTGCGCCGCGCGCAGATTATCCGCGAGATACGGCAGTTCTTCGAGGCGCGAAGCTATACGGAAGTGGAGACGCCGATGATGCATCCGATTCTGGGAGGCGCGACGGCGCGGCCTTTTGTGACGCATCACAACACGTTCAAGATGGATTTGTATCTTCGCATCGCGCCGGAGCTTTATCTGAAGCGGTTGGTAGTGGGTGGGCTGGATCGCGTGTTTGAGATTAATCGGAACTTTCGGAATGAGGGTGTAGACGCGATCCACGAGCGGGAATTCACCATGCTCGAGTTTTACCAGGCTTATAGCGACTATCTGGAGCTCATGGACCTTACGGAAGAACTGTTTCGGGGGCTGGCGGAGAAAATCTGCGGGAGCACGAAGTTTAAGTTTGGTGAAAACGAGATCGATTTTGGACGCTTTGAGCGTCTAACCATGCGGGAAGCGATTCGGAAGCATTGGCCGACCGCGGCTGCGCCAACCCCATCCGTGGAGGACCTAGCGGCGGCAGGAGGGCCGCGCGCTCTCGCGGAACGCTACAATACATTTGCGAACGCGAATGGTTTGCCCCCGATTGCTATTGTGAAAGAGCTGTCCGATGGTGAGCTGATTGGAGAGCTTTTCGAGGCGGCTGCCGAGCCACATCTAGTGCAACCGACATTTATCTACGATTTTCCGACGGCCATCTCGCCGCTTTCGAAGCAGAAGGTGGACGATCCTTCGCTGACCGAGCGGTTCGAGCTTTTCATCGCGGGGATGGAACTGGCCAATGGTTTTTCGGAGTTGAACGATCCCTTCGAGCAAGAGAAACGCTTTCGCGAACAGGTGGAGAAGGGAGGTCTGGAGTTGCCGAAGGAAGTGGATACCGACTACATTCGTGCGCTTTCGCATGGGCTGCCGCCAACCGCGGGCGAGGGAGTAGGCATCGACCGTCTTGTGATGCTACTGACGGATTCCCACACGATTCGCGAAGTGGTTTTGTTCCCGTTGCTGCGCAGCGAAGGCGGCGAAGCGGACGAGTCGCCGGCTGCTGAGAAGAGCGGTGATACGAAATGACGTTTGAATGGCTGGTGGCGCTGCGGTATTTGCGCTCGCCGAACCGGCCCGCGGTGCTGCGAATCGTGACGCTGCTGGCAGTGATTGGAGTAGCCGCGGGCGTCACGACGCTGGTCATCGCTCTCTCGATGAACACGGGTTTCCGGCAGGCAATCCGAGACAGACTGCTGAGCGTTACCGCGCACGTGAACCTGAAACCGATCGGCACCGCAGGCATTCGCGATTATCGGCAATTGATGGAGCACCTGGCCGGAACACCCGGTGTGCGTTCAATCGAGCCTGCAATTTACGATACCGTCCTACTGTCTTCCGGTCCGCACGCACGCGGGATTGTGCTGAAAGGCGTGGATCCGGAACTGGAGAGGCGTGCGAGCGAAGCGCTGCACAACATCGTGGCGGGGGCACCTGACTTTGCTGCCGATGCCGATGGAATCCCGGCACTTTTGGTCGGGCGCATTCTGGCGGACGACATGAGGCTGTCCGCTGGGGATTATGTGACATTGACCAGCCCGCAGGGAAATTTGACGCCTTTCGGAATGCTTCCGCGCTCGAGACGGTTTCGCATCACAGGAATATTCGACTCGGGCTTCTACGATTACGACGCCAATTGGGGCTTCGTGAACTTGCAATCAGCGCAGGGGCTTGCCGGAATCGGCGGCGTGGTGAGCCTGCTTGAAGTGCGTGTGACGAATATGGATGACGCCGGGGCCATTGCCGACACACTTTTGCGCCGGGCGGGAGATGGATTTACCACCAGCACATGGATGGACGAGAACCGCGCACTATTCCGCGCGCTCAGCCTGGAAAAACTGGTCACCGCGCTTTTCATCGGGCTAATCACATTTGTGGCGGGTTTGAATATTCTGGTGGTGCTTACGATGACGGTAACGGATAGGGCGCGGGATATCGCTGTGCTAATGGCGATGGGAGCGCGAAGCGCGCAGATCCGCAAGATTTTCATCATGCAAGGGATCGTCGTGAGCATTACCGGCACGGCGGCGGGACTGTTGCTCGGTTACGCATTGTCGTGGTTCGCCGACAAGTGGCGATTGATCCCGTTGAATCCGGAAGTCTATGCGATTCCATACGTCCCCTTTCACGCGAACGCGCTCGACTCCGTATGGATTGCAGCCGCGGCGTTAGTCATCAGCATCGCCGCGACAATTGTTCCCGCGCGCGCGGCTGCAAAGATCCTGCCCGTGCAAATTCTTCGTTTCGAATAATTCCTGGAAACTTGTTCTTCTCCAGACGTGTTAGAATCGAAAAAGAGGCGAAGTATTAACAGGGGATAAACGAAGTCCAAGAAGGCACAGAAGTCGGGGCGTGGTAACAGTACGGGCAAAAAGTGAAATTCATTAGAATCAGAGCTATCCGCGGTGGGGCGCCGGTTGGCTAGCAGGCTGTAAAGTAAGGACATACAGAATTGCGGGTTCGGCATCCTAATTGAGATAGGTTATTGCGAAGATATGCAAACCGAGTTGAATTCGAGTGCCACGGTCATTGAAGAACGGGCCGGTAATGGGCTGGCTTCCTCCGAGACACTACTACACTGTGACAATCTACGGAAATCTTTTCGCTCTGGTCCGCAAGAAATCGTTCCGATCGACGGTTTGGATTTTTCGATTCAGCGCGGAGAGATGGTTTCAATCGTAGGGCCATCCGGAACGGGCAAAAGCACTTTGCTGCACATCCTCGCCGCGCTGGACACTCCGACGAGCGGTACAGTATACTTCGGCGGGAATTCGCTCCGGTCTTTTTCCGAGGCGGAGCTGGCGGAGTATCGCAATCGCGCCGTTGGGCTAGTCTGGCAGCGTCATCACCTGCTGCCGGATTTTACGGCTGCGGAAAATGTAGCGATGCCTTTGCTGGTTCGGGGCGTGGCGTTGGGGCAGGCGCTCCAAACGGCCGGCGAATGGCTCTCAGAGGTGGGGTTGGCCAGTCGAACCGAACAGCGTGCCGGTGAACTTTCCGGAGGCGAGCAGCAGCGCGTGGCGATTGCACGCGCGCTGGTGAATGGCCCCGCTTTGCTACTTGCCGATGAACCTACCGGGGATCTGGACGAACGCAGCGCCGAGAATATTTTTGAGCTAATGCAGCATCTGCACGCGTCTCGCCATCTGACTTCTGTTCTAGCAACTCACAACTTATCGCTGGCAAGGCGAACCGGCCGGGTTTTGCTGATGGAACGAGGCAAGCTGACACCGGCCACAAACGTGCACGCAGATTCCGCAGGAGCAGCATCAGTTCCAACAGGCCCCGAGCAAAACCTTGGGAGAGTGCAGGTGACCCGTGTTTGAACGCTATACGGAAAAAGCTCGGCGCGTGATCTTTTTTGCGCGTTACGAGGCGAGCCAGTATGGCAGCCCCTACATCGAGACGGAGCACCTGCTGCTAGGACTTCTCCGCGAGGACAAGGCGCTGGCGAACCGTTTTTTGCGTTCCCACGGATCGATTGAATCCATTCGGAAAGAAATCGAAGCGCGCATCACCGTGCGCGAGCGAATTTCCACCTCGGTGGAAGTGCCGCTCAGCCAAGAGTGCAAACGGATACTCAACTTTGCAGCGGAAGAAGCAGAAAGATTGGGCCACAAACATGTGGGCACCGAGCATCTCCTCTTAGGAGTGTTGCGCGAGGAGAAATCCTTTGGCGCGGAGATTTTGCAGGAGCGTGGATTGCGGCTTTCAGCTGTGCGCGAGGAGTTGACGCGCAGCGCAGGAGAGAAAGTGCCAGTCAACCGTCCGAAAGAGGCTTCACTGCTAGCCGAGTTCAGCCGCGACTTGACGCAAGCGGCGATGGAAGGGCAGCTCGATCCTTTGGTGGGCCGCGACCGCGAGCTGGAACGAGCCATTCAGATCCTTTGCCGGCGGACGAAGAATAACCCTGTCTTAATCGGAGAACCGGGCGTCGGGAAGACCGCGATCGTCGAAGGTTTGGCGCAGAGAATTTCCGATGGAGACGTTCCACCGTTCCTCGCGGACAAACGCATTCTTTCACTGGACCTTTCCTTGATTGTGGCGGGAACAAAATATCGCGGGCAGTTCGAAGAGCGGCTGAAGACCATCATGAAGGAGTTGATGGAAAGCCAGAACGCGATCGTGTTCATCGACGAATTGCATACTTTGGTTGGCGCTGGATCGGCGGAAGGCTCGCTGGACGCAGCCAACATTTTGAAGCCGGCATTGAGCCGTGGCGAAATCCAGTGCATTGGAGCCACGACTCCCGCGGAATATCGAAAATCGGTGGAGAAGGATCGCTCGCTTGAGCGGCGCTTTCAGTCGGTGAAAGTTTCTGCGCCGAATGAAGAAGAAGCGATTCGCGTGCTGCAAGGCGTTCGCGACCGCTACGAAAAGTTCCACGCCGTAAGCTACACGGACGAAGCTATCCGATACGCGGTGTATTTATCGAACCGGTATATTCCCGACCGCTTCCTGCCGGATAAGGCGATCGACCTTCTGGACGAAGCGGGCTCACGCGTGAAACTCCGCCAGGCAATGCTGCCGGATGAAGTTTCCGAGGTGCAGAAACGCGTCAAATTTATTACGCACCGGATGGAAACAGCCATCGCCAATCACGAATTTGAAAAGGCGCGGTTTTATTCCGAAGAAGAGCGCAAAGAAAAAGAGCATCTGCGCACGCTGCGGGAAAAACTGAAGATTGACGATTCGTCCACCGGCATCGTCACGCGCGAAGATATCGAAGAGGTGGTAGCGCGCTGGACCGGGATCCAGGTTTCGGCGATCAAGGAAGATGAACAACAGAAACTGTTGCGCATCGAAGAAGAGCTGCACCGCCGCGTGATCAGCCAGGACAAGGCCATCACTGCGTTGGCGCGGGCGATTCGACGAAGCCGCGCAGGGTTGAAGGCTCCGGGGCGTCCGGTGGGATGCTTCTTGTTCCTGGGACCGACCGGTGTGGGCAAAACGGAAGTTGCGCGAAGGCTGGCGGAATTTTTGTTCGGCAGCGAGAAGTCGCTGGTGCGCTTCGATATGTCGGAATATATGGAGAAGCATTCCGTATCGAAATTGATCGGAGCGCCTCCAGGATACGTGGGGTATGAGGAAGGCGGACAACTGACCGAACGCGTGCGCCGGACTCCTTATTCCGTAATTCTTCTAGATGAGATTGAAAAAGCGCACCCAGACGTGTACAACATCTTGCTGCAAGTTTTTGAAGATGGGCAGCTGACTGACGGACTGGGCAACACGGTAGATTTCCGCAACACAATCATCATACTGACTTCGAACCTGGGAGCGCGGCAACTGCAAAAACAGGCCGGTCTCGGTTTCGCGTCGAAAGAGCTCGACTCCATGGCGAAGAGTCAAGACGACATGGTGATGAGCGAGGTTAAGCGGGTGTTCAATCCCGAGTTCCTCAATCGTCTGGATGAAGTGATATTGTTTAATTCGCTCACGGACGACGATCTGTTGCGGATCATCGATTTGCTGGTCGGGCAGATCAACGAAACGCTGGTGCACCGTCAAGTGCAGATCGCACTGACTCCGGAAGCGCGCCAGTGGATTCTAGAAAAAACTTGCAGCGACCGAAATTATGGCGCGCGGCCGCTCCGGCGCGCGTTACAGAAGTACGTCGAAGACCCATTGTCGGAAGCTTTGATTCAGGGTGGATTGCAACGGCCAGCGACGCTGGAAGTTTTTCTCTCCGGTGAAGAGGGACTTTCGTTCCGACCTGCAGTTGAAGCAACCCCAGTGGCCCACTAAGAATCCTACGCGCAAGCCGGACGGGAGCGGTTCCGGCGGGGGAGCACATAATCTTGGGCGGGAATCTGCGGCCTTGACCGAGGCTGCGAGCACGAAAAATTTTGTGCGCCTGTTTCAAATCCCTGTGGTTGTGTGCTTGTGCATGGTTGCGTACGCCTATCCTCTTTGGGGTCAGCAAGTGCAGGGGCCTACGGGGCGGCAGTATGTAATTCAGCGAATCGAATTCATCGGTAATCGCCGCATCCAGTCGGATACTCTGCGCGCGCGGATATTTTCGCGCGCTGGGGATCCTTACAGCGAGGAAGCGGTGCGCCGCGATTTTCAAGCGCTTTGGAACACGCAATTCTTTGAGGATGTGCGGTTGGAAGTGGAAGACAGTCCGGATCAGCCGGACGGCAAAATCGTGGTCTTCTATTTGAAAGAGCGGCCCATTATCCGGAGGATCGAGTACAAGGGGAACAAATCGATCACCGAGTCCGACATTCTGGACGCGTTTAAGGATAAGAAGGTGGGACTTTCGGTGGAAGGCCAGTTCGATCCAACCAAAATTAAGCGCGCCGAAGTAGTGATCAAGGAATTGTTGGCGGAACACGGGCGTCAATTTGCGACGGTGAAGCCGACCTACGAGCGCATTGCGGCGACCAACGCTGTGAAGCTGGTGTTCAATATCGATGAAGGGCCGAAGGTGAAGGTTGGAACGGTTACGTTCACGGGGAATAAAGTTTTTTCCGACGGAAAGTTGCTGCGGGCGATGCGCCATGACCGGCCGTATGCAATTCCGCTCTACATAACGAACATTCCGGTGTTGGACAAGACGTACGACCGGCAGAAACTCGACGAAGACCTGGAAGTCGGAATCCGCGGGCTATATCGCGACCACGGCTATTTCAAGGCGACGGTAGGCGATCCGATTCTGAACACGCATGACGAAGATCGCAGCGGTATCAAGGGGCCGTGGCCAGTGTTGGGCTCAAAGCATGGGAAGCGAGTGGACATTACCATCCCGATCGAAGAAGGCGAGCAGTACCGTATGGGCTCGTTGAAGTTCCGCAGCAGCGATCCGGAAGTGGGGCTCGTTTTCAAGTCGGAACTCCTGGCTCGCGTTTTCCCCATCAAAGAAGGCGAGATTTTTTCGGCCGAGAAAATCCGCAAGGCGCTGGACAACTACAAGAAACTTTACGGGGAATATGGATATATCGATTTCGTGGCGGAGCCGCTGACGGACATCGACGACAAGAAGAAAGTCGTGAACTTGACCATGGAGTTCGACCAGCAGAAACAATTCTTCGTGAGGCGCATTGAGTTTTCCGGCAACACCACCACGCGCGACAAAGTGATACGCCGCGAGATCCTGCTGGATGAAGGACAGGTGTACAACAATCGCCTGTGGGAACTGAGCATTCTGAGGCTGAATCAACTGGGCTATTTCGACGTGATTAAGCCGGAGAATGCGGAGCTGAAGCGCAACGTGAAGGCCGGAACAGTCGATATTAAATTGAAGGTAAAAGAAAAAGGGAAACAATCGATCAGCTTTTCCGGCGGCGTAAGCGGAATCGCCGGGACGTTCGTGAGCGCTTCCTACCAAACGAACAATTTTCTGGGATTGGGGGAAACGTTGACGTTATCCGCGCAGTTGGGCGATTTTCAGCGCGGCTACACGTTTGGATTTACCGAGCCGTTTCTTTTTGACCGTCCGATCACCACCGGATTCACGATTTTCGCCAACAAGTACGACTTCAACCAAGCCAAGCAGTACGGTCTTTTGTTAGGGCAGCAGATTGCGCTGAATCCGGCGTTGCAGGAAAATTACAACACAGATACCAAGGGATTCACGTTGTTTATAAGCTCTCCGCTGCGACGATTTTCATTTGCGCGTGTGGGCCTTACGTATGGATTCTCCACCACGGACATTACCACGTTTAGCCAGTCGGCGCAGTTATTGTTCGACAGCATTCAGTTCACCAGCCTGGCGGGGCCTTCGGCCTTGAACGGGATTCATTCGAGCAAGGTGACGCCGACGATCAGTTACAGCACGGTGAATAATCCGCAGAATCCAACGCACGGAAGGAGTTTTTATTACGGCGTGTCGCTGGAAGGCGGCCCGCTGGGTGGCAACGTGAATACGATCAGCAATACGTTTTCGACCACCTATTTTCACCAGGTTAACAAGCGCCGGAATGTGATCGGCCTGAAATATCAGACGGCGATAATCTCCGGTTACAGCGGAAAAGATATTCCTCCGTACAACCGTTTTTATCTAGGCGGCGAACAGGACGTCCGCGGATTTAACTTCTACACCATCTCTCCTTTCGTGGCCATTCCGTTTTCGACCAGCACGAGCATCGAGTATTTCGATCCGAGAAGGATTGGCTCAACCGGAAGCCCGATACCGCAACTTCTTACTGTACCGCTACTGGAATTCATTCCCACGCGACCGGGCGGAGACTACCAGAACGTGGTGAACCTGGAATATCGCATCCCCATCGCAGGACCGGTGACGCTGGTGTTTTTCAACGATCTGGGCGTCAACGGCATCCTTCGACAATCGCAATTGTCTTTAAATCCCGCGGCGGTGTCGCTGTTCCAGGAACAGTATCCAAACCCCGATTTCCCGAACGTACATATCACCAAGAATCTACCGATCGTAAGCGGAACGAACTTTCATCCGCGAACGTCTGCGGGTATCGAGTTGCAGGTTATTCTGCCGATCGTGAACGCGCCATTCCGCGTTTACTATGCCTATAATTATTTGCGGTTGAGCGGAACTATTACCGCGCCGGCCGGCGCTTACTATTTGAGCGATGCGGTGAAAAATACGCTGCCTCCCGGGGTTCTTCAGACGCAGATTCAACCGGAATTGGATTCCATACTGTTTCAACAGGTGCAGCATATTCCGGCCGGTTTGATCGAGCCGAAACAAACCTTCCGATTCACGGTGGGGAAGACTTTCTAAGATGAACATTCCATTTGCGAAGATTTCGGCATGGCGCTCGAATAAGCGAATTGGGGAGCGCGAAGATTATGGCGTGGGGCACGCCGGAGGATTGAGGATGAGAGTCTGGCAAATAGGCGCGGCGATTGTTCTGGCAGCCTGCGTGGCTGGATGCGGCGGCAACTCCACGCCGGTGGGCGTTACGGTGACTCCGACCGGAACGGCGGCATCACCACAGACCGTGCTGATTAGTAACCAACAATTATTCCAGGCGACCGTTACCGGCGCGTCCACAACAACGGTGAACTGGTTCATTTGTCTTCCTCCCACGAATACGTCGGTAACAAACCCAATACCCGTAAATTGCGGTCAGCTAACAGGCTTTGGAACGATAAGTTCGACCGGACTCTACGTGGCACCGCCCACGCCTTCCCCTAGCGTTTTCGTGGTTGCGGCGCAAAGCACAGTAAACACGAACATCTACGGTCTCAGCTACGTTGTGGTAGGTACGGGCGTCCGCGTTTCCATTGAGCCGAAGACAGCTACCATCAATCCGGGAGAAAAGCTTCAATTCAGCTCGACAGTGAACGGGAGCTCTAATACAGCGGTAACCTGGAGCGTAACGGCGGACAGCATGACGGTGGTCGGCGGCAATTCGACCATCGGAATTATATGTCCGAGCAGTAACGACACGCAGAATCTGTGCACCAACCCACCTCAGCCTGCGGGCACTTATTTTGCCCCGTTGGTTTCGCCGGGCGCTGTGACGATCACGGCGACTTCGGCGGCGGACACCTCGCAGTCCGCGACGGCAAGTGTGACCATCGCCGGGGGGAGCGATCCCACGCTCAGTTCGATTGCGCCGACTACAACGCAGGAAGGTTCGGTGCAACAAGATATTTACTTGAACGGAGAGAATTTCTTGTCCACCAGCACGGTGCTGGCGAATGGGGTTCCAATTCCGACAATTTTCCTGACGACCTCGCTGCTGCGCGCCACTATCCCGGCCGCGCAGTTGGCTACGATGGGGTCCGTTCAAATTTTGGTGCAACGGCAAAATGGAGATCTTTCGCTCCCAGTCCCACTTACGGTCAATCCATCACGTCCCGCTCTGGTGGCTTCCACGCCCGACAGCTTCATCGGTAATTCCGCGAACGTAGGCGTGACCCTTACCGGCGGGTATTTCTCGCCGTCCACGGAAATTTTCTTTAATGCGCAACAGGTCAGCCAGAGCGCCGGAGGTAATACGCGCGTGCTGCAGGTCACCATTCCGGCCGCCGATTGGGGTCCTCCGGGACTTTACCCGATCGTCGTGGAAAACACGGATGTGGTGCCGCCGAACCCGGGAATTTCCGGCGTGAATATCGGAGTAGAACCTACATCGTTTCCGTCGGCGCCGAGTACGTCGATCAACGTGGGGATGACTCCATCGGCGATTGCGATTGATCCGGTGTTGGGTCTTGCGGTGGTTGCGAATACGGGATCGAACAACGTCAGCATCATTAATCTGGCAACGAATACACAGGTGGCAGGCTCTCCGGTAACTGTGGGGCCAAATCCGACGAGTGTGGCTATCGACGACCAGTTGCCGCAGCATCTTGCAGTAGTGGTGAACAATGGCGCCGAAGCGAATGGCGGGAACAGCGTTACAGCAATTAACCTGACTACGCTGGCAACCACAACGCTGGCATTGCCAGACACTTCTGTTCCGCCGAACACAGTGGCCTTACCTTACTCCATCGGGATTAATCCGCTTACACATCGCGCGATCGTAACCCAACAAACCACAAATACAGCATGGATCCTGGACCTTTCCAGCGGCGCGCCTGTGCTCGTGCAACAAATCGGCGGCACTTTGACCCCTTATGGAACAGGGCCGACTCCGTCCGTGGCCATCGATCCCCGATTGAACTGGGCGCTTGTGACTCCGGGCGGCTCCGGCACGATAAACATCGTGGACCTCGGGCGTGATCCGAGTCCAGGAGATATTGGCCGTCCACCGGTGGTGATTGGCGATCTAACCGTCTCAACATCCAGCCAGGGAGTAGGCATTAACGGTCAAACGCATCAAGCGCTCCTGACCGATCCAAATAGCAGCGTCACGAACAACGACTCCCTCACGACGTACAGCTTGCTCGACAATACGGTGAGCAACGTTCCATTTTTGCTGAACGGGACACCCATGGAAGCGCCAGGTTTCGTGGCGTCGGCTATCAATCCGCTATCGAACGTGGGTATCGCGGTTAACAGCCTGGCTAATACGGCGGCGATCGTGGACATGGAAAACAGCATTGTGTTGCAGACGGTTACCGGTCTGAACATGCCGGAGGCAGTAGCGATCGACGCGGCAACGAATCAGGCTTACGTGGTGAATCAAGGCAACAATACTGTATCAGTTGTTTCCTTGGGCACTCCCGGGCAGTTCCGGACATTGCAGATCGTAGAGTCGAATCCGGCTGTCGCGTTTGTGACGAATCCACCGACGGGTTTGACGCTGACGATCAATGGCATTGGATTCACGGGATCCGCGCAGGTGGTGCTGGATGGCGCGCCGCTGCCGGCCGGAGATGTGACCGTTGTGAGCGACCGGCAGATCGTTGCCACAGTCCCTGCCTCCATGCTTACGAACGCGCGGAACTATATTGTTTACGTGCAGAACGGTGGGCAGTGGTCGAACACCGCCGAGTTGACGATAATTCAGGCTGTTCCGGTTGGGAACACTCCTATAGCAGTAGCGATCGATCAGGATCTGGATCAAGCGGTAGTGACCAACTTTTCGGATGACACCGTGTCGATATTGAATCTGATTACAGGGATGCCCCTATTGACCGAACCCAAGATGCCAGTAGGTTCCAATCCCGAGGGAGTGTCAGTGATTGCGCGGCTGGGGCTGGCGGTGGTGACTAACAACGGAAGCAACAACGTGACGATCCTTGATGAGGCCGGGATCGACGGTACTTTCGCGTCGCCCACTACAATCTCCTGCGGTGCATGCCTTGGACCTGCCGGCGTGGGGACGAATTCCGATACGGCAACGGCAGCTACTGCCAATACGCTATCGAATGACGTTAGCTTTGTTACCCTTCCGACCACGGGAACGATAGGGACGCTGGGAGCAACGGTGACGGTGGACCAATTCCCGGATGCGGTTTCGATGGCCCCTGTGCTAGTGTCGCCGCCGATTCCTGGGTTGGTCGTCACGAATAACGTTGCGGCCGTGCCTACGGCATCTTCCGCAAGCAGCGTCGATTTGCTGAACTCAGATACCGACTCCATTGTTAATCGGGTTTCGAATTTCCAATTACCGACGGGCGCGGTGTTCGATCCGCTAAATCAGGATTTTCTGGTGACGGACAGTGTGGTGAATGAAGTGTTTATCATTGACCCCAATACCTTCATTTCGACGCCGTTTCGGGTAGGGATCGATCCTACTTCGTTGGATTACAACTATCAGACCAGCACGCTGGCAACCGATAATGCAGGAAGCAATACGATTTCGATTGTCAGTTATGTATGTCCTCCGGTCTTGAATGCTCCGCCGATGTGTGCGGGGCCTAAAGTCCGGGACGTGCTGGGCGTAGGAGGGTTAGTACAGCCTTCGTCTGTAATTGTTGGGCCCAATTCAATAGCCATTGACCTTAAAATGAATTTGGGCGTTCTTGTGGACCAGAGCAATAACCGTGTTTTGTTGGTACCTCTGCCGCACTGAGACCTGGATCGTTTTTGGCCTGGGTGGCGAGGGCCAACCTCTCTTTGCACCGGGGCATCCGAACTAATAAGCGCACGTAGGAAATCCGATTGACCTGTTTCTGGGGGGACGGCTATAATTCCTGGTTTGCGTAAAGCGAAATATTCGAACAAGGAGTGAGAATGAAGATTCGATTTGGAATTCCGGCCATGGCGGCGTTGCTGGTGGTGCCTGCGGTTTGGGCGCAATCGAGCGGCGCGGCGGCCGCGAAAGTGGGCGTAATTAGCGTGCAAGTGGCGATTCAAAGCACGGCGGAAGGCAAACAGGCTGCGAACGAGTTGCAATCGAAGTTTGCACCGCGGCAGACGGAGTTGGACAATCTGCGCAAGCAGATTGAGGATTTGCAGACACGTCTGCGGACGACGTCCAATACGTTGAGCGACGAAGAGAAGGCGCGTTTGGCCCGCGAAGGCGATCAGTTGACGCGCACTTATCAGCGCAAGCAGCAGGATTCGCAGGATGATTTTAACGAAGCCGAGCGCGAGATTGTGGACACCATCGGCCGTAAGATGATCGACGTTCTCGACAAGTATTCGAAAGAGAATGGATACAGCGTGGTGCTGGATACTTCGGCGCAGAACACTCCGGTGATTTACGCTGCGAACACGGTGGACGTCACGCAGGACATCATCAAGCTCTACGACCAGAGCTATCCGGTGAAGAACGCGGCAGCCGCCCGGCCCGCAGCTCCTCGGTCAACGACGCCGAAACCTGCAACGCCGGCACAACAGCAACCCGCTCCTCACTAGTCACGAACTCCAAGCCATTCTATGAAAGGCCTCGCAGCGTGAACCGCAGCGAGGCCTTTTTGTTTTCCGGTAGTTGCGACGAGTTTAGAAGTACTGGCGCCAGCCTCATTGTGCCCTGCTTAGGGCGGCCTTGCGTTTTCGGGGCCGGGAAATTATACTGGAGTGCTTCTAGAACGGTCGCATGTCCGAGTGGGCGCGAGCCCACTTTTTTGTTGGCGCCGAGAATGGCGCCCGCGCCGGGCTGTCTGCGAGCGTCGGCTAGGGGCTGATGGTGTGGGCGCCCGAAATATCGGGTTCTTAGCCGGCCGGTTGAATTGAATGCAATTGGAAAAGGTTCGAGAGGCAGCGGAGAGAGTGGCGGGTTCGCTGGGCCTCGAGATTTTCGACGTTGAATGGAAGATCGGCAAACAGCGGCTTCTGCGGGTCTATATCGACCGTTTGCCCGGCCCGCAGAACCCGGAGGGGCTCGGTGTCACCCATCAAGACTGTGAGAGGGTGAGCGAGCAACTGAGCGTGATTCTGGACGTAGAGGACCTAATACCGGGACCGAGCTACGTTCTGGAAGTTAGCTCCCCGGGGCTGGATCGTAAGCTGATTAGGCCGGCGGACTACGAGCGGTTTGTGGGGCGGCTGGCGAAGGTTTGGCTAACCGAGCCGCTCGAGAACCAGAATTATTTCGAAGGGCGCTTGGCGGGCTATGCGGACGGAATGGTGAAGCTCAACGTCAGGGATCGTGAGCTGGCTGTACCGTTCAGCGGAATCAAGAAAGCGAATCTGGTCGTTGAGCTATAGGAATTTGCAAAGCGGCTCAGCAGCGGGCGAGATTTTTGAAGCGGTAGACGCATCTAAACTTTGTAGGAATGTTGTCCTGGAGAAACGCAAATGGCGAGTCTGCTGTACCAGACAATCGAGCAGATCAGCCGGGAAAAACACATTGAACCGGAGATCATCGTCGCGGCGATTGAGGACGCGATGGTGGTGGCGGCGCGGAAATATTACCGCACAGAGGAAGATATCCGCTCGAAGTTCAATCCAGAATCCGGCCAGGTGGACGTGTATTCAGTCCACACGGTAGTCGAGGAAGTCACCGATCCTCTGCGTGAGATTTCCCTCGGGGATGCCAAGAAGCGCCAGCCCGAAATTGAAGTGGGCGGCGAAGTAATCGAAGCGAAGCCTACGGACGTGCTGGGACGGATCGCGGCGCAAACAGCCAAGCAAGTGATTTTGCAGAAAGTGCGCGAGGCTGAACGCGATACGATTTATAACGAGTTTCATACACGAGTCGGCGAGCTGATCAATAGCGTGGTAAAGCGCATGGAAGGTCCGGACATCATCGTGGACCTGGGGCGCACGGAAGCGCGTTTGCCGAAGCGGGAACAATCACGGCTGGAGGCTTACAACGTAGGAGACCGTCTGCGCGTTACGATTCGCGCGGTGGAGCGTGCAGCGAAAGGGCCGCAAGTGGTTGTGTCGCGTGCTGATCCGGCTCTGGTGCAGCGGCTGTTCGAAATGGAAGTGCCAGAAATCTATGACGGCACGGTGCAGATACGAGCTGTGGCACGTGAAGCGGGCGAGCGCACCAAGATTGCCGTGGAAAGCCGCGATAAAGACGTGGATCCGGTAGGCGCTTGCGTGGGCATGAAGGGCATGCGCGTACAGTCCATCATTCGCGAACTGCGCGGCGAGAAAATCGATATTATTCCGTACAACGAAGAGACGATTGCGTTCGCGCAGAAGGCGTTAAGCCCGGCGAAGGTTACGCGCGTGCAGGTTGTAGATCCGGAAGAAAAAAGACTGGAAGTGATCGTCGAGGATACACAGCTTTCTCTCGCGATCGGTAAGAAGGGGCAGAACGTCAGGCTCGCCAGCAAGTTGATCGGCTGGAACATCGATATCAAGAGCGAAGAAGAGAAGCGTCGCGAGATCGAAGCGCAGATGGCCGCGCTGACGGCGCCCGGCACGCCGCTCGCGGAGTTGAAGGGGGTGGGGCCTAAGACGATTGAGAAGCTCGAAGCTGCAGGGATCACTTCCGTCGAGAAGCTTGCGGACATGACTCCGGAGCAGTTGGTGGAAATTCCAGGCATCGGCGAAAAAATGGTGGAGAAGATTCACCAGTCCGTTGCCGCGTACTTCGAGGCACTTGAGGCCCAGGCTCTGGCCGCACCCGAACAGGGCGCTGATGCTCTGGAAGCTGGCGGGGAAGGCACGGCGCAGAGTGTGGAGAAGCCCGAGGGTCCGGGAGAAATACAAGAAACTCCGGAAGCTGGCGAGCAATCTTCTGAGCCAGAAGCGGGTGAAACGCCGGAGATTTTAGAGGAACCTGAAACTGGGGAGACTTCTCAGTCGCCTGATTCACCGGAAAAGGGCGAAGCTTCTGAAACATCGGACCTGACGAACGTGCGCTACGTGGAGCCTTTGGATTCACCCAGCGGCACAGACACGCGGGAATTGCCGGGAGAAGAGACGCGGCGCCATTCTGTGGAAGGCGGCGAAGAAACAGAAGGCTCGGAAGAAAACGTAGAGAAATAACGTATCGAGCTAGAAGCAGATGATGGAGATCGTGAAGAAAAGAGGCTGATGGCAGATTCCAATCAAGTCCGAATAAACGAACTCGCCAGGGAACTCGAGATCAAGGCGAAAGTTTTGATCGAGTATTTGCCAGAAATTGGCGTTACTGAAAAGAAGACGCACTCGAGCTCGATCGATAATTCTCACGCTGAGTTGGTGCGGAAGCATTTTCTCGGCTTGGCGGCGCAAGAAGCTGCGGCTGAAGCGAAGAAGGCGGAGACTGCTGCGGCAAAATCGAAACCGTCGCGGCTGGCCGTTGCGGCACAGCCCGCTGCCGCACGTCCGGCGCCC
>JBAVQB010000034.1:0-98617 GCA_049693615.1 Candidatus Acidiferrales bacterium | reverse complement strand
ATGCTGGATATAAGATGACTATCTTTTCGACAGCGGAAGAGCAGCAGCGCGAGCCGCTTGAGATTGGTGGCAAGGTTCTCTTCTACCCGGACTTTGCCTTGCGTACGGCGGGCGGCGACGTGAGCGTGGTCGCTCCATGGCAGAGCTACGTCCTTCACGATCGCGAGCTTATCTCAGGCCAGAACCCATTCTCGGATCAAGCGCTTCTGAAACTTCTTCTACCGGCGCTCGATGCGAAGAAGAAGTCGGCGTCAGCGCACTAACCGGTCCAGGTCCGCGATCTGACGGTTGCATTACCGAGGTCGGACAGAGTGCCGATCTCACGTGCCGGGGTCGGCACGGATGGCATGCGGTCGTGGTTGTTGTTCGGATTTCCGCAGACCTAATCCACATCGACCGCTGTGCGAATGTTTCCTCGCGCACGGCTGTGGTGATATTTTCAAAATTTCTACTCGAAGGAGGATTGTATGTCTCAGGAAACCAGCGGCACACAACGTGCACAGCAAGGCGAAGTCCGGCCTCACCAACTCGGGCAGGATGTTTTCAAAACCATCTTGCCCGACGATGTCGATTGGAAACCGTTCCCGTCGTTTCCGCATGGCGTCCTGCTGGCCGTCGTCGTGGGTCAGCCCTCGCAGCCCGGTCCTTATACCATCCGGGTCAAAGCGCCGCACGGCGCGAAGCTGATGCCTCACAAGCACCCGGAGGACCGCGTCTATACCGTGATTTCCGGCGTGTTTTATATCGGACTGGGTGATGAATTCGACGCGAGTAAGCTCCAAGCCTATCCGCCTGGCGCCGTGATTATTCTCCCCGGCAACACGCACCATTTCCACTGGGCGAAATCCGGCGAGTACGTCACGCAAATCACCGCAATAGGCCCGCTCGGACTGGAATACCTCAACCCCAAAGACGATCCGCGAAACAACAAATCGTAGCGGGAGCCTGAATAGTTTCGATTCCGCCAAGACATTTAGCTTCTTGTCAAATTGGAGGCTGAAGATGAATGGTCAACAACAGAAGCAGCAGGACCCTGCAGCGCGAGATCAAGCGATCCGCGCGGCGCTGGACCAGCATTGGGCTGCGTCCGATGCCAACGATTTTGTAACGGAGCACCTCATCTATCGCGAGGACGCGGTGCTCGATTACCCGCAATCAGGCGAGCGAACCCGCGGTCGGGCTAACATACAGGGCCAGCGCGAGAGTCAGCCGAACAAAAAGCGGTTTAATATCCGGCGAATCGTCGGCAGCGGCGATCTTTGGGTCACCGAATTCATTCTGATGTATGACGCCAAGCCGTCCTACACCGTAAGCATCATGGAGTTCAGCGGCGACAAAGTTGCGCGCGAAACGCAATACTTTGCGGATCCATTCCCGGCTCCCGCATTTCGCGCTAAATGGGTCGAACGGATGCCCACATAATCTCGAGGCGGAAGAATCTGCTAACGACGCCGCCCTTTGCGGTTTTACAGCATGATTGCCGAGATCAGATTAATGCCAGAGACGCTAAGCCCTGATTAACGCATTTGCCGGAAATGTAAAGCTGTAATATCCGTTTATCCGACGCGATGTAAAAAGGCGCCCCGCGTCAACAACCGCGAAGCGCCCTTTTGTTACTCTGAGCCTTTCCACTTTCCTGACGGCAAGAGATGATCGCGGTTAGGGCGTGCAGCCACCGTCGCGCGCGCAGTTCTCGTCAAAAAAGGTAATACCGAGCTTTCCTTCACCGGTTCCCGCCGTGCCAGGCACTGCATAGGAAATCACCTGGTCGCCGAGATCATCCAGCATGTTGACTATAACTGTGGATGTACTCTGGCTGTCGGGGAAGAACTCGGTATCGTGCCCATCGTACGCGAAGCTGGGATACCAGAAATCGGCAACATAGTTGGCTAACGGGTAGTTGTTTGGGCCTACACAGCACGGCCTTTCCACGATGGCCTCGGCGCTGTTGCCAATCACACCGGGTCCCTTAACGTAGGACAGAGTGTAGCAAGCCCCGAAGTCTTGTGTTTGATCCGAGATGCACACGGTTTGGTCTGCGGTTCCGGCGGTAGCAAAACTGTCCGCGTACATCACGTCACCCGGGTTCACCTTAAACTCGCAAATGATCGGGTAACTTGGATACCACTCAACCCAGCCGCAGTAAAACTCTAGCTTGGTGCCGCCGCTGCAGTAGGCCTGCGACGAACTGCCACCTTGCACCACGTCGCCACTGCCCCAACCGTCCACTCCGTTCCAGTTCACTTGCCAATCATATCCACCGTCACAAGCGCCGAAGGGCTGTTGCGCTACCGGCACATTGAACTCGGAAACAACCAGGTCAAATGAGGTGTTCGTGTTCCACTTCGTCAGTTTGTTCGTGTTTACCACGCCGCTCCAGTTGGACGCGTAGCCGGTCGTAGGCCCCGCCTCACCGCCCGACAGAGCCGCCGACCTGGCTCCTGGAGGTGCCGGCACCTGCTGCGCCGGGCCGTTATATGCCCCCATATCTTTGGACAAGCTCACCGGACGGTGGTTGAACGCTCTCGCATTTCTTGCCCATATCGCATAACCATCCGGATTGGCCTGCGGATCCGGGTGCGGCGGGTAGCCGTAACGGGCAAGGTCTGAATCTGCGGCAGCAAGTGGATCGAAGCCCTCTGGCGGGGCGGGAAATGTTCTGATTCCGGCAATGCCGGTCGAAACTGTGGCGGAAGAACTGTACATAGCTGCCAGCGCAGCTTTGTCAGTTTGCGCCTTAGTGACGTGCGGGAGACTGCACAACACGAAGAACGCAATTACGGCCGGCGTTAAAAACCCCCATTTTGAGTTTGGGCTGAAGTTCATCTTTATTCTCCTTTTCTTAGAATCGCCTACTCCGCAGTTCATGGATTTTGCGTTTCGGGGCCGTAGGGTACTGGCAGCGGGTTGCACACGCGTGTGCCACTCGCTACGTGGAACCTTCAGAGGGCCTCTACTAGGGAAATCGAAAATGGCGGGCAAAAGACGACAGGGCGGCGCAGAGATTTGTTGGAATCAGATATTTCGGACCAAAGTCCTGATTAACGCGGCATTTACTGGAAATGTAAAGCTGTAATTCAAATATCCGGTTTTCCGGCTAATCGAGACTTGGACAACGTCCGCGGCAACAAAGTGGGTGTGATATGCTGTGCCCAATCTCTGAGCCAAAACTGAAATTCTCGATGAGAGGGGATTGGCCATGGAGCGCAAGAGCAAGCTCGCTATTGCGATAGCCACTGCGGTGCTCGCCGTCGTCGGCGCCACGATCATTTACGCGCAAGACCACGCGCAGGAGCACGCGCAGGACAAGTACTCGCTGATATCGCCGGGCGGAATCGCGTTCTCCGACTTCAGGGGATACGAGGACTGGGTGGCGGCCTCTTCCGCGCGGGTTGACGGAACGCTTAAGGTAATCGTCTCCAATCCGACTATGATCACGGCGCTCGCGTCATTGGAAATGTTGGACGTAGCTCGCGGGCATCGGGTGGTAGTGATGGGAGCGACGGGAGGCGTGGGCGGATACGCGGTGCAGATGGCGCGTTCGATGGGGGCGCATGTGATCGCGACGGTTCGCGGCGATGCGGACGAGGCGAAGCGGCTCGGCGCGGAAGAAGTTTACGACACGAAAGCAGGTGATGTGATCGCGGCGATACACAAAGCTCATCCGGATGGCGTTGATGCAGTGTTTGATCTGGTGAATGGTAAGGACGCGATTGGGCGCGATGCCGAGATTCTGAAGCCTGGAGGCAAATTGGTCTCCACGATTTATGCAGCGGATGAGAAGTGGTTCGCCGAACGGAAAATCACGGCGCACAACATTGCCGGGCTGACCAATCCTCTGTCGAACACGGAAGGATTGACGCGAGTGGCGCGCATGATGGCGGACGGCGTGATCACGGCGCGGATTACGGCTACTGTTGAGTTGGAAAAGGCCGGGGAGATTATCGAGAAGTTGAAGAAGGGCGGGTTGCGCGGGAAGGCGTTGATACGGGTTTCGTAATTGAGTGCATGGAGACTACGCTGATTGAGCGCGAGCCAGGATGGCGCGGACTTCGTTGACGATGTCTCCCACTGTGACGGGGCGGTGGAGCACAACTGATCCAGGCGCGAGGGCGTCTACGTATGTAGCCAGAGACGAGACCGACTCAGTGCGGGAGGCGATCACTATTGTGGGGATGCGCTTGATCAGGTTTTGCATTGCGGGATTGGCGGCTAGGTCGGCAGTTGCTTCCAACACGATGGCGTCGGGCATTTGATTTGCGGCGAGGGCGCGGCCGGCGTCGTGGGGGGAATCCATGCCGAGCGCGTCGATGTTGAGCTCGCGAAGTTCGGCGCGGACGGTGGCGCGAAGTTGCCAGTCGGTGGCGATGACGAAGACGATAGGCATGCCTTAGGATATCGCATCGACTGCTGGACGTGTTCGGTGAGCTTAGCGCACCAGACGAAAAGTATTTGCTAATTGGGGAGCTGCATATCAATGACTATGAGTTTTGATTGTCAAGTTGGGGCGGGCCGACGGCCGAAACTTTGAAGAGAATATATGCAGAAGCGAGAAATGCCGAGAATACTGCGACGAAGTTTAGGAATCCGATGACCGAAAGAGAAATTGAGAAAAGGTATTGGATGGGGCCAAGAAAAATGGGCACGAACCAGCCAATTACTATCAGGCGCTCAGTGCCTCGTGCCGCCCGGTAAAGAGCTATTCCTATCCAGAATAGATACACGTAGAAGATTAAATTCACCGTCATAGCAGCTCGGGTAGAAAGGAACATTCGAGTATCGAAAAGCCAATAAGACCCGCGTTGAGGGCGGAACCCCTGCCGGAACCTATTCAGCATTAGAAAGCCGGTAAGGCATAACACCACTATTGCTGCGCGTTTGGTGTCGATGAGTCCAGGGATGTGTACTGATTGTTTCATTATGCGGATTCTACAGTATCCCTGCCAATAAAATATAAAGAGAATTTAATGGCTGCCTGGTAAATGGGGCGCAACATTTAAGCACAAAGGGAAAACGGGGTCCTGCAGAAGCCAAATGATGTCCAGATGACAACTTTAAAAAAGCAATGGCGTAATGTTGCGACTTGCGGCGATTACAAACGGAGGTGAATGATGGTTACTGACGAGATGCGGGCGGGATTTTGGATTCGGTGCTGGGCGGCGATTATTGATTTTGTGATTTTGGCCGTACTTCTGGCGATGGTGGTTTCGTTTTTGTCGGTGGCGGTGGGGAGTTGGCGCGTGTTTCTGGCGCTGCGTCCGGGGATGCCGCAGAGTGGGATCATCGAGGGGTTTGGGCGGCCTTTTCTTTTTGCGGTGCTGGTATTTTTTGTGGTGAGCAGTTGGCTGTATTTTGCGCTGATGGAAAGTTCGCGGTCGCGTTCGACGGTGGGGAAGCGCATGCTGAATCTTTATGTGGCGGATGTGAATGGGAAGCGCATTGGATTTTGGCAGGCGACGCGGAGGTTTGCAGCGGGACGGCTGTTGATCAACGTGCCGTATGTGGGATTGTTTTATTTTTTCTGCGAATCGCTGCGGATCGGGTTGGCGGCGGACAAACGTGCGCTACATGATGTCTTTGGTGGGACTGCTGTGTTGCGGCGCGGTGAAGCGGTCGAGAACGCCTACCCTGCCTGCGGTGGAGTTTTGGAGTAAGAGCCAACAGCCATGGATGGTGCGCAGCGGTAGTATTGAATCGTGCGAAAGTGCTTTTACCGGTGTAGCAATTGTTACAATCACCGCCAATGTGGTGGTCGACGATCCTAACGCGTTCAGCATGTTCCTGGAGTAGACAACCGACGGCGGGAACCTGCAAGGCCCGGCGCATCCTTTGCGGTTCCCGATTGCGCATGATGGGGCTTTGCGCCCGAACAGCCGTCGCCACGCGCGTGTGAATACAATATTAATGAACTGAGCCTTGCGCTTGCGTGTCGCAAACTACATTCCTTCCGGCGGATTCTAACTAATCATCGCTCTTATGCTTAGCGGTTCACCTAACTTTCACCTGAAAGTCAGACGCTGTGCATTGACCTTGCGACAGCACTTGGCGCAGACTCCCGCTCGATAGACGGCCTTCCATCGGAACCTATGCATTAAGCGTTGCGAGCAGGCGCAGGTGTGTGGACTGCCGCAACAAGGCCAGGCCCCGAAACGAAATTAAAAAGGAGATATCCCGATGAAAAGCACTACGGGTTTGCAGGTAATTCTGGCCGTTCTTTTGTTTGCAGCAGTCACCCCTGCGTGGTCTCAAACGACTCCGGAAGTTAAGACCAATCTGCCGCCGTTGGAGCAAGTGCTGCAGTATCTTCCCGGGTACCATCCGCATGCCAACCAGAATGCGGGACAAACGGGTGGCGCAAAACAGGAAGTCGCGCACTCGGCGAGCGCTAAGGTTTACGCGTTTGTCACCACCGACTATCCGGGCGCGGCAAGTTCGGTCGCGTTCGATTGCAACAATACGACTATCGTGGGCTTTCTACAGTTCGATCCCACCGGCACTGCCACTACTCCGCCATCACCCGAGACCGCCTTCATTGCGAAGAGCGGGGTTTACGAATTGCTGGATATTCCGGGTGCGACGTCCAGCGGGGCCACCGCGGCCACCGGAATCAACACTTCCGGCCAGATCGTGGGCTTTTATACAGACTCGTCAATGGTTGCCCACGGTTTTTTGGACACGGCCGCAACTTTCACCGATGTTGATTACCCAGGCGCGAACGGCACCGACGTATTTGACATCAATGATTCTGGAGAAATGGTGGGCGGTTTTACCGACGCAGCCGGAATCTTGCATGGCTTCCTGGACAATGGCGGCACGTTCACTCAAATTGACTACCCAGGCGCCAGCACCACAATCGCCGCGGGAATCAACTCCTCGGGTGAAATCGTCGGGATCTGGGAGGACTCCATGAACAATACCTATGGATTTACGCTTAAAGGCGGCGTTTTTACCTCGTTGATTTTTCCTTTGGGCCACAATACCGAACCTATAGGGGTGAACACCCAGGGGGAAATCTCGGGTTATTACCAGGACGCGGCCGGAGTCTTGCACGGCTTTATATATTCCAACGGGGCTTTCTCTGAGGTGGATGTAGCCGGAAGTAGCGGCACGGAGTTAACCCGCGTTAAGAACTACGGCGCGATCACGGGAGCTTTCATAGATGCGTTAATGGAAACTCATGGGGTGAAGGGGCACTAAGCGGAATTGCTTTTGCGAAACGCGAGGGTGGGTCGTCGTGTGATGGCGCACCCTCGGCCATATCGTTTGTCTCTGATTCAGGACAAGGCTGCGGAGGCTGCGGCGGCCTTTCCGAAGTCGTAGAGCATCACTTCTTCTTCGCGCATTACGGGAAAGCCTTTGGCAAAAGTCAGGGCGCGCGCGAGGGCCTGGTAGAAGAGCAGGCTGTTCTCGCTTTCGTGCAGGGCTTCCTGCGTTTCCCATAAAGTCATTACGCGGACGTCGGGCGGGTTGGATTCTTCCACACGCAAAACGAGCAGCGCCTGGAAGCCTTTGCGTTGACGCATGAGCGGGATCGCGGAATTGAGCGCCTCGCGGAATTCATTCAACTTTTCAGTCGGGATACTGAACTGCGTGACGCGTGCGTGCATGGTGGCCTCCTGCAACGCTGGTCTGGGGGAGCGAGATGGCGCAAGTCTAACTCCGTTTGGAGCGGAAGGAAAGCGCGGGAGTGGGGCGGGGGCGTGTGAACGCCCGGCGCCAAGCACGACAGAAACAGCAGGTCCCTCAAGGCGATCCGCGAACGGCGTGGATTTCGGGATGACACGGCAAAACCAAAAGAAATGCGCGGATCTCCGCTCGAGCTCAGAGCTTCGGCTTGCCTGCGTTTCAGTTTGGTTTGGCGGCGTCCGGGGGTTTCGAGTCTGTGGGCGGCGCGGGCGCGGCGGGTGGAGCGTCCTGGGTAGCGGGCGACGGTGTTGCGGGGGCGGTTTGCTTTACGAATTCGAAGGTACAGGCGCGGCCCAGGATGCCGGCGCCTTCGTCGCGCGTGCCGCTGCCCTTAGTGTCTTCGAAGTGAGCTTTGATGTTGTAGCTATAGTTGTTGCCCTTCATCGCGAAAACTCCGTGCGCGTGGTTCTGGCTGACGTGGCCTTTGGCTTCCACCTTGGCGCTGCCGTCATCCGCGATTTTTCCGTCGATAACGAGGTAGCCAGGGCCGCCTTCTTCGCCGTGCTGTCCGTGGAAGACGCCGTCTTTGATGCTGCTGGGAAATTGAAATTTGTACGCGGGAGTTTCTCCGTGTGCTTCGCAGGCCATGTGCGTGGCCCAATCGCCGTCGTAGCGGGTGCCTGCGGTTGATGCGCCGGGTAGAAGCAGCAGGGCCGAGATTAGTGCCAGGCGGATTGCGAATCGCGTATGCATCGAACTACTCCTTCGAGGGAATGGTTGCTGCGGAGACCAGGTTCTGCGCGCCGGTAATATATCGCGATCAACGGAAAAACTAAATGTGGGAGTCGCGAGCCAGACTCGGCGCTATGAGTAGCGGAGCCAGCGGAACATTTCTACTAAGCTGGGGCGCTTGCCGTACATCAGGATGCCCACGCGATAAATCTTTGCCGAGGCCCAAATGGTGCCGACGGTGGTGAGTACGAGCAGGACGAGCGACAAGACGATTTGCCACGCCGGCGGCGTCTGCAGCGAGATGCGCAGAGCCATCAGGACTGGCGCGAAAAAAGGAATTTCAGAGAGCACCACCGAGGCGGTAGACGTGGGATCGTTGAGCACCATGCTGTAGATGACCATGCAGAAAACCAGCGGAGCCATGGCGATCCATTGCAATTGTTGCGCGTCCTGTTCGTTGGAGCAGGCTGCGCCGATCGCGGCGAACATGGAGGAATACAGAAAATACCCGCCGATAAAAAAGATTGTGGCGTAGAGCACCAGAGAAATCGGAACGTGGACGCCAGACATGGCCGTTCCACCCATGCCCATGGCAGCCAGCGCGCCGTAAGTGAAAAGGAGCGCGGTGGAAATCATCCATACAGCGAATTGGGTGAACGCGGCAGCGGCCACGCCAAGAATTTTTCCGCACAGAAGTTCGAAAGGACGCACGGCGGAGATGAGAACTTCCATGGTCCGCGTGGTTTTTTCTTCCAGCACCGAGCGCATGGTAATGATGCCGTACATGAGCAGCGCGGTGTAAAGCAGCACCACCAAAGCGACGGCGATGCCGATGCTTTGGCCTTTTTCTTCGGCTTCGCCAGTTTCGCTAATCTTCATGAGCTTGAGGTCGGTGCCGCGGAGGATGGATTTGATGTCATCCAGGTGGACGCCGCGCTCGCTGAGTCGGGCGGAAATCACGGCTTGATCGACAGCGCCGGAAAGCGGGCCGATCAGGCTGAAATTATCGGGATTGCGCATGTGTAGTTCGAACGAGTCTTTGGGATCGCGGGGAATCCAGAGGTAGGCATCGATCTTTTCGGCGTTTATGCGCGCGCGCAAGTCTTGCTGAACGGCGTCGGGCGAAGCGGGGCGCATGATGGTCTCCACGATGTTGAATTCAGGTTGGCCGTTTTCGAGTTTGGCGTCCAAACCTTGGGTGATAGGCTGCGCGAGCGTGCCGGAATTGTCCACGATTACCAGCCGCATGCTGTGCGTGGGCTTGTGGTTCACCAGAAAAATAATCAGCAGGCAGAACGCCAGACCAATTAGCGGGACCAGGATCGTTCCAATGATGAAGCCCTTGGTCTTGATGCGCGTCAAATATTCGCGCTTGACGATGAGTCGAAGTTTACGCACGGGAAGTCCTGTCGATAAAGATTTCGTTGAGAGAAGGCTCGAGAAGTTCGAAGCGAATGATGCTGACATTTTCCTGCACGGCCGCTTTCAGGATTTCCTGGGGGTCGGCGCCGGGCTTTAGTTTAGCTTCCACTCCGTTTCCCAAGCGCGTCATGCTAAGGATTGCGGGATGTTTCAGGAAAGCGTCGCTGCCGGTGAATTCGATGTGCAAAGTATTTTTTCCGTAAGACTGCTTAATCGCGCGAAGGTCGCCATCGAGCAACTTACGGCCTTTGTCGATCAAGCAAATCGAATCGCACATGCGTTCGACTTGCTCCATACGGTGAGTGGAGAGGACGATAGTGGAGCCGCCCGCGCGCATGTCGATCATGATTTCTTCTACGGTGGCGGCGTTCACGGGATCGAGGCCGGAGAAAGGCTCGTCGAGAATCACCAGCGGCGGCTTGTGAATTACAGCGGTAATGAATTGAACCTTTTGCTGCATGCCTTTGGAAAGATCGATTAGCTTTTTCTCGGACCATTCAGCAAGGCCCAGTTTTTCCAGCCATTCCTTGGCGCGGCGGTCCGCTTCGTCTTCTGCGAGTCCATGAAGCGCTGCGAGGAAAACGATGATCTCGCGGACTTTCATGCGTGGATACAGCCCGCGCTCTTCGGGAAGATAGCCGATGATGTCGCGCGTGCTGTCGCTGACGGGCTGGCCGAGAACTTGGATGGAGCCTTCGTCGGGGACCAGGATGTTCATGATCATGCGAATGGTGGTGGTTTTGCCGGCGCCGTTAGGGCCGAGCAACCCGAGGATGGCGCCCTGGCGGACGTGCAGGTTGATTCCGCTGACGGCGGTTACCGCGTCGTAGGATTTCGTTACGTTTTCTAGTGTAATGGCGTCCATGGGTATTGGCGTTCTGCTGGTGATACGCAGGGGGCGCGCGAAATATTACATAAAGTTTGTGGGGAAGGTGGAATTATTTTGGGTGTGCAGGGACGGTGGTTAGGGAATCGGTGCTAGCGCTCTAAATAGCGGTCTATCGCCTCAGCCGCAAGGCCATTGAGAGATCAGAAATCGTCCCGGAAGGGAAAAGTGAATTCAATCGGGGTCATTACCCGTAGCGGGCGAACCCGAACCGTGATCGTGACATCCGTTTCGTCGACGACCCATACCTTCCATTTCCTGCCTTTGCGATTTATCGTTGGGCTTTTCGCTAACATATCGTGTCCACAGCGATTTCATTCTAAACACTGCGTTGACATCTAATCCCAATAACAGGAAGGCGTCAAGCGCCTCAAGAATGATTTTCGTATCACTTGTACAGACAAGGGACTAGGCCGGCGGGTTGGGGCCGGCTAGGAAGCCTCCGTCGAGGACGAGTGACTGGCCGGTCATGAAAGACGCGCGGTCGGAGAGCATCCAGACGACGGCTTCGGCAATTTCCGTTGGCTGGCCGAAACGGCCGAGCGGATGGAGGGACAGCACGAACTTGTTGATCTGCGGGTCGGCGAAAGCGCGCTCGGCCATGGCCGTTTTGATCACTGCGGGACAGACTGCATTCACACGAATGCCGCTTCGAGCGTATTCGAGTGCAGCGGTCTTGGTGAGTCCAATCACGGCATGTTTGCTGGCGCAGTAGTGGGCTGATCCGGGATTTCCGATCAGCCCCGCGATGGACGACATGTTGACGATTGCTCCGCCGCCACCTTGCTTGAGCATCTGGCGAATTTCGTATTTCAGACAGAGCCAAACGCCTTTGACGTTGATGTCGATAACGCTGTCCCAGTCCTCTTCCGTTTGTTGGACGAGGGGAACCCACACGCCTTCGATGCCGGCGTTGTTGAAGGCAAGGTCGAGGCGGCCGAATTTTTCCACGGTTTTTTGAACCAGGACTTCGACGTCTGAAGCTTTGGAGACGTCCGCTTTGACGAAAAAGCCTTGGCCGCCGGCGGCACGGACCTTATCGATGGTTTCGTTTCCTTCTGTTTCACGGCGGCCTGCGATCACAACTTTTGCGCCGGCCTTCGCGAATAGAACGGCGGAGTCGCGTCCGATGCCGGAGGTGCCGCCGGTAATGAGGGCAATCTTGCCTTGAAGTTCCGTGGTCATAGTTCTTCCTTCGGAAGCAGAATGTTGGAATCGAAGTGACGGAGTTTAGGCTTCTGGCGCATTGTCTGTCAAATTTCTAGAGGCTCGTTTCCTTGCAGTCGGCGTGTCGCGCGACGCGGCGTTTGAACCTATCGGGCATTGTGCGCGTATAGAAGAGAGGGAGAACAAGTATGCCTATGGAATCAGGGATGCCGGATCCTGGGTTGCTTGCGAAGGAACCGGGTGCGGCGCGGCCGTTGCGCTTAAACGGCACAAATATTTTTCGCGGTCCGAATGGAATACGCGCGGGATGGCGCCTGCTAATTTTCATAGCGATCATAATGGCAATGTCGACCGTAGCGCGAATCATCATTAAGCGCTTCTACCCGGCCGCGCTGGACCCGGTGCAATTAACACCTATGAGAATCATCGCGCCGGATCTTCTTGTCTGCTTCATCTTGGCGGTTGCGGCCTGGATCATGAGCAAGATGGAACACCGCAAGCCGGGCCAATATGGCCTTCCCGGGAGCAAGGCACTGAGGAAAAACTTTTGGGTTGGAATATTGATAGGCTTGCTTGCGACCAGCACCACGGTGCTCGCAATTTTCGCCCTGCACGGCGTGCGCTTCACAACTGCGGCGATCCATGGCGCCGCGATTTTCACCGCAGCGGCCGGCTGGGGGCTGGCATTTTTGCTTTCCGGCTTGGCCGAAGAATTTTTATTTCGCGGATACCCGCAGTTCACGCTGACCACTGGCATGGGATTCTGGCCGTCCGCATTTTTGTTATCGGGTTTATTCGGGCTGGTTCACGGCACCAATGGCGGAGAAACCGTTCTGGGCGATCTCTCGGTGGTTGCCTTCGGCTTGTTGTTGTGCCTGTTTCTCCGCCGCACTGGAAATTTATGGTGTGCGGTAGGCTTTCACCTGGGATACGACTGGGGTCAGACGTTCTTGTACGGTGTTCCAAATAGCGGCTTACTACCCTCCCAGAATCTTCTCAACGCATCGTTTAGTGGGCCGCGCTGGCTGACCGGCGGAACGGTCGGGCCTGAGGCCAGCATCTTTTGCCCGCTCGTCTTGGCCATAGTGGCAATCGTATTCAGCTTGAAATACCGCGACGCGCAATATCATGACACAGCACAACTGCCGCCACGCTGATCAGCACCCAAAGAAACAGCGCGACTCGGAAACTTCGCTGGCGGACCAGATAACTAAGCCTGGAACGAAATGAGTTCACGTCACTGCCTCCATTCGCGGACTCTGCCGTGCCAGCTCGCGTTTCCAGGCTCGCTTATTCTAACGCCGAACGAAGGCAGCGTATTGGCACCTGTTGTTCTGCTAATTTGGATGCTCGGGATACACGTTCTTTCCAAGCGAAGAAAGCGCACATTCTGTGGAAAAGGGCTTAGAGGGCTGGGCAAGATACCGGCTCAAGGCGACGGCGGTACATCAAAACCTACGACGAAGCGTAGAAGCGGTTCCCCCAAGTTGGGGAAAGAAGGAGGCAGATTTTTGGTCTGCCTCCACCCGGTGGCGCGATCATTCGATGTTCTGTTAAGGGCAGGTAGTAGAGACGACCGCCGATATAGCGTTTGGCGTTAGCGTATCGCCGATTGCGTTTCCTTGGGAGATGCCACAGTTGCCGTCGAGGATCGTGTTGCCGGTGACGCCATTTCCTCCTGAACTTCCGTTATCGTTGATCGACACCGCGGCTGTTGTGGTGCCGGTAATGTTGTTGGATTGAACTGAGTTTCCCGTGCTCGGACCGGCATTGGCGGTAAGTTGCACGCCGTATGAACCACCAGTAATCTTGTTGGACAGGATTTTGCTGGTGGTAGTGGCGTCCATGGCGACACCGGCATTGTTCATGCCTGAGATGGTATTGTTCGAGATGGACAAGCCCGTTCCACTGGCCACCTGAATTCCAGTGCCGCCGCTATTAATTAAATTGGAGCCCGCAGTGATAGCCCCCGCATTCACGTTGATACCGACATCGCTGAAATTGTGAATGCTATTCAGCGTCAGTTTCACGGACGCGCCTTCCACATCAATTGCTCCCCCAGGAAGGGAATTGCAGGTGGAATTCGTGACGTTTCGAACGGCGGAATCTGTGATGGTCCCGCCCGAGCCCTCGAAAGCAATTCCGTAAGAAGGATCTCCAGAGGTGTTACATGTGCCGTTGGTTCCGTCGACAATTATGTTGGTAATGGTTACCGAACCGCCGGCATTCTGTATATCGACTTGCGCGGCGATGGGTCCTTCGGCCGCAGAGGTTCCGTTCTGCGCGAGACCGCCACCCGGAACGGTAATGACTGCAGCGTCTGCGTCGCCGCTGATGATTCCTTCAAGCTTCACGGGTTGCGTGATGGTTAATTGCTCGGGATAGGTTCCGGGGCAGACTTCAATCGTAGAGTTAGCTGAAACGGAGGCGAGTGCGGTGGAGATGTTGGGAAAGTTTACGAGATTGGTTTTGCAGCCGCCTACTTGAACTGTTTTCGCATTGGTGTGGACAATGTTCGAGCTCCACCAGAATTCGAAGTCCACAGAAGTGTATACGCCGGGCCCCCCGTTGTTTGCGGCGTTAAAATCAAAGATGTCCACTCCGCCGGAAGTTTGAAACTCGAAGGTTACCTGATACGGGCCGGTGACCTGATACAGCGGCTCGGAAGGATTCCCGGAAATGCCGAGAGCGCCCTTGGTAGTGGTGGGGGCGATAAACCCCGAGCCGAGAAAACCTGGATTGGTATTCGAGAGCGGTTGAATTTGCACGAGTAATTGAGTGGCAGTGTCCACAATGGAGCCGCCGTTCGCCGGATCGGTGAAAGTCCAATCGGCGGTGGAAACCCACGTGGCGATCCCGGTGGAAGCGTTGTAACCGGAAAAAACCATGTTCGTGGAGCTTACGGCGCTTTCGGCGACGTTCGCGACGGTATTCAGCCCCCAGTAAAGCTGGGAATAATCGGAGCTGTTGAATCCTGCGTAAGTAAAGGTTTGTCCGTTCGCGCTACCGGCGCCGTTGCCAAATTGACCCAGAGTTACACCTCCCGGCGGTGGATACCCCATTGTGAATGTGGGCGAGGCTTGGCTGTTGATCACCAGCAGAGCGATGGCAAGTGACATCACGAATTTTTTCATGGAGTTTCTCCTCTCAAGTGAGCGTAGTGGCACTAATCCGAATTTGAACAGGCACGCGTGCAAACACCCGGCGCACTGATGCCGAGTGAAATCAAAAAGTGGTCCTAAATTGTTGGGAAAAAACGGGGCCCGGGTCACTGTCGGCCGCTCGGGGAGTCCCGGCGCCGAGTAATCGGGCGAAGTTTGCGCCGTAAGAATCGCGCTGTCAAGCGAAACTAAAGTCGACGAAGGCATTCTTACGTATGGAGAGAAGCAATATTTGTCGCGGTAAAATGAATTGTGTTCGGCGGCCGGGCCGTGTAGTTTGCTGCGGTTACGACAAAGGTCTTGCGTTCGATTTATGAGTGTTACATTTAGACTATGACAAAAGATTTGAATAAGAATTCGAAAACGAACTCTAAGGCAATTGTTGCGTCTGGCTCGGCCGCGGTGGCGGCGGGCGGGACCGAGTGCATCTGTTTGGCGGATTTTGAGCCGCTCGCGAAGGCCAAGATGGCGGCGCAGAGTTGGGAATATTTGTGCGCGGGCGCGGGCGACGAAATTACGGTGCGCTGGAATGAGGAGGCGTATCGGCGGATTCGTCTGAAGCCGCGGATTTTGGTGGACGTTTCGAAGCTGGACACGCGCGTAAATTTATTTGGACAGGAGCATGCGTTTCCCATTTTGCTGGCGCCGGTGGCGGCGCAGAAGCTGATGCATCCGGAGGGAGAGTTGGCGTCGGCACGGGGCGCGAGCGCGGCGGGCGCGACCATGGTGGTCAGCTCGTTTGCGAATACGAGCCTGGAAGATGTAGCCGCGGTGGCGAAAACCCCGTTGTTGTTTCAGTTGTACGCGCAGACGGACCGCGGGTTCACGCGCGAACTGCTGCAACGCGCGGAAGCCGCGGGATATCGAGCGCTTTGCCTTACCGTAGATACGGCCACCACCGGCGCGCGCAATCGCGAGGCGCGGGCCGCCGTAAAGTTGCTACCGATTCCCAACTTTGAAAAGTTCAAGGTACCGGGCGGAGACGTCAGCCTGCACACGGGTTCGCAGGATGTTTTCAAGAGCGTGCTGGATGCGTCGATGAGCTGGAAAGAAATCGACTGGCTTCTGTCGATCGCGAAGATTCCGCTGGTGCTGAAAGGGGTGCTGAATCCTGACGACGCCGATCTAGCTGTGAAGCGTGGAGTAGCGGGGATCATCGTGTCGAATCACGGCGGGCGGAACCTGGATACTTTGCCTGCGACAATTGACGCTCTTCCGCAGGTGGTGGAAAAAGTGGCAGGGCGAATGCCGGTGTTTGTGGATGGGGGGATTCGCCGAGGGACGGATGTGTTGAAGGCGCTGGCGCTGGGAGCTAATGCGGTGTTTATCGGCCGTCCTTATATATATGGATTGGGCGCCGCGGGCGAGGCTGGAGTAACGCAGGTGCTTCGCATTTTGCAGCGCGAATTTCAAATGGCCATGGCGCTGACCGGCAGGACGAGTGTTGCGAGTATCGACCGCTCGCTAATCTGGACGTAAAACTACATTAATACAAGAAATGCTAGCCAACCCCGGCGTGATTTTTGTAAAAGAACAGGATGACAGCCCGCGTCATGGTAGGAGTTCTTGCAGTGCTGTGTCTTTCGATTTGCGGCTTGCTCGCTGGATTCGCGAACTTCGAGATAATCGACAAGGTGAACGAACGGCTTCCTCAGGATAAGCAGTTTGGCTGGAGCTGGTGGTACTCAGAAAAGTATCAACGGCTTCGTCATGAATACAAACAAATTTATCCGGACGGAGGTCTTCTATTAAGAGTCCGTGCTCTCACCGCTCTTATGTTGGGGGGCAGCGAAGACCGCTTGACCCCGCCAGCCGTGGCGCAGGCCTTGTTTCAAAAAGCGAACGAGCCGAAGCAGTTGCACATTTTCCCAGGCGCGGACCACTACGACATCATGGAAGTGGGAGTGGCAGCGCTGGAAAAGCAGATCACCGCGTTCATCCAAACGATACACTGAGGCCGCGCGTCAAAACTTCGAATTCAAAGAAATAAGAGATTAGTGATGACGTAAGAAGAAATATGGAATCACTACTGCGGCTACAATTCCGATCGCGGCCAACCAGGCCCACTTGCTTGCGAAGTTCAACGTGTAACCGAGACCGGAACGCTTGGGAACTAATATGGAAGGATCGTTTGGATTCCAGTAGATGAACCCTGCCTTCCAGTGCGCCTCATTTCGGAATTTCGGGAATTGCTGGATGGCCATCAGCTGAGATTACATGAACGGCGTCCTGAGCCGCAAGGATACCTAGGATACGCACCTGGCGAGAATGCCGGCGCCTTCGCGGATTTGCGCGGGGAGTAGTGCCGCCGCAGCCCAGGACCAGGCCAGGGCGATCCCAGATTCATCAATACGCTATCGGCGTTTTGCGCGCCACTCGGCCCTGAAATAGGCAGAGACGTCGGGATTTGCCCCACCAATCGAGTACAGCTGGAAATCTACGATCGGCGTGATCGTCGGCACGCGCGTGATTCCCGGCGGTCACAACACTCCGATGACCGTCACCCCCGCGGTCGCCATCAACATCGTGCACTGACCTGGAGATGAATGGCTTAGCCCGGCTTCTTTGCGAGCTATGCGACGCGGGCTAGGATCAATCTCCGGTATCCGTCGCAAATCCCTGACGAACTTTGTTTAACGCCGCCCGAATGAGATGATGTTGGCATGAGCATCGGGCTGGAAATTTCTAAGCGCGTGGTTAGCGACGTCACCATTTTAGATCTCCAGGGGCGCGCAACCATCGGAGCAAACACCGACAAGTTGGATCACGAATTGCGAAAGTTGGTGGCGCACGGAACGCTTCGGATTTTGGTAAATCTAGCCAAAGTCACCATGATGGATAGCTCCGGGATCGCGGCCATTGTTGGGACGTATGTTTCGCTCGCGCGCGAGGGCGGCGGCTTGAAGTTATCGCGCCCGAGCGCCCGCGTCCGCGAAGTGCTAAGGGTCATGCGCTTGCTAAGTTCCATTCCCACGTTTGAAACCGAGGCCGAAGCGCTGGCTAGTTTTGGTGCGACCGCTCAATCCGCAGGGTCTTAATCCTTTTTGAAACGAAGAGTTTGTCTTTACAATGCTTCTGGTTGTCCGATTCCAGGCCCATCGATTTCGTGTTCCGGGAGTCGGACGAGGGCTTTAGCTCACTAGCAAATTCCCTCGTGTTGGTATGCAAAGGATCATAATTTGCGCTTTAAGGGTTGCCCAGGAACGGGCTGAAATTATTGTCTGACAGGGTATTGGGGTTAACGAGGTCTTTCAGCGGCTCCACTCCAATTATCTCCGCCCTGCGCTGAAGCTCTGCCATGTATTCCTTGTCGAAGAGAATTTCGGCCGGTCTTGGTTCAGCTAGCAGCAAGTCGCTGGGACCAAGATACAGATAAGCATCTGCCATCTCCGAAAAGTAAGTCTTGTTCATGTCTGCCAGCCAAGTGCCTTTGAGGTTTTGCACGACCGATGGAACCGGCCAGGAGGCCATTCGCGCTTCCAACTCTCGGCCGTTGAACTTTGCTAAATCGGCCGGGTTGTAAAAAACGATTTGGTCCGCAATCACCAGGGTCACTCCAGGATAGTGTTTCTCGTATCGCTCTACAGCAGTCTCCAATTTTACAGGCGAGCTGCTGTTGCTGTGAAAAAGATGGAACGTGCCAAAGAGCATGAGCGCCCTGCGATGCTTGGAGAGCACTTCCTTTTCCATTACGGAGGCAATGCTACCATCGCGGTCCAAAATGGTATCGGATTTGTCGCTAACTTTGCTCCAGTCAATAGGGGGATCTGCTGCCAAAACGCGGAGTCTCCATTCTGGCGAAAGTTTCTGATTGATCCTGCGCACCAACGGAAACAGTGTCTCGTAAAATCCCGAGACGCTACACATCAGTTGCGTAGTGTTGCGCCAAGCTTGTCGCGCCTGTGGCAGCGGGACGTCTTCGCCGGCTATGTAGCGGTCCAGAATGGGCTGATATAGAGAGTTGCCACATTCAACCACGATATCGTTCACTTTAGTTGGGAAGGCAGGATCGCGGACGAGGTGGAGGATAAAATCGTCAAGGTCTCTGTTACCGTGCGCCGCGTCCATCGCAACGACCTCGTACTTATTAAACGCGGCGAGAATGGCGTGCGTGGCGTCCTCTGGTCTTGGATCCCTTCCGTCAGCGTTCGAAGGTTGTTCTTGATCACTCCTCTGCGTCGCTAGTCGAGTTTGACCATAGGATTGGATTGAAACGGCAGCGGTGAAAGCAATGGTGAGGAGCAGACGTAGAGCGAACTTTCCGGCGCTGGCGACTTTCAGATGGAAAATAGTAGAAGTTTTCATCGCGTTGCCTTTCAAGGATTCGTACCCGAGTATACATTGCAGCTCTCGGACAGCGAGGTTGGTGTGACGGATGTTTCTGAGCGCCGTCACCAATTGCAGCGCGAGCAAAAACACGACTGAGGTAGCTGCTACAAATTCAAGGGCGCGACACCGGTAGCTATTGGACTGTTATGGTGACCGTTACCGTTGTGCGGCCGAATTCGTTGGTGGCGTTCAACGTGTAGGTGGTGGTTTGCGACGGCGTCACCACAACGTTGTTGCCGCGGATGGCGCCGATTTGCGGGGTCAGATCGAAGTACGACGCGCCGGTGGCGGTCCATTGCAACGTGACTGGCGTGCCGGATGCAACGGTTGACGCGCTGGCGGTGAAGCTATTGATCACCGGCGAAGCGCCGACGGGCAAGTTGGATTGCGTGTAAATCGGATTCATGGTGACCACTTCGAAGTCGGCGGCGGTGACTTGATCCAGGTTATGCAGGTCGTCGTTATTCCAACGATCGTCGGGCGCGCCGCTGATGTACATGTTTGAACCATTGTCGGCCATGATCATGCCGTATTGCTGCAGCGCGGTAAGAATCACCTGGTTCGCGGCGGAAAATCCGGAAATATCGAAGCTCGATTTCAGACGCAAGCGCATGCCCATCGGAGCAGCGAACTGGCTGGTGGAATTCGCGGCCCAATGCGACGCGGGCGGGACGAAAGCGGCACGGCTGTTTTGTAAAGTGAAACGCAGGGCATGTTTTATTTCGCCGCTGGCAACTTCGTCGTAACGCGCGAGGCCCGCGAAGATGGAAAGTCCGGCGGCGTCGGCGGAAGTCCAGGTGACCGGGCGCTGCCCGTCCGCGGTTAAATCCCAAACAGCTGCGGAAGCCGCGTTCCAACTCCCGTCATTTTGCGGATACGCGCTGTAAAGCTCGTAGAGCCAGCAAGTGCTATTGTCAATGACGAGAACGTGACGGTCGCCGCTGCCCGGATTTGGATAGCCTTCGATCGGGGCGTTTGCAGGGACGGGCATCGGTCCTGGATCGCTCTCGCTTCCGTAAGCGGTGAAATTTATGACGACCGGCGCTTGTTGCGAATCCACTACCACGAAGGGAATGCCGATATTCGAGCCGTTGTATTCGCCGGAACCGAAATCGGGATGCACGGGGTTGCTGGGGCCAACAAAATTTATGATCGCGTCGGAATTCGGATCCACCGTGGCGTTCGCGATATTTTGGTTCCAGGCGTTGTCCGCTGGGAAGGGAAGAAAGCTGTTGAGGCTGGCGTTTACTCCCAAGCTGATGCCGCTGCACGCGCTCGGTGGCGGATTGTTGCTAGAAGAAGTTACCGTGACGTTGAACGCTGCGGATGTGCTGCTGCCCGGGTTCGGATTGCTGACGGTTACGCCGAAAGTTCCCGCCGTGGACGCGGTGGCAGTTGCAGTAAGCTGCGTGGATGAGACGAACGTGGTAGTCGCCGACGCCCCGCCAAACAAGACTTGCGCCCCGTTCACGAAATTTGTGCCAGTTACGTTGAGCGTGTAAGCACCGGCGGCAAAGGTGGCCGGGCTTACGTCGCTAATCGTTGGCGTAGGATTCCACAGAGTGACAGAACTGGCGCCGCTCGCGGTGGAATCCACCGTGGATACCGCGCTTACGGTGATCGTGTTTGGATTCGGCAAACTCGCCGGCGCGGTGTAAGCGCCGGACGCGCTGATGGTCCCGAAGCTCGAATTGCCTCCCGCTATAGAATTCACCGACCAATTTACATTTTGATTTGTCGTTCCAGTGACGGTAGCAGCGAAGTTGTGCGTAGCTCCCGCTCGCACATCGGCCGTAGTCGGCGTGACGCTCACGCTGACTTGCCCGGGCGGCATGGTCTTCTTCGTGGTGGTGCCGCAGTTAACCAGCACCAAGATCAGCAGAATCACCAGACCGATGAGCAGACGACGCATAGGCTTTCGCATTATGTTTTAGCGCTGATTCACGATATGAACGGTTGACCGCCTTCACGCGGTCCGAAACGCCTACATAGATGATGCGCGTGCGCGTCCCCACCGTACAACTGGACGAAGGTACAAGTTAAGGGCAGCGGCTCCGAATTTCAGGCCTTAGGGCGCATCTGCCAGCTTCGGCGTTCCCGGCCTCGTGGCGCACACCAGTACTCTTAAGCCCGGCGGTCGGTAAATCGCTGTTATTTCTGCTGAACCCATAGCAGACTTGCGGGGTCGTGGCATAGCGTGTGGCAGCGAACCGCGCGACCAGCCAGGTTTTTCATCCTGCACACGGCGCACACGGAGTTCAAAGCATTGCTCAAACTCAAACGAGTTCTTCAAGTTCTACCGTTGCTGTCGCTTCTCGGGTTGTGCAGCTGCATCGGGTCCACCTTGGCCAATTTGCTGGTCACGAAAGTGAATCTAACTCCGGCCAATCCCACGATAGCCGTTGGCGGCACGCAGCAAATGATCCTGGTGGAAACTTTTGTGGACGGCACCACCAATCATGAATCGCCCGATGACACTACCTGGATCTCCAAAGATACTTCGGTGGTGACAATCAACAAAATGGGTATCGCCACGGGCGTCTCGGTTGGAGCTGCCAGCATCGAGGGCAGCCACGAGGGTAACAACGCCACGACTCTCATCACCGTAGCGGCCGCTCCCGCGGATGTTGCAATCGCTGTTCGAAGTAACTCGCAAACTCTGCAGGTTAAAAATCTTGGCACCGCGCAGGAAATTACTTTCACGGCCAATCGGTCGAGCGATTCGATCAGTGTTACGCCCGGCGGCGAAGGACTGGCCGCCAGTAAAACTTCCGTTCTTCCGGGACACGGGCCGGCTTGGCTCGCCATCGACCCCTCCGGAAGATACCTGTATGTAGTGAACCAGACTTCTGAAAATGTATCGGCGTTTGCCATCGACTGGAAAACAGCGTCGTTGTATGAACTTGCGGCGTCCCCATTTTCGGCGGGCGCGAAACCTTGGAGCGTTGAAGTCGATCCCGGCGGCGCAGCTTTATCCATCGGACATTTTCGCAGTGGCGAAATTTCGCATTTCGGCATTGACCCGGCCACCGGCGCGCTCTCACCCAAGTCGCAATAGCCCGCAGAGGCGCAGTCCTCCGCGCTACATTGAAGTCGAATCTCGCGCCCGCTAAACATGAAAGTGTCTCGACATCAGTCAAGGTTGACGCTGTTGTCTTTCTGCCGTTAGACTCTGCGCCATGTTCACCGTGGGGCAACCGGAGATTTGGCAGGACGCGGTACACAGCGGCAGCACTTGGATTTTTACCTTCGTGCTTGCCGTAATATTCCCGATCGCCGACTTCGTCCTCTACAAGCGCTTGAAATCCACTCTGCGGATTTATGCCTGGAACATTTTGGCGTTATGGACTCTGACTGCGGGCTGCGTTTGGACCAGCCGGTTGAATTATCTGACGCTCAGCGATCTGGGCGAACAACCCGGGAACGCTTTCCGCACGCTGGTGGTCTGCGGAATCGTGGCAGCAATCATTTTCCTGCTTGTCGGAGCGCAAAAAGTACAAAAAAAGAAGGCGACTCCCGAACAGGTAGGGAAGGCATTGGAAAACGTCCGGCGTTTGATCCCGAAGACTCCTACGGAACGCGGAGTTTGGGCGCTCGTTTCAATCAGCGCGGGAGTTTGCGAGGAAATTCTCTATCGTGGTTGGCTGCTCAGCCTGTTCAGCGCAGCTTTGGGCTCAGTCTGGCTTGGCCTGCTGATTTCTTCGATACTCTTCGGCTTCGCACACGCGTATCAAGGACGAAAAGCGATATTCGGAACAGGAATAGGCGGCGCCGTCTTTGGCATCTTGTTCATCGTAAGCGGGAGCTTGATCCCCGGGCAGCTCCTGCACACCGCGATGGACTTAAATAGTGGTCTGGCTATGGTCAAAGCTTCCAAGCGCATAGAGGCGTAATTTTCTGCGCCCGGAGGGCCTCGTTCTACCCTTAATTATCTTGACAAAACTTAACATTAGAGGCAAATTGCAGCCCAAAGGGACCTGCTGTGGACGCGCGCGCCCCGGCCCCGTGGGCGGAAGGCCTAGCGTCGAAACGCTGTCTTGATCGAACTCCGCACGGTCGATGGCAAGCAGTCTCCCAGGAGGATTCATTGGAAACTTCAATCGGAGTGTTCACAAGTCGCGACCGTGCCGAAGAAGCCATCAAGGAACTGATCGAAAAAAAGGTGCCCGAAAACGAAATCGTATTTCTTACAGGTTCAGAAAATGAAGCTACATCCATGGCGAAAGAATTGGGCGCTTACGCCGGAGGCTTCCTGGGCGGGACAGTAGGTCTTTCAGCCGCGGTAGTTGCGGCGACTTTGCTGGTAATCCCCGGAATAGGCCCGGTATTCGCATTGGGGGCGGGAGCGTCAGCCTTGATGGGATATCTCGGCGCCACCGCCGGCTCCAAGGCCGGGAAAGCGGCCACGCAAGGCGATGCGGTGGCACCCACTGCCGGCACTGGCGCGGCGGAAGACACTGCGTTGTTCGCGGACGCATTGAAGAAAGGGCGTTCCCTGATTGTGGTGCGAACTGAATCACGAGAGACCTCCAAAGTTGCGACGGAGATTTTGGATCGCATCGGAATGAATATCCAAGGCGGGGGGCTGAATAAGTTGCGGCACGCAACGCGCCAGGTGCAGGACGTGGTGATTATCGACTGCGCCGGAAGAATTACCGTGGGGGAAGGCAACATCCAGCTTCGCGAAGCGATTCAGGGCTTGATCTCCCAGGGAAACCATCGATTGATATTGAATTTAGTCGAGCTCGAATTTATCGACAGCGCCGGTATTGGAGAACTTGTCAGAGCCCACACAACTCTTCGCAAGCAGGGCGGCCATCTGAAGCTTCTGAATCCGCACAAGAAAGTGCACGATTTGCTCCGCGCCACCATGCTGACGTCCGTGTTCGACATTCATACGGACGAGGGTACGGCTGTCAAATCGTTCCAGACTTCGCGCTCCTCGGGCGCTCAATAGCGAGATCGCAGGCGAGTTCCTAGGCATCGATCGGCCGGACGGGGCGATCCTTCATTTTGGCTGGCTGCAGGTCGTCTTGTTGCACCCCGGCGGGTTTGTTACACCTCGGCGCTGAATGCGCGTACACTGGTGTAGTCACATTAGCATCCTTCCTCCCTGGCTTTGCCGCCGGCGGTCCTTTGCGAAATTTGACTGCTTTTTGCGGGGTATACCCTATGACCAAGCATGACCGATAAATCTCCTCTCACGAGGAACCCTTCGCTGAACTCCGAATCAGCAAGTAGTGGCGGCGTTGTTCCGACCACGAACCTGCGGGGTTCTGCGGCAACTGAGGCCGATGCAAACCTGCCCGGACTGCGGGAAGGTCATCCTCCGTCTGAGCCGTTCGCGCAAGATCCCGGACTCAAGATCTTACTCACCAGAATGGACACGGCTTTCAGTGAGTACGCGCGCGAATCCGAACAGTTAAGCGTGCTTCTATCCAAAAGCAAGAGCCTGCCCGGATGGACTTCCTATCACGAACTTCTAAGACAGCGCACTGCGGAAGTGGTTGCTCACGAACAATACCGGAGAATCCAGGACGAACTCTTCAAGCGCATCGTTCCGCCCAGTGTGGACGAAAAGCCGGACACGAAATTTAACTGGCTGATAGCCAAAACACGTTAGCTGCAGTTCATCGCAAAAAAGGAAAATGATTATGAACAGTATCGTGTACTACTATAATTCCGTGCTCGGAGAGCGCAAGAATGATCGCGGCAACGATGTTCGCATGCTCAGAATTGGAGATGTGATCGAGCGCCGTGCCAAACGATGGAGCGTTCTTGACATCCGCACAACACTGAAGCCCAGCGCATCGCGCGAACCTTATACCGTCTCGGTATATCTGAAAGGGCCCTTCTAAGCCGGCGACGAACACGCGTGTGGTGTGTGCAGACGATTTTTCCGGGTGCTGAAAAATACCATTGTAGTTACATTCAAAGATACAGCCTGGCATTCACCTCGCTTCGCGGCGTCGCTCTTCCCATATACTTGGCGATAAGCTGGCTTGGGGGCGTCTTTGATAGAGAAAAAGCTGAGATATGTTGCGCGAACAACGCGGCAGCGGTGCCGGCCTGTTTACCTAAGCCCTACTTTCCTTACAGTGGCAGCGTTAGCGGCACTTGTCATGGGCTGCGGCCACGGCAACGATGGCCGCAAGGCTTTCCTGAAATCAGAAGTCGCCGTGAATAAAGTGCGGTCCTTCCGCGCCAAAATCGATATTTATGGATATTTCGCCGTGCACACTGACGCCGAATACGATTGCAGCCGCTCGGTGGCGCACTATATCGACAATAATCCAAAACTAAATCGAAAGATTGAATACATCCAGACGCCCACCATTACTTTTAGCCGGCCCGCGGGGACGGAACGTTGGAATGCGGTACGCCAGCCGGCGGGCCTCAGTGTTTGCGAACGTCTCAGAAATGGAGCGTCGATTCCACACGGCAGCCCGCGCCTATTTACCGGCGATCAGGGCCGCATCATCCCGCCGTTTTTCTATTACGCGAATGAGCCCACCGGCGCGTCCGGCGCCACTATCACGCCGATGGGCAATGAAGTGGTCGAAGCCGACTACTGCGATGTGTGGAAGATTCGCGATAACGACAGTGCATTCCCCTTGCACACAATTTGGATTGCCGTGGAAGATGGTCTTCCGCGAAAATACCTCGAAGGCGAACCGGACAATCCGCAAGGACTGGTCACCTATTCGGATTACAACACGAACATTCCAATCGAAGTCCCGCCGGATCCCTTTGCCCGTTGAGGGGCAAAATTCGTTAAAGCCGAGGGCTATGCCCAGATTAAAACACGGCCAGACGCACGCCAGCCGGTTTGTGAAGGCAAAGCGTTGAAACGCATCGTACCCGCGCCGGATATAGGGGGCCCCCCGTCTGCGCGGTGGAACTCAGTTATATGACGCTCGTCGCCAACCCGGCGAAAACTCGTTCGCGCAAGATTGCCGTGCTTCTTGAGGTCGCCACTTTCTTGATAGCAGCCGCGGCAGTCTTTTATGTCACGAGTCAGGAATGCACTATCGAGACGCTCATCTCTCCGGTAATCAGTCTGAACAAACAGGCCGCGATTGATTTGTATCTGAAGAAATGTCATCCGCGATGGTCCAGCGATCCAAAAAGAGAAAAGCAATTTCAGGTAGTCGTATTGCGGCCCATCACTGACACGCCGCCGGAAGGGAATCGTTACAAAGAAGCGGATGTCGTTTTTGAATTGGAAGAGAAACCTGGGCTCGCGCAGCTTTCTTTCGGCAGCGCGGAGAACTTTGCGTTCATGAACAAGGTTCCGGAGCCGGAGCGACAAGACTCGCTTCTGATCGGCTGCTACTTAACCTGTCCCGCCGCGCTGATACGAAAGCAGGTTTCGAGCTGGCATGGCCAGCCCATCCATTATTTCAGAACCGAAACCCCCACCAGCCCCGTAATCACGCAGTAGCGCGAGCGGCGAATTTATCTATCGCGGAGTTCCCCATCCCCACCAGGAAGGCAGGGACGGGCTCCGGAATCACTTGCCACTGTTTTTTAATAAATCAATACGGTCATCGGCGCCGATGGAATCCCATTGGCCACTACCACCAGAGTGTTGTACCCCGGCTCAGCGCCCAACGGCACATCGAAGTGCGTCGATACCACATCCGGCGACGCCACGGCCATGCTGCTGTGGTCGTGCGTGCGCGCGTAAATTACGTCGTGAGTATTTACGTTTGTGAGCCGTACCAAGGGATAATTCGTCGCCGCTTGTACATCGTCACCGTAAAACGCGCCTTGCGACAAACCGTTGAGAAGGATGCCGGAGAGCTCATACGTGTGTCCACGTCCGATGAAGGTTGGCACGCTGGTAATCTTCGGCGTCCAGGCTTTTTCGTACGTTCCTCCCGGCGTGTAGATTTCCACGTCGTTCGAAAAGTCCGTTTGCAATATCTGACCGGTCGGAAGCACGAGGAAGTTGAGAGTGTAAGAAGGTTCAAATGGCGCGTTCGGAGTTCCCGCAACTTGCGCCAAGTTGGTCCCATCCCATTCGAAGAATTCTACTCCCGGAGGTCCAAAAAACGGGCTGGCCGCCATCAGGACTTTTCCGTTTGGTTCCAGCGCCGCCGGACCATCGGCGATGTCCAAGTCGTCCGGGAAGGTGGGGCCGACAGTCCAAGCGCCCGTCAGGGAGTTATAGATCGCAGTGTTGCCAGGCCCGCAGGAATTCGCTCCGGTGTAAAACACAGTGCCGTCGGGGCGTAGCACTGCAGGCCCCACTTCCGAAGTCGAGACGTTGAACCCTCCACAATCACGTGCAGAGTCCCAAAGTTGAACGATAGTGCTCCCTGCGCTTTTCCACGCGCCTGTGGCAGGATTAAAGATCTCCGAGTGTGTGCCGTTTTTTTCGTACTTGAACACATACGCATCCACGGTCAGAACTTCTCCGTTGGGAAGCAGGTTCCAACCTTCTTCGTCGTTGATGTCGAATTTGTTCTTCCCAGTCCGGGTCCAAGTGAGCGTGGTGGCGTCCAGCAAGGCTTGATCCTTGGTGCAGCAATCGGCCTGCATGTACGTACCGTTGGGAAGTATCACGCTTTGTGCGTCGCCAATTGTTTGCGGGAACGGTCCAAAGCCGCCAAAGAATGTCGGAGTCGCTACTGGCGTCCAAACATCCGCGACCGGATCGTAGATTGAACCCTGGGCCGACCAAGTGGGAATAATTTCCGTTTGAGCAACGTTCAGTAAGTATTCTCCGCCTTCGATGATCAGCCGGCCGTCGGGCAAAACCGCCGAAGAGTGGTAAAGCGGGCTGTACGTATTCGGCAGGGAAGCCACCTGTGTCCAAGTGCCATTCACATAGCTTCCCGTAGAATCCGGCGTCAACTTCCACCAATCCGGAAACGCCGTATCTTGAACGAGGACGCTGCCGTCGGTAAGCAAGATCGGGTTCGACGCGCCATCAACTAGAAAGAATGGTTGATTGTTCAGTGGAGTCCATCGCGATGCGGCGACAGCCGCGTTGGCGGTTGCATTTTGTTTTGGCGCGATATCTTTAATTGGTGCTACCGGCTGTTGTGAACGCATCGGCGGCGGTACTTTCACCGCGCGTTGCGCGTTGGCCGGATTCGGACACGCCAGCATTGCCATTGCTGCAATTACAACTATCCCGAGAACATAAAACTTGTTTTGACGCATAGTGCCTCCATGGCGATAAGACAGGATTGAAGTCCCCCAAGTCCCAACCGGAAAATCGCAACGGAGAAGAGTGGTTTCCAGGGCATGACCGGTTGTGCAACCAGCGTCAGGATATATCACGGACGGTCCGCGTCTCGCAATTACAAAAGCGCTATGCCGAAAGCTTGGCCGCGAGATTTTACGAAGTCGCTAGCGCTAGGCTAAAGCTTGGCCTAGAAATTTGTGCATGGCTTCAGCGATCTCATTGGGATGAGTTTCCAGCGCGAAGTGGCCGGTGTCGAGAAATTCAACGGTGGCATTGGGAACGTCACGGCGAAAGGCTTCGGCGCCGGGTGGGATGAAGAAAACGTCATTCTTGCCCCATATGGCCAGAAGCGGCGGCTTGTGTTCTCGGAAATATTGTTGAAAAGCTGGGTACAGCGCAACATTCTTAGCGTAGTCGAGGAATAGATCGAGCTGGATGCCGATATTGCCCTTGCGGTCGAGCAGCGCCTGGTCCAGCGTGTAGGATTCCGGCGCAATTGACTCGGGATTCGGCACCCCGGTGGTGTATTGCGAACGGGTGCCTTCCAGCGTAAGCACAGCGTTGCGGATTACTTCGCGGTTTTCCGTGGAAGGATCTTCCCAATAACGCCGTATCGGCGCCCAAGCATCGCCCAAACCTTCTTCGTACGCATTTCCATTTTGCGAAACAATCGCAGTCACGCGTTCAGGATGCGCAACAGCAAGCCGGAAGCCGACGGGCGCGCCATAGTCAAACACATACAGCGCGTAGCGCGTCAGGCCGAGCGCCTCCACGAAAGCGTTCATCGTCTTCGCCAGATTCTCGAACGAATAGTGGTAGTTGCGCTCCTTCGGCACCGTGGTAAATCCGAAGGCCGGCATGTCCGGCGCAATTACGCGGTAGCGCGTGGCCAGCCGCGGGATCAGTTCGCGAAACATGTGCGACGACGTGGGATAACCGTGCAGCAGCAGAACCACCGGCGCGTCTTTCGGTCCCGCTTCGCGATAGAACATGCGCACGCCGTCGGCTTCAATCGTGTGAAATGCCGGGCGAATAATTGCTGTTTCAGCTTGGCGTGCTTCTTTGGCTCCTGCCATGTGGACTCCTCGGCAAGGGACTGCCTTTTGCGCGGTGAATGATATTTTCGTCCACTAAAATCTAAAAAGCAATGTTACGCTTTGGCGCATGAAGGGCCAGCTCAAAGTCTCCACTCCCCCAGAATATATCGCGAAGCGTAAGGAGCCGCGCAAAAGCGAAATCGCAGCGCTCGACAAAATGATTCGCAAACTGGCGCCGAAACTCGCGCCGTTCATCCACGCGGGGATGCTGGCCTACGGCCCGTGGCATTACAAATACGCCAGCGGACGCGAAGGCGACTGGTTCCGCATCGGCCTCGCGAGCAATAAAAACTACGTGTCCTTATACATTTGCGCGACGGATGGAAAAACCTACGTCGCCGAGAAGTTCAAAAAAGCGCTGCCCAAGGCCAGTATCGGCAAAAGCTGCGTCCGCTTCAAACGTCTGAGCGATCTCGACCAATCCGTGCTCTCAAAGCTGATTCGCGTGGGCGCGAAGCCGCAAGGGCCCGCGCCACAAGCTAAATAGAATCCGCCCATCGCCGCTCGTGAACCGCCGCGAATTGCCTTAGGCGCAAATATAGCGCCGTGGTTCAGCACGGCATCCTGCCGCAGCGCGCCCTCAATTACATCCCATGCTATGCTCGGCGCTGACCGGCAAATACGCGCAGACGTAGAGTCTGGCCATCTCCGCCGCAGAAGCTGACGCCCCTTGCGATGCGCCGCGACGCTCCAGCGAAATAGATCGCGTAGCCACCATAATGTTATTGTGAACCTCGTCGCCCGCGCTCGCCGATGCCGACTCATGCGCATCGTCGGCGCTCGCGCCACGCGCACTCACCTCCACTCCACAAGACGCCGACGCCAGCAATCGCGCTCCAAAACAAGTGGCCCGGGACAAAATCGCCACAGGCTGTTGCTCTCCGGCCGGCGAAGCGCTGCCGACGAATCCTCTCGAAACGCGCTTGGCCGGAGAACCACTCACCTTACCCTTTGTCGCAGAGGCAACAGCCGCGCCGCTGTCCAACGTCAAAGTACAGTCCTTCGCGCCGCAGCTAAATACGTAGTGATCGCCCGCCGGAGCCGTCGGAAGGTCCACAGTGCCGAAGCTACCCGTCTCCGACGTGTAGTTCACAATGTCCCACGTGTCGCCAACCACGGGCGCGAAGCCAGTGCTCAAATCCAAAGTGCCGCCCAAAGTAGCCGCGCCGGATATATTCAGCGCGTAATAATTTGTCCCGGCGGTCGTGCCGTCCAGGTTAATCGTAAGCGTACCGCCAGACCCCTGCGTGTAAGCGCCCAGCGTTAGTTTACCGGCCTTCGACGTAGTCGCATTCAGCGCCAGCGAACCGTCATTCGTGAACGCACCCAGCGAGGCGCTCGCATCCGTAAAACTCATCACGCCATAGTTCGTTGTAGTGCCTGAAATCGTGAAGGTAATCGCAGCCGATCCCGTTTTGTCCGCGACCAGCGTGCCCGTGGAGTTGATGGTCAGAGAAACGACCGTGAGCTTTCCACCATCGAGGTCGTAAGTCCCTGTCGCGACGTCACCTATTTCCAGATTCCCGTTGGTGCTGCTCGATGCGGTAATTGTGTTGGTGCCACCTTTTTCAGTGAACGTACCGTTTCCACTGTTGATGCCGTTTCCGCCGCCAACCACTTCCTCATGGGCTTTCACAGTGCCGGCAGTCATGTTATAAGTTCCCGTGCCGCCGTAACCGACGTACAGAATGTCATTCGCTGCCATGGAATTCGTACCGTTAGCTTGGGTAAATGTCCCGACACTACCCTCGCCCTCAGCAATATACTCATACCCGGCATTGAGGGTGCCTTTAGTAAGGTCGTAAGACCCTGTGCCCGTTTGTGCGACGGTCAGCGTTCCGGTCTCCGAGAACCCATCCAGGGTGAAAATCATGTCCACCGTGCCACCGCTCTGAACGAATGTGCCCGAGATCGTGCCACTACCTTCTCCCAGAGTCAGATTGCCAACTTTGAGCGTGCCCTTCGACAGGTTGTACGTTCCCTCGCCGCTATTTCCAATCACGATCGACAGAGTGGTATTCGTTCCTCCTGACTGGTTGAAAGCATTGGCCGTGTCTGTTCCCTGGCCAATAATTTCGTTACTGCAGCAAACCGTCAGAGACCCGGTTCCAGACAAATTGTAGATACCCAGCCCGGGAGAAGTGCTGTTTCCTTCTCCCAATATCAGGCTCTCCGCGTTATTTTTTCCACCAGACTGGTTGAACACACCATATCCTTCAAATCCGATGTTTTCGCTCGCACCTTCGCTCGTAACAAAACTGGTCAAGGAGCCGCCCACGAGGTTATATGTCCCGAGAGCAGTCGCGCCAACTCCACCCTGGTAGCCTACATACAGTTCTTCTACTTTGTTGGTCCCGGCGTTCTGGGTGAACGTGCCCACGCCGTTGACATAGCTGTCGGTTGTAGAATCGAAGTTCTGACTGCCGATGAACTCCTCAAAAGCCGAGAGGGTTGCGCTCGTGGTGCTTCCGCCGGTCTTCCCGAAGGTGTAGGTGCCCGTACCCATGTATCCGACATACAGCGAGAGGATGGAAGGATCGCCGCTCGTAATTACGCCGTTAGTGCCGCCCGTTTGATCGAAAGTGCCCACGCTTCCCGGGTTATACCCGATGTATATGTACGTTGGATAGTTTCCGCCCAGCGTGCCGCCAGAAAGATTGTAGTTGCCGGTGCCACTGTACCCGACATACAGATAGCCCGGCACTTCATTGGCCGCTCCCAGGATGTTTGTGCCGGCGCTCTGATTGAATGTGCCGATGCTCCCGGCGTTGTAACCGATGTATTCGTAGCCGGGAAATAGTTGGCTCGTGCTATTGATTGTGGTGGCACCGCCGACTTTCAGGACAGATGTGGTTCCGGAAAGGGTATAAGTTCCCGCCCCGTTGTACCCGACGTAAAGCCCGCTCTTCGGCTGCGTGGTTATGGTCTCGTCTTCTGCTTGGCCTTCCACAACATCGGCCACGCCACCCGTCTGCGTAAAAGCGGCACCGGAATCAAGCACCAGCGTCGGCGCATTCAGCGTGCCGGACTCCAGGTTGTACTGCGCGCCCATGCCTACCACATTCAGCTGCCCGACGGTGCCTTGCTCTTCATCAATCGTCGTGCAGTTCCCGGATCCTAGTCCCATGCAATGAATGTAAACGGCCGAACCGTTTGGATTGCTTTGCAACGTGTTTACGGTCGTTCCGCTCTGGTTCATGATCCCGTTGATCGTCTCGAATCCCGCTGTAAGGGTGCCGCCGGATAAGTTGTACGTCCCCGTGGACGTCACGTTGAACGTTGCCGGGAAATACCATCCATTGAAGGAATCCATTGTCGATTCGTTAATATAAGTAACGCCTACGCTGATTCCATCTTGCCCGGTGACCGTAGTGCTGCCGCTGGTCTGATTCACCACCCCAGTGATCACGTCGTCAGCGTTGGTGTACGTAACTAAAGTGTCCACGTCGGCGCCAATTTGGCAGGCGATCTCAGTAGTCGTAGGACAGTAAGAAGCATCGAACAGGCAGATCGGCGCGGTGCCAACTACCTTACAATCGCTAGAATTTGGCTTCTGGGCGTGAACCAAGCACGGGGCGATCAGCGCGCACAGAAATAGAATCAAGCCGGCTTTGAATTTCATGGGATGTCCCCCTATCCGCACGGACGTTATTTCCCTCATTCTCTATAGCGGAAACGGGGGATAGAAACTGTCAACGATTGAGCGTGGACGTCTGTCGGAGTGACCGTATGCGGGTAATGAATCCCAGAATCGACCATGTGGCTGGCACTCGTCTGGAAGAACGCAGCCTAAGTCGTTCTCTCGGTTAACCTTAAGCGCTCAATTGACGAAGAGAGTCGGCAGCGGAAATGCCCTGAGCTTCTGACGGCAGCGTCTTTGGATATAGCGGTCGCGTCTCAATATAAGGACAGGGCACCGCGGGCGGAGGCGGGATGGAAGCGTTCTGGAATGATGTGAAATTCGGCGTGCGGGTGCTGCTACGAAGCCCGGGGTTTACCATCGTCGCAATTCTCACCTTGGCCCTGGGCATTGGCGCAAACACCGCGCTGTTTTCCATCGTAAACGGAATTGTGCTGGAGCCGCTGCGATTCCCGCAGGCCAATCGCCTGGTAGCGCTGTATCAACACAAACAGGCCTTCGTGTACAGCTCGATATCGTATCCAAACTTTCTCGATTGGCAACGCGAGAACCAGGCATTTCAATCCATGGCCGCTTTTCGCCCCGACGATTTCAGCCTCACCGGACTCGGAGAAGGTCAGCGAATCGACGGAGTGATGGTGTCGGCCAATTTCTTTCCGACCTTGGGTGTGAGTCCACTGATTGGCCGCGATTTTGATCCGCAGCAGGATGTTCTCGGCGGGAAACCGGAAGTGATGATCAGCGAGGGAATGTGGAAGACAAAGTTTGGAGCTTCCCCCGACGCCGTGGGCAAGACCATGACTCTCGACGGCACGGACTACACCATCGTCGGCGTGATTCCCGCCGGCTTTCATCTCTTTATGCAGAATTTTCGCACCAGCGACATCTACGTTCCCATCGGCCAGTGGAGAGATGTGATATTCCATCAGCGTGACGTGGGCATGGGCATGAACGCGGTCGCCCGGATGAAGCCCGGCGTCACGCTGGACCAAGCCCGCGCGGACATGGAACGCGTGACGCAGGATCTCGCGAAGACCTATCCCGATGTCGACGCCAATACCAGCGCAACGGTTGTTCCGCTGAAGGAAAAGATTGTTGGCGACGTGCGGCCGTATCTGCTGGTCCTGCTCGCCGCGGTATTTTTTGTACTCCTCATCGGCTGTGTGAACGTGGCCAATCTTTTGCTTGCGCGCTCCATGCAGCGCGCCCGTGAGTTCGCCATTCGCGCGGCGCTCGGCGCAGGCAAGTTGCGCGTGATCCGGCAGCTTCTGACGGAGAGCGTTCTGTTGTCGCTCTGCGGCGGCGCAGTCGGTCTGCTCATCGCCAGTTGGGGCACCCAAGGCGCTGTCCGATTGTTGCCGGAAGGCTTGCCGCGTGCCGAAGAAATCCAGCTCGACACGCGCGTTCTGATTTTCACCATTGCGATTTCTGTCCTCTCTGGAATCTTCTTTGGGCTCGCTCCAGCACTCCGTCTGATTAAGCCGCGCCTGCAGGATACCTTGAAAGAAGGCGGGCGCACTGTGAGCGGCACGCGCAGCCGCGCGCAAAGTGTCCTGGTAATCGTCGAAATGGCTCTGGCGCTGGTGCTTCTGGTTGGCGCCGGTCTGATGCTGCGCAGCCTGGGGCAATTGTGGAGCGTTAATCCCGGATTCAATCCCAAGAACGTCTTGTTTTTCCAGGTGGCCATGCCGCCAGGGACTGCCGCCGAGAATCCCGACGCAATACGCGCCAACCTTCGCCGCTTGCATGATGAGATCGCTCAGGTTCCGGGAATTGAGGCGGTGGCCATGCAACGCGGCGGAATTCCCATGTACGGAGATTCCGAAGATCCTTTCTGGATTGTAGGGCGCCCAAAACCGGCACGCGAAAGTGACATGCCCTACGGAAGCTGGTACGAAGTCGAACCGGACTATCTGAAAGTGATGCAGATACCTTTGATACGCGGCCGTTTTTTCACCGCGCAGGATAACGAGAGCTCGCCGCTGGTCACCGTAATCGACGAACACCTGGCGGAGAAATATTTCCCCAACGAAGATCCCATTGGCAAGAGCATCGTGGACCCGTTCGTGGACAAGCCTATGGAGATCGTCGGAGTCGTGGGGCACGTGAAGCAATGGGGGCTGGACGATAAGATCAACGTGCATGACCAGTTTTACATCCCCTATATGCAGATTCCCGACAGATTTATGTCGCGCGCCGGAAATAGTACTGGGGTGCTGGTCCGCGCCGCGGGAGTTTCGCCGCTTTCGCTCGTGCAACCGATTCGCGACAGAGTGACGGAAATGAACAACAGGGAAGTAGTCTTCAATCCGCATCGCTACGAGGATCTGATATCGCAATCGCTGTCCGAGAGGCGCTTTTCCATGGTTCTGCTGGGAATATTCGCGCTGTTGGCGCTGGTGCTTTCAAGCATGGGAATCTACGGCGTGCTTTCGTATTTGGTAGGCCAGCGCACGCACGAAATCGGCATCCGCATCGCCCTCGGCGCGCAACGCAGAAATGTGGTGGTTCTCGTTCTCGGGGAAGGCGCCCGGACCGCGCTGATCGGTGTAGGCATTGGGCTGGCTGTCGCGCTGCTTTTAACGCGATTGATGGCCGGCGTGCTATACCGCGTGAGCGCAACTGATCCGTTGACCTTCGCAGCCGTAGCCGTCGTGCTCACCTGTGTGGCGCTGCTGGCGTGTTACATACCCGCGCGCCGAGCCATGCGCGTCGATCCAGTCATCGCGCTGCGCTACGAATAGCGCGATGCAGCTTGCGTTGAGTCGGAATGCCTGACCGCTGGCCGGTCCGCGCGGCACCATCTTTCGGTGTCAGCGCGATGGAAACTCGCGAGGGTGCCATGCCCTTGAGACTGCATTTGTAGCGGCCCGCCTTTAGGCGGGCGCAGTTTTCATACTTGTAAGAAAAGGCGCAGGGCGCGAATGCCGCCCCTACAGAAGGACACGGCCCGAATAGGTTTTGAGGCTGCCGCACTTTTTCTGCGCCGTATGCAGAAAAGGTACGGGTTCAGATCCCATACCTTCCCGCCTTTTCCTTTGGTGGGAATTTTGTAGTGCCTGTAGACGTGCAGCTAGCCGAAGCAGGCACGCTGCACTCGCACGCGAAAGGCAACGCTGTTCGAGAACAAGACATCCGGGAGGCGATCATGAGCGAACTTTTCCAGGATCTGCGTTATGCGATTCGCATGCTGGCAAAATCGCCGGGGTTCACCGCTGTCGCGGTCCTCACGCTGGCTCTCGCCATCGGAGCAAACACCGCGCTCTTCTCAGTGATCAACGGCGTGCTGCTGAACCCGCTCCCATATCCGCATCCCGAACAACTGATCACCCTGCACGAGAGCAAACCGAATTTCAACACCGGTTCCATTTCGTATCCGAACTTTCTGGATTGGCAGAAAGAAAATCACACGCTGTCGTCCATGGCCGTTTCGCGCCCGTATTCGTTCAGTCTGACCAACCTCGGCGAAGCGGAGCAAATCCCGGGACAATACGTCACCTCCGATTTCTTCTCGATACTCGGCGTGAAGCCTGTAATCGGCCGAAGCTTTGTGAGCTCCGACGATCAACGCGGCGCCGCACCCGTCGCCATCATTAGCGCGGGCTTCTGGAAACGAAAGCTCAGTGGCGCGCCGGACATTGTCGGTAAAAACCTAACCCTCGACGGAAAGGAGTACACCATCGTCGGTGTAATTCCGTCGGACTTCGACCTGAATCTTGGCATCTTTGTTCCGTCCGATGTGTATGCCCCGGTAGTACAGTGGAACAATGATTTGCTGTTCAACCGCGGGGCGGGGCTCGCCTTTCACGGAATAGGCCGGCTAAAGCCGGACACCTCGCTCGCGCAGGCCAGCGCTGATTTTGCCGGCGTAACCAGGAATCTTGCTGCTGCTTACCCCGATGTGAATAAAGGAATCGGAGCGGCGCTCATTCCGTTCAAACAGCGCATGCTCGGCGGCGTGAAACCAATTCTGCTGGTGCTCTTCTGCGCCGTAGGTTTTGTGTTGCTGATTGCTTGCGCCAATATCGCCAATCTTCTGCTGGCGCGAGCCAGCGGACGTGCGCGTGAGTTTGCCGTGCGTGCCGCGTTAGGCGCCGGCAAATCTCGTTTGATTCGCCAGCTTTTGACCGAAAGCATGTTGTTGGGGATCGTGGGCGGCGCGTGCGGATTGCTGCTCGCCGGTTGGGGAACCCATGCCGCTCTGAAAGCCTTGCCCGCAACTTTGCCGCGCGCCGGTGAAGTGGGGATCGATCTGCGCGTGCTGGCCTTCACTGGTTCGATTGCGCTGCTGGCGGGAATTCTTTTCGGACTCGCTCCCGCGCTGAAAATCTCGCGAACAAATGTGCAGGATTGTTTGAAAGAGGGTGGCCGTGGCGCGAGCGGCGCGCGAAAAGGCGCGCATGGAATTCTGGTGGTGGTGGAAATGGCGCTCGCTCTTGTGTTGCTGGTAGGTGCGGGTCTCACGTTGCGCAGCCTGGTTCAGCTGTGGAGTGTCGACCCCGGATTCAATCCGCAAAATGTAATGTTCTTTGGCTTCTCGCTTTCGCCTTCTTCTTTAAGGACCAGCCCGGATGCGATCCGCGCTGGATTTCGCGCTGGGAAGGCGGCGATCGCGTCCACTCCCGGCGTGGAAGCCGCCTCGATGAGCTGGGGCGCCTTCCCGATGAGCGGCGACGACGAATGGCTTTTCTGGCTGGACGGCCAACCCAAACCGATAACGCGAAATGAAATGAACTGGGCGATCGATTACGTGGTCGATCCCGACTACCTGAAAATAATGCAAACGCCGTTGCGCAGCGGCCGCTTTTTCACCGCGCAGGATGACGAAAACGCTCCGAAGGTAGTCGTTGTGGACGAAGTGCTCGCAAAGAAATATTTCGGTAACGAGAATCCAATTGGCAAGCGTCTGTTCCTGGAAATAGGACAGGCCGAATTTCCGGTGGACATTATCGGGGTCGCGGGCCATGTGAAGCAGTGGGGACTCGATACCGACGACACTGAAAGTCTTCGGTCGCAGCTCTATTTCCCGTTCATGCAATTGCCGGACGCCACCATGGCTCTCGCGCCCATGGGCATGGGAGCGGTGGTGCGTTCGAAGGGTCCGCAGCCCGGATTGTTTGATACGATTCGCCACTCGGTGCAGCAAGTCAACAGCGAGCAGGTTGTCGCCGGCGCGCAGACCATGGACGAAATTATTTCCAGCTCGATCGCGGGCCAGCGCTTCTCGATGATCTTGCTGGGAAGTTTCGCCGGACTGGCGCTGCTGCTTTCGAGCATGGGGATCTATGGCGTGGTCTCCTACCTGGTGGGCCAACAGACGCGCGAGTTTGGGATTCGGATCGCGCTCGGCGCGCAACGCGGCGATGTGATGCGTCTGGTTCTCGGCGACGGAGCGAAGATGGCGCTGGTGGGCGTAGGCGTAGGAGTTTTGGCTGCGCTTGCGCTGACGCGCCTGATGGCGCGCATCCTCTATGGAGTGAGCGCGACCGATCCGCTGACGTTCGCCGCAGTCGCAGTGGTTCTCGCCGGTGTCGCGCTGTCGGCGTGCTATATTCCCGCGCGTCGCGCCATGCGCGTGGACCCCATGGTCGCCCTGCGCTACGAGTGAAGCGTGTTTTTGTCGCCGACTTCATGGTTTGCCAAGCGTCCTCCGGCGATGCGTCTAATCGACGGGGAAAAGAATTCTTTAATTAGTGCGTGAAGAGTGTTGTGTCCCGGTCCATAGTCTGGGTAAAATACGAAACTCAAGCCCAGGCTGCGGCTCGCGAGCTCAGGAGATTCCGGATGGCCGTAAAGAAACTCATAATGAAGCCGGTAAAGAAGAAGAAACTTCAGGTTAAACCGGTAGTCCACGTTAAGACCGAAACGGTTACGCAATTCCACACCGGCCCAGTCATAGACTAGGCGCGGGCGCCGAGCCTTCGTTGATTCGAAGTTAGCCGCTGACGTTTTACTTTTCCGTTTTTCGTTTGATCCCCGTTGGAAAATAAGTGCGTCCAAATTGGTAGAACTGAAAAAAGTTTGGACGCGAGAATCGGATGGCTTGCGCGGCGAGTGCGGCGGTAGATTTGCGATATGGGCATGCATCCTCTCGACAATCCGATTTGGTCGGCCCTGACGACGAGCCAGGCGCATCTTGGCGAAATTTCCGGGCTGGCGCGAAAATTTCAGGCGGAGATTAGCCCGTTCGCGGGGTTCGCGGAGCCTACGCGGGAAGCTTACGCGGGGCTCGCTAGGCTGGTGCACGCGGGCAGCGGGGCCGCGATTTTCTCGGAGGCTGCTGCGGATCGCGGGGATATTGAATGGACGGAGTTCAAAATTCTGGAGCAAGCTCCGTTGTTGCAAATGATCTACGAAGATTGCGAATTGCCGTCGCGAGAGCTTGATTTTGTGGATCTGACCGCAGCGGACGCGCCCGAAATGCTGGCGCTGGCGACGATGACGAAGCCGGGGCCGTTCGCGTCGCGCACGCACGAACTGGGAAAATTTCTCGGCGTCAGAAGGGAAGGGCAGCTTGCGGCGACGGCCGGCGAGAGTATGCGCATGCCCGGGTTCACCGAGATCAGCGCGGTGTGCACGCATCCGAACCATCTGGGACACGGGTACGCCACGGCGCTGATGGTCGATCTGATTGGGCGGATTCGCAGCCGCAACGAAACTCCGTTTCTGCGTGTTCGGCCGCACAATACGCGCGCGATCGAGTTGTACCGCCGCCTTGGTTTCGTCGATAGCCGAAATTTTCACTACGTGGTGATGGGCAAGAGCGCCGCGTAGAGCCGGGCGGTGGATCCCGGAAGGAGGCTACCTCGCTCTTTTTCTTTGGCGAAAAAAGGGTGGCAGCGTGCCCATGTCCCAGGCTGACATCAAACGCGTGATGCAAACGATTCACAAAGTATCAGTGAAAGAAAGAATTAATTGAGAGCTCACGATATCCCGCAAATCTACTCGAGGAGTGAGACTGTGCCGGTGGCCAGGTCGTAATATGCGGCGACGACCTTCACTTTATTTTCTTTCACCAAGGCGGAAATGACCGTGGAGGCTTGGCGAAGAAGGCCGGCCTGGATTTTGGCGTTTGCTTTCGACGCGGCTTCCAGGTTTGCTCCGGCTTGATCGACGGCGGGACGTATGTAGGCAAAGAGGGAACTGATCTGGCCGGGGACGTCCTTGGCTTGAATGGTGGCTTTGACCGCGCCGCATCCGCTGTGCGCCAGCACCACGATTACTTTGGTCCCCAGGACAGCTGCTCCGTATTCGAGGCTCGCAATGATTTCGGTGGCGGCGAAATTTCCCGCCACGCGCGTAACGAAAATTTGTCCGAGCGTTTGATCGAAAATTAGCTCGACCGGAACACGCGAGTCGGCGCAGGTCAACACGGCTGCGAACGGTTCCTGTTTATCGACGGTGTGCTGTCTTAATATCGCGAGGTCATGTTCAAAAGAAGTCAAACTTCCAGATGCGAACCGGCCATTGCCGTCCATCAATTCCTTCAAGGCGGCATCGGGAGTGAGCGCGGTCTGTGCCATGACGCGGCGTGGCGCCAGGCATTCTACTCCGGCTGCGGTGACCAATCCAGCGACTGCTCCGCCGATGGTTGTTTTGAAAAACGTTCGCCGTGAAGGAACTTCGTCCGACACATGAGCGTGTGTCGCGCTTTCGGATGGGAGTTCATCGGCGGGTGCAGTCGCCTTGAGTTTCAGACTGCTGCTTGCGTCCTTGAGTAGGGAAGTCATTTCTCAAAGCCTCCTTGAAATTATTGTCGAGGGCCTGCGGGCGGTGGCCGAGGCTTTTGTGGCTGCGAGCAATTTCATTTGGATGGATAGTGCGGGGATAGTACCACAACTGTTTGAGTTCTTCGCGCGCCGCGGCGCACGCCGGCCTGTTCGAAAGGCCAGCGTGACCGATTGGGGTAGTACCGGCACGCTTGGCTTCTTCCCGCCTCTGCACTATGGCCTACTGAGTGTGAGGCCACGCCCGCCAGTAGCCTTCTTAACAGAAATTTTCAGCAAAGGAGCGCGTATGAAAGAAACTCTTCACATTGCCGCGATCGTGCTGTTTGTTGTTCCGATCACTTTAACGGTGGGCGCGGAACGTGCCGCAGCGCAAGGACCGGCGGGCGCCGGCGCGGCCGAAGCTGCACAGAATGGCTCGCATTCGTTGAATCCGATCAAGTGGGTAAAGAAAGATTCCAAGAATTCCGTCGATGAACCCGGGAACAGAAGCAACGCGGAGAAAAAGCTTACTCCCAGCCTGCAATCTCAGGGGTTGTTGGCCGCGAATGCCACCGCTTCCGATGCCTGTCAGCCGTTCCTGGAATTGGCGGAATGCCTTGCTGCGCTCCACGCCAGCCACAATCTCGATGTGAATTTCAATTGCCTTCGCGCCGACGCCACCGGCGTACACACGAGCGCCGACATTTCCGGCTGCAAAGTCGCTGATGGAGAAAAACCTCAGGGTCTAAGCAAGTCCATCCATCAGCTAAAGCCGGATGCCAACGCCAAGCAGGCCACAAAGGACGCCGAGCAGCAGGCCAAAGATGATCTGAAATCAATCGGCGGATAAATTAGGAAGCAGGAAACCCACTGGGCACTAGCCGCCAAGAAGTCCTCGTAACTTGGATGAGGGCGCATTGAGGCGTTGTTCCGGGTGGGTTCCGGCGAGTCCGGGAACAGAGAAGAGTTGAGCAAAAAAGCCGGGAGGCAACTTCGCCTCCCGGCTTTCGTTTATGGCACTCTCGGTAAATTCTGCTTCGGCTTAGCCTCAGCAGATTCTGGTGCGAACTAAACAAGCGCTGATTATTTCTCGCTGTGCTTGTCTTTGTGAATCTCTTTGCTGGTTTTGTTCTGTTCTTTGTTCACTTGTTTCTTTTCTGCGGGAGTCAGCTTGCCGCCGTTGGCTTGGCGGTCGTTGTGAACCTGCTGATTGATGTGGTGCTCCTGGTTTTCGACGTGGGCGGTTTCGGCGGCGTTCATTTTGCCGCTTTCCACGCCGTTGCCGATCCGGCGCTGCTGGTTTTCTGCGCGTTCGCCCACTCTGCTCATCGCAGGATTTGCCGGACGCCCGTGATTGGCCGAAGCAAAGTTGGACTTGTCCGTGCTGGCCGTGCGTTCGTGTGCCGTCTGTTCGGAGGTCGCCTCGACGTGATGTTCATTCGCGGCCGCGCGTTCCTCTGCTGATGCCGTCGCGGTCGTTCCACCGGGACCGTTGAAACTCGCGTGGCTGACCACGGTGGTATTGACGACCGTCCGGTTGACGAAGGTGTTATGGACCACCGCGGTGTTCACGTTGAGCACTGCGGTGTTATACGCAAAATGTCCGCCGCGCCATTCGCCGCCAACAAATCCGACGCCGCCATAGCCGAATCCGTAATTCACGCCGCCATAGAATCCGACGTGCGGGCCCCAATACCCTGCATGAAATCCGTAAACGCCGCCGGCGAAGCCCCAGTATCCGGGAGTCCACAGCAAGCCCGCGCTTGGCGGAGCTACCCAAACGCCCGGGACCCAGAAATAATCGTCATTGGCATAAGACCAATAACCCGGGGTCCAGAGATAGCCTTCCACCGGGCAAGGCGGTTGAACGTAAACCGGAATAGCCGGAGGCGCTACTCGAACCGATATTCCTACCGCGATTTGCGCCGAGGCGGAAGACGCTGCGACCGCGAGTCCTAAAGGCAAACCGAGAGCGAAAAGAAATACTCGTATCAATTTCAACTTAGGCATTGCGAATTCCTCCCTTTGAACGACTTGGCTGAGCGCCAATGCTATTTTTAGAAATGGCCGAGATTTAAATGCGCTCGATCCTTGCTATATCTAACACCGAAATCCGCGGAAGGTTTCGAGCCGATTGGGCGATTTCAGGTTTGTTTCGGCCGGCGCCGCACTCAACAATTATAGAAAGGAGAGGAATCGTGGAAGTCTCAATGTGAAAAAGTACTATTGGATTCGGTTAACACCCTCTACGCGACTCATAATTGGAGGTTTACAACAGCGGCGGAAATCGCCGCTCGCAACGAAACCTGTCCCCGCGAACATCAACACGCTGGAACCTTCGTACAGTGCGCAAAAGCGGTTATGACCACTTTGGAACGCGGCAACTCAGCGAAAACGGCTACCACTTTTCAGAGGTTTTAACTTGTCAGAAATAGGGGCTTCGAAAATATCCAGACGACGAATGCGATCGCGGTCGCCAGCAACAGCGCCAATAAAGCACCGTCGTAGGTTGCCATAATGAATGTGTACATCGGCAAAAGAGAGAGCAGAATCGCGATCGTCGCGCCGCCGAGAGAAGTTTTGAAGCCGGCGCCCGCAACGGTTGCTGAAACCGTCATGAACAAACCGCCGAACAGCCACACTCCTGCGATTAACGCCAAAATAATTTGCGAGGCTGCGATTGTTTTGTTCGTCCGTTTGGCAAGAAAGAAAATAACCAAGAGCGTCACGGGCGACATAACGGTAACGATTTTACATCCCGCCCATTAAAGTTATAACCGCGCCAGACGTGGAGGATTGTATCCGGCAGCCAAAAGCCGGTTGCTCCGATCAGCATTACCAAGAACAGGCGTGACCACCGTATCGAAGACGAACTCATCGGTAGCCATAATATCGCAAGGCGCGAGCGGACAACCGTTTTGCGGTGCGGGAATTTCCACATTTCCGAGATTTCCACATCGAAAAATGTTTTTGGTGTAGTTGACTGCTTTTCCGCTCGGCGTTACAACCGTTTTGTTAAAGCATTCGACTCATCTGAGTCTTGAAAACACGCCAAGCGAAAGCTTAACGAGTTACGCAGGACGAAGGCGATAGAACGGCTTCAACAAAGTCCGAAAAGGTACGGCATCACGGCAAAGCTTAGGGTGTGGTCCGTGGTTTGTTACGCCCGCTTTCGTCGAGCGCAAGCTTGAACGAGACGCGCGACGCAAATCACAGATTGGCCCAGCAGCGTTGTCGTGGCTAGCTTCTCCCCGTAAAACGGGAGTACGCTCCGCAGCTGTCACTTTTCGAGACGGAAGGGAAGGGGCGAGCAATCGCCCCTTTTCTTTTTGTGGGAGATGCTCCGGCCGCTTCGCGGCCTCATCCCCAAGGCTCGACTGTAGTCCCTCGCCTCCACTTCTGCCCGTACTGTTGTGAAAGCAAACAGGACTTCATCAATCATGTGCAGCGGATTCGTAGATTCCCAACAGCAAAAATACCGAATCCTTTTATTTTGCTGAGTGGCGAATCTCGGGGTTGGGTTCCCAGGCAGCTGATCCGTCCGTGCTGGTTGCCCTGCTAAACCGTTGCCCGACTCCACTAATTGCCAGTCAGTTCATCTAGTAACCCACCTACTAGAACGGGTTCCGTCAGGCACGCGCATCTGCCGCCACTTATGATGCGGGCTTCTCTCCGAAACGGAGAGGGCTAGTGGTTTGGGGCGACAGTAAGCCACGGTGAATGAATCGGTTGGACGTATATATTCTTTTCACCTCTTTTTCACCTGATCTGCATTGACCGCTGGCAGTGGTTCCAAGTACAAGCTTCCCCAATCTGTGCAACCCTTGGTGCAACGCCTCGGGGTTCCCCGTGTGTTCTGCCGTCCATTGGGCTGGCGCTACTTAAGGTAAAAAGGAGAAAAGACGTGAAACTCAGCCTCAAGTTGATGTTCTTAGGTTGCTTTGTATTGCTCGTGTTGTTCGCTGGATCCGCTCGTGCTCAGGAAGATGACTCGGCGCCGGTGGACCCGAAACTTCAGAAAATGCTTGACGGCTTTAAGACCGCCAAGCCGGCCGGCGGTGATCCTTCCGCCGCGCACACCTCGCAGCAACAGTTAAAAAGCGACGGAGTCACTTCAGACGCAGACGCTTGCGCGTATACGTTCACATCCGGCAGCGGTTACACCTACCTGCAGTGGTGTGCCACTGTTAACGGCAACATCGTTGAGTTCCAGAGCCCATCGGGCGCGGAACAAATTGACCAAGGCACCATCGGGGAAGGCTACGGGGTTTGCGACGTCACCGAAAATGTCGGCTATTACGACTTCTCAGACTACGGCGCCAGCGGCTGGGACTCTCCGGTTCTGGATACGAAAAACGCAACGCTGGTCAAAATCACGCGCACCACGACCGATGGTCTCTGGACGCTAATTCAGACGCTCAGCAATTCGCCGGGATCTAATCCCGCTGTCAAGGTCACCATGCAGCTCAAGAACAATTCTTCTGTAGCGAAGACAGCCTTTCTTTTCCGCTGGGCGGATGTGGACCCGGGACGTTCTGCCCGGGGAGATCAGCTGTTCACCGACGATTTTGAGGAAAGCTTCGACTCGACCTTCAGTGCTGCCTGGGGAGAGGTTCCGGCAAGCGGGGACAATTCGGGGGCGCCTTCGTATGGTTTAATGTTTCAAAATTCCGGGGTCCAGACTCCGCCTGGTGCCGTATACGCGCGAGACGGTTACAGTCTCGACACATCTGCTCCCCCAGTCGCGTGCAATCCCGCCGCGAGTTTTGTCAACGGCCTGACCAACACGGATGGCGCAATTATGTATCTTTGGGCCGCTGACATAAAGAAGGCCCAAACGATCACCGTGAACGGCAGGTATTTCTCCTTCTAAAGCAGCCCGTTAAGCACTCGCACCGCCTTCTCCGGGCGTACCGCTCGGAGAAGGCGGTGCAGTCTTCCAGACCGTCTCTTTGAGCGCCGCTCGGAAGCGTAGTGTCCTGATTTGCGCCATCTACGTCCCGAAATCCGCGAGCGATTATTAGGCTAATCGCGGCTCGTGCCTAATCCACTTCGATATCTTCATGGGACAAGCGCGAGCAAACGCGAACCTATCGGTGGTAGCCGACCAGCCACACTGGGGGCAAATCAGCAACGGTGTGACACTTGCGGCAAAGCTAGATTGAAGTGGCAGAAACCTGGTCGATCACGTTCCAAGCGCATCGCGTAGCTAGTCAAAGAGAATCAATTTGTGACCTTCGCAGGATGCGCGGACGCCGAGACTGATTCAGTTTGTTCTGGCAGCTCTATTTGGCACTGTTGCGATTTCCCAACCATCGTATTCGCCGTTGAATTCTGCGGCTAGGGTTTCCATCTTGTCGCGAAGCCTCTCCATCTCTTCTTGATTGTTTGGAGCGGAATGCCGAGCGAGCGCTAGCCAGGTATCGCCGTCTGCACCCGGACGTACCTCGACCGAAAACCCCTGATTTTCCAATTGTTCGGCGACGTTCTCGGCGCTGGACTTTTCTTTAAAATATAAATAATGCCGCATGGGTTGATCACTGGCGTCGGCGCTTTCCGATTGGCGTGCCTTTGCTATCTTCGCCTCGGCTCTGTCTTTTGTCATGAGCTGTTCTGCACATTCCGGTGTCCAGCCCCGGGCCAGTTCTTTAACCATCATCGGGTGAGGCCTTACAAGGTGAATAGAGAGCTTCTCTTGCTCAGGCGTGAGTTCACGGATTGTCGGGCTTTGTGTTAGTTCCTCTATCGTTAAGGCACTCAGCGCGGGGATGATCTTCCAGCTTAACGTTTTCCCAGTGTCATCTATCTCGCCCCCCTTGCGCATCAGGGGCGGCTGGAGGGCCGATTTGGGGACAGGTTGACGTGAAACTATTTCTGTATCACCGGCGCGAATTGCATAACTAAGAGGGTAAAAAACAAAATACAACTCCTTTTTCTGAGCTAGGTCGCCAAAATCATCTGGTCGTTTGGAAAACAAACCGGGCAATACCCTTACTAGCTCGCCCATGACGCTGGCATTATGGGTATATTGAACATACGCCAAACCTTTAGATGTTTTGATTTCCGCAACATCACCGATCTCTGCCCTATTTTTCATACGCGTATCCATCACTTCCGTTCGATAGACTGTTGCAATTGCGTCTAAGTCCCTGATTTGCTGAATAGCCCGACAAGTGAGATACGCTTCTCCGGTAAGACCGGCAATCAGGTATTGTGCACGGTTTGGTTATCTGTGCACCCAACATGTTCCCACAGAAAACGCCATACACGCTATCCTCTGAAACGTCGATAGCTACGGGGTAGGTGCGGAATCGTAGCTAGGTCACTATTCATGAGGAGATCGAATGAATCTTCTATCCTACGTCGGAACCCTTGCTGCCTTTTGCACAACGGCCTCGTTTATTCCGCAAATTGTCAAAATCAGAAAGCAAGGTGGCGAGGACCTTTCTTACCCCATGTTGTTTCTGTACCTCTCGGGCGTTCTTCTCTGGTTGGTGTACGGCCTACTTCTGCATGCCGCTGCAATAATCTGGGCGAATGCCATAACCTCGCTTCTTGTGGCGCTGGCTGTCGCGCTCAAGGCAACATCCCAACCACTACGCGAAATAGCCGGAACAGATAATGATTCGCTCGCTGAACCGGAATAAAGATAACCGGGCCGAGGGATATCGCCAGTAGCTGCCTTCGGCGAAGGTTGGTGCCATTTGGCATTTTCGCATTTCTGCCCGCAACCGTTCTTGACGTCAAAAAGCGGATTTGGGTTTACAATTGCCATCCGTAATTAAAGGAGATTTCACATGAAGATCCGGAAGACAGCGGGCTTGCTTGCATTTCTGCTTCTAGTACTTGGCAGCGGTCTGGCACAGGCGCAGGACGCAAAGCCGGCGGAACATCTCAGCATCGCTCAAGTGATGGACCGCGGCGTCTCGGGTGTGGAGCGCGAATTTGTTCCCGCAGCCGAGGCCATGCCCGAGGACAAATATTCATTTGCGCCCACGAACGGCGAATTCAAAGGCGTGCGCACGTTCGCGCAACAAGTGAAACACGTTGCGGCAGTCAACTACATGGTCGGAGCGGCCATCCTGGAAGAAAAACCGCCCGTCGATCTGGGCAGCGAGAACGGCCCGGACTCAGTGAAAAGCAAAGCCGACATTGTGAAATTTTTGAAGGACTCCTTCATCTACGTCCACAAAGCTGTCGGCACCATCAATGAGAACAATCTGCTGACGCCCATCAAGAGTCCTTTCGGCGAAGGAATGACCACGCGACTCGGAATGTCCACACTAGTCGTGAGCCATTGCTTCGACCACTACGGCCAAATGGTGGAATACCTGCGCATGAACGGCATCGTGCCGCCTGCCAGTCGCTAACAACTACCACAGGTGAGCTAACGCGCTAATCAGGCAGAAATGGGGGGGTGCGAATGGTGGTGGCCATTCCTATTTTGAAGTTTTGGTCGTTTCACCGGAAAGATCTCGCGCGGAGATGTCTATGCCCTGGAATTTGACTACTTGGAAATAAAGATCTGGGTGATCGTCATATGTCACTTCTAGGTGGGATGACGTTACCCACTTCAGGGTAAGATTTATAGTCCCACCGGCATTGGCCGGATCCAAGACGTACGGCCGCGGAGCCGGGCCTTGGCAGGAAAACCCTAAAATCTGCGTCGGTGGGGCCGAGCGATTGTTTTGCTTCAGGTACACGCTGGTTAGAATGCTGGCCGTTCCAAAACCGCCGGTCTGATCAGTCTCAACGCTGGCAATCCATGAGCCATCCGGGGATCCGACTTCGGCCTTCCAGATTGCCGCCGTTCCGCAGCCCACTCCTAAAACGCACGCTCCGACGGTCAAGAGCAGCGCTATCCTGCGGATCGCTGCACTTATGTCTAGACTAGGCTTCATGATTTTTGATCGATTTATATCTCAGCCTCGTGCAAGTCTCGATTGGACGGGTGATCCCAACAGCTCGACGCTACACCATCTGACGTAAATCATCTCCGCAAAGTTCGGGCTATTTTGAAGTTACGGCCTCGAAGGACTGGATTATGCGGTTGATTTCCGGTTGCGTAAGCCGAACACCAGACCGAGCGTTGCCAAAGATACTGATTCGGAACCAACGGCCGCTCGAATCGAACAGATTCAACCCGACGTCTTGCCAATCATCCGATAGTCCGCTGATTTCAAAGCCTTGGAAGCCGTTAGTTTCGAATGAGTAGATATCGGGCGCAGCGACATTGTGTTCAAACCACAGCCCCTTAAGTTCTAACAGACCTTGGAAACGTACGAATTCTTTTCGGGAACGAAATGGTGACCACTGGGATGGGGTCGCCGAGACGACCTCCTTAAATTGTTGGTATTTCGATTCACTGGTGAGAGGCCCGAATGTTTCTTTAAGACCCACGGAGAGATGGCCGCTGATTGGGTTGTATTGGAACAAGGCTGGATTAACGAATCTTACAGACTGTCCAGTTTTGAACCCGATTTCGATCCCCCGACCGTCGTCTAATTCCTTGTCCTGGTCCTTCCAGGGAACCTCGAATCTATAACCGTAATGAGACAGGACTGAACCCGACGCAGTTGAGGTTGAGGTGAACTCAAGAGGCCGAGGTACGGAACACCATCCGCGCGGTGGTCGGTCGCAAGGCCGCATCACGGCAGCCCGCAACCTCCAATACGAGAGCGTTTGTGGGCCGAAGTAAATTCCTGCAACAAGAATGAGTAGCGCTATGGTGCAACCGGCAAGAATATATTCGGTACGGAGGCGATGTTTTGTAGGTGAACTCACAACTTTATTAGACACCAAGGGGTGAACCTTGTGGGCGCGGAGGGTCGAAGAGGCGTCAGATCGGTCAACTCCCGATAAATCGGATCACCGAGAATCGGCGTCATTCAGACCCGCAATGCCTCAAGCGCATCAGCCACTCATTCGAATTGTGGCCCGTGAAACCAAGCGCGGGATGCGCGGGCCACTCATTTCGTCGGCAAGCCAGTCTAACTTATAATGCTCGGCGTGAAATCACGACTCACGCTTACTGTCATCTTCCTCATTTTTTGTTGTCTGTGCGCAAATGCGCAGCAAGCGCCGCTGAAAGTTTTGATTTCGGCGGACATGGAAGGCGTCGCCGACGTCACCAACTGGAAAATCGACTCGCAACCCGCATCTCGCGACTACGCGCAGATGCGCCGCCTGATGACCAATGAAGTGAACGCCGCTGTCAGCGCCGCGTTTGATGCCGGCGCCACGGAAGTTACCGTGGCCGACTCGCATGGTGATTTCGCGAATCTCGATCCCGAGGCGCTTGATCCGCGTTGCTATCTCGTCCGTGGGTGGCCTCGACCGCTCGGCATGATGCAGGGACTTACCGCCGATACGGCAGCAGTCGTCTTCATCGGGTACCACGCGCCGGAAGGCACTCCGAATGCGATCCTCGCGCACACTTTCACCGGCAGCATGGAGCTTCGCCTCAACGGCAAGTCAGTGTCCGAGGGCGCTTTCAACGCGGCTGTAGCCGCCGAACTTCATGTGCCCGTCGTCTTTCTCTCGGGTGACGACCAAGCGGTCGCCGACGCAAGAGCCAATATCGGCCCCATCGAGACGGTCACCACCAAAGAATCTTTAGGTTTTAATGCTGGAATTATGAAGGCGCCGGCAACCGTCACGCTTGCCATTCATGATGCAGTACTACGCGGCATTCACCGAAGAGCCGACTTTCACCCGGTTGCGCCCGTTACGCCGATTGTTCTGGAATGGCGTTTCAATAACGTGACGCAAGCCGATCTTGTGAGCTACCTGCCAAGCGCAACGCGCGTTGACGGCTACACCGTGCGATTCACAGTTCGCAATATGACGGAAGCCTCCCGCTTGCTCACCGTCGTGAACGTAATCTCGGCCACTTCCCGCGAGTAGAAATCGGCAGACGGGTGGCACACCCTTTTCGTACTGCACCAAAACTCCGTTACGCCATGCCTCGACCTTGAGGGTGCCGCAGTCTTCGTTTTCCAGAAGGCTGCGGGTTTAGATCCCGCGCCAGCACAATTCCGCCGTGATTCGCACAGGGATACTGGCTCATCGGGAATCGCAATCGTCAGCGGTAATCGGACACCACCATTGGCATCATCGAAATCATAACCGGCAGCGAACCAACGCTACCCGGCGGGGCGCAACTTCAGGAGCCTTTTGATAATTTCCTTCGCCGTGGCATTCGCGGCGCCCTCATCTGTTTTGCGTCCCTGGCGATTGAACTCAAAAAGTTCAGCACCGTTAGCGTCAAACACCTTCGTCACTGCTGCACTGGCTGGCGCATAGCCATACGGAGTGAAACCGCCTGTCCCGTAGGCGATTCGATAATCGAAGTTTTGGTTCACAAATTCAAACTTGATATGGTGATCCGCCCCGTGCTCATTGAGTTTTTGGATCAGCAGCCCACGGTCCGGATCTCTCGCGTCAACCCTGACCCTCCACGTTTGCTGTCCCATTGTGACCTGCGCCAAACAGCAGCTAAAGATCAGCACCGCCAGTAAATATCGCAGAAACTTCATCGCGTGCCTCCGTCCCAAAACTCTATCACGCCCAAGCTCCGTTATGACGAGCCTAGTCGCCGGACCAGCGCTTGAGTAATCAACACCGCCAAACCGCGCACCCTCAAACACCGCAGCGCCGGAAATCTCTACGCCGCTAGAAATAAATAGTTGCTTTGCAGTATAGTTGCGGGCACCGATTCCCCGCGCAAGGAGGTCTCTGTGTCGCGAGCTCGAACTGTGAAAGGCAACGTTCTATTTATTTTTCTTGCTGCTGCGGCGCTTCTACTTTCAGGAATCGCCTCGGCTTTGTCAGACGCGAGCGCGCAACAGGCGCAGGTTACCAAGCCTATAACCGGGGTCGGCGTCAGTACCAGTATTCTGAGCGACCTTAAAGGCGTAGATTTTGCCCCCTACATGCGTGCCATGCACGATTCAATCATGCGCAACCTCTCTGCGAAGTTGCCTGAATCGGTCAAGAATGGACAAAAAGGAATCGTGGTTCTTCAGGTCCGGCTACAAAAAGACGGATCTTTACCCGATGACGCCGCGACAATCACGCGCGGCTCGGGCAGGGATGACATGGACGCCGCGAGCATTAGCACGATTCGTGCAGCAGCGCCCTTCGGGCCTCTCCCCGAAGGGTACAGCGGCTCCAACCTTGAACTGAAATTTGCCTTCTACTTCAACATCCCTCCCCAGAAGCCAGCGGAGAAATCCAGACCCGCTCCCGCGAGTTAATCGGCAGAGCTTATGGAGCCTCGGGATCAAAAAAAAGAAGAAGACACTGCACCCTGCGATACCAAGCTTGTTGTGGTTCAGTCGTTCGGCACCCAATTCGAGGCGGACCTAGCCAAGGGTGTGCTGCAAGAAGCCGGCATTCAGGCCATGATTCAAGGTGACACGGCAGGACGAATGCGCGAACACCTTGCGTGGTCCGGCGCGGGATTTAAAATCCTGGTACGCGAAGATGACGCAGCCGCGGCTCGTGATGTGCTCGCGTCACCAGTGCAGGCCGACGAAACTTCTGACGCGAACTCCCCAACCGACGACGATGCTTTCCCACCCTTTCGCCGCCTCAGCTAGAAATCTGATGGCTGGACGCTGGCGCACCTTTTCGAAGACTCGTGGCCGCCCACCCGACCGGCCCAAGTTGACTCTAATCCGCGAAAGGAAGGAACTATGAGGCGAGCGAAAACATCCTTGCGGGTCGCGCGCGTAATGTCGGTGATTTGTGCGATGCTTGCAACATTAATATTGCCGGCGCTGGCGCGAGGAAAGGAGCGTCCCATGGAACATCGCGGAGAACGCAGCAGGGAACACGCAACGCTTTGTCGCACGGTGCAGGTCGACGGGCTCTCGATATTTTATCGAGAAGCGGGGCCGAAAGATGCGCCCACGCTGTTGCTGCTGCACGGACTTCCATCCTCGTCGCGAATGTTTGAGCCGCTCTTTGCGCGGCTTTCCGATCGTTATCACATGGTGGCGCCGGATTATCCCGGCTTCGGACACAGCGACTGGCCCGACCCCAAAAAATTCGCCTACACATTCGATCGCATCGCCGAGGTCATGAATCATTTCACCGAAGCGCTCGGACTATCGCATTACTCGCTCTACATGCAGGATTACGGCGGCCCGGTAGGTTTCCGCATGATCCTGGCGCATCCCGAGCGCGTGGAATCGCTGGTCGTTCAGGACGCGGTGGCACATGACAGCGGCCTGGGAGCAAATTGGAAGACGCGACGTGCATACTGGGCTGACCGCGCCGCGAACGAAAGCGCGTTGCGCGTGAATCTGCTCTCGCTGGCGACCACGCGTGCGCGCCACGTGGGTGACGATCCCAACGTAGAACGTCACGACCCGGATTTGTGGACCGATGAATATTATTTTCTCAACCAGCCCGGCCAGATCGACATTCAAAGCGACCTTTTCTACGACTACCGCACAAACGTGGAAAATTATCCCAAGTGGGATGCCTGGATGCGCGAGAAGCAGCCACACCTGCTGGTGATTTGGGGCAAGTACGAGTCCTCGTTCGATCCGTCGGAGCCGGAATCCTATCGTCGCGACGTGCCCAAGGCCGAAATTCACATCGTCGATGGCGGACATTTCGCGCTGGACACCGCGGCAGATGAAATCGCCTTCATCGTCCGCGACTTTTTAAAGTAGCGGCAGACATATATAGATGACTCGGGCGCTTGCGGCATTGCGACGCTTGGCTGCCAATTCCAGGCTGCCTGCCATGCGGCGTAATCCGCCAACGCGCATCCAATCCTGAAGCAATCAATATCCAAACTTTAAGGAGATCAAATGCGAACTGACATCGTCCCCGGCGCAATCTTTCCCGATTACGAGCTTTCCGACCACACCGCGAAACGCCGCAAGCTCTCCGAGTTGCAAGGACAACATCCCATGGTTCTCGTCCTGAGCCGCGGAGGTTTCTGTCCCAAGGATCGCCGGCAGGCTGAAGGGCTCGTTCAACTCCATCGCGAGCTCGAGGTTTCGTATTGCCGGCTGGTGACGATTAGCACGGACAATATCACTGCCACGAATGAATTTCGCACGGGAGTCGGCGCGCACTGGCCATTCCTCTCCGACGCGGGGCGCATCGTCCAAAAAGATCTCGACATCGCGGAGTACACGGATACCGCGAACAATCCCATGATCCCCCACGCGATTGTCCTCGAACCCGGCCTGGTGATTTATAAGATTTACAATGGATACTGGTTTCTCGGCCGGCCCACTGTCGAAGAACTTCGCCAGGACCTGCGCGCCGTCGCCAAAAAGTGCCGCCCGGACTGGGACATCACCACACCCGAATTAAAAGCCGCGTGGCAACAAGGCCGCAAAGACCTCTTCTATCCCTACGGCAAAACGTACGCTCAAACAATTGTTGAACAGGATTAGCAGCGCCCGCCACCTACGTGTTGGGGCAGCCGCCACTAGATGTTCTGACGCGCTACTTCTTTGGGCGCGATTCTGGCGGCACCATGCCTGCCACGCGGTAATAGACCGATAGCTGGCCGTAGATTTCTCCGGAATGCTCCACGAAGCCGTAGGCGAAATCGCTGATGCGGGTTTTTTCATTCGCAAAGGGATCGACAACGGTATCGGACATGCCTTTGTCGCCTTTCGCCTTGATCGCGGCGGCGCCGTCGGCGAAGGACTTCTTCACGTAGGCCACCACTTCGGCTTTGGTTTTGAACTGCTCGCGCTTTGGATCGGCCATCGCCGGCATCGGCTGGCCGGTCACGGCGTTGATGAAAAACTCGTTCGCGTGAGCGGCGTGGATGAGCCGTTGTGAGAATGTCCCGACGGTGGGCGCTGGCTTGTAGTCGTATTTGTCCTCGGGGAAATCTTCGGCCATGGCGATCAGTTTGCGGCCGATGTCGTTCCACTGTTCCAGCACGGCCTCGGACGCGCTCGGAACAGGTTTTGGCCCTGCGCCCTGTTTGGGCATGTCCTGCGAACGCACAGGCACGGCCGCGATAGCCGCGGCAAAAATCAGTGCTGCAAGAAAACGAATACTTCCGAATCTGTTGAGCCGGTTCGTAGTCAGGTATATCTTCGTTCGCTTCATGGGCGATTCCTCCTTTTAGTCTGATCGGCGCATGTTACAGGAACTTGCGTGACACGAGAACTATCGTTTGGGTTTGACGCGCGTTCCGAGCCAAGGTCTCAAAAAATAATCTTGTATTGAAAATGGCGGGGAATACACTCGTCCGCAAGGCTGCCGATCAGCAGCTGGCGCACGGGATAGTTCGCTCGCTAGGCGGTTACTTCCATCTGACATGGCATGTTGATTCCTTCGCGGATAAACGCGGATGGGGTTCGATGAGATGAGCAACCCGACGTAGTCTTCTTTGAAAGCGGATTACAGCTAAATAAAAGGGCAGGGCGACTTAAGAGCCGCTCTGTCAACCTTCGTTCATCTCATAGCGCAAGATGTCGAAAACCACGGTGCCATTCTGCAATAATCTTAATCGATGGGCGTGGACCGATGGACTTCAGGGGCGCACTACGACCGCTGGATGGGTCGCTGGAGCCGTCTGCTGGCGCACGAATTTCTTAACTGGCTGGATTTGCCCGCCGGTCTCCAATGGCTGGATGTGTGCTGCGGAAGCGGCGTGGTCACCGAGACGATTGTTGAACGCGCCCATCCGCACAGCGTGGTGGGAGTGGACGCGTCCAGCGCCCAGATAGAGTTCGCTCGCGAGCATCGCGGGCAATCAAACGTCAGCTTCGAGACCGGCGATGCGATGGCGCTGCGTTTTCCGGACGAGAGCTTCGATGTGGCAGTGTGCGGCTTGGGATTGAATTTCATTCCGAGTCCGGCGCGAGCGCTCGGGGAATTGCGACGCGTGGTCGGTCCCGGCGGAACGATCGCAGTTTACGTTTGGGACTACGCCGGCGGCGCGATGTTCCTGCGCCATTTCTGGGATGCAGCGATGGCAGTGGACAGCGAAGCCGTCACCTTCGATCAGGCGCAGCGTTTTCCAATGTGTACGCAGGAAGGACTGCGCGCGCTGTTCCAAGGGGCGAAGCTGGAAAATTTATCGGAGCATCCGCTTGAGGTGGTGACGCGCTTTGCCAGCTTCGACGATTATTGGGAGCCGCTGCTGACAGGCCAAGGCTCCGCGCCAACCTACTTGGCCACGCGCGATGAAAAGACTCAAGCCGCGATCCGCGAACGATTGCGCGCAACGCTGCCGGCAAATCCGCAGGGCGCAGTCGAAATGCCCGCCCGCGCCTGGGCCATCCGCGCGCGATCAAATCTTTAGTTCTTCCGGTATTCCTTTCGCCGCTCAAGCCGTGTTCGCAAGGGTGAGAAGCGCACAGAGAGCGTGGGCCTAGCCCCAAGCGCTCCCAGAGTTCCGTCGGCCCCCAAAGCTGCCGAGCAGGAGTATACTGCCGCCAACAGGAGGTCCCCCGATGCGAATCCACCGGCAAAGTTCCGTAGTATTTGTTGCCCTCGCGTGCGTTTTGTCGCTTATCCCAAGTGCTTTTGGCACCACCACCCCACGATTTGCGTTCGTCGCCAATGAGAAAGACAACACCGTCTCGATCTACACGGTAAACGCCACCAGCGGATTGTTACGCAGCCACGGCTATGTACTGGTGGGCACCAAGCCCGTGGGAGTAACCGTGACGCCGAACGGCGAATTTCTGTACGTGGCCAACTCCGGTTCCGCCAACGTGTCTGCATTTTCCGTAAACACCGTAAACGGCACACTTACCGCAGTTGCAGGCTCGCCATTTAAGGCGAAGACCGGACCTTCTGCTGTGGCCACCGATCCTGCCGGGAAATTTCTGTACGTAACGAACAAAACTTCCGGAGACGTTTCCGCATTCACCATCGAGAGCACCGGAGTGCTGAGCGCGGTTACTGGATCGCCATTCACCGCGGGGACCAGTCCGGCTGCGCTGCGTGTCGATCCCTCCGGCAAGTTTCTGTTCGTGGCCAATAGCGGCTCGGACAATATTTCCGCGTTCACCATCGCAACCGATGGCGCGCTTACCGCCGTGTCGGACTCGCCTTTTTCCGCCGGAACAACGCCGGTGGGATTATTCATCGCTCCTTCGGGGAATTTCGTCTATGTGGCCAATAATGGCTCGGATAATGTTTCCGGTTTTACCCTGGACACCAGCACCGGCGCGCTCAAGGCCATTACCGGGTCGCCCTTCACAGCAGGAACAAAACCTTCGGCGGTAACGGGGAATTCTCTTTCGAAATTTCTCTATGTGGCGAACTCAACATCGGACAATGTCTCCGAGTTCACCATAAATGCCACGACCGGAGCACTAACCGCGGTGTCCGGCTCGCCAGTAAAAGCCGGAACCGCGCCCGCGGCCGTCACCGTCGATCCCAGCGGGAAATTTGTGTTCACCGGGAATGCCACTTCGGATGATGTCTCGAGTTTCTCGCTCAACGCTACCACCGGCGCGCTAACCGAGCTGGTGCCAGGCCCATTTCGAGCGCGCGAGAGTCCCTCGTCGATCGTAGTCAGCTCCGGGACCACTGACATTACCTACACACCGAATTTTGCCTTCGCCGCTGATTTTGAAGGCGGCGTTTCCGTGCTTTCGGTGAACGCTACTTCCGGAGCGCTCAAGGCGGTAACGGGCTCGCCCTTTGGTTCCGGGTCTCCTCGCGCAATCGCCGTGTCGTCCAATGAAGAATTTGTTTACACCGCGAATAGCGACGGCAGCAATACGATCGGCGAATACACCCTGGACACAAAAACCGGAGCGCTCACATCCGTTGGCACAATCGCAAACGGGGACAGCCCGTATTCCGTTGCCGTGGATCCCAGCAACCGGTTCGTGTTTGCGGGGGCCATCGATACGAACGGTGTTTACGCGTATTCCATCGCTGCCGCCACCGGCAAGCTTACCTTGATTGCAGGATCCCCGTTCGCAGCCGCGGATACAGTGGCGCCAGATTCCGTCGCCGTCGATCCCACCGGACGCTTCCTGATGGTGGCGGAAGCATGTTGCGCGGATACCGCCGGAATCACCGTGTTCACCATCGCTCCCACCACCGGCAAGCTGGCGGTGGTGAAAGGTTCTCCATTTCTGCCGCCGTCCGGAACAAGCGAACCCAGCTGGGTTACCGTCGATCCGACCGGCAGATATGTTTACGTGGCGAATGGCCAGGCCTTTGGAACCGGCGGCGCCTCTACCTACAGCATCAATGCCAGCACTGGCGCATTGACTCTGGTGGGTACGCCCATCGCCGGCGGCAGCGCGCCCTGGTCTATCACTACCGATGTGGCGGGCCGTTTCGTGTACATGACGAATAACGACAGCACCGTGGATGGCTACGCAATCGACAACACCACCGGCGGACTCACCAAGCTTGCGGGCTCCCCGTTTTCCGCAACCGGACCCAGCCGTGGGGTAGGCGTTGATCCTTCGGGAAAATTTTTGTACTTCGCAGACTCGGAATCTGTGGAAGGTTACACCATCAACGCTACCAGCGGGGCGCTGAAAGTGCTTTCCACATCTCCATTTAGTGCTGGATTCGGCCCGATTGATGTGTGCGTGGCGGGAACAATTAAGTAGCGCCCGCGGGGAAAGCATTGGAAAAAAGTCTGTGACCGGCGGACCTCGTAAACTGACGAGCTAGCGCGGCGCTAGTGCGGGTTACAGGCATCTCGCAGGCGCATCATGTCCACAACGAACCGCCGTCCGCGAGCTTTTTCGCTCAGGGCGGCGGTTTCATGTGCTGCGATGCGAGCGTTGTACTCCCCCGTGATCTCATCGTAGCGCTGCTTTTCTTGCGGATTTGCCGCAAAAGCACCAGGGGTACGCCAGCCCGGCACGGATTTCTCGAGCTCGATGTATTCCTGCTGGCGGATAATCTCGCTGCCTTTTTCCGCGTCCAGCAGCAATTCCTTTTCAGGCTTCATAACTTCGGAAAACTTCTGGGATACGGCCACTAGTTCGCGCCATTGCGCCAATTGGGTGGGATCTTTAGGCTCGCTGTTAGGGAGGTGGCCGCCATTTGCAGCGCAAAGAATTTTTGCCAGCTCGACGTAGCGCGCGAACACATCCTCATATTCAGGACCCATGTCGATGGCGAGCGCCGCGCAACTTTGTTCGGCGTCGGGCTGTTTGCGTTGGCGCAATTCGTCGCAATAGGCTTGCTTGTCGGGCGAAAGGTTTCCGCCACTCGCTGCGCCACCTTTGGATTTGGGCATATTGTCGTCATCCAGCACGACGGCTGATTTTGGGGCGGAAGATTTCGCGGCGCGCGCCTGGCGCGCTACATCGCCGAGCGATTGCGGTTGCGAGGGAGCCTCTTGCGCCCGCGCAATGCAAGCGAAGCACGCGAATGAGAGGATAAGCATTGGATTCAGCGCCGCGGCTCTTAGCAAGGTATAGCCTCCTCAGGCAGCATATCGCTTAATGGCGTCCGCAAATTTCTTGCGTCCGCTCCAGGTCGTAGAAGTACTTCTGCACCCGAGGTTTTTCCTGCGCCGCGATCAGTTCAACTCCGTGAATGCGCGGCTTGTATTTTTCCTGGATCTCGTGGAAGCGCTGCTTCTCCTGCGGATTGTGCGCCACGGCTTTCGCGTCGGGCCAATCCGGCAGCTTTTCTGACGCTTCGCGCAATTCTTCCTCGCTGATGGACTTGACGGCCGCCTCCGCGTCGCTGAGCGTTTTCATTTCCGCTTTCATCATTTCCGAGAACTTGGAATTGGCAGCCACAAGATCGCGCCATTGAGCCGCGATCGCAGGATCCGGCGGCTGAGTGGAAGGCATCAGCCCGTTGTTTGCAGCACATACAGTTTTTGCCAGCTGCGTAAACCGGTCGGCCAGCGCTTCATAGTCCGCGCCCATGTCGATGGTGAGCGCGGCGCAGGCTTGTTCAGCAGAGGTGTCTTTGCGCTTGCGCAATTCTTCGCAGTAAGCCTGGCGGTCTGCGGAAAGTCGGCTCGCGACGGCCGGATTTGTGGAAGCGCCTTGATTCGCGGAGGCGTTGTCGATGACGACAGTGGAAGATTGTGGAGCGGCGGACTTTGCGTCGCGCGCTTGTCGCGCCGCGTCACTGGGCGATTGCGATTGGGATTGGGACGGCGTTTGGGGCTGATTGTCTCGCCCGCGGGCAGTGCTGGCGTATGAGGCGAAACACAAGATCAGGGCGAGATCGAGAATTGCGTTTTGTTTCATTCGGCTCACTCGCTCCCAAGGCAGCGTGTTGTCTTTCGTAGTGCCGGGCTTCAGCCTGGCAGCCCAGTTTGATTGTCACACTAACATCGGCAGGCGCCGGAGGAAAGTTGCTGCTGCAATTTGTGCGGAGATGGATACGTCTTAAGTTTTTCCGTCGCCGTTGCTGTAAACGCAAAGGGAAGAGGCCGCCCGGTCCCGCGACGGGCGACGAAGCCGGCTTGGAAAGGCGCGCCACAAAAAACACCTTCCATAAATTTAGATTTCGACTGGGACTTTTGTGGCCACGCCCGCTGCCAGTAACTTGGCAAATCCCGCAGGCGGCAACGGTCGGCCGAAATAATAGCCCTGTGCTTCGTCACATTTGTGATCCCGCAGAAATAGCATTTCCTGTTGTGTCTCGACGCCTTCCGCAACCACGCGAAGTTTCATGCTGCGAGCCATGTTGATGATCGCGGTCACGATGGAGACTTCGTCAGGAGTAGTAGTGATCTGCCGGATAAAAGACTGATCGATTTTCAGAGCATCGATGGGAAACTTCCGCAGATAGCTCAAGCTGGAGTAACCCGTGCCGAAATCGTCCACGGCGACTTGCACGCCGTGCTCTTTTAGCGCCCTTAATATTCCTCCGGTGGATTCCACGCGCTTCATCAGCACACTCTCGGTCACTTCGATCTCCAGACAGCGCGGATTGAATCCAGTCTCGTCCAGAATCGTAAAAACGCCTTCCAGAAAGTGTTCGTCGCGGAATTCCATCGCGGAAATATTCACAGCCATGGTAGTCAGCGGCAGGCCAGCCTCCACCCATTCGCGCGCTTGCCGGCAAGCTTCGCGAAGAACCCAATTGCCGATGGAAACAATCAGGCCGCAGTCTTCCGCCACCGGGATGAATTCCGCGGGAGAAATGGGGCCGCGAGTGGGATGCGTCCAGCGCAGCAGAGCTTCGGCCCCGGTTATCTCACCGATGGCCAGGTTCACCTTGGGTTGATAGTGCAGCGTGAATTCTTTTCGTTCGATGGCCCGACGCAAGCCTTCTTCGATGGATTGCCGCGCCACCGCCCGTTCGTTCATGGCTGGCATGAAAAACCTAAAGCCGTGATGCCCATTTTCTTTGGCCTGGTACATGGCTAGGTCGGCATTCTTGATAAGGGTGTCGGGGTCGCCGCCATCGTCGGGATAGACGCTAATGCCGATGCTGGTTGTGACGTGAAGATCGTGATCGTCGATCCAGTGAGCTTTCCCAATGCAATCGAGAATCCTCCGCGCGGATATCGCGGCGTCCTCCGGTTGTTCAATCTCGGAAAGTAGAATGATAAATTCATCGCCACCCTGCCGGCTCACCGTGTCCGATCCGCGCACGCATCCCAGCAGGCCCTTGGCAACGGATTGAAGAAGCTTGTCGCCAAGCGGATGACCCAGGGAATCGTTAATGTGCTTGAAGCCGTCCAAATCCAGAAACAAGAGAGCCAGTTTTTTCGCATGGCGCGGGGCCAGCGCAATGGCATGGCGGATGTGCTCATTGAGCGCCATGCGATTGGGCAGCTTGGTAAGAAAATCGTGCTGGGCGGAATAGGCCATTTCGAGTGACGTAGCGCGAGCGGCGCTCACGTCGCGAAACACGATTACAGCTCCGGTCGGAGTGCCGTCACGGCCATGTATGGGAGCAACGGAATCTTCGATAGGAATCTCGAATCCGTCGCGGCGGATAAGGATGCAGTCCTCCGGCAGATGCACGGTTTGATTCTGCCCAACGGCCGCTTCCATCGGGTTAGGGACGGTTGCTCGGGTGGACCCAGCAAGAATTCGGAAAACTTCGGGCATCGGCCGCCCTGCAGCTTCCTTATACGACCAACCTGTCATTTTCTCCGCCACGAAATTCAGGAAAGTGATATTTCCCGAGATGTCTGTACAAATAACAGCGTCGCCGATGGAGTTCAGCGTGACTTGAGCGCGCTCCTTTTCCAGGAAGAGTGCTTCCGCGGCCTGTTTGCGTTCGGTAATGTCGTGAATGATGTTGAGAATACGGACGGGCGTGCCATCTTTGTCGCGCTGCAAAGCCCAGCGGCACTCGGCATTTAAGCGAGTGCCGTCGCGTGTGTAATGAACGACCTCGCCTTCCCAGTGACCTTCTCGAAAAAGTTGGGCATTGATTTTCTCTATGGGTTCTGAGAATTCCGTTTTCAGGAGCTCACGAGTGATCCTTCCGACTGCCACATATGCCGGCCACCCGTACATTTCTTCGGCGCCCCGGTTCCAGAACAAGATACGATTGTCCATGTCACGAACCAGGATGGCGTTGTGCGCGAGATCGAGCAGCGCGGCCTGATCCGCAAGAATCGTGGTCTGCTGCTCGAGTGTCCTGGTGCGTTCGACAACGCGCGCTTCCAAGTCCGCATTTAACTTGCGTACGCCACTTTCTGCCGTTCGACGCTGATCATATTCCCGATTCATATGGCGCGCGCTTAACCAAACCAGAACCGCGAACGCAACGATGGTCGCGGTCACATATAGAGATAGACCTAATTCTGTTCCGTAAAAGCCCGCATATTGTCCTCGCAGGCGAATCCAGCCTAGAAGCATTGGAACCAGGAAAACCGCGGGAAGAAACCGTCGGGCCATTACGCTTCCGGAGCCTTCACCGGTTAGGTCACCGGCTATGCCCGCTGAAGGACGTGCGAAGAAAACGGCGACGCTGAGCAAAGATAAGGCAATCGAGGTATGCAGAGCCATCTGTGTATAAAACAGAACTTTGCTGAGCGCCATGGCGTGATAGAGATAACCGTTAAAAACTACCATCGTGATCAAAGCAGAGAACAGACTCAGTGCCTGCGCGGTCCGACCTCCGCGCCGCGTCTTCGAATTCAGCAGTATCAAAGCCAATCCCGTATTCAGTAAGACCATCGCGGTCATGGGAGACATGCGGCCCGGCGCGGACGTTCCGTGGGATCCTTTGAAGTCGCGGAATATTAGTTGATCGATGCCTAGGTTTACCCGAAATATGTACTCGCCCAAAGTGAGCGAGCCGATGAACATCGGCACCAGGGCGAGCAGCCGCGCAAGGTTTCTCCTCAGCGGGCGAGACTTATCGGGAAGCAGCAACCATAGAGAAGCGCCGGCACATGCCAAACCCGTCGCCGTATCCGACTTCATTGTCGTCAGCCCGGGAAGAACGCTTTTCAGCGTTTCGATGTCGAACGCCCAACCGTACAGAACCACACATCCCAATACCACAGCACCGATAGACGTGATCTGGCAATACAAGCGCAGGTTTTTGAATAGACGTGGGTCAGGATCAGCCATTGAAGTTCAAAGCCTCAAGCCAATAGGAACGGAAAAATCCAAGCTATAAATGCCGGAAGGCGGAAGGGACTCCAGTGTGACCCAACGCCCACGGGATACAAGGAAGTTACGCGCGCCGTGTACCTATCAGGTATCAATGGCGAGCAATAGGGAGAGGCCCATTCGTTGACTTGCATTGTCGCGCAACTTAATATGTGCGGCACATGGCGGACGCGTCTTCGCTTATTGGGCAAACCGTTTCGCACTACCGCATCGTGGAAAAGCTGGGTGGCGGAGGTATGGGTGTGGTGTACAAGGCCGAGGACAAAAGGCTCGGCCGGCACGTGGCGCTGAAATTCCTGCCGGAGGAACTAGGGGGTGATCGCGCGGCACTCGAACGGTTCCAGCGCGAGGCACGCGCGGCCTCTGCGCTGAACCATCCCAACATCTGCACCATCTACGAAATTGATGAATATCAAGACCAGCATTTCATCGCCATGGAGTTTCTCGATGGCCGGACGCTGAAGCACCGTATCGCTGACGGGCCGCTGCCGCTCGATGATCTGCTGGAGATTGCGATCCAGGTAGCGCATGCCCTCGCCGCAGCTCATGCGAAAGGAATTGTTCATCGCGACATCAAGCCGGCGAATCTTTTTTGCACGCGCAGCGGCCAGAGCAAGGTGCTCGATTTCGGGCTGGCCAAGATTCTTTCGCCGCGCCGAGTGAGCCCGGGAGTGACGGCGTCCGCGCTTGCCACCGCCACCGCCGATGAGGTGCTCAGCAGTCCGGGCTCGGCCGTGGGAACCGTCCTCTATATGTCGCCGGAACAGGCGATGGGAGAAGACTTAGACGCGCGCACAGACCTGTTTTCCTTTGGCGCGGTGCTCTACGAAATGGCCACAGGTGCGCTGCCTTACTCCGGCGCAACCTCAGCGGCCATTTTTGACGCCATCCTGCACAAGGCGCCTGTCCTGCCGTCGCGGCTGAAGGCCGAATTGCCGGCGGAGCTCGAGCGCATCATCGACAAGGCGCTGGAGAAAGACCGCAAGCTCCGTTACCAGCACGCTTCCGAAATGCAAGCGGACCTGCAGCGCCTGAAGCGCGACACGGATTCGGGGCGCACCATAGAGCAGTCCGGGCAAAAATCCAACACAGCCGCGCGGATTCTGCCGAAAGATTCATCGGTGTCACACGCATCCGGCAGTTCGGCGGTGGTCGAAGCTGCCAAGCAGCACAAAATTGGACTATTTGCGGGTGCCATAATCGTGCTTCTTTTGGTGGCGGCTGCTGGCTACGGGCTCTATTCATTTTTTGGCGCCAAACCTCACCTGCCGTTTGAGAATTACGCCGTGACGCAAGTCACCAACAATGGGAAAACCATTGCTGCAGCAATTTCGCCCGACGCGAAATATCTGCTAACCGTGATAGACGACAACGGAAAACAGAGCCTGTGGTTGCGCCACGTGCCAACCAACAGCGACACGCAGGTAATTGCTCCAGCGGATGCTTTGTACCAGAATCTTGCTTTTTCTCCGAACGGTGACTACATCTATTTCCTGCGGGCGGTTGACAAGATCGCTGAGGGTCACGATCTTCTCCGTGCGCCGGTGCTGGGCGGGACACCGCAGCTGATCGTGAAAAATGTTGACACCCGAGTCACTTTTTCGCCCGATGGCCAGCGCTTTGCCTTCGTGCGGGGATTGTACCCCGACGTCGGAAAGTTTGGACTGCTTACGGCAAACACAGATGGCTCGGACGAGTTGGCTTTCGCAGAGGGGCCCGCACCCGCACTTCCGAGCGCCGTCGCCTGGTCGCCCGACGGCAAACAGATCGCCTCTGCAATGCCTGGCGCGGACGGTGCACTGGGTGTGATTCAAATACAGGACGTGCCTTCCGGTAAGGTGAAAACGCTGTCCCGGTTCAACAACGTGCAGTTGAACGACTTGGCATGGCTGCCCGACTCGCGTGGCTTGGTCGCCACTTATCAACCGAACGCCACTCCCTACGCGCGGAGTCAAATCGCGTTTGTATCTGAACCGGCCGGCCAGTTTCGTCCCATTACTAGGGACACCAATAACTATCAGACAGTTACTCTCTCGGCGGACGGAAGAACACTCGCCACGGTCCAGCAAAGAGCCACACAGACGTTCTACCTGCTGCCTGCCGCCGGATTCACCGGGAATCCTCCGAATCCCGCGCCGGTGCAAGTCAAGGACGCTATTTTTTTTGACTGGGCGGATAACGGCATCCTTTACTTCGATGATGTCGATTCCCTGGTGCGGGTGTCAGTCGACGGCGCACACAAAGCGATCCTGCTGAGTGACCCCGCCGCCCAAATTATTCAACCGACCAGCTGCCAAAACGGCCGCTATATCGTCTTCACCTGGGCGGGCCATTCCGCCAGTAACCAGGCGGGCATCTGGAGGGTGAACGCCGACGGTTCGGACGCCAAGCAACTCACGGATGGGACGCAAGACGTTGCGCCGCAATGTTCACCGGACGGACGCTGGGTGCACTATGAAGACGTGCAAAATCTTCTACTCAAGCGAGTGAGCATTGACGGCGGGGCCCGGGAGACTGTGCAAGGAACAGATTTACCCGGCGGCTATTTCGACTATGGACTCGCCATCGCACCGGATGGCAAGCTGCTGGCGTTCGTTACGTCGGGCGGTTCGGCTGAGATCATTCATCAGATCGCTCTGGTACCTCTGAACGCCGGGCCGCAGCCGGCGCGGCGCATGCTGGATCCTGATCCGCGCGTCGCGGCTGCACTGAAATTCACGCCGGATGGGAAGGCGGTCGTGTATCCCATCCACGAGAGTGGTACGGACAATCTCTGGTTACAGCCGCTCGATGGTTCTCGAGGCCGCCAGATTACAAACTTCGGGTCCGATACGATTTCGTCATTCCGATTCTCTCCAGACGGCAAGACCATCGGCGTCCTACGTTCTCACACCGAATCAGACGTGGTCCTGCTGCGCGATGCGGCGCCTGCACCGCGGTAACGCAATTCCGGCGCCGCATTTACACCTATCTCAAAGAATCGGGTGGGCTACGCGGCGACTTGGGCCAATCGCTGCGATCTCGCAATACCAGCGCAGACTTTTAAATAAACTAGACATCGAAGTTCAAAACCCAAGCCGATAAAACGCAAAGTTAAGCTGCGTTGACTTGCGTTATCCCGCAAATTAAGATGTGCGGCACATGGCGGACGCGTCTTCGTTCATCGGGCAAACCGTTTCGCATTACCGCATCGTGGAAAAGCTGGGCGGCGGCGGGATGGGTGTGGTTTATAAGGCTGAGGACATCAAGCTGCGCCGTTTCGTCGCGCTGAAATTCCTGCCGGAAGATTTGGCCAAGGACGAGTTTGCGCTGGAACGCTTTCAGCGCGAGGCGCAAGCCGCGTCCGCGCTGAACCATCCCAACATTTGCACCATTTACGAAATTGACGAGTACGGCGGCCGCCGCTTCATCGCCATGGAATTTCTCGATGGCCAGACCCTGAAACACAAAATCGACGGGCGTCCGTTGGACATCGAATCGCTGCTCGACTGGAGCACGCAAATCGCGGAGGGTCTGGACGCCGCGCACTCCGCCGGAATCATTCATCGCGACATCAAACCCGCCAATCTTTTCATCACCGCGCGCGGCCACGCAAAAATTCTCGACTTCGGCTTGGCGAAACTCACTCCTACCCATGAAAAAGTGGCGGAAGGCGTCACGGTCACCGCGCAAACCGCCCCTGCCGAGGCGCTGTTGACCAGCCCGGGAACCTCGCTCGGCACCGTGACTTATATGTCGCCGGAGCAAGTGCGCGGGATCGATCTCGACAAGCGCACCGATCTCTTTTCCCTGGGCGCCGTGCTTTACGAAATGGGCACGGGCTCGATGGCGTTTACCGGCGCCACCACCGGAGTGATTTTCGACGGTATCCTCAACCGCGCGCCGGTTCCGGCGCTGCGTCTGAATCCTGCGCTGCCCAATGGCTTCGAGCACGTGGTGAACAAGGCCCTGGAGAAAGATCGCAAGATGCGTTATCAGTCGGCCGCCGATTTGGGCGCGGACTTGCGGAGGCTCAGGCGCGAAACGGATTCGTCGCGCGTGGTGGCAACGCGGGAAGTTGGCGATGAAGACGAGCAATCCTCGAATGCGTCGTCTGCGCGACCGTCATCAGGCTCTTCGGGAAGGATTTCGTCGCGCGCGACCTCGCCAGGATCGGGACGCGTCGCATCACAAGCAGCTTCGGTGGCCTCCACGCCAGTCGAAGCAAAATCAAACCGCTGGGGAATTTACGCAGCAGTAGCCGCATTGGTGGTTCTGCTGGCGCTCGGCGCGTTCTGGTATCAGAAGCGATCCACTCCGCCAGCGGCTGTAGTGGCCACGAAACCGTCGGTAGCCGTCCTGCCACTGCAAAATCTGAGCACAGATCCCGACAGCGTTTATTTCAGTGACGGCATGACCGACGAAATCACCACCAAGCTTTCCAAGATTCAAGGAATCAATGTCGCTCCGCGCGCCAGCGCTGCCGCGGTGAAAAGCGCGGACCAGAACGCCGGGGCCTTGGGGCGTCAACTCGGAGTGCGCTATTTGCTGGAAGGCACCGTACGAAAATCCGGCGACCAGGTGCGCATCAACGTGCATTTGATCGACTCAACCACCGGCTTCCAAGTGTGGGCCGACGACTTTACCGGCCAGATGAAGGATGTCTTCTCGCTGCAGGAGCAGACCGCGCTGAAAATTGCACAGGCTTTGAATCTGAACCTAAGCCCGCAGGAAACGAAAGCCATCCAACAGCGCTACACCCAGAATCCCCAGGCCTACGAAGCTTTCCTGTTGGGACGCGGGCTGCTCGAAGTGGAAACGGCGGAAAGGTTTGAAGCCGCGCGCAAAAACTTTGAAGAAGCTCTGAAATTCGACCCGAACTATGCTCTCGCGCTGGCTGGACTTTCTCACGTTGAAAGTTTGTACTACCGCGACCTCGACAGTAATCCGGTGCACCTGCAGCGAGCGGAGGAATACGCGCAGCGGGCAGTCACCATCGATCCGAACCTCGCCGAGGCGCATGTCGCGCTGGGCCAGACCTACGGCCTGAAATATAACTACGGCGCTTCGGTCGCCGAACTTCGCGAAGCCACCCGGTTGGAGCCGGACAATTATCTTGCCTGGGACCTGCTGTCCTGGTCGCTCGGATACGAACAGCCTCCTGAAGCGGCCGAGGCGGAGAAAGCAGCGCGCGAAGCGATCCGCCTTCAGCCCACTTCGGCCGCGGCGCAGTATCACCTGGCGCGCGCGTTGATTTCTCAGAAGCGCTACCAGGATGCGGAAGTGGCTATCCGTCGCGCGGGAGAAATCGGAGACAAGACTTACGAGGACATGGGTATGGCTCAGCTTTCTCTGGCTCAAGGAAAGTGGGATGACGCTGTCAGCTACATGTCAAAATTAGAGCGTCAAAAAACTGCATTAAATTACTACTGGCTCACCGCAGCCTACGCCGGTAAAGGTGACCGGGAAAAAGCGCTGGCGTCTTTGCAGGAATGCCTCAAGCTGGGCTACGGCGATTTCGCGTCCTTGGACAGCAGCCCCTATTTCGCGTCCTTGCGCAACGACCCCCGCTACAAAATCCTCCTGGATCAATACCGCAAGAAGGCCTAGCCCGCGATTTATTTGGTCGGCCAGTTCGCCTGCAGCCAAGCCCTCGCATTCCAAACGTCGCAACGCCGCGCCCTGCATTAGGTGTAAATGTCGCGCCGGGGTCTTTAGCCCGGCAGCTCGCCCTCGTTTCCGGTGTCGCGGGACGCAGTTCGAGGCCTGCCTGCCGGTGGGCAGGGATCTGCTCTTACGCCTTCGCGCCATAACAGCGTCAGAAATCGGAAGATTGTGGAACTTTTCCACCCGCAGGCGGAAACAGGGGATATACGAAGACAAGCTCTAATCGTGTAAAATACTTTCTGTCGAGCAAGGGTTGGGACCATGGTTTGTGTTTTGTGTTGGAAATTCTGGAAACCCTCGTTCCTGTTCCTGCTGATTGCTGGTTTTGCTTCTCCTCCTCCTGCTAACGCTCAGGGTTTTGTAAACGCCATACCGGCGCGCGCACGCGTTTTCCCGGAGATCACTTCCGGTGTCACCGCGATGAAGCGCGATAGGGCAGGGCGCTACTACGTCTTGGCGAATCCGCCGAACGTCATATGGATTTTCAATTCCGACGGCAAACGTACCGGCCGGATACCCAGCGCCTCCTCCGCAACCGCTAAGATTCAGTACGCTGCCGACTTCGACATCGATCGCGACGGCCGCGTGCTGGTGGCCGACCGCGAGGCCAATGCCGTTGAAATTTTCTCGGCCGACGGAACCGTCGTCGCGAAGATCCCGGTCTTTGCTCCTACCGGCATTGTCGCCCTCCCGGACCACCAGTTCGCCGTTTCCACATTGCGTTCCAAGCGCTTGGTGGAAATTCTAGGCGACGATGGCAGCGTGGTGCGCAGCTTCGGAGCCTTATCCGAGGCGGGCGCGGACCCGCAGTCGGCCAAGCAACTTCAAAACCTGGGGAAAGTTTTCGGCGACGGTGCCGGAAATATATATTTTGCCTTCATCGCGCTGCCGGATCCCACCGTTCGCAAATATGACCGTTACGGCTATGCCGCCAACGACGTTACCTTCGATTTGAAACTTTACGGTGCGGAATTGCCGCCGGACCCCGGCGATCGCGTTCAATTTGGCGTGAATTACAGTGAGTCGAATTTTTCCGACTCGTACAACACCTTTGCCGCTGTCGGAAACAAAGGCGACATATTTTTCGGCGGAGGATTGACGCCCGGCTTGGGCGCGCATAACGGCGAGGGTCCTCAAACGGCCCAGACCGCCGCGGCAAATATTCTCGCTACCGGAACGGCTGCCGGCCCAGGCGGCGGAGGCGCCGCAGGCGGAGGATTGTTGTCAGCGCAGGGAACCATTACTCCCGACTCCAAGCAGTTTCATTTGGGCGGAAAGCATGCCGGAAGCCAGAACTCCTCCAAGGTGACTGACGAAAAATCGGCTGCCGGCTCCGTCGGCCCTTCCGATTTGCAATTCAGCGCGCAGTCTTCCGGGGCCGGCGATTCTTCCGCAACGGCCAATCCTTCTGCCACCAATAATTCCGACATCAGCCTCGCCGAACTTTTTTCAACAGAGCCGATATCCGGTCCAGGTGCGCAAGCGGCGTTCGCCGCCGGCCGTGGCGCGGGCGGGCTTGGAGGATTCGGCGGGGCCGGGTTAGGTCAAGGATTTGGAGGCTTCGGAGCCTTTGGAAGCTTTGGACAATTTGGAGAAACGTCTTCGCAGAGAGCCCAGGCGATTTATTCGCCCACGATTTCCACTGCGCCGGCGTCGAGCGGCACAACCACCGGTCATTCATTCGAACGCGGAGTCGGCGAAGGACATTTTGGCGGTCCGCATGGACGCTTTGGCGAGGGCATTTACAACCTGACCGGCACGGTGAAGGTGAATCTCGATCATTTCGTGGATACCTCGAAAGAAAATCCCAAGATTACGGCGCTCGGCGTTGATCCTGTTTCACAGGATATGTGGGCGGGCATCGGCAGAACGCTCGCGCATTTCGACAAGAACGGCGATTATCTCGGCGATTATTTTATAGCCACCCCGGAAGGCGCGCTGGTGCGGGCAAGCGCCATCATCGTGGAACCCGAACGCTTGATCGTCGCGACGGATGCGCGCGGCATTTACGAATTCGCCCGCGCCGGCGCGTCTGATCGCTCATCGCTGCCGTCAGCAATCATCAGCCAGCCGAACCCGCCTGCACCGCAAACCACTCCGCAACAGAAACCGCAAGGCGCTACCCGGCAATAGCCAACGCAGCAGCAGATCCCGCCTTCAGACAGGCCCGCCTCAAAGCGTCCAAGAAAAGACGTAGCTCTCTTCGCAGCAGATCCCAGGACAAGCGGGATGACAACATCAGAAAACGCCGTCCGAGGATCGGAAGCATGGCCTGCGGCGACAGCCTTTGCCGGCGAGCTATCGCCGCAGCCCTTTCCCGCTGTGCTACCAGCGCAGCGTAAGAGACGCCCTTAGAAGCGGAACGTCAGCCCTGCGTACGGTTGCGCCGTTTGTGAAGTGGCATTGGTGAATTGGCTGGTTACTGCGAAATCAGGCACCTTGTAAACCAATCCCCGATATCCAACTTGTGCCGAGAGCCCTCCAATCAGCTTGTAGGTCACGCCTCCGCCATAAACAAATGTAGGACGCCCTTGCGAAAAGCCTCCCGAGTTGGAGCCTGCGCTAATCGGAGTTGAGAACAACACCGCGCCAGTCCCGGCTTCTAAGAATGGATGAAAGCGAGCTTCTTCACGAATGCCGAATGTGAATTGGTAGGCGACGCTGAATTCGTTGACCGAGGCTTGGGTCGTGCTTCCGGAATTATAGTTTTGCGTGAACTGCGTGTGAGAATAGTTGCCTTCGATGGCGCTCCAGCGATTGAAATGGTAACGATAATTCACCAGAACTCCGCCGGAATAGGACGCATTGTCGGTGATTCCATTTCCCGTAGCTTGCTTCTGGAAATTCCCCGTGAAATTCGCGGACACTTCGGAATTACCCTGTTGCGCGAGGGTCGGTAAAGAACACAGCGCCAACGCCGCGATCAGCAGGTTTAATTTTATGCGCATTTCTAATTGCCTCCTGTGGTGGTGGATGGTTCGCGCGCCCGGGCACACCCGTAGCCTCGCGAAAAATCCGTGTTTTTAGTTTTTTCACTGCGGCTTACATCCAGCGCAGCCGGGCCTTCCCGTTAAAAGCGGCCTGACGCGCCGGGGAAGTTGTGAAACTTCCTATGGCAATGGCCGCGTTGAGATTAAGGCGCGGCTCCTTTGCCTTTTCGTTACATGGCGTTAGACGGCAGTGTTTTTGCGAGGGTTGCACGGAATCGCGGAAACAAAATAAATAAACTTAAAACTTTTTGAAACTTTTCCGCGGAGACGACATCCTGGCAACGCGGGCTGAAATCACCGGTCGGCTCTTTCTAAAAAAATGATGGCGTCGAGGCCGCCGGCCTATCGGCGCTCGACGCCAGCTTCAAAACACTACTCGCCGTTTGCGTTGCCTTAAAATTTGTCGCTCTACTGCAACGCATGCAGCGCACGAACAAGGGAACTACCCGGCGCGTTTGGCGGTAAAGTCGCGGCTGAATTGTCCGCCGCCCATCGTGCCGCTCATGGAGTCGCCGTTCACCGTGGCTTTGAATTGGATTTTGCGGGTGTTGCCGTCGCGGCCCGGGCGTTCTTCGGTCCAGGAAATCGTGTTGCCGGAAACGGTGGCGTTCGATGACAGGTCGCCGCGCGGAGTTTTGTGGTCCACTTTGAAATTGTCCCCGTCCTTGGTGATGGTGATCGATTGTGGCCCGCCTCCACCGCCGCCCCGGCGTCCGCCGCCTCCACCTTGTCCTTCACCCTGATCGGCGCCTTGATGCCCGCCTCCACCTTGTCCGCCCGTAACGGTCATATTCCATGTGCCGGTGAAATTCGCTTCCTGCGGCGCGGCTTGTATGGCCGTCGCTGTTACCAATAGCAGCATTGCAAAAACGCAAATCGCAAACCCGATTCTCGACCTCTGCATCGCGAAATCTCCTTTGTGTAAACTCTGTTTCTGCGCCTTCGTCCAGAGCATCGCGCGCGGCGAATGGCGCTATAAAAGTGCCGGGCTAGTAATAATTGCGCCCGAAAGCGTCGAAAGGTTCCAAAAACTTAGAGAGGGAGCATAGCCACGGGTCCTCGACTGCGAGTTGTAACGCAAGTCTCTCGGGAAGCCCTCGCGATATTTGCTGAATTGGAAGCTTAGCAAAACTTTGTCATCCCGAGCGGAGTCTCGCGCGCTTTCGCTTTTCCCCTGGTTTTCAGGGGCGCGAGACGAAGTTCGAGGGATCTGCTGTTTCCTTTGTCTAACTCGAATTGACGGGCCCTTAACTCGCCTTTTCGATGCCTAGAAAGGCACATCTGGGGTTTCAGGCGCTTGTGGATACTGTAAAGGATTGTTAAGTTGGGGCGTGACAATCATCGCTCCCATCCCGGAAATTCGCCCGCAAAACCGCCGGCGAAGCAAGCGAGTGCTGAAGCGCGTCTCGGTCATTGTCAGGCTGCGCGATGCAGGCAAACAGTCCCTGGCGGAAAATGCCGAAGCCATCATTGTGAACGATCACGGCGCCCTGATTCTGCTGACCGCGTCCGTGAAGGTGAACCAGATCATTCGTGTCGAAAATCCGCACATCCGAGAGGAATTGTTGTGCCGCGTCACCAGCGTTGGCGCCAGCTTCATGGGAAAAACGCAGGTCGGCATCGAGTTCATCGTACCCACGCCCGGTTTTTGGCAAGCCCCGCCGAAACCCAAGCACGCGGATTCCAAGCCCGCCGAAAAAGCAGGAATTACCAGCGCCAGGAAATGACTTGTTTAGTCTAAGTCGACCTGGTCAGCCTTCTGGGATTTGATGACGCTCCTCTCCGCAGTCACACCGATTACTGCTGCATTGTCGCGGCAAAATTCGAAACCTGCGGAATTGCCGATCAACTTGCCTTTTGTTGAGGACCTTGTAGCGGCCTTCAGGCCGGCGTCTTTGGTGTAGTTCAACACGCGTAATCCGCGAGCAGCGCCGCAGAAATTCCTTGCGTTATTCACCGGCGCAGGGTAAATACACCCACCATGTCCACCGACGCTTCCATAGGCGCGCGCACACTAACCCTCCAAACCTACGCCTGGGAGGACGCCACCGTGGTCGGCTGCACCGGCCGACTCACCACCGAAACCGCCGTGCATTTGAAAACGGAAGTAAAAGCGCTGATCCAGTGCAAACAAAAGGTAATTCTGGACCTCACCGACCTCGCTCATATGGACAGCTCCGGCCTCGGCGCTTTGGTAGCTCTTTATATTTCGGCGAAGGGCGCCAAGTGCCAGTTGCAATTGGTGAATCTAAGTCCGCGTATCCGCGACCTCCTCAGCCTGACGAACGTCCTCTCCGTCTTCGAAGAGTGCGGCCGCTGCGGCACCCGTATGCCATAACCTTCCGCCCGCCCGTGCCGTGGCCTCCCTAAGGGCAGTGGGCCAGTTTCCGGTTATCCGACTCAGGCGCGCCGCGCAAGACGCTCCTGAAAGATGCTGAGGAAGCGGCCGACTTGGTGCTCCAGCCGTGCCGAAGGCCATCGGCAAGCGGAAGCTATAACTTTCTCTCGCCGGCGCTTGAGCCGGGTCCTGGGCCGGGGTAATGGCCGCCTACGCGAAGTTCAAGGCACTTCAGGGCTATTTTAGATTGTCACTGCGATAGAGCGTCGAGAGTTGCTTGCGCTGCGAGAACACCATCTCGCCGCCGTCGGGCGTAATCGCCGGCGGAACGCTGGGAGGTTCGAGGCCCGTTGGGTCTTTGGGTTTCCACACCTGCCACAATTCGCGCCTGCCGGTGTCCAGATTCAGCTTTTCGATTTGGCGGGTGGTGCCGTCTGTTCTGGCTACGTATACGGTTTTCGGGTCGTCGGACCAGGCGATCACAAAGTCGTCGGCCGTCACGCCGGAAATTTCTTTCGGTGCGCTTTCGCCGATGGTGAGCAGCTCAGGCTTTCCATTATGAATGATAACGATGGATCGTCCGTCCGGCGAGACCAGCGGCCAACGGAAATCGTCCTTCGTGATCAATTTGGGCGCCGCTCCATTGCGATCGGTGACGTATGTGCCAAAGCCCTGGCCCTTCTGCTGGCCGCCGAACAAGATGCGTTGTCCGTCGGGAAACCAGCCGCCCCAGTTGGGCGTGAAGCCGTCCCAATGCAGAACCGTTGGCTGGCCCGGCCCGACCGGTACAATCTGAATGCGCTGTTGCGGGTCATCGGCGCGGAAGAGTAGCACCCACTTTCCGTCGGGACTGATGTCCGAGGCAAATTCGCCGCCGCCAATTTTCACCGCAGGCGAGCCGTCCGTCTTGCGCACGTACACGGAATACTCGCTGCCGCCGCGTGAGGACTGATCCGTGAAACTCACGATGCTGCCGTCGCGCGAGAGCCGCGGATTATAAACGTTGTCCAACCAGCTCAGGTCGTGGCCTTCTCCCTGCCCGTGTTCCACGAATTCCATGGACGCGCGCGTGTCTTCCGAGCTGACCAGCGACCTACCGGTCGGCAGCGCGTCCTGGATCATCGTCGGAGAGGTTCCGCAATACATCGTGCGCGTCTTGCCGGAAAGCGTCGCCGCGCGAATGCAATACTCCTCGCCCGACGTGGCGCCCGAAAACCACACTTCGTTTCCGGAAGGCGCCCACGCGAGTCCTTCGAGCGATTCCCATCCCGAGGAGATGGTCGTTTGCTTTCCGTCGCGGTCAATTACCATCACGTCGCCGCGGTCATCGTCATTTTCCGGATGCCGGAAATAGGCCACTCGTTTTCCGTCGGGAGAAATGCGCATCCCGCTCATCCAATTGCCGGTCGCCGGGATGAGCACTTTGCCGATCGGATATTCCAACTGCATCGTGAGTTCGCGAGGATTGCCGGTGATCACCGCCATTTCGCTGCCGTCGGGCGACCAATCGGCTTCTTCCACGTTCTCCAGTATTTCCCTAGGCGCGCCGCCGCCCAGCGAAACCGTGGCGAGCGTCCCGAAGTATTCGCGGTGAATAAAGTAGCGCGCGCGCACCAACACCGCGAGCTGATCCGTACGGGACACCGCGAGCAATACGGCGCCCTTCAGGCCCGCGGATATTGATTCAGGATAGTCGTCGCGGATGGTATAGGTGTCCGGCACGCCGCCGCTGAGCGAGCCGGTGTACACCACAGTCTTTCCGTCTTGCGCAAAGCGGGCCTGTGCCACGCGCGCGCGATCGTACAGCACGCGCGTAAAACTCGGCGGCTCAGGAGGTTTCGGCCGCATGAGCCAAGCGACAGCCCCCGCCAACACCACACCAGCGAGAGCACCCACGGCATAATTCAGCCAGCGGCGTGATTTTTCGCGCTCTTTTTCATGTTCTTTGGCCGCAACCTCCGCCGCCGCTGCTTTCGAGGATGTGGTCGTGCCGCTAATCGCTTCCAGCGCGAACGCCAGATCTTTCGCAGATTGGAAACGCTGCTCGGGCTTTTTCTCCAGGCACCGCCGCACAATGCGTTCGAGACCCGGCGACACCGGGTTCGTCATCTCGTCGAACTCCGGCGGATCTTCCTTTAGGATCGCAGTCATGGTTTCCGCCGTCGTGTCCCGTCGAAACGCGCGCTGGCCCGAAACCATTTCGTAGAGCACCGCGCCGTACGCAAAAATGTCCGTGCGCGAATCAACGGTTGCGCCGCGAACCTGCTCCGGCGCCATGTACCCCACCGTGCCCATCACCGTGCCGGCTTCAGTGGGAACATTCTGTGCGGCTGCCATGGTGGCCATCGTCGCGTCGGTCGCTTCCGCGCCGTTCCCGCCGCCATTGGGCGCGAGCTTCGCCAGGCCAAAATCCAGAATTTTCACGCGGCCTTCGCGCGTGACAAACACGTTCTCCGGCTTCAAATCGCGGTGCACGACGTTTTTTTCGTGCGCCGCCGATAGTCCCTGCGCCATCTGTACGGCGTAATCCACAGCCTTGCGCGCCGAAAGCCTTCCCTGCGCCAGCTCCACACGCAGGCTGCCGCCTTCCAGAAGTTCGGACACGATGTAGGGCGAACCGTCCTGCTCACCGATGTCGTGAATTCCGAGAATGTTTGGATGGTTCAGCGCCGCGACGGCCTTGGCTTCCTGTTCGAAGCGCCGCAACCGGTCCGCGTCCTTGGTCAGGGAACTGGGCAGGACTTTCACCGCGACCTCGCGGCCGAGGCGGCCATCTTTCGCGCGATACACTTCGCCCATGCCGCCCGCGCCAATCGGGGCTAGGATTTGGTAAGGTCCAAGCTTATCGCCTACGGCAAGTGGCATGGGAAGGTGTCGGGTAAGTGTACCTGAACAGAGACTGATAGGGAACGAGTCGCAACCCACTCTGATCCACCCGCCTGATTAACGCCCAAACCGGACAAGTAAAGTTGAAGTACGGGACTCGCCGGGTAATCCGACTTATCAGGCACTAAGCAACATTTGGAGGCGTTATACTTGCCGTAATAAGAAGAAGCGAGCATTCTGATTTGTGTAATTTCGTTGCTGGTTGGAATATCTGGGACGGCAGCGAATAGGCAGATTGCTTCCCGCCGCACATCAGTTAAACCTAAGACAACCGCGAGCACATTTCCCAGGTTTCCGCGTTGGAATTGTCAACCGCTCCCCCTATTATGAATTGAGGAACGTAATTCCAACGGCACCCTGCGACGGAGAGCATGAACTTAAAATACGTTATCTCCGACATTCGGAGCTTGGAGCTGAAAACTAAGATCGCGATTGTGGCTGTCATCGTGGCGATTCTCCTCACGATTTCCGCCTTCATCGACACCCGCTACATCGCCAGCGCCAGTGGCGTCACGCTCTATTGGAAAGGGAACGAAGCTTACATCTTCACCGCGCAAGCCCACACCGGATATCACATCAGCTATTTGCAGCTCCCAGTGGTAGTTTGGCTGCAATTTTATTGGGCGCCGCCTCCATCGAACGAGCGCGAGTGCCCGGTGGTGATTCACGTTACGCCCACCGACGTGGAGCGCCAGCGCGGCCCCTGCGGCGGCCCGGAAGTACAAGCCACTTTGATAACTCCATACGACAATAAGTTCTTTGCTCTTTGCCAAAGCGCGCTCCTTTGCAGGTGGACGATCGACGGTTATGTAATGGCCACTCCTGCCGAGGTGCGAAACCTGGACCCGACAACTCTACCCGCCCTCGCGCGCGAAGACGGCCAGGTAATCAGCGGGTGGACTTTGCATTATTCTCCCGGCCCGGACGCGCACTATGAAGTTCCACTCAGCGACGGCTCAATAATTTCCGTCATCAATCGCCAGAAAAAAGCGCACGGTTTTCCCTGGATCGCCGTCGTGCTCCAGCGCCCCGGCCAAAAGCCGCAGAATCTCTATGACGTGGACGCCACCCCGCACAAAGCCACCGCGCAGGAATACATCGACACTTTTCCTCCCCACTGATACCGGCCAACGCGCCCTTGCGCTTTCTCAGCAAACATCTCTTTCAGCAAAGGTTAATCAGCCACATCAGTTTCGGACGCAGCTGATCCTGTCGTCGCGGTCCGCCGCCGAATGCCGGCCATCGTAACAAGATACCGGACGCGTATGGTCGCGATCTCGGTCGCGGTCCGCGCCATGGTGCCCATCATCAGGCTGTGCCTGTGCGGCTGGCGTTGCGCTATAGGCACCCTACTTTCTTCCGCCCTGGTAGGCGCGGTTATCGGAAATTGAGTCACTACTCCCGGACCGAACCTGTTGCGCACTCTTCGCTCCCTGTGATAATATGAATTTGCGTTTGTTGCTTCAGGGCATGTCCTCGGGGTCGCCGACGCGGTGGCTAACAGTCACACAATCAGCACATTAGGAGTAGGTCAGTGGCAAAAGAGCAAGGAACTGTGAAGTGGTTTAATGCGGCGAAGGGATATGGTTTTATCCAGCGCCAGTCCGGCGAGGACGTCTTCGTGCACTTCTCGGCGATCCAGTCCGAGGGTTACAAGAGCCTCAACGAAGGGCAAGCAGTCGAGTTCGAGGTCAAGCAAGGCCCCAAAGGCCTGCAGGCCGAGAACGTGGTCGGCCTCTAACCCTTTCTAGTTTTCGTTTTACAATTCAGCCCTTTGTTTCGAGGGGCAGAGCTAAGTCTTAGCCCCTCCTGAACGCGCTGCGCGAAGCTTGGCCCGGAAATACCAGCTATGTCTGCTACCGTACACAGGCGGAAAACAAAAATCCTGTGGCTTCGTTAGGTTTTCGCGTCTGCCGTTAGATCCAGACGATTTTAGATCTGACGACCTGAGATCTGACGACTTTAGATCTGACGGCTTTAGACCTGACGGCTTTAGATACTGGCGGCCATTTAGACTCAAAAGGCGAGCAACGTTTTCCGGATTTTGTAGCACCCGCGTTCAGTCGGCCGCCTTTGGACTTTCTGCTTTTGTAGCGGCCGCCGTCAGGCGGTCGCCTTTGCGGTGACCAGTTGCAGCAGGAGCGCAGTTCCAGCGACTGAACGTATTTGCAGTTGGATCGAACGGGGCGAAGGCCAGGCGACACAGTTGCAGCATAAGCACGGCAATGCCGCAGAATTTGCTGTCTTGCTTTTGTAGCGGCCGCCTTTAGGCGGGCCGGATTTGCAATGAACGCATGTGCGGTTGAACGAACGCAGTTGGGGTCCATACGAATCAAACTTTGTAATCATTCAAGGAGGCAGCGGTGCAGATCCTATCGGAAGGGCAGTCGATTCGTCACGAGCAGTACGGCATGGGAACAGTCACGGAGTCCAATACCGAGCGCACCACCATCGATTTCGACGATCACGGCGTAAAGCGTTTCGTCACCTCGATCTGGTCCGCGGAACTCATCGGCGAAGCCCCCGCTCAGCCCCCCACACGCCGCCGCGGCCGCCGCAAATCCGCAAAGAAAGCATAAATCCGCATCAGCCTTTCCTCGGTCGGAGTTTCTGGTCCGCGGCTAAATCTGACTTAGCTTCCAATAGGTTGCGCGCTTGAAAAAGCCCGCAACCTATTTTTGTCTTTTCTTTAACGTTGTCATCCCGAACCCAGCCGCGCTTTTTGCGGATGGCGGTGAGGCCCGCCTGCCGGCAGGCAGGGACCTGCTGTTTTCTGCGATGAAGGATCGCTTGCGCTGCAACCTATTTTTGTTTCGCGAAATTGCAGCAGGGGAAGCAAAAAGCCTCAGGTCCCGAAGCGTTCCAATCGCTATTCTTGATGTTGACGATATTGGCGCTCAGCGTCGTCCACTGTCGTGCCCCAAAATTTAATTCCGCCATACTTTCGAGCGTATTCAGACTGAAGTTCTAGGGGCGATCTCTCGGTGTAATCTGAAGGCACAGCAAACGTCGAGCTGGGAGGTTCCCTCTCCTCGATCTTTGTGACGACGTCGTCGTGACGAAGACCCGCGTGTTGGGGATCCAAAAACGTAACACTTTGCCTGAGTGGAAAGCAGTCTAAATCCGGCGCGACCCAGCTGACTGTGTGTACGGCCTTTAATTTTTCTTCAACTCGAACAACAGCGTGACCCAGCAATTGCTCGGTGGACTCGTTACCGTCTGGAGACAAGATTGTCTCGCTGCACGCTTTTTGAGAATTCAAGAAATCGGCGATTTCTTTTGGCGAAAGAACCTGCGTCATCACAGACTTCGTAAACGGTTCGAGCATTACATTGTGACGACTAGGAATATCCCATATGAAAAACGCTTCTCTCTCGTTACCATCCGGAGAGTCTGAGTCCTTGACCACAAAACTTCTTAGCAGCGATCCGTCGATACGTCGCGCAATGGTGTAATCGACCTCCTTAGTCACATTCGCTCCCGAAAACTGTGTTACTCGTTCAGATACAACGAATGGTGTGAAAGCGGGGGATCGAGGGCTCGATTTGGATCTTGCCTCAGAACTGCCCCTGAACACGCCGGCTAGCAGCACAACCGCGAGACAGACTGTTGAGATGATCCACAATTTACGCATAAGAAATCCTTATGGGTCTAAATTCGTAGAGTTGCACGAAATCCAATCATCGCTCCGCCAGGTTCAACGAGTACCTATCCTCAAAACGCCCGATCCCGCTGCGTCGATGTCCAATATAAGTGGCTCGTTCGACGGCATCACGCCTGCCAAGCGCAACGAAAAATGATCTTCCTCCGCATTCCGAACTTCAGCTTGGCCCGCTTCTGTGAGTTTCACAATCACGGAAGTGTAGATGCCGGTTTTCCCAGATGACGCAGAGGGCGCCCTTAGAAGGAGCCCTGACCACAGATCGCCCTGCGAAGAAAAGTAATCATCGCGCATGAAGAAGTCCGTGTAGCCCTTCTCACGTGCTAGTCGCTGATAAATTTCGTACGCGTCAACTTGCTTCAATATTTTGCCGTCCTTGTCCAGGGCCAGCACGTCGTGCACGGAAGGCAGGTACAAGAAAACTCGCGCGTCGGTAACTCGTATGGTGACAAAACCCATCTGTTGAATGTCCCTTACAGGATCTACTTCCGAAGGAAACGTGGATCTCGGCAACATTTCTTTTCTAACCCGTCCCTCCGAGTCATACACAACCAAGATCGGGTACGATTGTCCCGCGGTTTTCTCGTCATATCTTGTCCCGATGCTGTACACGTTGCCCTGTTCGTCGACTGCGACAGCAGCCGGTTCATAAGGAGCGACATCCCAGATCTTATCCAGTGTCAGCGACGGCCGGTAAGTCAGAATCAGTTCCTTAAGCGGACCGCCATTGGAGGGTTTTAATCGGCATACAACCACGATCCTTCCGTCCACGCCAACAGCAACGTTCGCAATAATTGCTTGTAGATACTGCGGAAAATCTTTGAGTATATCGATGGTCCGTTCCGCGCCCGTAGTCGTGTCGTAAAGTTCCAGCGCTATCCCTAAAGGAGAATCTTGATCGCGATAAAGAACAACTTCGTTCATCGCGTCGTTCCACCTCGGAAAGCCAGTGGTGGAGATACGTGCTCCAGCGGGCGCACTTTCAGTCGGTGTTTGAGCAAAGGATATGCGGGGAGACCAAAGAAGTGATGCCAGCATTAAGCAGAGAGCCCTCATGATAATGCTCCTACCCCCGATTTCGGAACCGTTCTGGGACTCGCACGCCGCCGCAGCCGTTAAATCCACAACAAAAGCGCCATCCACCGGCTGCGCACCATTTCTCTGGGTCGCGCCTAATTTTAACTCAGTTCCCAACAAGTTGTGCCTTAAATTAGCTAGCATCTTAGTTGCTTTATCCGTAATATTGTCATCCCAAATCCGCGGCGCACCCGGATCGACTTGAGGCCTGCCTGCCGGTGCGCAGGATTCCTCTCACTATTTTCAAAGTCCCGCCGTACCAACTTTTGTTGAATCGCGCTAAACCGTGTGCTAGTGTGCGCAAGTTTCAAGCGCGACGGCGCGAGTTCCACGGCACACCTATCCGCGCGGCTGCGTTTGATCCAACAGCGATCCGGGAGACCGTTATGGGGCGTATCGGTCTGCGCACGGTATTGCAGTGGTGTGTTTTTTTCTGCGCCGCGCTTACGACGGCAAGCATCCCGGCGGCAGTCGCGCAAACGCACGCTCCGAAAATTGTCCCGCCCGCTTCAAACGCAGCCTTGAACTCCGCAAAAGACTCTGCGCCTCCGAAGACTTCTCCGCCGGACGATCCTCCCGCGCCTACCTGCGACACGTCCGCAGAACAACCCTCGGCGGAAGAATCAGCCGCGCCCATTTCCGATTCGCCTTCAAATCGCGCGCCCGCAGACGACGCTGCGGCGCCCATCTCCGATTCGCCTTCAAATCGTGTGCCTACGACCGAAGCGGCAGCGGGCGCTTCCGATTCGCCCGATGATTTCATGCCTGCGGACGGTTTGCCGCTCGGCGGCGCCCGAGGCGTCACGCATCCCGTGTGCCTGCGATGTCCGCCCGCGCAATATTCTTATCCGGCGCTGCTCCACGGCGTTCAAGGCAACGTCACGCTAGACGCCATCGTCGGCACAGATGGCTGGGTCTCCGACGTGAAAATTTTGGGTTCGCTAGGTTCCGGCCTGGACGAGCAAGCCATGAAAGCCGTGCGCACCTGGCAATGGAAACCTGCCCGCGACGCAGCCGGAAAAACTGTCGCCGCACATCAAACCGTGGTAATCACCTTCCGCTTCCCAAAATAATTTCCCGGGCGTGGATTCACCGCGCGCCTGCAGGAGTATGCCGGCCCCGCCTAACGCATCTTGCCTGCGTCGCGCATCTCGCCCGCGTGAGATGTCATGTTCCAGATGCCTTCACGCTTTTGCTTTACAGTGTCATCGCGACAGAGGCCGCGTTCGGCCGCCGGGGCCGCCCAAGTCGCACGTAGGGCTCCCGGGTCGACGGTTAGTCGAGCCCGGGAGATCAATCGGTCGAGCTTGAGGAAGAGGCCACCAAGCGGCCGAAATATGTCGGACCTGCTTTCGCAGTGCGGGTGTCTTGCGCCCCTGTGCTTTCGGATTCGTCGCGCGCCGTGCATGCCTGAAGTGAACTTCCTTGATTGGCAAACTCCTTGAGAGTAAAAGAAGCCATACGGGGCACCGACTATGGCGGAAATTACAATTCGCGTTTCAGATAGAGCGCTGAGAACTGTGGGAATGGTCTTCGTGGGAATTGTTCTTGCGTCAATCTTTCTCTATCTCTGGTCGTCGGGCGCCTTCATTCCGAAATATGAGTTGCGGATCTACGTCCCGGAAGTTTCAGGTCTCACCGTGCATGCCCCTGTTCGGGTCAACGGTATTCAAGTGGGGTCTGTTGGGGCGATCAAACTTGCAGATGAATCGGCGAGTCCTGAGCGAAAGATCGAATTGGTTTTGAAGATAGATAAGCGCTATCAGTCCGCGATTCGGACTGACTCCGTTGCGTTCATATCCTCTGAAGGCATCCTGGGCGGTCCCTACATAACAATCCGACGGGGGTTTCACGGACGCGTGATTGATGCAGACGGAGAGGTTCTGTTTAGGCCGGCCCGCGAGTTAACTTTCGCGAACACGGTTGATTCGATAAAGAACATGATCGACTGCTTGCAGCTAGGAAAAGATTCGACCGAGAACAAATCCGAAGGACCTCCCGCAACTTCTTCCAAGCCCTAACGGCAAGAATGCCGACCCGAGCCTCGACGAGAGCTCGACGACCAAAGCAACCCAAACCGACCCTTTTGTATCAGAAGAAGAAATTTCTGTAGCTCGGGGGAGTCCATGAAGCGAAAGACTTTCAAGACGTCGCCAGCAATAACCTTGGCGCTGCTCGTCATTCTCACGACAGCGTCGCATGTTCAAGCGCAAGCCCAGGACGCCAAATCGCCCTATCCGACGATGGCCCCGCTCGACCAATACCTCATCGCCGATCGCAATGCCGAGATAGCGCTGGCGCGCAGCGCGGCCCCGGAATCCATCTCAAAAGACGCCGAAGTCATGGTCCTGGGACGTCACGGTTACGAGATCGCCGTAAAAGGCAAAAATAATTTCGTGTGCGTCGTCGAACGCTCGTGGATCGCCGGCATCGACAACCCGGACTTCTGGAATCCCAAGCTGCGTGGCCCGGACTGCTACAATCAGCAAGCCGCGCGCACCTATCTTCCAATCGTAATCAAGAAGACTGACTTGATTCTGGCCGGCCAATCCAAATCTCAAATGTTCGAAAGTATCAAAGTCGCTTTCGACAAAGGGGAATTGCCCAAGCAGGAGCCTGGAGCCATGAGCTACATGCTCTCAAAGGAACAGTACTTAAACGATGGCGCCGTGCACTGGCATCCCCACCTGATGTTTTTCGTCCCGCAAACAGACGCCGCAACCTGGGGCGCAAATCTCGATAGCTCTCCAGTTCTTGCGAGCCAGGACCCTCAAGACCAGTTGACAATATTCATGGTCCCGGTCGCCAACTGGTCCGACGGTTCTGCCGATCCCAACCCCGACCACTGAAAACCCCAGTCATCGAACTTCACCAGCCCTGTTCCTTTCCCTCCGCTGGGACTACACTAGTGGTGTCGGGCCCAGCGACGACACGCGAGGGTACCAACATGACCGAATCAATATCAGATGCCTTCCAATGTAATCAATGCGGCGCCCTGTATGATTCCGAGAAGGAATTGCGCGACCATCGGCAAGCTGCTCATCATCCAGCCAGCGCTCGACTGGAATCGGATCTAACATCAAAGAAAAAAGCTGCGAAGCCAGAAGATGTGGCCAATCCGATTAAGGCGAAGGCCAAGCACGCATAGAACTGTTTGCCTCAGTGCTGTCTGGGCGCCGGCGCGTTTTCCCTGGTGCGTCGCGATACATCCGAGCTGGTAACGCTTCGGTAGGAGCCAGGATAATTTCGTGCCAAGACTCGCTCTCCGGAAACACTTTTCCAAGCGACAGGGCACCAGACACAATAATCGGCCACGTCCGTTGCGTCACTTGTCCCCTCCTGTTGATTGGTCGACCTCGAGGATGCCGCGCCCTTCGTTCCTCAGAAGGGTGTGGATTTAGATCAAGACCCGCAAAATCGCCGCCGCATTGGCCACTCGCCACTGTTCTCGGCTCCCGCCACGAACAATCCACGCCTCCGCTCGAAACACGAAAATGCTACTATCACGCAGGAAGGAAGACGACGATGAGTGACAAGATCCCGATGTTCCCAACGGCGCACCCTCCCAGGGCCGATGAAGATACAGCCACAATTGAGCAGGTCATCGAACAGGTTCCTGGAGAAATCGAATTAGACAAGATCGTCAAGGCCCAGGCATCGGCGCCTCAGATCGTGAGCCGAATGGTCGAGTTGGAAAATTCCATTTGGTCGCTCGTTGGCGTACTTCTTCTTTTGCCAGAGGCCACACGAGACAAGATTGGCGCAAAGGAAGCCATCGAGCAGGCACGTTTACTTCTTCTTCGAAGCATGGTGTTGGACCATAACTTGGAATTACCAGAAGGGAGAAAACAGGGTGACGCTTCAAGTACGGCAACGCGTAGATAGATTACCCTAACCGAGGCGAGTCGCGTACCCCTTCGTGCTGTACACACCAAAATTCCGTTACTCCTACTTTCCGGCCTTGCATGTCTCTAATGGCCTTCATTCTCGTCGACGCCATCGTGTCCCCGTACTCCGCTTCAGCAACACGCGACGGATTGATACTTTCATGCCGGCCCTTAGGATTTTTGCTAGAATGCGCCCCCATGCGAATTCTTCTGCTTATAATTTTTTTTGCTTTTCCCGCCGCCGCGCAATCCTGGACCGTTGAGACCCGCAGCATGGAAGCCAGCCGCTGGACCTCAAATCTTCGCGCCGTCTCCGCCACTCACGCCAGCAATCCGGAGCGTCACCCCGAAGCGGTCATCTGGGCAGCAGGTTCAGATAGCCGCGTGCTTAGATCAAATGACGGGGGCAAGCACTATACACGCCTGGTCGTTAATGGCGGGCTCGTGCTCGATCTTCGCGGAATCCAAGCCATCAATGAGAACGTAGCCTACGTGATGTCCATCGGCCCGGGAAAATTGTCTCGCATTTACAAGACGCGTTACGCCGGCGATGGCTGGAAGCTCCAATTTTCCGGCTCGCGCCGGCAGTTCTCCTTCGACGCGCTTGCCTGCATCTCTGAAAAGGAATGTTTCGCGCTCGCTGATCCCATCGACGGAAAGTTCGTCCTCGTCAGCACCACCGATGGCGAGCACTGGAAAGAGCTCCCCGGCGACACCATGCCCCCAGCTCTCCCCGGTGAAACCGCTTCGGCCGCGAGCGGCTCCAGCCTCGCCATCTACGACAAACGCGAAATCTATTTCGTTACCGGCCACGGCTCCGCGCGAGTTTTTCATTCACCCGATCTCGGCCGCACCTGGACGGTCACCGACACGCCCATCGCAAAAGGTAATCCGTCTGCAGGAGCCTTCTCGATCGCTCGTTTGGGAAACGTTCTTGTCGTCGTTGGTGGGGATTCCAAGGTTGACGCTGGCCCGGAGCGCACGGCGGCCTACTCGCTCGACCAGGGCGCCACCTGGAATCTCGCCGCGCGGCCACCCGGAGCATTCCGCTCAGCCGTCGCCTTCCTCGATCGCAACACGCTTCTCAGCGTCGGCCAGGGCGGCGAGGACCTCAGCACCGACCAGGGCGCCCACTGGATGCGAATCGGCGACTTCAACCTCAATGCCATCGCCGTCCTCGATGGTGCCGCCTGGGCCGTCGGCCCCGACGCCACCATCGTGCGCTGGACCGATCACCCTCGCTGACGCCCAAGCCGCGCCATAGAGCGAAATCTTTTTATCAAAGCCGAAGTGCGGCGTTTCTACAATGTGGTAACAAAAATCCGCAGCTTGTTGGCTGGTCTTAGAAAAAAAATAAGTCCTCAATCTCCAACCAAGCGCCCTTTCTATTATGGTCGCATCCGAAATAATGGTTCCCCTGAACACGCTCAACTTTTCCCTGATTATTTTTGTATCCATGATCGGATCTCCGGACGCCGGGTGGACCACCCCTCCGCGAGGCACCAGCGTTCAGTCCAAGCACGATCTCAACCCGCGTGGGTGCCGAACTTTTTCTGTGGTTCGTACAGAAAAGATTCGTGTTTTGACTTTTCGGTTTTGGCTTTTCGGTCTTGACTTTCCGGTTTTGCCGTAGCGACCCTTCGGGCTCAAGGTTTCGGTTTACACTGCGGATTAGGAGAGCACGAAGTTGCCCCGTCCCTCGAATAGAATCCATTAGCCCTCCCGCTTTTCCCGCAGCCTGTTCTACCGCGCATCAAAAAATACAGAGCCATACAGCTGCCGAAAAAAAAGCGGGAACCTTTGAGGTGTCCGCGCATCCCACTTTACGCAGTTCAGTAGCAAGACACTAATAACTATAAATCCAATCACCAAAGGAGAAGGGTACTTATGAAATGGAAGCACGTTGTAGGACTTGCAATCGCAGTTGCGTGCATGGCTTCGGTGAGTATGGCGCAATCGAATAACTTTAATCCATTCAGGGGACAGGCAGGATTTGTATATACGGAAACCAACGGCGCGAACAATGCAGTCTTAGTGTTCAATCGAGCGGGTGATGGCTCGCTTACCCTGGCGGCCACCGTGCCAACAGGCGGCTTGGGCGGCGGCGTAGTGTCGGTCGGTTCTCAGGGCGCCCTGGCGCTCAGCCAGGATGGGCGATGGCTGTTTGTAGCCAACGAAGGTGACGGTTCCATCTCGGTGATGGAGCGAACCGACACAGGCCTCAAGGCGGTCGGAAAGGTCTCCACGGGCGGCACCCTCCCGGTTAGCATTGCCGTCAGCCGGAACCTGGTCTATGTCCTCAACGACGGGGTACACGGGGCATCGCCAGCACAGCCGGCAAGCATCACGGGATTCTTCTTTGACTATTTTAGAGGTACGCTCGTGCCCATCCCGAATTCGACCCGCTCACTGAGCGTCGCGTCTCCCACCGTGCCAGCGGCCGGTCCGATCGCGGCGGAAATCGGTTTCGACAATAGCGGATTGTTCCTGTATGTCACCGAAGTCGGCACCAGTCTGATTGACACATACACCATGAATTTTGACGGCACCCCCAGCGAGGATCGGATCCAGAAGTCCTTTGGCGATTCTCCCTTCGCGTTTGCCTTCGACCCCCGCGGCAATCTGCTCGTCACCGAAGTCCGTGAGCAGGAGGGTATTGTAGGCACCGGCGCAGTGACCTCGTACCAACAGGACCGCGACGGGATCCTGTACCCGATCAGCGGCTCCGTGCCGGATTCTCAGACAGCGCCTTGCTGGATCGCCATCACCCCGGACGGCCGGTATGCCTACGCGGTCAATACAGCCAGCGCAGTCATTTCCGGTTACCAGGTCGGCTTTCGCGGAGAAATTTCGCTATTGGGCAACGGCGTTACCGCCCAGACCGCCGCCGGCCCTCTCGATAATGCCTTCACCCGCGATGGCCGCTACCTCTACGACGTCACCGCGGGCGGTACCATCGCGGGATTTCAAGTGCACGACGATGGCTCGCTCACTTCTCTCAACCTAAGCGCGACCGTTCCCCCCGGCTCCCGAGGGCTGGTCGTAGAATAAGTCGCATGCGCATGGCTGATTAGATGACGTTGCCGGCTCCTTCCTCCGACTAAACTTGGTAGCAGACGAATGACCAAGCCTCGGAGGAAAGGAGCCCAGCCATGATTATCGGCTGTGATTTTCACACACGCTATCAGCAGATTGCCATCCTGGACCAAACCGGCGCAGAGTTGACCGCACAGCGGCTGGAGCAAGAAGAGCGGCGAAGCCCAAGCGTTCTGTCGCGTTTTCTCTCGCTTTTGAATTTAACGTGGCCGGAAGAAGTTCGTGTCTTGACCTGCGCTTCGATTCAACGTGTCATCCTCGAGCGAGCTAGCTTTTCGGCGACGAGGGACCTGCTGTTGCCGTGCAGGTCGCGAAACGCTGTGTGCGTCACACAAGCTGTTGCCGTGCGTGTTACGAACGCCGTAGGCGCGACAGAAGCTAGCCCAGCCCGTAAGTGAAGCCGTCCAGGGAGGCCTGACCTCGACTGACTTTTGAGATTTTCCGAGAGCCGTGGCGAGCACAGAATCCTGCGCTCGCCCCAGCATGGTTGTCACGGCGGCGCTCGCTTTTAATGCAGACGGGCGTGAGAATTTAGAACGATATGTACCTGCTTGACATCGTAACAGTCTGTTTATTATTTACGACGAGCAGGTAGAGATAACCGATCGAGCCGTCGATGTTCTGTTCCGCACTATTTGCGGGGTCGCAAACATCTGGGGTGCCGGAAAGCCCGTTTGTAAGTCCGTTTCGGAGTACCGTCACGGAAGCCGGCGTCGAATTCCCGACATTCTCGATTCTCAGACCATAGTAGTCGTTACCCGATGCAGCGTCGAAAAGCGGGATGTATCCCCATGCGGCATCTAAGGTTCTGTCAAAATTCTCCAGGTAACCGTCGTCGCCGTGGGCGGGGTCAGCGTGGTCGGGATCCGCGTCGGCCCAACGCATCAGGTAGATTCCCTCTCCGTCACCGGCAATCGAGGGGCCATTGTTCTTGATCGCCATGACGACCTTGGCATAGGGGTTCGTGCCTGGGACCATGCTGATCGTCTGGGTCAGAGTCCAGATTCCATCGCTTGTAGTACGCGCGATTTTCACCGATGTTGCGTTGTGCGATATCAACACCGGCGCATCCCAGTTCCCGCTGTCGCCGTCGTCTGCAAAATCGTAATACGCGGTGCTTCTGTTAAAGTCGCAGATTCCATAGCCTTCGGAGTAAGCACCCTGGCGAATCTGTTCGATGCCCTGCGGGCTATTGAACTCCACGATATTGCCGTTAACGGTGACGCAGAATTGCAGGTAAGTTACGCCGCTCCCCGAGGTGAAGGTGTAGGCGCAGGTGCTTGTAGCGTCCGTACTGACAGCGTCGCTCTTTGCGCGTTCCTGCGCATCGTCTGCGGCCGATGCGTTGCTGTTGGCAGTTTTTTCTGCGGGTGGGTGATTGTGAAGCCGGTTGTAAAGGCTCTGATCCGGACCTGCTTCATCCTCCTGGGCGAAAGCGGAGCCGGCAAGCATCGTGAATACGGTGAGACATGCTAGGCAAATGATCTTGGTCTTGTGTTTCATGACTTCTCCTTTTTCTTTCTCTTGTGTCAGGCCGAATCTGATCCGTTCGCAATCCGGCAACTTTCCTTCTACTAGTAAAGGCGAAAAACGGGCCTGAAATGGCTCAGGAATTTCGTGTCCACATCAACAAAGCCGGTTCTTTGGGCGCGGCAGGCTGCTCCTCTGGGAGATTGACTTGAGACGGAAGGAAGAGCTATCTTTCCCGCCAGGACCTTCGGTTTTGAGGCCTTGAGTACATGGGGCAACCTCCGTCTCAACCTGTCACCGAACTCATCGTCAAATGGAAAGCCGGAGATCAAGAAGCGCTTCGTGTATTGCTTCCTCTCGTCTATAAGGAACTCCGCGCCGTAGCACACCACCACCTGCAGGGAGAGCGCGCCGATCACACCCTACAGAGCACGGCTTTGGTGCATGAGGCATACCTGCGACTCGTCGACCAGAATTCCCTGGAGACCAAAAACCGCGCGCATTTTTTCGCGGTGGCATCGAAGCTTATGCGCCAGATCCTGGTGGACTATGCCCGCAGTCGTCGCGCTGCCAAGCGGGGTGGTAGTTGTCTCGTGGAACTGCACGAAGAACTCGTGATACCCAAAGAGCGGACGGCGGATGTGGTCGCGCTCGACTCCGCGTTAAGCGAACTTTCAAAAAAAGACGAACAACAGAGCCAGATCGTCGAACTGCGCTATTTCGGTGGACTCACCACCGAGGAAATCGCTGACGTTCTAAGTGTTTCCGCCGCAACGGTGAAGCGTGAGTGGACCATGGCCAAGGCCTGGATATCTCGCGAGATGCGAAGGGGCGACGGTGGAAAAATCGGAGCAATGGGAAAAGGTTAAGGAGTTATTCGCCGCCGCGCTGGAGCGCTCATCTAGCCAAAGGACCGCATTTCTGCGAGATGCGTGTGGTGAAAATGAATCCCTCCGCGGGGAGGTTGAATCCTTGCTCTCCGCTCACGCGAAAACAGACGGACTGTCAGAATATCCCTGGGTGTCCCCTTCGGAGGATCTGCCTCGCGATCTTAAATTCGTTGGTCCATATCGTCTGAAGCAAAAACTCGGCGAGGGCGGAATGGGACAGGTGTGGCTTGCTGAACAGACTTCTCCGCTACAGCGGCAAGTGGCGCTGAAACTCATCAAGGCCGGGTTGTATGACGATTCTGTCCTCCTGCGCTTTCAGTCCGAACGCCAATCGCTCGCCATCATGGATCATCCCTCGATCGCCAAGGTCTTTGACGCTGGGGCGACTCTCGACGGCCAGCCGTATTTCGTGATGGAGTATGTGCCCGGTCTGCCGATCACGGATTACTGCGACCAGAAGCACCTCAAGATCAACGAGCGCCTCGAGCTGTTCATCGAGACATGCGAGGGAGTGCAGCACGCCCATCAGAAAGCCATCATCCACCGTGACCTGAAACCCGCGAACATCCTGGTCCAGGAAGTGGACGCCAAGCCGGTACCACGCATCATCGACTTCGGCTTGGCGAAGGCGGCCACTCATACCACTGGCGAAGTTCTTCTTACGCAGGTAGGAGGCTTCATGGGCACGCCAGGTTACATGAGCCCGGAGCAAACCGACCTTAACGCCCAAGACGTGGACACGCGGACGGATGTGTATTCGCTTGGCGCCATCCTCTACGTTCTTCTTACTGGGTCGCTGCCTTTCGATAACAAGCACGGAACGAAACAGACCGTCCATGAGCTTTTGCGGCGAACGCGCGAGGAAGATCCGCCACGGCCGAGCACCAGAATCGGTCTGGATCAGGACTCTTCAACCGCAATGGCAGAGCTGCGCGGGACGGCCCCACAGGAGTTGCTAAGTTTGCTGCGCGGCGATCTCGACTGGATCGCCATGAAGGCCCTCGAAAAAGACCGCGCGCGCAGATACGGGACGCCCTCCGAACTTGCCGCAGATATTCGGCGCTATCTGCGCAACGAGCCCATCACGGCGCACCCGCCGAGTACGGGGTATCGTTTGCGAAAATATGTCCGGCGCCATCGTGTCGGAGTCGGAGCAGCAGGAATCATCGCAACGTTGCTACTGGCGTTCGTCGTAGTGCAGGTCACGCAGTTGCGCCGTATTACCCGCGAGCGTGACCGGGCGGATCGTATTGCCGATTTCATGACCGGAATGTTCAAGGCCTCAGATCCAAGTATAAGGCTTGGAGGGACGATCACCGCTGAGGAGCTTCTTGATAAGGCAGCGAAGGAAATCGACCCAGGGCTTGCTAAGGATCCCGAACTTCAGGTAAGCCTGTTGCACGTCATCGGAAGGGCGTACATGTATCAAGGGCTTTTTGCCCGTGCTCAATCGGTGTTCGAGCGTGGTATCAAGATCAGCACCGCCGATGGCCAAAAAAACAGTCGCGAAACGATGAATACCATGCACGATCTCGCGTGGGCGTTACTCCAGCAAGGCAAGTTGGCTGATGCCGAGAACCTCGAGCGGAAACTGCTCGACGCGCAGCAGCGCGTGCTCGGCGCAGACAACGCAGACACGCTCGCGACCAAGAGCGAGCTCGGCTTTACGCTCGCCGGAGAAGGAAACACCTCCGAAGGAGTGAGGTTGAACGCGGAAGTGCTCGAGAAACAAAAGCGCGTTCTCGGCCCCGAAGCTCACTACACGCTTGTGACCATGGACAACCTGGCCATCATGCTGGCTGAAAATCATCAACCGGCAGAGGCTGTAAAGTTAGAAGACGAGGCTCTAGCAATCCATTTGAAGGTCGACGGTCTTGGCAACCTCGCAACCATCGATTCCATGATCAACTTAGGTGAATTTCAGAGGGACTTGGGACAAGATGGAGATGCCAAGAAGTCTTTTTATCGAGCACTCGATCTAGAAGAACACACGCTCAGGCCGGACCAACCGGAAACCGCTGTGACCAGGTACGACCTGGCAACCATTCTCGCGCGAAATGGGCAGCTCGATGACGCCTTTTCGTTTCTCGGCCAGGCGGTTGACCACGGACTGCCTCCCCGCATAGCGTTGGATATGCCGAATGATCCCTTGTTGAACCCGCTTCACGGAGATTCTCGCTTCGCGACTTTGGTCGCCCGCGCGAACCAGCGCGCCGCCGCGGAACCAAAGCCGAATTAGGCTGTCAAGCATCCTCGCGACTACTTGTCCGGAATTGTTGACGGGCTCTTGCGCACGCAAATGTGGGGAAATAATGCCGCTACAACGCGATGGTCAATGGGTCGTATAAGCTTAGTGGTGAACTACCGATGTGGTGCTACTCGGGGCGTCGTCCGGTCAAGCGGAAAAAGCAAATGGAATTGAAGGATCGGCCACCCGCTAGGGCGTCAGGGCGAAAGGCCATTCCGTTTGAACGGCGGTTCTTTGCTGCTCAGCCATGCTTATATGGACGAGCACGGTGGTACGTCACTTGTCCGGCAATCCGACTAATCGGGAGTTAGAGTACTTTCGTCTCCATGTTTGCGTTTCCCTAAGAGCTGCGATGTAATGCTCTTTGAATGAGGGTCTGGAAAATAGCGTTTTGGCTAGGTTGCGCGGTGCTCGTCGCGGCCGGCCTTTACGAGGCTTGGCTGTTTTGGCATGGCTTTAGTACTGCCGATGAGCCATCCGCTTTGGAGAAAGTTGTGGCTCGCACTACGCGCAACCTAGCGATCCCACGGAGTGCTCGCTTCGAAACCAATCCTTGGAAGGGCACGCCAGAAATTCTGAAGGAATCTCGTGAGAGTTTCCTTGATCGCTGTGCGACCTGTCACGGAGTGGACGGAAGCGGAAGAACGCAGGTCGGGCGCAACCTCTACCCCAAAGTCCCGGACTTGCGGTTGCCTCAAACGCAGAATCTTACTGACGGGGAAATCCGCTACATCATTCGCAACGGCGTTCGACTGACCGGAATGCCCGGCTGGGCGAATCCGCGTGACGAACAAGGCGACGATAGTTGGAAGCTTGTCATTTATATTCGTAGCCTTCGGCGATTAACCCCAGAAGAACACGCGCAACAAGCTGCCACAACAACTTCCGCTCACTACGTCGGCTCGAAGGCCTGCCAGAAGTGCCACGCCGAAATCTACGAGCGCTGGCGCAAAACCCCGATGGCGAATGTGGTGCGCGATCCTCATGCGTTTCCTGATGCCATCATCCCCGATCTTTCTTCAAACACCGTTTCTAAATTCAACAAGGACGACGTCGCTCTTGTTTACGGCAGCGTTTGGAAGCAACGCTACTTCACGAAAATAGGCGGCGACTATTTTCCAGAACCAGCGCAATGGGATATTACGAACCGCGTTTGGCGGCCGTATTTCGTAGCCAAGGGGACTGACTGGTGGGAGCCGTTTTATCCGGCCGACAATATGCAGCGGCCCACGGCCCCACATGCGACGGCTGCCATTCGGTGGATTACAATATCCACACAAAACAAGTGGTCGAGTGGAATGTAGGGTGCGAACGTTGCCACGGACCGGGAAGCGAGCATGTGGATCATCCATCCCGAGGGAATACTTTGAATCCCGCCCGCATGGATTACGTGCAGGCAAGCGACACCTGCATCCAGTGCCATTCGCAAGGGCGGCCTGTCACGATTCCCATCGAGGGAAAGTATTACGATTGGCCGGTTGGATACAACCCAGGCTTAAACCTGAGCGACTTTTGGAAGCTGGAAGAACATACACTCGGCGACACGACCTTCACGCATTATCCCGACGGCACCGCCCACAAGAATCGCATGCAAGGAAATGATTTCGTGCAAAGCGTGATGTACCGTCGCGGCGTCACGTGCTTCAGCTGCCACGACGCACATGGCACGGACAACTACGCGCAATTGCGAAAATCCGCGGACAAACTTTGCCTCGATTGCCATGGACCGCTTTCTTTGAATGGCCCTCGCACCGGGACAATCGAAGAGCACACGCATCACAAAGCAGGATCGTCGGGAAGTAGCTGCATCGCTTGCCATATGCCAAAAATCGCTACGGAAATTGCGGATGTGAAAGTGCGGTCCCATACGTTCGCCTTCATTACTCCAGCGATGACTGATAAATACAAAATACCCAATCCCTGCACATCGTGCCATACCGACAAGACCACATCTTGGGCTACAGAAGTTTTACGCCACTGGCCCGAACGATCACCGTGGCGAGTAGAAAACGCAAGATGAGGCACGGGGTAAACCTCTGGCGAGTCGTTTGATGCGTTCCGTGCCCGGGGCGGTGATTCTCAGTAGTGGGAGAAATGAAAAAGGCGAGTCAGGAATCTGACTCGCCCATCCCGGCGAATTTGCTACGTAGGCGGCAAATGGCCGGGCCCGGCCACTTGCGTTACTTCAGAGACTCTTATTGGCAGACCGGTCCAGCATCCTGCAAAAACGTCCCATTGTCGGAGAACCATCCGTGGATTCCGTCGGAAGGTGCGCCATAGAACCATGAGAAGAAGGCCAATTCTTGCAAGTGGTAGGTGAAACCGTTGGGCATAAAGATCGGGGGAGCAAGAGTGCCGCTCAATGGATCACCGACCTCCAGGTTCGATTGACACCCAGTCTGCTGTCCAATATGGCCCCACGGCGGAACCGGATTATTGCCGAACGGATCGTTCATCCATTCCGCTACTTCGTGGGACATATCTGACACATCGGGCACCGGACTCACAAATATCTCGCTGGTGTCAAAATCCGCCGTTGCGATGGTCTGCTGCCCGCTCGCGTCATGGAAGCCGAGTATGCAGCACGCCGTACCCGGAGCCAGTGCCCCGCAATTCGTCCCTTCGCACTCTACGACGTTGTGAGTGGCAAACATCGGAAAGGTGCTGGGGTTAACTCCCTGCGAACCCAACGCGGTCGAGATCGCATTAAAGAGACCGGGCTCATAAGCAGCTAGGTCAACAATTCCCTCTGTTCCAGTGGGACAACCGCCAAATACGGCGCTGGGATAGGCGACGCCGCTCGCTGCGGGAATGTTTATCACGATGGCAGATATAGTTTTCACCGGACTGAGAACCACATGATAGAGAACGTTGTCGTCAAACGGCACATTCCCGAAATTCAGTAACTTGAAGAAGTTCGCCCGCTGGAACGCATCTGTCGTTTCTGTGAAGCCGACATCCTCGCCGCCGTAGTTGAAATCTGCGGGGTTAAAGATTGGCGATTCTTCAACTAGCTTCAGTGGAACGTCATTCGGAGGTGTCAAGCAGCTCGTGTCAGGAATCGATGGATTGAACGTTGTAACGCCGGGTACCGTCAGAACATTCCCGCTCGAGTCCACACCCGCGAAAACGGAATTCGTTACCACGATCACCGGAACAATCTCGCTCGGAACCGCGGTGAATCCCAAAGGCTCAGAGAACGGGCTCCGTCCCACTATGGTGCCCGAGTACGTATTGCCATCCCTGCTTGAGGTAACCGTATAGTTGAACAACGGAAGCGTCTGAGAATTTTTGCCCTTGTTGAGCGGATTGCTGGCCTCCGACTTCGCGTTTGCCTCCGCACCCAAGCTCTTCGTGGGTTTCAGAAATGGATTTTGTTTCGGCACCTGAGTCTTCTGTTGTCCGAAGGCCGTCGAGCTACTAAACAACAGCCCAATCACAGCGCACATAAACCACATCAATGGTTTTCGAGCCACGTGTTTCCTCCTTTGAGTTCCAACGAATCCATGAGCACCCAGGGATTTCGCGGAGTGGTGATACTTAGCCGACTCCCATAATTGCTTGTGTCACGCCGTTGTAAAAAGGTTGTAAAAGGTTCGTCATTCCTGAGCGAGCCGCTCTTAGCCGCGTCCGTCAAACGAGAACTGCACCGCTTCGCAAAAGAGTCAACGGACATAGGTAGGGTAGTGCCCGATTAACGCGCAAACCGGACGAGTACGTACTAGAACTTTACTTTTCCGATTTTCCGACTTATCGACCAAGTCGAAGAAGATCGGCGCTAGCGGGGAAACCTGGCGGACTCCTTTATAGCGGCGCATTGATTGCAGTGGCGTGCGGAGTGACCGGCGGCAAGGATGAACCATTGGTAGCAATCGAGTTCGCCGAAGAAGGGTTGCGGCATGAAATAGTGGCGCAACTCCTTGGTATCGGCCGCGGTAGTGGCGAATTCGATTGTGCGCTGGCGGGCGGCGTCGAATTCGTTTAGGAGATTCGCAAGCGGCCAACGCAAAGTGGGGAGCAGGCGCTCGGGCGCGGTGAGTGGCTGGACCACCTGACCAAAATTTGCCAACAGCTGTTCGTCGGTCATCGCAGATTTCTTTTCGGGCTCCGGCGGCATCTGGACCGCCCGTAGCAGACCGACGAGGATATTCTGTTCTACGACCGTGATGTGCTCGAGGTTTTCTGCTATTGACCAACGGCTTGAGTCCGGACGATATTGAAGTTGCTGGGGTGTGAGCCCGTGAGCGGTGCGACGCACGAGATCGCGAGTTTGTGAGAGGCGGACGAACATTGCATCGCGTTCGGCTGGTGTAATAATGGAAGGGCCTCCGGAGCAACACCGATTTCAAAGACCCGATTTGAGGGTGATCATACTCCTCGCAGTAGCGAAACCAAAGGTTGGGAAACGGGATTGTCCCGCCCAATCGATTAGCGCCCGTTTAGCGCGCTTGCCCGACAGTAAAGTACCGGAACGAACCTGTCCGGTAATCCGACCTATCAGGCGAGTGAAATTAATCAGTAAACGTAGGCGCGTTTTACGGTACATACGTGTCCTCGAGCCGTTCGGGTAGTATTGGGGAAGAGAAGTCTTGAGTTTTACAAGAGGAATCAATCATGACGAATAGAGAAGCCGGGATCAATGTAGTCCGCGAAATGATGGGCGACCAAGCGGCCGCAAAACTCAGCGCTTCCGCTGACTCAAACACGTTCGGTGCCCCGATCGCTGCCTACGCGGTCGACCAGGTCTTTGCGGATATCTGGACTCGTCCCGGTCTGGACAGGCGCTCCCGCAGCCTCGTTTCGATGTCCGTCATGATTGCCATGCGTCAGCCCCATGAATTCGCCATCCACATGGGGGCCGCGCTCAATAACGGGCTCACGTTGAAAGAAATCGAGGAAGTTCTCATCCAGGCGCTGCCATACGTTGG
>JBAVQB010000033.1:0-71624 GCA_049693615.1 Candidatus Acidiferrales bacterium | reverse complement strand
GCCGTATCCGCCGCGGCCCCCGCCGCCTCCACCATGCCCGCCATGTCCACCGCGCCCGCCTCCGCCGCCACCAGGGCCACCACCTTCACGTTGCGGACGAGCTTCGTTGACTACCAACGCGCGGCCTAGAAAATCTTTGCCATTGAGGGCTGCGATTGCTTTTTCGGCTTCCGCATCGTTACCAATTTCCGCGAAGCCAAATCCGCGAGGCTGGCCGGTGAAACGATCGCGCAACAGAGTGAGCGAATCAGGTTGCACTCCAATTTCGGAAAATAGCGCCGCCACTTGTTCTTCCGTAGCCTTGAACGACAGATTGCCGACGTACAATTTCTTCACGGTCGTCTCCTTCTTTCCTGGCGATTACCAGGTGCAAATGCGACGCTGAAGAGACAGGATCCCGGCTCGGACGGCCAGCAATGGTTCAGCCACTCCCAGCTGAAGCGAGCGCTCCAGCAGCTCACGAGCATCTTGCGGCAAGTGACCCCGGCAGTCAACAACCGGCTATCCGGCGAAGGCTGCCTCGGCAGATTCTGAAGCCTTCACGCCGGCGGTCTTATTCCCACTAAAGACTCAGCTGCGGTAACTTGCGTTGATGCGCACGTAATCTGCGGTGAAATCGCAAGTCCAGACGCGAGCGACGCCGCGTCCAGCACGCAGATTCACGACGATGGGCACATACTTCGCTAACATTTTGCGATGCACTAGACTTTCACTGAAAGGATGCTCACGACCTCTTTGGCACACGCGGACGCCTGCTAGTTCTACATCAACTTTGTTGGGATCGAATGGAACTCCGGTGCGACCCGCGGCAGCGAGAATACGGCCCCAATTGGGATCGGCGCCGGCGAAAGCGGTTTTTACGAGAGGCGAATTCGCGATGGTTCGGGCAATTTTATCTGCGACAGGGCCTGAGGCTGCTCCACGGACTTCGATTTCGATGACGCGCTGAGCGCCTTCGCCGTCTGAAACGATGGCGAGCGCAAGAGATTTGCAGACGGCTTCGAGGGCCGCCAGAAACTTCCGGTAATCGCCATTCTCACTTGTAATTTTTCTTGCACCGCTTTTACCGTTGGCCAGCAGGATGACCGTGTCGTTCGTGGAGGTGTCTCCATCCACGGTGATCGCGTTAAATGTGCGGACTGCGACTGTACTGAGCGCTCTTGAAAGCAGCGATCGCGAAACGTCAGCGTCCGTGGTGAGGAAACCGAGCATGGTGGCCATGTTCGGAGCGATCATCCCAGAACCTTTGGCGCATCCGAGAAGACGAATCTGTTTTCCGCCGGTGCGGAATTGCGCGGCAGCCCACTTCGGGCGGGTGTCCGTGGTCATGATGGCGCGCTTGAATCGATCGAAGGAGGCTGGCTCGGAGCTTGCGGACTGCACCAGAGTTGGCGTTGCCCTGAGAATTTTCTCTACGCGCAGCGGGACGCCAATGACTCCCGTGGAACACACTAGAACTTGATGCGGCTCGCAGCCGAGCAAGCGCGAAAGAGTTGCTGCTGTTTTGCGAGAAGCGGCAAGTCCAGGCGGGCCGGTGCAACAATTCGCATTCCCGGAATTGACGATAACTCCGCGGACCTTATGACGAGATTTTTTTAGGTGTTCACGCGAGAGACAGACTGGGGCGGCTTTTACGTGATTCGTGGTGAAAACGGCTGCCGCCGCGGCTGTGCTGTTACTGGTTAGGAGAGCGAGATCAAGGCCCTTCTTCTTGAGCCCGCACGCAGTGGCCGCAAAAGTGAAGCCACGAGGTATATCAGTGGTCGAAGGATGCGACTTCATGCGGCGGACATGGGGGTGGCGGGTTCGTCGAGGATCGGCAACATAACGCGCTCAGGAAAGAGGGTGGCAGTCACAGCGATAAGTTCGCACGATTTGCGTTTGGCACAAGTGCGGCAATCGCGCCCAACCTTTTCCGTCGGCATGCTTCTGGAAGAAGCAATAAACCCATGGCGCTCAAAAAATTCCGGAGCGTGCGTAACAGCGAAAACGCGCGCGATATTTTTCCTGCGTGCTTCCTGCAAAGCAAAAGAAAGCAACTTTGCACCGACCCCGCATCCGCGAATTTCGGGGTCAACGGCGACGGAGCGGATCTCGGCAAGGTCAGCATTGTATTTTTCGAGAGATAAACAGCCCACGACGCGATTGGAATTCAACTGCACGAGGAAGTGGCCGACATTACGGCGTATTTCGTCTTCAGCGCGGGGCAGCAGCAAGCCCTGTTCGGCGTAATGCGCAATCAGCGCATGGATAGCAGGGGCATCGGACATTTTTGCGCGTCGCGCTCTCATAGGTCGCTCTCCAACTCGGCGAGGCGACGCTTGAATTCCTGTAACGCTGATTGAACCGCTCCGGGAGCCGTTCCGCCAGGCAAAGAGCGGCGAGCCAGGGCCGACTCCAGGGTCAACGCGGTAGCGAGATTTCTGTCGAATACCGGAGAGAACTCTTTCAGACGCTGGATGGACATTTCGCGGATTGATTTTCCTTCCTGCTCGGCGGCGCGCAAAACTTTGCCAACGATTTCGTGCGCTTCGCGGAAGGGAACTCCAAAGGTGACCAGGTAGTCCGCGAGCTCCGTAGCGACTAAGGCGGGGTCTTGTGCTGCCGCTCGCAAACGATCTTCGCGGAATTTGGAGGCGGCAAGCGTGGCTGCTGCTATGTGAACCATGGCGAGGGCTTGATCGTGCGCCTGGAAAAGGTTTTCTTTATCTTCCTGCAGGTCGCGCTGATAGCTGGAGGGCAAACCCTTCATGGTGACGAATAGGGCCATGAGGCTGCCATAAATGCGGCCAGTTTTGCCGCGAATCAACTCCCAGGCGTCAGGATTTTTTTTCTGCGGCATCAGGCTGCTGCCGGTCGAGAACTCATCCGGCAACTCTACAAATCCAAATTCGGGCGAGGCGAACAGCACAAAATCTTCCGCAAGGCGCGAAAGATGCATCGCCAAAGTGGAAAGCGCGAAAAGATATTCAAGGGCGAAGTCGCGGTCGCTGACTGCGTCCAGGCTATTCGCGGAGATGCTGGAAAAACCGAGATCGTGGGCGAGGGCCTTGCGGTCCAGCGGAAAGGCACAGCCAGAAAGAGCACCGGAGCCGAGCGGGCAAACATCGGCGCGAACGGCGGCAGCGGCTACGCGTTCAGCATCGCGGTGAAACGCTTCGCCGTGCGCGAGCAGCCAATGCGAAAGGAGCAGCGGTTGAGCGTGTTGCATATGAGTGCTACCCGGCATAGGCACTTTCAAATTGCGCTCGGCTTGCTCTGCAATTGCGTGTTCCAGCGACGCGATGGCAGCGCGGATTTCGCGGGCTGCATCTTTCACGTACATCCGAAATTCCGTGGCAACCATGTCGTTGCGGCTGCGTCCGGTATGAAGCTTCGCGCCGAGGGCGCCAAGTTTTTCAATTAGCGCGGTTTCGACGAAATGATGAACGTCTTCCGCTTTTGAGCTGTCGAGCCAGGCTGGGTCGGATTTTGAGCGTGCCTCGAGAGTGTCGAGCGCGGAGACCAATTGGTCGCCCTCGTCGTTCGTGAGAATTCCAGCTCGCGCGATGGCGCGCGCCCATGCACGGTCGAGCGCGAATTCCTGAGGTAACAGCCTGCGATCGAACTTCCAGGAGCGCTCGAATTCGTAGAAGGAGGCGTCGGGGTCACGGTCGAAGCGAGCGCCCCACATTTTGCGCTGGCTGGCGGCATCTCTCATCGAGCTTTGGCCTCGTGATGCGCAGCTTGTGCCTTGGTTTGCGTCTCTTCCCGAGGAACTGTGATGGGCAGGGCGAAAAGATTGATAAATCCCTCAGCGTCCTTCGGGTTGTAGCCGGTCATGGTGAAGCTGGCGAGATTCGTGCGATAGAGCGAATACGGCGACTGGCGAGATGCTACCGAGACATTACCCCTGCAGAGCGTGAGTGAAATCGAACCGGTTACGCGCCGCTGCGAACTGGCGAAAAATGCGTCTAGCGCTTCGCGCAGCGGCGTGAACCACATGCCGTAATAAACCATTTCCGCGTAGCGCAGCGAAAGAATCTGCTGGTAGTGGGCGGTTTCGCGGTCGAGCGCGAGAGATTCGAGTTCGCGGTGCGCGGTAACGAGCAATGTGCCACCGGGCGTTTCATAGGCCCCGCGCGATTTGATGCCGACCAAGCGATTTTCAACTATGTCCATACGCCCCACACCATTGGCCGCGGCGATTTCGTTCAAGAGCGTAAGGAGCGTGATGGCCTCAAGTTTTTTGCCATTGACGGATACAGGAGTTCCGGCCTCGAATCCAATTTCAACTGTGGTCGGTTTCTCGGGCGCTGCCACGGGCGAAACTACCCACTGCCACATATTCTCGTCCGGCGCGCGGGCGGGATCTTCCAAGACGCCGCCTTCATGGCTCAAATGCCAAATATTGCGGTCGCGGCTGTAAATGTTCTTGGTCGTTTGTTCGACTGGCACGTTATGCGCGCGGGCATAGGCGATGGCCTCTTCGCGCGACGCTATGTTCCATTCGCGCCACGGCGCGATGATTTGCAACTCGGGGGCTAGCGCTTTGGCGGCAAGTTCGAAGCGAACCTGATCGTTGCCTTTGCCAGTGCAACCGTGCGCGACGGCATCCGCCCCGACTTTTCTTGCAATCTCGATCTGGCGCTTGGCCAGCAAAGGGCGCGCGAAGGAAGTGCCGAGCAGATATTTGTGTTCGTAAACGGCGCCGGCGCGTAGCGTGGGCCAAATGTAACCGGTGATGAATTCGTCGCGGAGGTCTTCGACAAACGCGGCGCTCGCGCCAGTGGCGAGAGCTTTCTTGCGGGCGGCTTCCAAGTCCTCCTGCTGGCCGAGGTCGCCAATCATCGCAATCACTTCGCAGGAATAATTTTCTTTCAGCCAGGGAATGATGATGGAGGTGTCCAGACCTCCGGAATACGCAAGCACAACTTTCTTCGGCAATTCGTTCTCCTTGTAATTAGTTCAACAGCGTAAGCAGAATCGCTTTCTGCATATGCAGGCGATTTTCCGCCTGGTCAAAAACGATTGAACGCGGAGAGTCGATCACTTCCGCACTGACCTCAGAACCGCGATGGGCGGGCAGGCAATGCATGAACACGGCGTCAGACGCTGCATGAGCGAAGAGGGCATCATTCACTTGATAACCGGCGAACGCAGCTTCGCGCGCCGCCGATTCTTGCTCCTGGCCCATGCTGGTCCAGACGTCTGTATAGATTGCCTGCGCGTCTGCCACTGCTTCCTCAGGTGAACCGCACAGTTCAATTTTTCCGCGAATCTCCCGCGCGGTCCGTTTGGCTTCTGATATTACGGCGGGATCAGGGTGGTAGCCAGCGGGCGTCGCGATGCGGAGATGGGCTCCAGCTCGTGCGGCAATGCTTATCAGGGAATGGCAGACATTATTGCCGTCACCAACGTAAGCAAGCTTCAGCCCGCGAAGTCCTCCGAAGCGCTCTTGAAGCGTGAAGAAATCGGAGAGTGCCTGGCAGGGGTGATAACGATCAGAAAGCGCGTTAATCACGGGAATAGACGCATTTTCGGCGAGGGCATCAATTGATTCCTGGGAGAAGGTGCGTGCAACGATTCCCTGGACCCAGCGTTCGAGATTTTTAGCCACATCGGGAATGCATTCGCGCTGGCCGAGCCTTGAGTCTGTGTGGTCGAGAAAAACCGAAGAGCCTCCCAGACTTGAGATTCCGACTTCGAAGGTGACGCGCGTGCGCAGCGAAGGCTTTTCGAAAATTAGAGCGAGAAAGCGGCCAGCGAGTGCACCGCGATAACGGTCGGGATGAGATTTTACGTCTGCGGCGAGATGCAGAAGCTCGCGTACTTGCGAGGGATTCCATTCCATCCCGGTTAAGAGGTCGTTGGTGAATGTTAGAGGAGCCACTGCAGCGTTCATAGTTGCCTCGAAGCAGCCGCAAGACCTGACCGCTGTTGAATTGGGATGTTTAACTTGGGTGCCTTGGCGCCATGGCGACCCGGCATTTTCTTTGAGACGGCTGATAGAACAGCTTCAAATTTCTTGAGGAATTCGGCGATGTCGCGTTTGCTGACGATGAAAGGCGGAAGGAGCCGCAGGATGTGGTCGTGCGTGCAATTGATAATAAGGCCGCGGCGAAGGGCTTCCTGAATGATGGGAGCGCCGTCACCGGTCAGATCGATGCCTAGGATCAGGCCTTCGCCGCGGACTTCGCGAATGAAATCAAACCGAGCGGCTAATTTTTCCAGGCCAGCGCGCAATTCCGCACCGCGCTCACGCACCTTTGCCAGCAAGTTTTCCTCTTCTACCGTGGCGAGAAATTCGAGAGCGGTGGCACAGACCAGTGGGCCGCCCCCAAAGGTGGTTCCGTGCATGCCTGGAGCGAAGACAGAAGCAAATTTCTCGTTCGCGATAATTGCGCCCAAAGGAAGCCCGGCGGCAAGGGGCTTGGCGACAACGGCGATGTCCGGCAAGGAATCGAATTTCTGATAGGCGAAATAGCGTCCGGTGCGACCCAGACCGCACTGTATTTCATCGGCGATCAGTGCGGCGTCATGCTTGCTTGCCAAGGCGCGCGCCCGATTCCAAAAAAATTCGCTCACAGCGAAAATGCCGCCTTCGCCTTGAATCGTTTCAACTACGATAGCGCAGACTGAGTTGTCGAGTTTGGCTTCCAAATCCGCGACATCATTTAAGCGAACGAACTCAACGTCGGGCACGAGGGGCTCGAACGGTTCGCGATATTTCTGCGGGTAAGTAATCGAAAGGGCGCCAAAGGTTCTGCCGTGAAAGGAATTTTCGAGAGCGAGAATTCTGGTTTTTTTTGGGCCAGATACTCCGCCGCCATTTTGTTTGGCGTTCGCATATGCCCGGGCAAGCTTTAGAGCGCCATCGATTGCTTCCGTACCACTGTTGGTGAAAAAAATCCGGTCGAGGCCGGACCAATCAGCAAGTTTCGCCGCGAGCGGGCCCTGATACGCGTTGTGAAAAAGGTTGGAAAGATGAATGGCGCGGGCAGCCTCGCGCCGAATCACACGAACGAGGCGCGGATGAGCGTGTCCCAAAGCGTTGACGGCAATCCCTCCCAGAAAATCGAGATACTCTCGTCCCTGCGAATCGTAAAGCCGGCAACCGCGCCCGCGCGTGAAGACGATGGGCGGACGTTTGTAGGTATTCATCAAATGGCGCGCTTCCTGAGCGCGAATTTGGGCCGCAGGAACGGACCTCCTCGGCGCTATTTTCTTCCTGGCCATTTTTAGTGGGACGCTCCCTGAGCGATTCTAGGAGCGGCATGAATGGTGGGAAGAACACGAGTGCCGAGGCGACGCGAGCCGTTCGCTGCGGTGAACAAGGAGCGCGGGATTGTTCCGCCTACGATGTGTACTTCGCCAACGCCTCCGGTAAGGGCGCGCTTGGCTGCTTCCAGCTTCAAAATCATTCCGCCGGATACTTTGTGCCTGCGAATAAGATCTTCGATTTCGCCGCTGCGCACTGCGCGAAGGACCTTTTCGCCGTCGAGGACACCGGCCACATCGGTGAGAAAAATCAAACGGTCGGCCTGGATGAATTCAGCAGCCGCAGCGGCCATGTGATCGGCGTTGATGTTATAGAGTTCGCCGTCGGAGCCGAGCCCGAGACAGGAGGCGACCGGAACGATATCGGCGCGCCAGAGCGAACGGAGAAAATTGACATTCACTTCCGTGAGGTAGCCCACGAATCCAAGGCTTCCTTCACATTCGCCCACTTGCATCGGCTCAGCCAGGAAGCATGCGCCATCCGAAGCGCTGATGCCCACGGCTGTTTGGCCCGCCAAGGAAATAGCTCCAGCGAGACGTTTATTCAACAAGCCGGCGAAGACCATTACCGCGGCGTCGCGCGTTTCGCGGTCAGTGATGCGCAGGCCATTGACGAAATGGCTGGAAATTCCCATGCGGTCCAGGGTGCCGGTGAAAATCTTGCCGCCGCCGTGAATGATGAGCATTTCGTTTCCGGCGCGTGCGAGTTCGCCGATCTGCCGCGCGATTTTTTGCACGGCCTCCGGACTTTCGAGAAGAGCACCTGCAATTTTTACAACGAGTCTCATAGCAACCCCGCTGTTTCTGGATAACCGAACATCTCGTTCATGTTTTGAACCGCCTGGCCGGCCGCGCCCTTGCCCAAATTATCGAGGCAAGAAACGATTACGAGGCGTTCGCCGGAAGGATCCAATGCAAATCCGATATCGCAGAAATTGGTGTGTGTTACGTGCTGAAGCTCGGGCAAACGTCCCGTCGGCAAAATGCGAACCATAGGAAGGTCTATATAAAACATGCGATAAAGCGACTGGACTTCGTCCGCAGTCCGCGGCTGTGCCAGCCAGAGGTGCAAGGTGGAGAGAATTCCGCGCTCTACAGGTAGCAAGTGCGTGGTGAAAATGAAATCATCAAAGGCGAGGCCGGTATGCTCGGCGATTTCCGGCGTGTGGCGATGAGTGAATACACCGTAGGCGCGAAAATTTTCATTCACTTCAACGAAATGAGTTTCGCGCTTCGGTTCCTTGCCCGCGCCGGTCACTCCGGATTTGCAATCGCATACGACGCCGCGGGAGGCCTTGAGCCATCCGGCTTCTATAAGAGGACGCAAGCCCAGGATTACAGAAGTTGCGTAACAGCCGGGATTAGCCACCACGCGAGCTTTTGGCAAAGCGTCGGAATAGAGCTCGGGCAGGCCATAAACTGCTTCGTAAAGTGTTTCCGGATTAGCGGGCGAGAGTTTGTACCAGTTGGCAAAAGTTTGCGGGTTCCGAAAACGGAGTGCGCCGCTCAAGTCAACGATGCGAAGCTTCGGATTTGCTGCGAGCAGGTCAGGAATTATTTCCAGCGAAGCTTCGTGAGGCGTAGAGAGAAAAACCAGTTGCGCCCCGCTTTTCGCGATTGCTTCGGCGGAGAGGGGCATGCAACGGGCCTCGCCCCAACCGCGAAGCTGAGGGAATATTTCCGTAAGGCAATGAACATTCGCTTGCTCGCCGCGGACGAAAAAAACCGGTTTTTCAATCTGAGGATGGCGCAGGAGCAGGCGCGCGAGTTCAAATCCCGCGTATCCGGTCGCGCCCACGACTGCGACTTTCGCCTTGTCATTCATCGCAGCATTTCCTCGATGCGTTTTTGGACTGTGACGCACGCCGCGCGGGAGGGGGTGACGATCAGAACGGTGTCGTCACCTGCGAGGGTGCCGGCAACTTCTTTCCAGCGCTCGGCGTCGAGGGCTGCGGCGATCGGCTGAGCTCCGCCGGGTGGAGTTTTGAGAACGAGCATGTTCAGTGCGGGACGCACGTCGAGCAAAAATTCCTTTATAGCACGGGCCAGGGCGGCAACCGGAGACGTTTCTTCCGTTGCGGCGGCAAGCGGACGGTAGCCATTGGCAGTTTTCACCAAGCGAAGTTCGCGAATATCACGAGAAAGCGTGGCCTGGGTCACGCGCACGCCCAAGTGCACGAGTTGACGCCGCAGTTCGTCCTGGCTGGCGACCGGCGAGCCCGCGAGCAGCTTCAAAATCTGCCCTTGGCGAAATCTTTTATGCGCGGCCATTCAAACCTTGTGCTTGATTATTCATAAGACTGCATAATCATACATCATAGAGCGCGCGTGTCAATACTTGACGGTATGGAATGTGGGGACCGCATGTCTCCGGCGACACTACTCTTGACGACCAGCTTATCTGTGAAAATTGAAAGGGCTAGAGCAAAAAAAGCGCGAAGGCAATTCTGGGCGGCGCGTTACAATCCCAGCGCAAAGTTGGCTGAGTTAGGAGAGATTAATCCGTGCCGGAAATGTTTAAACTTGGCTTATTCAGGGAGGTCCAGATGAAGCGTTTAGGCTCGTTGTTGGCGGTGTGCTTCTTGTTGTCTGGCTTGTGCGGCGCGCAGACGCCTAAGACGCCAGCTCCAGCGGAAATTGTGATCCGCGCGGGAAAAGTGTTGGATGTTCGGACGGGAAATTATCTTACGGACCAAATTATATGGATCGAAGGCGACCGTATTAAAGCCATCGGAAAAGCTAAGGATATTTCGAGCCAGGTTCCGGCAGGCGCAAAAACGATTGATCTCTCGAACTCGACGGTTCTCCCCGGGCTCATCGATTGCCATACTCACCTTACTTACACGCCTTATATGGCAGGTCCGGCGGGCTTGCATATCTCGTATCCGCGGCAGGCGCTAATTGGCGCGCACAACGCACATGTAACTCTGGAAGCTGGTTTTACGACTGTGCGAAATGTGGGAGCGAACGGATACTCTGATATTGCTCTGCGCGATTCGATTAAGGCAGGAGAGGTCATTGGTCCACGGATTATAGCCTCCGGTCCTGCACTCAGCATTACCGGAGGCCATGCCGATGAGAATTTCCTCGCACCCCAATTTAACTTTTCCGAAGACGGGGTTGCGGACGGCGTCGATGGCGTGACTGCCAAAGTACGCGAGAACATAAAATACGGCGCCGATGTGATCAAATTTATGGCCACCGGAGGGGTGCTGTCCGAGGGAGATAATCCGGCGCTGGAACAATATAGTCCCGAGGAAATGAAAGCGATTGTGGAGACAGCGCACGGGCTGGGACGTAAGGTGGCGGCGCACGCTCACGGCGCACTGGGAATCAAGAACGCGGTGCTGGCAGGGGTGGATTCCATAGAGCACGGCAGCTACATCAATGAAGAAGACATTCAGTTGATGAAGCAACACGGAACGTATCTAGTCCCGACGCTTTATCTGGGTGACTGGCTGATGGAGAACCTTTCGACTCTTGGCCTTACACCTAACATGATCGAAAAGGCGAAAATTGTGCTGCCTATCGCGCGCCAGAATATCGGAACGGCTTTTAAGGCGGGAGTGAAAGTAGCTTTCGGCACGGACGCCGCCGTCTATCCACATGGTCTAAACGCGCGAGAATTCGCTGTGATGGTTAAGCTTGGTCTTTCGCCGTTGCAATCGATTCAAGCTGCGACGGTGAATGCCGCCGATTTACTTGGCTGGACCGACCGGATCGGCACGCTTGAATCCGGAAAGTTTGCGGACATTATTGCCGTAGATGGAGATCCTCTGTCGGACGTGCACGTCTTGGAGAACGTGCGATTCGTGATGAAGGGCGGCGACGTAATCAAGGAATAGGTCTGAATTTCTTCGCAAGTAACAAAGCTGCGTACGAAGACAAAACGCCGATTTCGAGAGTGCGATTAAATCAAATAGGTCAATAAGACCTAGTACTCACAGAAATATTCGGCCTTTGAGTGTTTCATTTCGAGAATGGGGCGGAAAAATCTCGCGGCCAAAATTTGCTCGCCTTTGAAAATGCAAAGTTAGCGCATTTCGTTTAGCTACAAATGGATGCCCAGTAAGAAGAATACATTTTCCCCGGTTCTCGGACCCCGTATTTCCTCCTGCTGATAATGCGGCAGTTGCCGTCACTTATCGCTGGCCAGTCGATTGCACGTTCCCAAGAAGTGCGGCGTGTGTTCACACGGGTGCTGGACCGAGGAGAAATCGTGAAAGCTCTAAGTCGGGCGTACTGGGTACTCCCATTAGTACTGCTCGTTTTTTCTCCTGCGCACGCGGGTAGCATACCAGGGACGGTCTATTTCAGCGGCAACTACGCCTTTGCGAACAATGGCTACGGAATACCGCCTTATCAGGGAGCTTTAAACGGAAAAAGCGCGCTTTTTTATTGCGTGGATTTTAGTCACGAAATTTATGGAGATACCAGCTGGAATGTAAACGTGATGAACTTGAACTCCCCGAGCGGAGACTTCGCATCGACGCGGCTCGGTAACAAGACGATTTATTTGGAAATGGCTTGGCTCATTACCCAGATGAAATCGACTACCAACCAAAACGCGCAGGCGCAACTGCAGTGGGCCATATGGTCGTTTTCCGGCGGGCACAGTCCGTATTCCGACAATGATGCACTGATGGGCGACGCTCTAGCGGCCGTGCTAGGTGGATTCCGCGGAAACGGCTGGGAAGTTCTGACGCCTACGGGCGATTACGGACAGGAGTTTTTGGTTGATCCGCCGACGGCTACTCCAGAACCTTCCAGTATGGTTTTGTTCGGTACGGTGCTCTTGGGATTGTCCTTCGTAGTGCGTAAGAAGTGGCCGGCCCGCAGTTCTGAGTCAAATTTGCCGCCGGCCGCGTAAGCGCAGCGACCTCTAGCGCTTCTTCATCTTCCGACTCGAAACTCACCTTCAGCGACGATTCTAGTTTTGATCGTTCCATGCGGGGCCACGAACGGCATGTCCGGCCTTGGCTCCGGTTAACGTTCCGTGATCGAACTCAAGTTGCCCATTCACGAGGACGTAGTCCACACCTTCCGATAGTTTTGTGGGCTCTGTGTAGGTAGCGCGGTCGATGATCGTCGCTGGATCAAAGACGGTGATATCAGCGTAGAAACCGATCTTGATCAGTCCGCGATTGACCAAGTGTTCGCGCTGTGCCGGCATGGAAGTGATTTTTCGAATGGCTTCTTCCAGGGAGATCAGGTGTTGTTCGCGAACGTAGCGGCCCAGAAATCGGGGGAACGAGCCGAACGACCGGGGATGCGTGTGCGGCTCAAAGAGCGGTCCGTCCAGCGATAGTTCGCCGCTATCGAGGCACAACGAAGTCCATGGCTGTTTGAGCGCATAGGTGAGGTCCTGCTCGCTGGCCATAAAATAGATTGCCCCGGTCTGCGCCTTATCCTCTTCTACAAAATCAAATAGCGCGTCGAGCTCCGGCTTACCCTCCGACTTTGCCACTTGCGCCACAGTCATGCCGTCATATTTTTTTAAACTGGGATTGACGACGCCCGAAATCATTACGCCGGATCCGCCGCCGCAATCGAAGTAAAGGTTTTCCCAGTCGTTATGTTCGACTGCCATCTCTTTCCTGATGTGCTCGCGAACTTTTGGATCGCGCAAGCGTTCCAGAAGCTTGTCCACTCCGCCGTCGGCCATCCATGGTGGAAGCGAGGAAGCCAGTGCTGTCGATCCCGCCACGTAGGGATACTGGTCCGCGCGTATATCGAGACCTTCATCACGCGCCGCCTGAATTTTCGCCACAACGCGCGGCATGGTTCCCCACCGCGGCTTTCCGCTGACCTTCAGATGGAAGATTTCGACTGGCACGTGGGCTTCGTGGCCAATCTGGATGGCTTCATCCAGCGCGGCCATTTCGGCGGCTCCTTCGCTGCGCATGTGCGAAGCATAAATACCGCCGAACTGCGAGGCTACTTGAGCGAGCGCGATCAACTCGTCCGTTTTGGCGTAATGGCCTGGAGGATAAATCAACGCGGTCGAAATTCCGAGCGCACCACCCTTCATGGACTGAGCTACGAGCGCTTTCATCCGTTCGAGCTCGGCAGGGGTGGGAGCCCGGTCGTCGTCGCCGATTACCGCCTCGCGAACTTGTGCGGCTCCCACGTAGGTCCCCAGATTAATGGGAGTGCCGTCTTTTTCCAGCCGACGGAAGTAGCCGTCCAGTGTGGTCCAGTCGATGTTGAGGTGATATTGATCCAGGAAAGATTTGAGCGGGGCGAGGGTCTTGTTGTTTTGTGGAGCAATCGAGCCGCCTTCGCCGGTAATCTCCGTGGTGATCCCCTGCGAGAGCTTGCTTAACGAACGATTGTCGATGAGCAATGACATTTCTGATTGACCGAGCATGTCGATAAAACCAGGCGAGACGATCCTCCCGCTCGCGTCGATTACTTTTTTGGCCGGCGCGTCACCGAGATTCCCGATGAACTTGATGCGATCTCCGCGGATCCCGATGTCGGCGGCATACCAAGGACCTCCGCTACCATCGAGGATGTGGCCATTCCTGATGATCACATCGAAGGGGGCAGATTCTCCCGATAGCGTGGGACTGCCTGATCGTGCGGGTGTTAAGCTCGGCCAACTGAAAATGACAAACGCAAGTGCGGCCGCGCAGACACTTAGTGCTTTTTTATGATCCATTCGCCTATGTGCCCGAATTCTTTTTTTGAGGTTAAGACACGGTAGCTTATCTCGACCCTGGCCTGCGGTTAAAACGAAATAATTTTGCGTCGGAATTTCCAAGACCAGGAATCAAATCAGAAATAATCGCGCTGGCGATGGCAACGAAGGTTATACCGTTCAGTCGGTAACCCAAAGAGAAATAAGCACCGGGAAAATCTGGGCATTTACGTCTTCGCGAGAACCTGGTGGAATGGTAGGCCCGCGCGGGCTCGAACCGCAGACCTCCACCGTGTCAAGGTGGCGCTCTAGCCCGAACACTGAAAGAACTCGAGATTTTTTCTCGCCGGGGCCCCGCCTAGACCCCGGCGAAAGGCGCGCACCACTTTCCCGCGCCGAAATTATTTCTTCGACGCGGAATCGCCGTGAAGTTTATCACTAGGTTTTTTCCGGGCGAGCTCTCTCTAATTCCTTGCGTTAGGCCGGCAATAAATCCTTTTGTGCAATCTTCTGAATTCTGTCGTTGAACTCTACCTCGTAGTAAGGGAGCCCGAGAGTTGAGTCTGTGTCCCGGTGTTTTACGATACCCACTTCGCCTGTGTCTTGCACTTTAACGCGTTTACCCACTTCGAATAGGAACTCCATGAACTCCATGCCGATTCCCTCCTACTTCGTTTTTTCTCTAGTCGGTTTCTCGACTGACTTTTCGGCGACTGATTGCACGTATCCGATTACCCGGGCATATTGCGTACCGTTCTCCTCCTCGGCGAGAGTTACAACCGTTGAATCTCGTGACGGTGGATCGAATATATAGCTATGCCCAACGACCACGCCAGGTCCTCCAGAGAAATCGCAAGTACCATCGGGCTTGACGTTGCCACACTTGCCGAGTGCAGATATTACGTACACCGCCAGTGGCGTTTCCAAAGTGATGTTATATCCCGGTTCTTTATGCCCCGGATAGTAGCCTGGCAGAACGCCCATTTCCTTGTCCAAATCGGCCATCTGTTTGCAGGTTTTCTTGAGATAATCTTTGAGCTCACCCTCCTGCCAATCCTTCCCGCGCTTCATGCAGGTGTCGTAGTCCACCACGGTGGTCCCGGGTTCTTCTATAACGGCTTTTTCAATCTTGGTAATGCGAGCGGTGGTAGAGCACGAAGGTGCGTAGAAGACAGATCCATCCGACTTAGTACATTTCTCCCACGAATCGGGTGGCGTTACTTTTTGTTCAGATTGCTGCGTGCAACCGGCGCGTGCGCACGTCAGAAGTATCGTTAGCAGAAGAACCGAGCCGTTTCGGCCAAGCAGATTCATTTGCCCCTCCTGTTTTGTGTTCCGCCCACGAAGCATTTTCGAACGGGGATCACGATATAAATCTCTGCCACTCGTTGTCACCCGACATGGTGTCGCGCTGAAAGCCATCGCTGATTAGCTGTCTGTTTCGCTTTCCCCATTCTTCAAAAATATAGTTCTTCGATCCGGCCACACATTCCGATTCCGCTTCCCTGTCGTCAATGATCTCGTACGCGTCGTTGGAATCCTTGTAAACCAAAAGCGTCACATGGTCGTTAGTTCTTCTTGAATGGTGGTATTTCGTCCGGGCAACAAATTCTTTTTTCGTCGCGCTTGCCATTGAATCTCCCATTTACGATTTCATCCCCAAAATCATCCCGGTTTTGCACTAAACCCCTCGCGCTCGCGAGGAAACCGCCAAAAGCGGCATCCGCGATCGCCGGGATGGAAGTTACCCTATCCGGCGGATTTTGCCTCGCAAATCGCCCTTGACGGGGAATCTCGATCGAAATGGAAGTTGGGGAAAAGTTGGGAAAAATCTTTTGGGCTGTCTTGCTGAATCGACGGAAGGTGCTGAAACCCTTATAAACATTGAATTATTTTGGTAGGCCCGTGCGGGCTCGAACCGCAGACCTCCACCGTGTCAAGGTGGCGCTCTAGCCAACTGAGCTACGGGCCTACTGACTTATCCATATTCTAACACAGCGAACCGGGCCATCGACGCTCACCGCTCGATCAGCAGCTTTTTGGCTGAGAAACCCATGAGCAGCGAAGACCGCTGCGGGAATGGCAAATATAGAAGCGAGGCAACCATGATGGGCCTTATGGCTGTGGTTGTGACGGTGTGGCACACAGCAGAATTCAACGGTAGCGCTTCTAATCTGTGATTCTTGGTCTTTATTTCAGCGCTTTCTTAAGGAACGCAACCGTGCGGGCCCAGGCATCGGCGGCGTCTTCGGGTCGATAGCCAGGGGGATTGTGGTTGTTAGGATTTTCGAAGGCATGACCTGCATCGTCATAGATCTTAATGTCCACGTAGCGGCCGATGCCTGTCATGCTTTTCTGGAAAGCTTTGACGTCCGCCGGAGTGATTCCGTGATCTTGCGCGCCGAAATTCCCGAGAATCGGAGCAGCAATTTGCTGAAGATCGTTGGGATCGGTGGGCAGCGCTCCGTAATTTACAACGCATGCTGCCAGGTGCGGCTGATGTATCGCAAGCTGCAAAGAATAACCGCCCCCCATGCACCATCCGATTGATGCGATGCGGCCAGTGACATCCTTTCTAGCGGTAAGATAATCGTATGCGGCTTGCATATCGCGCACGGCGCGGTCCTGAGGCAGGCCTCGCATCAGTTCATGAGCTTCGTTCGGGTCAGTCGCGGTTTTCCCCCGGTAAAGATCGACTGCCAGAGCCACATAGCCCTGCTCCGCGATTTTTTGCGTTTGTTCCTTTACCCAATCGTTCAATCCCCACCATTCGTGGATAACAATTACGCCAGGGTAGCGGCCGGGTTGTTCCGGGACAGCGAGAAAACCATCGATGGTGTCCTTACCGCTCGGAAATTTGACCATTTCCGTTTTAGGACCAGCCGCGCGCACGCCAAGAATCGCGAGAAATAAGACGATAAGAAAAGCAACCGAGATCATGCCGTGCATCCGCTTCATGAATGGTTCCTCCACGTGCCCCGGAGGCATTATATATGTTGACTGTCTTATAGACGCTGGGGAATTGCAGCTCGAAGAACGCGGGAAGCCAAGCTGGTGGAGTTGTTTAGCGAACGGCGATGTCTCCAGGGGGCATTTTCCGCGCATTGACGCGCCTCGGGGACTTTGCTATGTTCGCGTTATGATTTCTTTCGGAGGGTGCCAGTGAAGCGTCGCACCGTACGCACCTCAGCGAATGCGCAGGCCAGCCATAAGTTATTGAAAAAGAAAGCGATGAAGGCACCCAAGAAAAAGATTGTTGTCCCGCCGGACCCCGACGCGCCAGCCAAACAAGCCCAGTTGAAGTTCTACGAGGAGGGCTTGAAGCATTTTCAGCAGCAAAAGTTCCAGCGGGCCAAGCAATCTCTTGAACGCGTTCTAGAAGGCCCCAGCAAAGAACTGGGGGATCGGGCTCAGGTTCATATGCGAATCTGCGAGCAGCGGATCACTCGTCCGCCGATACCAGCGCTTAAGTCTGCCGAAGAGCACTATACACAGGGTGTCGCGCTGATGAATCTTGGCCGTTGGGACGAGGCGCGCGAGCATCTGGACCGCGCCCGAAAAGCTGCGCCCAAAGCGGACCATATCGTTTACGCCATGGCCGCGCTGGATTGTCTGACTGGCGAAGCGGAATCCGCTATGCAAAATTTAAAGGTTGCCATTCAATTGCGTCCGGAGAATCGCTACCACGCTCGCAACGACGAGGATTTTTCTTTCTTGCAGGAAGACCCGCGCTTCACCGAGCTGTTGTATCCGGAACGTGACGGATCTGCAAACTAACCTTCTTCTACTTGTGAAAATTCAGTGAACCAGCCTGTTCGGCCCCTCCGCGTTGTCGCTCTTGGTGGAGGCACCGGCCTTTCCATGGTGCTTCGCGGGCTGAAGGAATTTGTGGCCTCATCGAAAAAGGACAAGGTTGTCCAACCAATCTCGGATCTTGCAGCTATCGTCACTGTAACTGATGATGGCGGGAGCTCCGGGCGCTTACGCCGGGAATATCGCGTGCTACCTCCGGGCGACATTCGTAACTGCATGGTCGCTCTCTCGAAAGATGAACACCTTCTGGGGAAATTATTTCAGTATCGGTTCCCTGCTGGACGTGGTTTAGCCGGGCACAGTTTCGGCAATCTTTTTCTCACGGCACTGACAAACGTGACTGGAGATTTTCCCGAAGCAGTAAGGGTTTCGGCGCAAGTGTTGGCTATTCGCGGACGAATTTTTCCTTCTACGGCCCAGAATGTGACGTTGGAAGCGGAGCTAGAGGACGGGAAAATCGTTCACGGTGAAACGAACATCTCACGTTCACGGAAGCCGATCAGCAAAGTACGATTGGTCCCTCGCCGAGTCCGAGCGCTCCCTGAGGCTTTGGAGGCGATAGACTCGGCGGATTTGATTCTTGTAGGACCTGGTTCCCTTTACACCAGCATCATTCCGAACCTCTTGATTGAGAAGGTAGTCCAAGCCATCAAGCGTTCGCACGCCGCTTGTGTGTACATTGCCAATCTGATGACCCAGCCGGGAGAGACACAACACTACTCGGTGGCCGACCATATCCGCGCGATTTACGATCACACGGGCAAAGATCTCTTCGACTTCGTGGTAATCAACCGCTCGCGTGTTCCCTCGATCTTGTTGCGGCGGTATCGCGCGCAGAGTGCCGAGCCCGTGGATCCGTCATTTGACGAACTGGACCGTATGAGACTTCGATATGTTACCGGCGACCTTTTACATCACAGGGGAGTTGTACGACACGATCAACGGCGGCTAGCGCGGCTTCTGCTTGACCAGTTTGTAAAACCTCAACGGCGCTATTAGACATCTGTGCTTTGGGCGCTGACCTAAGCCCAAAATGCTTTTCTTGCGCGGATTTGCCTGTGTTCGTATACTGGCCGGCGCTGTTCGAGGCGCTGCACGAGCTGTAGTGTCGCGAGGGAAGCCAAAGCCTCTCGTAAATTGAACTCATAGCAGTCGAGCAATTCTGGAGGTTGTCATGTCAGCGGTTTCGCAGGACGAACTGAACGTTTATAAATCCGCCGAGGCCCGCTTTGAAATTGCGGCGCAGAAGCTAGGGCTGGAAGACGGACTTTATCGTTATCTGAAGTATCCCAGTAAAGAAATCACGGTTTACATTCCGGTGCCGCTTGACACTGGACGACTGGAAGTTTTCGTCGGTTATCGTGTCCTGCATTCGACGATTCGTGGACCGGGGAAGGGTGGTATACGGTTCGCCCCGGACGTTTCTCTGGATGAAGTTCGCGCTCTAGCGGCGTGGATGACCTGGAAATGCGCGGTGGTAAACATTCCGTTCGGCGGCGCGAAGGGCGGAGTTATTTGCGATCCTGGCAAGCTTTCGAAGACCGAACTTGAGCGCATCACGCGGCGTTACACTGCCGAATTGAGCGAATGGTTTGGGCCCGAGCGCGACGTTCCCGCGCCAGACATCGGCACGAATGAACAGACCATGGCGTGGGTGATGGATACGTATGCCATGCACGTGCGTCAAGCCACTACGGCGGTCGTCACCGGCAAGCCGCTGGAATTGGGAGGCTCGCAGGGCCGCAAAGAAGCTACTGGGCGCGGCCTAATGATTTGTTGCAACAACGCGCTCGCAAAACTGAAAATGAAACGCGAAGGCTGCCGAGTGATCATTCAGGGTTTCGGCAACGTTGGCTCGCAAGCGGCAACATTAATGCACGAAGCGGGCTATAAAATTATCGGTATCGCAGACATTCACGGCGGCCTTTATAACGAAAACGGATTCGATATTCCAAAGGTGATCGACTGGGTCTACGGCCAGCGAAAACCTTTGCCTGAATTTCCGGGCGGTGGGGCCAAAATGACGGCGCAGGAAGTCTTGTTTCATCCCTGCGATATTTTGGTGCCAGCCGCTACCGAAAATCAGATCACGACGCAAAATGCCGGCCGCGTAGATTGCAGGATTCTTTGCGAAGGGGCGAATGGACCCACGACTTCGCACGCGGACTCAATCATTGAGAGTAAAGGAATTTTTATCGTTCCGGACATTCTAGGGAATGCAGGCGGAGTTACGGTGAGCTATTTCGAATGGGTGCAGGATCGCCAGGGGTTCTTCTGGCGGGAGAATGAAGTGAACGAACGCCTGCAAGATGTGATGGACCATAGTTTCGAACAAGTGGTACGCTTCGCCGAAACACACAAGGTAAATAATCGAATCGCTGCTTATATTGTGGCGATCGACCGTGTAGCCCGGGCACTGAGGCTTCGCGGAATTTACGCTTGAGGGCTGCTGGACAAACTTTGGCGTGGAGGCAGCGATGTATCCTGATTCCATTTCGCCGGGCGCTCTGAAGACGGAAGACGAACACCGTCGAGATATTTGTGCTGTAGGGCGGTGGATTCACGATCGCGGTTATGTAGCTTCCACGGATGGAAATATCTCGCTTCGTCTCGACCCTCATCATGTCCTGACGTCCCCAACGGGAATTTGCAAGGGTATGATGACGCCTGACGATCTGGTGGTGACCGATCTTGACGGCAAGAAGGTCAACGGCCGACGCAACCCATCGTCCGAGTTGGGCATGCATCTCTTGGTTTATAGGCGGCGTCCGGACATAAACGCTGTATGCCACGCGCACCCGCCGGTCGCGACCGGATACGCCGCCGCGGGCATTCCTCTAAATAAGGCGTTGTTATGCGAATTGGTGCTTTCGCTGGGATGCGTACCGGTGGCTCGCTACGGTACTCCGGGAACATCGGAGCTGGTAGAGGCAATCGAGCCATTGGTGGAAGGCTACGACGCGATCCTGATGGCAAACCACGGCGTGGTGACCTACGGACCCGATCTGTTGAAGGCTTTTTTCCGGATGGAAACTACCGAGCATTTCGCGCGCGTCGCGCTGGTCACGCAGATGTTAGGTAAGCAAGTACTCTTGTCAGGATGCGACGTGGAAAAATTGTTTGCTGCGCGCGCCCGCTATGGTTTGCAAACCGCTCCGAATTTGGGTCCGGAGTCGCCGGTGACATCCGAAACAGTGGAAACAGAGCGCATCAATTTGACTCGGCGGGAACTGGAATCTCTAGTGGATGAAGCGGTGAGGCAGGATCGTTCGCGGCGGTAGTCTGCTTTTTCTTCGGTCCTTCAAGCGCTTCCAATCTGAGAAAAGGCGGGCAGAAGCCGATCTGGCCGCTGCCCGCTCACGGATCTTCGGTTTTCGTTATTGAGTAACCTCCACGTACTTCATCTTTCCGCCGAAGTGAATTTCCTTGATCTGATTTCCGTCCACGACGATGGTGGTGAATTTTGCTTTGCTGGCTTCGTCTTTCCATTGGATGGGAACTTCCGCTACGACTTTCCCGCCTTTTGAAAACCTGGCGTGCGTGTCATCAGCGGTGACGGAATAATCTCCAGCCTTAAGGTCAGAACTACCCAGAGTGGCCGATTTAAGCAGTTTTACATCCGACTTGACGATTGGTGTGACCGTCGATTTGGCATCTTTCGCGGGGGTTGTGTGAGTTGCGATTGACAACACGAGCGCTAGAGCCGCAAGCACGTTTAGCACACAATTCATTTTGCGACGCGACATTTTAGTTCCTCCTTAAATCTGACTTTGAAGCTCACTCGCCCCTTGCACGCACTTAGACGCGGTAGTAATCGCGTCGAAAGCAATGGCGGCAAGAAATTTATAACTATTTTTGCTTATGTTTTCGGATTCCGATTTCGCGCGAAAACGAACACTGTTCATCCCTATAACGAACAATTGACCGCGAATATTTTGTGAAAAGACAAGTTCTTATGAATATTCGTACGCGAAGAGATTACGCAATTGTTTCAGTGTGAGATTTACAGTGAAAGACCAATTCTCTGGAAACACGCAAATATGGCTCGAAGAGACACACGCGCGCTTGATGGCTAGTTACCTATACGGGCTGATGAGTCTATTAGTTCCCGAAAACCAGAATAATTGTCACTTTAAGATTTCCGTTACGAAAGGCTGTTTGGCGGCACGGGTCACAAATGCGGTCGCGTTGACACCCTAGCGACGCTAATCGATAATCGCTCGATATGATTGGATCATTGCGCGGAAAGCTGATTGAAAAGCGTCCGAACGTGGTATTGATTGATGTGGCGGGCGTAGGCTACGAGGTGATTATTCCGCTTTCCACATTTTCCAGCCTGGGCGCTCTGCACAGCGAATCGACACTGCTGATTCACACGCACGTGCGGGAAGACCAGCTGGCACTCTACGGTTTTTATACTTCTCGTGAAAAACAATGCTTCGAGCTGCTGATTTCCGCTTCTGGTGTGGGACCATCGCTCGCTTTGAAAATTCTTTCAGGCATGAGCCTCGAAGAGCTGATTCCCGCAGTTCGCAAAGGCGACTTAGCGCAACTGGTTCGTATTCCAGGCGTGGGACGCAAAACGGCCGAACGCATCGTTGTGGAACTGCGAGATAAACTGGCTGTCGTAGATGTACCGCAAGCTGGAAAGCCCGCAACACGCTCGCAAATCGAATCGGATGTTGCATCCGCGCTGGTGAACCTCGGATATGACACGCGGTCGGTGGACAGCGCGGTTGAAAAGGCCGGCATAAAGTCCACCAGCGATTTTGAGGCGGTTTTGCGCGCCGCGCTTCAAATCCTGGGCGGGAGATCTATTGAAAAAGGCCGTCATGCCGGGCGCGAGGAATGATTGAAATTTTTTGCGCAAGAGCGCACGCTGCATTGGTAATAACTTAGAGGATTCTTTGGCTGAGAAGATAACCGACGGACGGAATCGCATTATTTCTGGGAAGGCGCTGGATGAAGACGCGCGCATTGAAGCCAGCGTGCGCCCCAAGCGCATGGAAGATTTTATCGGGCAGTCGCGTGTGAAGGAAAATTTGAAGATTGCTGTTGATGCGGCGAGAAATCGCGGAGAGGCGCTCGATCACGTTCTGCTTTATGGCCCGCCGGGCTTGGGAAAGACGACGCTCGCGCAGATTCTCGCCAATGAAATGGGTTCAGCGATCAAGATCACATCGGGCCCGCTGCTAGAGAAAAAAGGCGATGTCACGGCCGTGCTCACTTCACTTGATCCACGCGATTTTTTTTTCCTGGATGAGATTCACCGGCTACAGCCAGCGCTGGAGGAAATACTGTACCCGGCGATGGAAGACTTTCGCGTGGACCTGATCATCGGCCAAGGGCCGGGCGCCCGGGTGCATCCTTATCAGTTGAACAAGTTCACGTTGATCGGCGCAACCACACGCGCCGGGCTGATCATGGCGCCGTTGCGTTCGCGTTTCGGGATTGTGCATCGGCTGGAGTTCTATTCTTCCGAAGATATCCTGCAGATCGTTCAGCGCTCGGCCAAGATTCTGGGTATCAAAATGGATGAAGAAGGAGCCCGGGAAATTGCACGCCGCAGCCGCGGCACGCCGCGTGTGGCAAACCGCTTGCTGCGCAGAGTTCGCGATTTCGCCGAAGTTCGCGCGAAAGGGCACATCAACGAAGTGGTGGCTCAGGACGCGCTTGCTATGCTGGGAATAGACGCTCATGGACTCGACGAAGTGGATCGTAATTTAATGCTGACGATCATTCGGAAATATTCGGGCGGCCCGGTTGGGTTGAACACAATCGCTGCTTCGCTAAGCGAAGAAGAAGATGCCATCGAGGAAATATACGAACCCTACTTGATGCAATTAGGTCTGCTTGATCGCACGCAGCGAGGGCGTGTGGCAACCGCTCTCGCCTATAAGCACTTCGGCCTAGAAGAACCTCGCCGCCAACCTGGACTATTCAGCTAAACACAAACTCTGTATTTGGTGCGTTCACGGCTTATTATTAGGTCGCGACTATGGCGACAATTTATCTATCGCTGGGTTCAAATAAAGGAGACCGGGCGCAGTACATTGCGCGCGCGATTGCGGCTCTCGCCGAGCATGGCGTGAACGTTATCCAGGAATCGTCACTTTATGAGACCGAACCGGTTGAAACAAGTTCGAAGAGCTGGTTTCTAAATTGTGTAATAGAAGCGGAGACGAAGCTTCTTCCCCCGCAATTGATGCACACGCTGTTGGACATCGAGCGTTCATTAGGACGTCGGAGGCGGGTTCTGCGGGGGCCGCGCTTCATCGACATGGATATTTTATTGTATGACGACCGGGTGGTAAGCGCCAATCACCTGGAGATTCCTCACCCGCGTATGGCGGAAAGGCGATTCGTGCTTGTGCCGTTTGCTGAGATCGCTCCAGAGATTCTGCATCCTGTTTTCAAGAAGACGATTGCGGAACTTCTTTCAGAGACTCCCGACCAAAGTGAGGTTCGGCTGTTTCAGGGCGAATCGAAGAAATAAAATGCTATCCGAGCTGTAACATTCGCCTCTATCCAAGATGCTGGCGATCGTGTAATTCTTTCTCCCGCTTCTTACGGTCTTCTTCTTCCTGTTTCTCGAACTCGGCCAACTCTTCTTCCGACATTTGATAATCCTCGCGTGAGGCGAACATGGTACCTCTGCGGCCATCGCGCGAATTGCGGCTCTTGTGCCGGCGCTTCTTGGCCGCGGAAAAATCTCCCATGCTACGAATAGGCTCAGCGAGAGCGCCGGATTCGACCAGCAGTTCGCTTACTTTCTCGAGGAAATCGTGCAGGTGATATGGCTTCAGCGAATAGGGAAGTCCTTCCTGCTCGAGAATCGGCTGCGCATGTTTCGCAGCGAGCAAAGGAACCAGGAAAAGCACTCGGATGCGCTTCGGGGGCGCCTGATTTTCGGATTGCGGCGCGGGATAAGACTCCGTCTGCGCGAGTTCTTTCAGTACGGAGAAAAGTTGGCCACGGACATCCGTAAGCGCGACATTCACGATCACAAGATTCCATTGGCCGCTCGCTAACTCTGCCATGGCGTGCGAAGCGAGAGGCGCAATACGAACCCGCCAGCCCTCGGAGTCGAGAACGTTTTTGAGCGCGCGTTGGCTTACTACGTCGTCATCAATTATCAGAATTCCGACTTCGGCCATCACACGCTCCGGGGGTCGGTTTCAGTATAGCGGACGGAATACCTGCTGAATTTGCCTCGAGTGCCGCGTTTCCACAGCGGACGTGGCCCCCCGTACAGGCGAATATAAAGCGAATAATAGTCCTTGACATAGCGAACAAAAGGCGAATAGAATGCAACTCGTGACGGCGAGGCTCCAATGGCCACTTCTCCCATTTTCCGATCTACTGCAGCGACGCTCCAGCGTCGAAGGCAAGGTCCGGAACAGACCAGTCTCACCCTTTTCCCCACAGCCGCTCGCCACGGCACCTGTGAGCAACCGAGTGACGCTTCCGCGCCCCCGGAGCCGGTTCCGGCAGAGTCGGAATCACCGCTCCGAACGAAGCCCGCTACGGAACTGGTCGGCATTGCACGCCTCGCCGCTTCCTCCTTGCGCGCCGAAGCCAAGCGCGGGACGGAGTATTTTCTCCTTCCCGTCAAATCAATCCTGAATCGCTGCGATTCGGAGAACGTGCCGTTCCGCTGGACGGTAAATCCTTATCGTGGCTGCGAATTTGGCTGCAAGTATTGCTACGCGCGCTACACCCACGAATACATGGATATTGATGGCGGTGAATTCGAGACGAAGATTTATGTAAAGCAGGATGCAGGCGCGTTGGTGGATCGCGATCTGTCCACGGAGAAGATCTGGGGAGAACATATCGCCATCGGAACGGCGACCGATCCCTATCAACCAGCGGAGCGGGAGTTCGGAGGCACGCGCGCCATACTCGAAAAAATGGCGCAACGCGAAGGACTGAGCCTTTCGATCACGACGAAATCGGATCAGGTGGTTCGCGACATTGATTTGCTGCGGCGTATAGCGGAGCGGTCTTCAATCATGGTGAATCTGAGCATAACGACTATACGTGCGCGTCTCGCAAGAATGCTGGAGCCTCGCGCTCCGCGGCCGGATCTTCGGCTTGAGGCAGTTCGTAAGCTTCGTGAAGTGGGAATTTCGGCGGGTGTGTTGGTTATGCCGATTCTGCCCGGTATAACGGACTCTGAAGGAGATCTGGACGCCCTCGCGCGCAGTGCGAGAGATGCAGGTGCGCAGTGGCTCGCTGGGCGAGTGCTATTCCTCATGCCGGCCTCGCTCAAGCAGTTCATGCCTTTTCTTGATGACAAGTTCCCAAAACTATCGAAGCAATATCGCGAATGGTACGGGCGGTACGAAAATATCCCCGAAACGTATCGGAAGGAAATCGCCGCGCGCCTGGAAAAAGTGCGCCGTAAGTATGAGCTTGGTTTGCGCACACGCACGGAAGAATCGAAAGCCTGGAAATCGCCACAAATGCAGCTTGTCTGGCAAGGAGGCTCGCAATGACCCGAATGAGACAGAGAAGACGAACTCGTAGCGGAAGGAAGCTTGCAGGGCAGCCACATTTGCAACTTCCTGTTTTCGTTGCGGAGCCAAAACCTGTACGAGGGGTAAAGTTAAAGCATATATCCGCGTTTACTATGCTTCTCTCGGTGCTATGTCTATGCGCCTTCTTAATCGGGCGTGTGGACGCAGCACAAGCGGGAAAGGCACAACAGGGAGAAAAAATTAAACGCCGGCAACCTGCGAAATCTGGAATTTCTCAAGAACGGCGATATGTTGCAGAATCATCTCAATTACGTACTCGTCTCCGAATTTCGAGTTGATCATTGCGTTGTAGAGCGCTCGACAGGGCCACTCCGCGCCGAAATAGTGGCGAATGAATGAAGCGCGCTCCGCGTCCACCTCGGAAACCAGTTGAGCGGCCTCTTTCTCGGTCTTCCCGAGCGTTCTAATGCGGCGAATCTTTTCGTCTCGCGGCGCATAGATGAAAACGTGGAAAGCGTCCGGATGAGCGCGCAAAATGTAAGGTGAACCGCGACCGACGATGACACAGTTTCCGCGCGATGCGACATCCTCGATCACTTCCTGCAGCATAGCCACCATCTGATCCGCGTCGAATCTGGAAGAAACCCCTTCCAGGGGAAGCGCTCTTTCGTAGCTTCCTCGCGCGAAAACCCTAAATAGCCGGTAAATCAAGGGGTCCATGCGTTCGTCGCACTGCCTGGCAGCCTTTTGGTCCACCTTGGCAAGTCGCGCGATCTCTGCGGTAAGTTCCTCATCCCACAGTTTCCAGCCCAGCTGTTCAGCGAGACGGCGGGCAATCAGCGAGCCGCCGCTGCCGTATTCGCGCTCGAGGGTGATAGTTCGAACCTGCATAGTACCCTCCGGAAGCCCTAGTGTACTGCTATTGGGCCTCCGGGCCTGACTTTCTTCATCAGGAAAACGAAGGGGATCATGACCAGCACTGATACGGCGAGAAGCCAGAAATTGTCAATGTAGGCAAGCATGGTCGCTTGTTGATCGAGCATATTTGCCACAAGCGCGTAAGCCTGATGAGAGGCTTGATAAGCGCTCGAACCCCGCGACATCAGCATATGGGTAGTGGCATTAATCATGGCCTGTAAGCTGGGGTTTCCCCGGTGGATGTTGTTAGCGAGGCTCGCTTGGTGGAATTGAGTGCGACGCGCGAGCATCGTAGTTACAAGCGAAATTCCAATGCTACCCCCTATATTCCGCGCAAGATTGATCAAACCTGAAGCCGCGTTGGATTTATTTTTCGGAATGAATGCGTACGCGGCAGTGTTGATGGGAACGAATAGAAACGCGAGGCCGATGGTTTGAAATACGCGCGCAGTAGCCAGAGTCCTAAAATCGATCGCGGTGTCAAACCGCGTCATGTGGAACAGGGCGAAAGAAAGCATACACATCCCGAAGAGCAGAAGCCTTCGAGCGTCATATCGACCGAGAAGAAATCCCACCACCGGCATCGCTATCAGTATGGCAAATCCTCCCGGCATTAATGCCAGACCGGCCTTTTCCGCCGTATAGCCCATAATCGTCTGCATAAATAGAGGTAACAATACGGTGCTGGACATCAGGGCGAATCCGACCATGAACATCAACAAATTTCCAATGGCAAATGAGCGGTCTTTAAAGAGATGAAGATCAATGATGGGATCCTTGTGATACCACTCCCAGATCAGAACGCCTAACAGGGCCGTGACGCTGATCGTCGTCATAATCACGATGAAATGGGAACCGAACCAGTCGTCCCGTTGGCCCTTGTCCAGCACAACCTGCAGTGTGCCGAGGCCCAGGGCCAGCAATCCCAACCCGATATAGTCGATCTTGAAACCACTGCGCTTTCCATCCTTCATATAGGGTGGATCGGAAATTAATCGATTCGTAAGAAGAAGAGAAATAATTCCCACCGGTATGTTTATGAAGAAAATCCAACGCCAGTCAAAATTGTCGGTGATCCATCCGCCCAAAGTAGGGCCAATGGCGGGAGCAAGCACAACCGCCATACCATAAACCGCAAATGCCATCCCGCGCTTGGCCGGCGCGAAGGTGTCAGCCAAGATCGCCTGTTCGCTCGGCTGAAGACCTCCGCCGCCTGCACCTTGCAACACTCGAAAAAAAATCAACATGCCGAGACTGGGCGCCAGGCCGCACAGAAACGAGCTGATCGTGAATATTGCCACGCAAGACATGTAAAAGCGCTTGCGACCGATCATTTGGGAAAACCAACCGCTCATGGGCAGGACAATCGCATTCGAGACCAGGTAGGACGTTAGAATCCAGGTGCTTTCATCTTGGCCGGCGGAAAGACTGCCTGCAATATGAGGAAGCGCGACGTTCGCGACACTGGTGTCCAGCACTTCCATGAATGTCGCTAGCGTCACGGTGAGCGCGATAATCCAGGGATTTACTGGTGGACGTTGGTATGTTTCGGATGCCATGGATTCGCTGGGGTCACTTCACGTAAACTTTGGCTTCCACAGACATTCCCAACCGCAGCGAAAGGTCTTTGTTTTGTCCCGGCTCCAGGACGATTTTCACCGGTATGCGTTGAACGACCTTGACGTAGTTACCGGTGGCGTTCTCGGGAGGCAGCAAGCTCAGGCGTGCGCCACTGGAATTGGCAAAGCTATCGACGTGTCCGTTGTAGGTTCGGCCGTTCGCGTCTACTGATATTTTGGCGCGCTGTCCCGCACGCATATTTTTAAGCTGAGTCTCTTTGAAATTTGCCGTGACCCAGACGTCTTCAAGCGGAACGATGGATAGCAGTTGCTGGCCGGGCTGAACGTTCATTCCAACTTCCACGCTTTTTGAGACCACTCCATTCACCGGCGCAATTATTTTTGTGTACTGAAGATTTAATTCGGCCTGTTCGAGGAGTGCCTGCTTTTGTAGAACGGTAGCATCGGCCGACAGGGCGCGCGCTTCGGACGTCGCAACTTGTCGCGGCGCCGTTTGCGATGCGCGCAGTCCAGCTTCGGCAGTAAGGAGCTTGCTGCGGGCTTGCGTTACTTGTTGAGCTGCCGCTGCCGCCGAGGAGCGTGCTGCTACAACCGCAGCCGCGTCGGCTTTTGCGGCTGCATCCGCCTGGTCGTACATCTGCTGCGCAATTTCCTGCTTGTCAACGAGTTGTTTGTAACGGCCGAGGTCGAGCTGAGCTTTGGTGCTATTTGCCTCAGCTTCGGCAAGTTGCGCCTGAGCCGCGTCATATTGTTGTTGAGCGGCTGCGATCCCAGCTTTGGCATTTTCAATATCCGCTTCTGACGAGGAAAGCTGGCTTGAAGTATTTATATTCGTAATCGGTACGTTCAAGTTGGAAGCTTGCGCCGTAGCTCTGGCATCTTCCAACGCAGCCTTGGCCTGATCGACGGCCACTTGGTAGTCGCGAGGATCGATTTCAACCAGCACGGTCCCGGCGGTGACGTATTGATTGTCATCTACATTTACTTTTGTAACGTAGCCCGAAACGCGTGCGCTTAAAGGCTGCAAATGGCCATCTACTTCCGCGTCGTCCGTAGACTCGTAGCTCTGAAAATAGCGCCAAGCGAAGATCGCGGCCACAATGAGCACGAGAGCTGCCGCAACCACATAAAAACGAGCGCGTGGATTCGATTTGAATCTGCTCCCTCGTGAAGGGGGAGGTTCCGACGCAGAATGAGTTTCCGAAGGCAAAGCTGTACCGGTTGCAGCAACGGTCTTGGAGGGCGCGACGGTTTGGTCCGCCGGATTCTTAGGCGCTTCCACTTCCGTGTTCTGTGCCATGTATTATTGTCCTTTAAAATATTGCTTGACGCCTTCTTCAGCGAAACCCATGGCTCGCGCCAGGGAGATCTTCGCGTAGTTGTAATTGTAAAGAGCGGAAATGTAATTTTCGTGCGCGCTAGCTACCGCCTCCTGCGCTTGCACAACTTCCACTGTGTTGGTGACTCCGGCCGCAAATCGATCGCGCGATTGCGTTAAGCTCTCATCTGCCAAACCAACATTGCTCTTGGCTACTGCTACCTGCTGCGCCGACGATTCCAGGTTTAGCAGGGCCGTACGAACATCCGCGTCAATTTGCCCGCGCAGGTTGTCAAGCTGCTCGCGGCTTTTCTGAAGCTGGGCATCGGCTTGTAATACATCTCCATGGACTTTGTTCCCTTGGAAAATCGGAACGGTCAGTGTCGCTCGCAGGTCGAAGACTCCATGAGTAAATAGATTTGAGTAGGTTCCGGCAAGACCGTAATCGCCGCTGAGTCCCAGCGACGGGTAATAACCCGCATGGGCCGCGCGTCGCGAATATTCCGCGGAGCTTACGATGGCCAACGCGGCTTGATAATCCGAGCGTGAGGTATACGCTCGCTTCAGCGCTTCATCCACGGTGAGGCCTTCCAGAGGCGCGTAGGGAGATTTGTCGGTTAGATCGAATTGTTGTCCGGGGGCCAGTCCGATCACTCGCCCAAGAGTCACCTTCTGAATCGCTAAATCGTTTTTGGCCTGAATCAATTGTTGCTGGCGCGTTTGTAATTCGACCTGAGCGCGAAGCGCATCGATCGCGGGAGAGGTCCCGGCTTTCAGTTGATCGGACGCTTGATTGTAGAGCGCCTGTCCGGTGTTCACTTGAGCTTCGGCCGTTTCTATGCGCGCTTCGTCGGCAATGGCCAGAAGGTAGTTGTAGCCAACCGCCAAGACGACTAGATCACGCGAATCTTTATAAGTGTTTTGCGCAGCTTTCAAACTTTGTGTCGCCGCATGCGTGTTATTGATGGCTTTCAGATCCAGGACGGATTGGGTGGCGTACACGCGGCCGTCGTAATAAGTAAAAGGCCCAACAATACGGGGAATATTCACACCGGCGAACCCGGTGAATCCAAATTCAGTCAGATTGATTTGTGACGTATCTACGTAGCTCGTTGTCGTTACGTTCGGTAGCAACGCGCTTAACTGCTGCCAACGCGCTCCTCGCGCTGAACCGACATCCTCGCTTGAGAGCAGCAACCCTAGATTCTGTTTTAGGCCGCGATTAATCGCGTCTTCGAGCGATATTGGCAGAACTCCGGGAACAAGTTTCGATGGAACGCTGCCGGCAAAGGAACTTTGGCTTTGCGGGGCCGCAGGTCGTGAATAGATGGATGAACTTGCGCTAGTGCTGGAATTTGAAGCTGAATTTCCGGTCTGCCCTGTTGCTGCACCCGAGGGTAATTGAGCCCAAAGTGGCTTGTGAGACGCGAGCCAGAAAATAGCGATGGCAAAGACAATGAGGGGCAATCGGCCTTTCACGGAGTCTCCTCCAATTCTCTTAGAAGTAAGATGAAATTAGCTGGGGGGAGATTCATAAAACCGTATAAAACTCGCGCTAAAAACTGATCGATCATGCGTTTGCTTTCTTAATTGTTTTGCGCTTCTTTCTTGTATTGGCAAAAATGCTCGGGAAGAACAGCTCCCAGACTTCTTCCGCGGATTTCCGTAACACGGAATCAGGATTTAGCGACCAAGCTATCGTTATACCCATGAGCGTGAGCTGCGTAAGCCGCGCGAGATCTGCAGGAGAATAATCGCGGCGAATCTCGCCTCTCTCCTGGCCTATTGCCAGGATTTCAGACAAGAGCCGGCGGCCGCGTTGCAGTCGGCTTTGCAATTCCTCACGCACGGGCGCGCACGACAGGTGCGCCGCGAAGATCGAGCGGAGCAAATCCGGGCTTTCCGAGGATTGTTCCGCTAGATCGGTGGCGAGATCTTTAATTACGGCTCGCACTGATTGACGGGGCACGCAGGCTTTTTTCAAAGCACGTTCAATCGCAGCGAGCCGCTCGTCGCCGTAGGTAGCCAGCACATGCTCTTTGGTTGGGAAATAATTGAAGAATGTTCCTTTGCCCACGTCAGCAGCCTCGGTGATGTCTTCCACGGTAGTGTCCAGGTATCCGCGCTGAGCAAAAATTCTCAAGGCGGCGCGGTAGATGCGTTCGCGAGTCTCGACACGGCGACGCTCACGCCGATTCGATGGAGAAAAATTGACCACGCGGTGCGCGGAACGAACGGCGATCGGAGTTTTCATTGCAGAGTCTCCCAACAATGACCAATAGGCAATTACGACTATAAGTCATCTTATGGCACTGGTCAATACTCATTGCAGCGACGCGGAAGGGTTAGCGGGAGTTTAATACGCCGGGGATTTTATCCCCGGCGTACCCAATCGAACGTGCTGAAGATGTCCGGACTTGATTTCAGAAACCGCCCGAATCCAATTCCATAGCAACTACTTGCGAGCGCCCGAAGCCTTATCAAGATCGTCGATCAGAAGTTTGGCCGCCGGAACTACGGATTGGCCGCCTTCTACGATATCTTTCGCGCTGATCGATTTGCCGTAGAGCGCTTTGTTAGCATCATCATCGGAATCCATTGTGGCGCCTTCCAAAGACACGCCAGCAAAAAGTCCCTTGGATCGCGAATACGTCAGAACGTCCACATGCATCGAAGCGGCATTGTATCCCGTTGCCTGAGCGCCGGTGGGGCCGGCAGCGGCAGCAGCGTTCGTTCCGAGCTTGGTCTTACCGTTCAGGATTTGCTCGGCACCTGTTTTGTTCATTACGACCAAAACGAAATCGGTGGCCGTCGAACCCAGTTGTACTCCGATGCTTCCTTGGTCCAGTTTGTACATTGCCGGAGCGCTCCAAGCGCCGTTCATTTCTCCGCCGTTACGGCATATTAATACGCCGCGGCCGTAACTGCCTCCGATCCCCACAGCTACCTTCTTGACGCTAGGAAATACCACGACACAGTCCGCTTGGTCGAGAATACTCGTCGGCAGACCGTTGCTCCCGACTAGAAGTTCCCGAAGTACGGTGGCCGAGTTATCCAGACGCTCGGCTTCTTTCTTCTGAGCGAACATAGGAGAAGCAAATGCCAGACAAAGCGCAAACACCATCATTTTCTTTTTCACGGTTCAACCTCTCTCAACGAGGATGGATTCAGAGCTGAAGCTCGAATCGTATTACCAGGCCCGGAATTTCTGTCCTGTTTCGATGCGGCCCATCCTACATGATTCCGTTTGTTCGCGTGCTAGAGCAACACGAAGCAGGACCGCTTCGAGTTTGAGTACGTTGCGGTTAGGAGTGGTGTTTCGGTGAATGCTTCGTCAAGGTTGAACGGAGCAGTTTGGCCGAAGGAGGCGGCGGAACGGCGCCATGAAGTACGATGTCCCTTGCCGAAATCTTCTTTCCGTAAACGCGCTCGTTCGCGTCGTTGTCTGGGCGCAATGTGGAACCCGCAAGCGACACGCCGGCGAAAAGACCGCGCGCCCGTGAGTAAGTTAGAATCTGCGCTCGCAAAGTGACGTCCGTGTCCGCGGCAGCATTGCGTCCAACTGGACCAATAGCAGCAGATGCGTCGCCGCCGATTTTCACCTTGCTGGCAAGTATGGCGTTCGCGCCATCTTGATTCATAATCAGCAGCACGAAATCCGTCGCTTGGCCGCCTGCCTGAAAGCCGAAACTCGCGCCTTCCAGGGCCATCATCGACGGGGCGCCCCACGGGCCGTTGAAGTCATCGCCGCGACGGCAGGTCATTACGCCTCGACCATAACTGGCGCCGACGATGAAAGCCGCCTTGAGTACGCCTGGGAAAACGACAACGCAGTCCGCTTTGTCGATGAGACTCTGCGGAATATTGTCGGGAATATTCATAATTGCTCTTACGACCCTACCTGCATTTTCAATACGGTCTGTTTCTTTTGTGGTGTCATCATCCGCCCGCACGCTGGGCGTGAATATCGCCGGGGCTGCTACAAGTGTTGCTATCAGCAGGGCCGATAGAATGCTCTTCATAGCTTCCTCCCATGGAGTGCACACATAATATGGGTTTCGAGTTAGAATCGCAACCCTTCTGCAGGGTCGCGCGGGAGCGCATTCTAATATAATCAGCGTCGTTTCAATTCGGAACAGTCAAGATGAACGAGCCCATATCAAGTGTCCTACGTCGCTACTTTTTCACCGCTCTCCTAGTTCTGATTGCGTTAAGTATTTGCCCGCGTGCCGCGGCAGCGCAAAACGTCACAACTAGCCCAAAGAAAGTCTCCGCAAATAGAAGGGCAGGTGCCCGGCCCGACGTGAAGAGATTCCGATCCCGCTTGGATGCCGCACTTGCCGAGAGTCACACACAAAAAACCTACTGGGGAATATTGATAGCGGATCGCGATAGCGGAGAGATTCTCTACGAATTGAATGCTGATAAATTCTTTACTCCAGCGTCCAACGCAAAGATTTTTACGACGGCGCTGGCATTGTCCACGCTCGGCCCTGATTTTAGATTTCACACAACTTTGGAGACCACCGGGCGACTCGACTCCGAGGGCCGGCTTATCGGCGACCTGGTTCTCGTGGGCCACGGTGACCCCGATCTTTCCAATCGGAAATTTCCGTATGCCGAGAAAGTGGAACGGGAAGGTCTGGCGGAAGCTCCCATAGCCGAATTGGTCGAAGCAGCAGTTGCGAAGGGACTTAAGGAGGTGGACGGAGATATTGTCGCAGATGATAGCTATTTCCCCTACGATCCATATCCAGCGGGCTGGAGCGTGGGGGACTTATTTTTCACCTTTGGCGCACCGGTAAGCGCGCTCGCATTCAACGATAACTCTTTTTCAGTCGAAGTAAGTCCTGCTAGCGGCGAAGGCGAAGCCGCTACATTTCTGGTAGCGCCCGTTGCTGCAACCAGGAGCTTTGCATGCGAAGTACTCACCGGCCCGAGCGGCGGCAAACCTGATTTTTCGGTGGTACGCCAGCCGGGGGAAGACTTTATCTTGCTGCGCGGGTCAATTCCTGCGGGTCACGCGCCCATCAAGCTCGACTTCGCAATGAGCGATCCGGGCGGGGTGGCATCACGAACGTTGAAGCAGACCCTAGAATCGCGCGGCGTCAAAGTTACCGGCGGCGTCCTCGTGAAGCATTCTGAGCCATCGCATCCGTTTGATCCGGCTAGCGTTCCGGCTGGCGCCGCAGCGAACAATCATTCGGTTCAGGACGCTTCAACCGCCAATAGTTCACCCGCTGCCAACAAATTGACTCTCGCCGACCACATTTCGCCGGCTCTTCTCGAAAGTATTGGTGTCACCAACAAAGTTAGCCAAAATCTCCACGCGGAGTTATTCCTTCGCGCGGTAGCGCGCGAAAAAGCGGGCGTGGGTTCAACGGAGGCAGGAATTTGGGTGGAACAAGCTTTCCTGAAGACAATCGGAATTGAAGATGGGGATGTCGTCCTCTCAGACGGCTCAGGGCTTTCGCGTGATGATCTCGTGACGCCTCGTGCCGTCATTCAACTCTTGCGCTATATCGCACAGCAGCCCTGGGGTGCGGACTACATCGCGACATTTCCAATAGCGGGTGTGGATGGCACACTTGAAAATCGAATGAAGGACACGGCCGCCGCGGGCCGCGTTCTGGCCAAGACCGGCTCGCTCGAACATGTGCGAGCAATGTCTGGCTACGCGACCACTGTTCGGAGCGGGCATCTCGTATTTACGATCTTCGGAAATAACAATGCGCATAGCCACGACGCCACGGTCGTTATGGATGCGATCGCAGTGGCCATGGTCGAAACGCTCGGAGCTCCGGTCCGGCCAAAGAGAAAAAATGAAGCCGCACGTTAAAACCGTTACGGTGTTTGGAAGTTCGCGCCCGCGTCAATCCAATAATGAGTTACAGCTACAATTCGTTGTGAGGTTGCCATGTCTCGTCCTCCAGAACAACTCCTGGAATTCGATCGTCTGAAGGATATCGTGAGCCGTTACACCACCTGCGCGCCCGGGCGTCGGACGACGCTCGCTCTCGAGATTCAACAAGATGCGGCGGCGCTCCATGCAGAGTTCACTTTGATACGCGAAGCTGTGGAGTATTTGCGTGAGGGCTCGGAATTGGGATTCGGTTCTCTCGCCGACCCTGAACCTTGGCTCGCTCGATTGATCATCCCGGGTTCGATTCTTGTTACTGCCGATCTTCTCGACGCCGCATCACTGATGGATACTGCACATGCCGTGCGGCAGACGTTTAAAGACGCCGCAACGAAATATCCGAGACTGAGTGAAAGAGCCGCAGCGCTGGTGGATTTTCGGCATCTTTCGACGGCAATCCGGCGCGCGGTTCTGCCCAACGGGGAGATCAGCGACGCCGCATCGCCGCAGTTGAAACGTATTCGTGAAAGCATGGCGACTGCACGTAACAAAATACACAAGTCGTTGGAAGAAATTCTTCGGTCCCGGGGCGAGCCTGGCGGGGAAGATTACATTACACTTCGCAACGAACGCTTCGTAATTCCGGTTCGCGCGGGAGAACGGCGAAGCGTTCCCGGAGTAGTCCACGGCGCGAGTGCAACGGGACAGACAGTATTCGTCGAGCCGCTCGAAGCCATCGATTTGAACAATCGCCTGGTTCAACTGGGCGAAGATGAGCTCGCAGAAATCACCAGAATTCTGGAGGAGCTGACCGACCGAATCCGCCTGGAACGCGGATCGCTTGAATCGGCCGCTGCGCGATTGGCCCACTCGGATTCGATTTTCGCTCGTGCCCGTTTTGCGCACGAATTCGATTGCGCCATGCCAACGTTTACGTCAGGAAATTCGTTGGACCTCCATAATGTGCGAAATCCCGTGCTCGAGGCCACACTGAAACCGCAGGGACGCAAAGCGGTTGCCATGTCACTGGATCTCGGTGGCGACGAAACGGTCCTGGTTATCAGCGGACCTAACACGGGTGGAAAAACAGTAGCGCTTAAAAGCGTCGGCCTAGCGGCGCTCTCCGCGCAATCTGGAATTCCAGTCGCGGCTGAACGCGCCGGAATGCCGGTTTTCGATTATGTGCTCGCAGACATTGGCGATGAACAATCCATCACCGCAGATCTTTCCACATTCTCGGCGCACATGCTGAATTTGAAATCCATGCTGGAGCTGGCTTCGGAACGCTCGTTGATTCTTGTGGATGAAATGGGCACCGGCACAGCCCCTGAAGAGGGCGCGGCTTTAGCCGTCGCGCTGCTTGAAGAATTTCGTATGCGGCACGCTCTCACCATCGCAACTACGCACCACGACCGTCTGAAATCGTATGCTTCCACTACGCCGGGCATCGTCAACGCTGCTATGGAGTTTGATGAAATTAATTTGCGTCCAACCTATCGTCTACTGGTTGGCGTACCAGGAACGTCCAGTGGCATCGAGATCGCCAGGAGGCTCGGCCTGCCTGCACGAGTGGTAGAACATGCCCAGGCAAGTCTTACGCCAGAATCACGAGAGGCGCGCGATCTGATCGCGTACCTCCATCGCAGCCGCGACGAAATGGAAGAGGTGAAAGCTCAAGCGCGCGAGGAGCTCGCACAAATGGAGGCCGAAAGACGCGCTCTCCAAACCGAATGGGTCGGCCGCCAGAGGAAACGCATCGCTGAACTTGAAAAGAGCTTTCAAGAAACAATCAAGCGTCTCGAAAGCGAGATGGCTCGGGTTGCCTCGGAAGTTCATGATCGGGCACTGCGAGCGCAACTAGAAAAGCAATCTGGCAAACGAATGTCGAAGATTGCGTCCGAAGCGCGAGCCGAGACGGACGCGGCCGTGGTGGACACGCTCTCCTCATCGCAGGCTGATCTCGGAGTCGGGATGGAGACTCCGCCAAAGCCTGTGTCGCCCGAGCAACTTACCGCTGGATTGCGCATAATTGTGAAAGGATTTAAGCAGCCGCTAATATTTCGCCGGCTGGACGGAACCAGGGCGGAAGTAGAAGCAGGAGTTCTTAGGATGCGCGTTCCTCTCGTTGATGTGATCGGCATCGATACAGACGGGAAACCCGCAAAGGCGGATCGATTGGCATCCGCACGCCCACCAGGCGTGACGGTACACACGCGGCAGAGTGATGAACCGGCTAACGAAGAAATCAACGTTATTGGCTGCACAGTGGAGGAAGCCACTCGGCGTGTGGATAAGTTTCTCGACGAGGCGGCCCTGGGCAGTCTTCCTAGCATTCGAATTATTCATGGTCACGGCACTGGTGCGTTACGTCGAGGTTTGGCCGAATTTTTGTCAACTCACCCGCTTGTTGATAAAGTCCGCCATGAAGCGGAAGACCGCGGTGGGACAGCAATCACCATCGCCGAGTTGCGGAATTAAAATGCGAAGGGACTAGCGCCGGATTTTACGGGATAACTCAGAAGACATGCCTGAAGCCGGATCATTTGCGGAGCGAGTAAAGCAGCAAGCGGATATTGTCCGCGTGATCGGCGAGTATGTGCGCCTGAAGAAAAGCGGGCAGAACTTCGCGGGACTCTGTCCGTTCCATCAAGAGAAAACTCCGTCGTTCAACGTGCATCCCGTGAAACAGATTTATCACTGCTTTGGCTGTGGTGTGGGCGGCGATGTCTTTAAATTCGTCATGGAACTCGAGAAATGTACTTTTCCTGAAGCGATTCGCACTGTTGCGGAAAAATGCGGAATCGCAATTCCCAAGCCGCGCGAGCGTTCGCCGGAAGAGCGGCGCGAGAATCAGCAACGAAGCGCTCTAGTGGAGATGCATCGCGAAGCTGCAGCATTTTTTGCTCGCCAGTTGCACGAAAGCGCTGAGGGTAAAGTCGCATACGCTTATCTCGAAGATCGTGGGCTGAATCGCGAGGCGATGATTAGGTTCGGCTTGGGATTTGCGCCCTCATCGGGTGACGCGCTGCTGCGCTTTCTGAAACAGAAATATCCGGAAAAGCTGCTGGAACTGTCAGGCCTTCTATCACGCGAACAAAGTGGCCGCTTCTTCGATCGTTTTCGCCGGCGCATCATGTTTCCGATAGCAAACGAAGCTGCGAAAGTGATTGCGTTCGGCGGGCGCGCTATGGGCGACGACATGCCCAAGTATCTGAACTCTTCTGAAACGCCTATCTATTCGAAGAGTAATGTTCTCTATCATCTCGATCGAGCCAAAGAAGCTCTGCGGCAAAATGATTTTGGCGTCTTGGTGGAAGGCTACATGGACGCGATTGCCGTCGCGCGCGCCGGAATCGTGAATGTTATAGCGAGTTGCGGTACAAGCCTTGCCGACCCACAGATCAAACTGTTAGGCCGCTTCACCCGGCGAGTCGTCGTGAATTACGATCCGGACACCGCCGGCCAAGCCGCCACGGAGCGTTCTCTAACTCTGTTGCTTGAAAAAGAGTTCGACGTGCGCGTCCTCGCGCTTCCACGCGGCTCCGATCCCGACAAATTCCTGAAGGAACAAGGCGCTGAAGCCTATAAGAAGCTGTTGATGCAAGCTCCTCCGTACTTGGATTATTTGATTGGCCGAGCCAAGCTGATGGATCGTACAACTGCTGACGGCAGAGTGATGGCCCTCAATTTCCTGATGCCATATGTACAGCGCTTACCAAACCGGCTACTGCGTTCGGAATGGGCCACGCGCATCGCTTCTGAGTTGCACGTGGACGAGCCAGTCTTGCGCGAAGCCCTCCGCCGTGCGGCCACCGAACGTCGCAGCGAAGTAAAGCCCAAAGCTGAACTCTTAGGACCGAGCGTAAAGGGTGCTGAGCGTCGTCTAATCCACATGCTGGCCGAAGCCAACGGATTTCGTGAAAGACTCGCTCAGGAAATTGCTTCCTCAGGACTGCACCGGGGTCTTGAAACCGAAAAGATATTCGATCTGCTTATTGCCAAGTCAGGAGAGCCCTCGGATCCATCTACTTTCGCCGAAGCACTGGACGAACGTGACAGGCGCGTGCTGTTCGAGATTTTCTTTGAATCTTTCTCCGAGCATAGTTGGGAGGAGGCGGAGAGTTGCCTGGCTGTGCTGCGTAGCCGTCGAGTCGAGCAGGAACTGGCGGAGTTACAGAAGCAGCTTGAATCAAAACCTCCTACAGAAGAACTTCGGCGCATAATCACGCGCCGATTGGAATTACAGAAACTCTTGGCTGGACAATAAGTTACGGCATTCGGTTGACCCGACCTGCTGTATGTTGTATATTCGTAAGGTTTTGGATGAAACGATAGGACCCCGTCGAGCATCATATAGTATGTTGTGGGAGAAGCGGTGTGGGCTTCAGCAGCACGGGCGCAGGCACCAACGAAGAATCGTCTGAAAAATAAGCGTTTATTCACAACATGCGCAAGGGTGTGCCGGGGTGTCTAGTACCGGCCATTTTTGCATGGGAATTGCTCGTGCGCGCATCCGGCTTTTATAAGAGGGAGGCAGTGTGACGGTAGCTCTTGAAGAGAAATATGATCAGGTAAGACAGCTCATTGCCATGGGCAAGGAGCGCGGATATCTGCTTTACGATGAAGTGAACGATATCCTTCCGCCTGAGGTGCATTCCTCAGAAGAAATCGACGATCTTCTTTCAACTTTCGAACGATATGGCATCGACGTGTACGAAGACCTTTCGAGCGCGAAGGCCGCGCTGGCAGCCGCAGATTCCACGGATGCAATCGACGTCAAGGATGAACCAGCCTCGTCCGCTTCAGAAGATGGCGACCTAGATCTGACTCCGGGGACTCTGGAAAAGACAAATGATCCGGTCCGCATGTACTTGCGCGAAATGGGAACTGTGCCATTGCTGACACGCGAGGGCGAAGTCGCCATCGCGAAGCGCATTGAACGGGGACAGTTGCTCGTTCTCAAAACGATTACGCGCGCCCCGCTCATCTTGAAAGAACTTCTTCAGGTCGGCGAAGACGTTCGCAACGGTTCGCGCTCGATCAAAGAGATCGTTCAATTCGACGATGAAGAGCTGACCGAAGAAAAGATCGAGCAAAAGACAAAAGAGACCCTCAAACAGATCGACAAGGTGGCAAAACTTTACCTGCTGGCGATGAAGCAGGCCGCCAAGTTGCAGAAAATTCCTCGGTCGAAAAAGCGTCCCTACCTTCGCGCACGCTACACATTGGCACGCACTCGTGTGGAGATGTCGAACCGCTTTCGGGAGCTGGATTTTAACCCGTTGGAAAAGAAGCGCCTGATCGAAAAAATCCGGCAAACGGTTGAACGCGTTCATTTTCTTGAGCGCGATACGGTCAAGCTGGAACGCCGGGTGGAAGCTTCCAAAGGGGACGTCCAGGCAGAAGCGCGCAAAGACCTGAAAAATCGCCGCCAGGAACTGAGCGAGATCGAACTCGCGAGCGAAGTGAGTCCCACGGAGTTGAAGCGCGCTCTACAGGTGATTCTTCGGGGCGAAGCGGAAGCCGAGCAAGCGAAAAAAGAATTAATCGAAGCCAACCTGCGTTTGGTGGTGTCCATCGCCAAGAAATATACGAACCGCGGCTTGCAATTTCTGGACCTGATTCAGGAAGGCAACATCGGTCTGATGAAAGCGGTGGACAAGTTCGAATGGCGCCGCGGCTACAAATTCTCCACCTATGCGACCTGGTGGATTCGCCAAGCCATCACTCGCGCCATTGCCGACCAGGCTCGCACCATCCGCATTCCGGTGCACATGATCGAAACGATCAACAAGCTCGTCCGCACGCAACGGCAGCTCGTTCAAGAACTCGGCCGCGAACCTACATCCGAAGAAATAGCCAAGCGCATGGATATCCCGGTCGCAAAAGTGCGCAAGATTCTGAAAATCGCTCAGGAGCCAATCTCGCTGGAAACTCCGATTGGTGAAGAGGAAGATTCACATCTCGGCGATTTTATCGAGGACAAGGCTGTCGTCTCGCCTTCTGACGCCGTAATCAATCTGAGCCTGAAGGAACAGACGTCCTCGGTACTGAAGACTCTCACGCCGCGCGAGGAAAAAGTTATCAAGATGCGTTTCGGTCTTGACGACGGTAGCGAGCACACGCTGGAAGAAGTGGGGCAGTCCTTCGCCGTCACTCGCGAGCGCATTCGCCAGATCGAAGCGAAAGCTCTGCGCAAGTTGCGCCACCCGTCGCGCTCGCGCAAGCTGCGCGCCTTCCTCGAAGGCTCCGCGAACGATTATTAATTCTTTTGGCGGAGCGAATCGAATACTCGCTCCGCCAGAAATCTATCCTTCCAATCTGCTTTGCAGTCGATTCAACGCGTCAAACCAGAACGTCTTCATCTTTCCGCATTCTTTGCTGCTGCCGAGCTTCATGTGATCCACGGCTACCTGACACTTCTCCGCGCCTTTGCCGCAAAAATTGACGCTTAGCCGGCTGCTGCCCCGGTCCCACTTTCCCCGAATGGATTTCGACGGCGTGGCTGTGGTAATTTCCAACTCTGAATCACCAAGCCAGCTCCGCCGCGATTTCTCATTCACCCAAGCCTCATACGCCCTCGAAAGCGGCACGTTCAACGTTCGACTGCCTGAGGCTGAAAATTCTCCATCGCATTTTTGAAACTTCTGGCGAATGCCGCGTTCGTGCTCGTACGCGACCGCAACCATCTGGCACCACCAAGCCCCCACTCGGCGCTCTTTCGCAAGATAGGCGGAAATTTCCTTATGAGGCAATTTCTTCGCGCCGGCCTTGTCGAGGATTTTGAACCATTCCGCCCATCCTTTACCCGTTCTTTCTTTCACCGCTTCGTCGCTCATGCGCTTCGTTTCTCTGGGTGTCTTCATCGTTCAGTCTCCCACGCGAAATCTATTTCTGCTGCTCTGCCGTGGACCAATTCACGGCCGAGCCATATTCATAGACGAGCTGCGCTCCGCGGTCCGCGCCAAAAATAACCAACGCTCCAAGAATGCAAAGGCCCAGCAACAACACTTTCCGTAATTGAACGGTAAAATTCCGCCGTACCGAAAAAGCAAAAATAGAAAGAGCCCCCGCCAAACTGGTAGATACGAGCATCAACGCCTCATGAATTCCTACCACGCGTTGAGCAATTCCCGGAGGAACGGATTTCTCCGCAACCAGTCCCGTCAATACTGTCACAATCGCAGCAAGTGTCCCCAAGTAGAGCATCCTCGAAGCTGTTCGCTGCATTTCGTCGCTCGTTCGCCAAAGCGCCAGCAACTCGAAAAACAACGCGGCGAACCATAGAACGATCGGGAAATGCACAAAAATCGGATGGTAGTTCAGCGCCGCTTTTAAGCCGGGAAGCACGAAATGGTCTCCTTAAGCACCCGTTGAAATCGCATTATGTGTCAGCCCACGAAGGTAGTAAATAGGGGTATTATTCGCTGCAAGTGCGATGCCCATGGAATTTCGATGGAAGGAGATTTCAACTTTCAACCTAGAGGACCACGCTATGCGACAGGAAAATATATCGAAGACGCGCCCGCCTGAACGAGATTACTCTCACCGAACTCTCGCCGAGAAACTTGGAATAAAGCCGGGTCAACGCATTGCTGTCCTGGGCGTGGAAGGCGTGGAATTCCAGCGAGATCTGGAGGCGATCGTTCGGGACTATTCTCGCGGCAGCGTGGGTGATGCGGACCTGATTTTCTTTTCCGCCGAATCGAGGGAGGACCTGTCGAAACTGAGATCTCTCTCTCGCTCGATTTGCAAATCGGGGGGAATTTGGGTTGTTTATCCCAAGGGCCAAACCCACATTCGCGAAATCGATGTAATCACCGCGGGAAAATCCGCCGGACTTACGGACAACAAAGTAGTGCGCTTTTCCGCAACGCATACAGCCCTACGCTTCGTCATCCCCCTCGCCAAACGCTGATTCGGTTTGTTGCGGAAGCGTCTACGAGCGCCGCATTCTGAATCCGAGGCGCAACACTTCACGGCGGAATGAGCACCACGAATGCAAATTCCGTCATCCTCGCATCCGGCGGCGTCTTAATATGTTCCTATGGGCACGCGACTGGACGTCCGCAACCTGACCGTAGAATTGCCAACGCAAAGTGGTTGGGTGCGGCCCGTAAACGAGGTTTCCTTCGCGCTCAACGAAGGTGAAACACTGGGGATTGTCGGCGAGTCAGGCTCCGGCAAAACCATGCTCGCGCTGGCGCTGATGGGCCTGGAACCGCCGGGAGCGCGCCGAAAGGGCGAGGTATGGCTTCACGAGCGAGACAGCACATCAGATTTACGCGGAATAAATGTTCTTGCAGCTTCGTCCAGTGAAATGCGTGCCTTGCGCGGCCTGGAAATAGCGATGATTTTCCAGGAGCCGATGACCGCGCTCAATCCCGTGATGCGCGTAGGCGCGCAAATTGAAGAGGCCATCCGCGTTCACGAAAGCCGCCCAAATCAAAACGCGATTCACTCACGCGCAATTCAATCGCTCGAGCGAGCCGCTCTACCCGATCCAGAGCTGCGCGCGCGCCAATACCCGCATCAGCTTTCCGGGGGCTTGCGTCAACGAGTGATGATTGCGATGGCATTGGCCGCCGGTCCGGGAATTTTAATCGCGGACGAACCCTCCACTGCCCTCGACGTCACGGTGCAAAAGCAAATTCTTGAATTATTGGCGAGGCTGCGCGAAGAACTTCGTCTTTCGCTGCTTTTTATCACGCATGATCTCGGTGTCGTCGCGCAGGTCGCCGATCGAATTATCGTGATGTATGCCGGTCGAATCGTGGAAGAAGGTCCGACCATGGAAGTTCTGCGCCATCCGCGCCATCCCTACACCGAAGGATTGCTGCGAGCGGCTCCTCGTCTCGAGCGTGGGAAGTTGGTTCCGATTCCGGGCACCGTTCCAGCGTTAACCGCGCTTCCGCCCGGATGCGCTTTCGCGCCGCGGTGTCCTTACCATGTAACGGAATGCGATGCCGCCGTTCCGGAACTCCGACTGGCGGGTGTAAATCATCGTGCGAGGTGTATTCTCGTCCCATGTGCGTAGCCAACGACAATGAACTGAAGGCTCTCGTACGTAAACGATTCACGCGCACCGCGGAAGTTTTCGGTGACTATGCGGTCGCGCATCGTGTCGCGGACGCGGAATTGCTCGGGCGCCTTGTGTCCGCTGCTCCAACCGATCGGGCGGTCGATCTGGCCTGTGGGCCGGGGACGCTGGCGCTGAGATTTGCGCGGCATGTGAAATGGGTTTGCGGCCTGGACTTCACCCCTGCAATCCTCGAATTGGCGCGCCGCAACGCACTGAAGGACGGACTTTCCAATCTTTTTTGCGTTCTCGGTGATGCCCAAGCATTGCCATTTGGGGACGGTTCGCTCGACCTGGCTGTTACAAGTTATAGCTTGCACCACATTTCGGACCCGGCAAGGGTGCTGGCCGAGATGGCGCGTGTGGTGAAACCTGGCGGCGGCCGCGTGGGCGTGCTCGACATCCTGGTGCCCGAAGACCCCAAGGTTCGCGAGTTGAATCATCGGATTGAGCGAATACGCGACAACTCGCATGCGCGCTCTCTGGCCCGAAGTGATTTCGACCGGATTTTTAGCGAGGCAGGGCTACGCATTGTTGCTACGGAAGTGCGAGGGCATCCACGCACATTTGATCACTGGATGCACGTGGCCGGATGGAACCGCACGGACTCTCAATATATAGAGGCTCGGCGGTTAATGGAATCTTCGATGGCCGATGATGGCGCCGATTTTCATCCAAGGTTGGAACCCGCCGAAGTGGCAAAACCGGGTGAAGAACCGGACATCTACATGGTTAACACCGGAATCTACATCGCCGCCGAGAAAATCTAGCGTGCAGAGCGAAACGCTTCTCGACGCCCGCAATCTCAGGAAGTCTTACTCCGTTTCTACGGGTGCGTTTACAAAATCCCATGGCCGAACTGTCGCCGTGGACAATGTAAGTTTCGCGCTGGAACGCGGGGAAACTTTCGGAATCGTAGGCGAATCGGGCTGCGGCAAAACGACCCTTGCGCGAATGATCCTGCGGCTCATCGAGCCGGACTCCGGTGAAATCCTATTCCGCAATCAGAATTGGCTCGGCGCTCGTGGCGCCGACCTTCGTGCCTTGCGCCGTAGAATGCAAATGATTTTCCAGGACCCCGTGGCGTCGCTTAATCCCCGTATGAAAGTCGGTACAATCGTCGGCGAGCCACTTGCAGTACACGAGGCTAATCTTTCGCGCAGGGACCGTCGCAAACGCGTGGCCGAAATTCTTGAATTGGTCGGCCTCGGCGTCGAATCCCTCGACCGCTATCCACACGAATTTTCCGGCGGTCAGCGCCAGCGCATTGGAATCGCCCGAGCGTTGATTCTGAAACCCGAGCTTGTTATCGGAGACGAGCCGGTTTCGGCCCTGGATGTTTCCGTTGGCGCGCAGATTCTCGAATTGTTGGCTCGCCTTCAACGCGAATTCTCGCTCACGCTAATTCTGATTTCGCACAGTCTCCCGGTGGTAGCGCAATTAGCTTCGAGAGTCGCCGTAATGCAGAAAGGGCGCATCGTAGAAATTGGTTCGGCCGATCAGGTGCTCGGCGCCCCGCAACATCCCTACACAAAAGCACTTATCGCCGCGGTGCCGCAGATTCCCGTTTGATGCAGAGAGCTATTTAATTCACTCGTTTTCGGAACCTTGATCCCCGTCGTAGGAACGCGCACATTTCCGAAATGCGTGATTCGGGGTACACTCTGCCCGCCGTTACTTCTCGTTGCTCTTAAACGTAATCCAACTAGGAACAGCGCTTTTACTCTTCATTGTGGAGGAGAGAATATGGCTAGCCCTGCGACCCCGTCGCCCGAACCCGCAAAGCTCACGAGCTCCGTGGCTCGAATTTTCGGAGTTATCTTCAGCCCAAGACCTACGTTTGAATCTATCGTCCAGCGTCCGACATGGATTTTGCCGCTGGTCTTGATCATCCTGGTATCAACTTCCGTCATATTCGTTTTTAGCCAGCGGGTCGGCTGGCGCTCGTTCATGGAACGCCAAGACCAAACAAATTCGCGCGTCCAGAAGCAGATGGAAAGCATGACCCCGGATCAGCGTGAACAGATGCTTGAGACACAGACGAAATATGCAGCTATTATCGGGTACGTTGGCGTGGTCTTAGGCACTTTCATTGTTGCGATAGTCGTTGCCGCGGTACTTCTGGCCGCTTTCAACCTGATAGGTGGAGCGAAAATCAGTTTTATGACCTCTCTCGCAATTGTCGCGCACTCATGGGTACCGAGTATTATTGGAGGAATATTGGGAATCCTGATCATATTTCTCAAGGATCCATCCACGGTTGATATTCAACATCTTGTTGCGGCCAATGCCGGAGCATTTCTTCCAGACGACGCGCCAAAATGGCAGGAAACTCTCCTGACTTCGTTCGACCTTTTTATCTTCTGGTCTATGATCCTCATGGCGATTGGCTACAGCGCTACAAATCCAAAGAAAATTTCGTTCGGCAAGGCTTTCGGAACGATTGTAAGTGTTTGGCTCCTCTATGTGATTGTGAAGGTGGGATTCACGGCGGCGTTCTCCTGATAGACTCGCTTCGATGGAATTTAAGTTTGAAGTGCTTGCAACCGACCCAACCGGCGCGCGGTTAGGCCGCTTGACCACGCCACACGGCGTCATCGAAACACCGGCGTTCATGCCTGTGGGGACTGCGGCGACGGTGAAAGCGCAGACGCAAGGGGATCTCGAATCGCTTGGCGTTCAGATTCTTCTGTCCAACACCTACCATTTGTTTCTCCGGCCGGGCCATGAACTTATTCGCGATATGGGTGGGTTGCATTCTTTTATGTCATGGCCCAGGGCGATCCTCACCGATTCCGGCGGCTATCAGGTATTCAGTCTAAGCGAGCTACGAAAAGTGACAGACGAAGGCATAACCTTCCGCTCTCACCTGGATGGCTCCGCGCATTTCCTTTCGCCGGAAAAAGCATTGGAAATCGAAATCGCGCTCGGCGCCGACATCATAATGGTGCTCGATGAATGCATCGAAACGCCTTCCACCGAACAGCGCGCGAGAGAAGCCGCCGCTCGCACACTCGATTGGGCGCGTCGCTCGCAGAATTATTTTCAGCGAAACAGCGACCCTACGAAGCAAATGCTTTTTGGAATCGTGCAAGGCGGAACTTCCGCCGAAGTAAGGCGTGAAAATGCCGATGCGCTAGTGCACATGAATTTTCCGGGCTATGCGATCGGAGGTCTCGCTGTGGGTGAATCCCACACGGTCACCTGTGAGATGACGCGAGTCGCGGCGTCGTGTCTCCCCGCCGACCGGCCTCGCTACCTGATGGGAGTGGGCTATCCAGAACAATTGGCGGACTACGTCGCTCTTGGCGTCGATATGATGGATTGCGTCTTACCCACTCGGAGCGCTCGTCACGGGTGTCTTTTCACGTCCGAAGGACGCCTGCTCATTAAGAACGCACGATATTCCACTGACTCTCGGCCGATTGATGAGAAATGCGGCTGTGCCGTGTGCCGCCGCTACTCTCGCGCGTACTTGAGGCATTTGTATCTGGCAGGAGAGACTCTTTCAGCCATCCTAAACACCCACCACAACATCTACTTTTACCTTGACATAATGCGTGAAATTCGCGAGGCTATTCGTTTTGGGAAGCTCGAAAGATTCCGCTCTGACCTTCAGGCCCGCCTCAAATAGGCAAACCTAAGCAGGTGTTGGGCGCCGTAACAGGCGGAGGGGATTCTTCGGCGAACGGTTTTTGATTCACCCTCGGTAGGCGTGTCCGCTTAAAAGGGAAAGGCGCAACGAACGTGATTCTGGCTACAAGTATCCCGCGGATACTCTCGGCGGCTCTGATTCAGGGGCAGCCCAGCGGGATCGCGCTTTTTCTTCCGCTGATCCTCATCATGGTCATCTTTTATTTTCTGATGATCCTGCCGGCACAAAGGCGCCAGAAAAAAGTCACCGAGATGCTCAAGGCTTTGAAAACGGGCGATAAGGTGATTACCAATGGCGGCATCTACGGAACTATTGTCGGTTTGGAAGATGAAGCTGTGCAGTTGCGCGTCGCTGAACAAGTGAAGATGAAAGTGGCCCGCAGCGCCATTGCGGGGCTCCAGGCAGAACCTCCCAAGGAGAGTTAGAAGGCCGGCATGAATTCCCAGCTCAAATGGAAGTTTATCTTTATCGCTGCGGTCATACTTTTTTGTATTTATGGCCTGATAGGCGTGCCCACATTCCCTACCGCTTGGGCTCAGGTTAAGCAGAATCTCGCGGATCGCATCAAGCTCGGCTTGGACTTGAAGGGAGGCAGCCACTTGGTTTTGCAGGTGCAAGTGGACGAAGCCATCGGCCAGCGCTGCGATCAAGCCGTCGATCAGATAACCAAACAGGTCCACGAAAAAAATATCACCGTCGGCGAAATTCGCCGCGTCGACGACACGCACATTTTGGTTCGTAACGTTGATCCCAACACATCCGGCTCTTTCCGCGATCTCGTGAACAGCCAGTTTACCGACTGGGCCCTGGCTCCGGCTGCCGGCGAACAGAATGGTTACTTGCTGACGATGAAGCCCTCGATCGTCGCCGATCTGCGACGCGACACGATGGATCAGTCGCTGGAAACCATAACGCGACGTATCAACGCGCTCGGACTTACCGAGCCAACGATTGCTTTTACCGGGCGGGGTGACAACGAGATCCTCGTTCAGCTCCCCGGTGAAGGGGATCCCACTCGTGCAAAATCCGTAATTCAAGCCGGCGGCCAGCTCGAACTGAATCTCGTAGCGGACGAGCAAATCTACCCTTCCGAAGTGGCAGCTTTAGGAGCTCACGGGGGAGTCTTGCCCCCGGGAACTGAAATTGTGCCGGGTAGGGCAGAAAGCACACAAGCTGGACAGCCGGCGCAGCAAGGTTTCTACATCCTTGAGCGCGCTCCGATTATCACCGGCCAGGACTTGCGTGGTGCGAGTCCCGCGCCCAGTTCGAATAACCCCGGGCAATACGAAGTTCGCTTTCAACTTTCCACCGCAGCGGCGGCGAGATTCGGGCCATTCACTGAGTCAAATATTGGCCATAAGATGGCCATTGTGCTTGACCATAAGGTTTACACAGCTCCGGTAATCAACGGCCGAATTGAAGATTCGGGCATTATTGAAGGCCAATTTAGTCAGGAATCGGCGCAGGACTTGGCTCTCGTGCTGCGTGCCGGAGCCTTGCCAGCATCCATTAAGTACTTGGAAGAACGCACGGTAGGGCCGTCTCTAGGTGCTGATTCCATTCGTGAAGGTGTGCGGGCGTCCATCGGCAGCATCATCGTAGTCATGATCTTCCTAGTGATCTATTATCGGTCGAGCGGTGTCAATGCAGTTGTGGCCCTGGCCCTCAACCTGATAATCCTGGTTGCCTTCATGGCATATGCGGGCGCCGTGCTGACCCTTCCCGGGATTGCAGGCGTGATTTTGACCATCGGTATGGGCGTGGACTCAAACGTACTAGTATTCGAGCGCATTCGAGAGGAGCTACGGAGTGGAAAAGCTCCGGCCTCGGCCGTAGCAGTAGGGTTCGATCGCGCCTTTCTGACGATCATCGATACGCACGTAACTACCATTGTTTCAGCAGTTTTCCTGTTTTTGTTCGGAACCGGACCCGTGCGCGGATTTGCCGTCACCTTGGTGATTGGTTTGCTGGCTAATGTGTTTACTTCGATTTATGTGTCACGGGCCATATTCGATTGGCATCTTTCACGTATGGGGCGACAGGCGGAGTTGAGTATCTAGAGTTAAGCATCCAAGCCAGGGAACAAAGCGACAACTCTCGGTGTCAAATAATGGCGGATAGGACTCGATGGAATTCTTTCACAACGTAAATGTGGATTGGATGGGCAAGGCGAAGTACTTCGTATCGCTTTCGCTAATTCTCCTGGCAGTTGGCTGGATTTCGATTCTCCGCAATGGCGGTCTGCGTTACGGAATCGATTTCCGCGGCGGTACGCTGGTGTATGTGCGCTTTGCCGGGCCTGCTCCGGTGAACCAGATTCGCAAGGGGCTTCAAGACGCGGGTCTGGCGAACAGTTCGATTCAGACAATCAGTGACAATGTTTTGAATGGTGGATCGCAAAATGACGTGGTTATCGGGATCGAGAAAACAGGCCAGGGAGACGAGGCGCTCGACGCCGGTAAGCAAGCCATTTTGGATATGCTGCACAAGACCTTTGGAACCGCAAACTCCGCCGGCAAGCAAGATTTCAACTCGATTACCGCACCTAGTTTGGCCATTTATCTCACGCAGAAAGATCCGCTGGCTCTAGGCACGAATGCCGGAGAGCGCTACAACCAACTCGCCCAACGATTGACGGATGCTCGGGATAAGGATCACGGCGGGATTGTCACAAATTTCGATGAGTTGAAAAATGTGGGCGGTGCGACGCCGGCGGTGGTGGCTTCTCTGAATAATGGTTTTACACTGAGCAATTTTACGATTCGGAACGTGGAGATCGTTGGGCCCAAAGTAGGCGCGCAACTACGGCGCCAGGCGATTCTCGCTACCCTCTATGCTCTGGCAGGCATGTTGTTATATATTGCCTTCCGGTTTGAGTGGGTGTATGGGGCGGCGGCGGTGATAGCCGTTTTTCATGACGTGCTAATCACTCTGGGTTTCTTCTCGATTTTCCATTTTGAGATTTCGCTCACGGTCATTGCAGCACTGTTGACTCTAGTCGGTTACTCGATGAATGACACGATTGTAATTTTTGATCGTGTCCGGGAAGACCTCAGGCTGATGCGGCGCGAGCCGTTTCCCGAGGTCGTGAACAAAGCTATTAATCAGACGCTATCGCGCACGATTTTGACAAGCGGGCTGACGTTTTTGACCGTTCTGGTTTTGTTTCTGATGGGTGGCGAAGTTCTTCGAGCCTTCTCTTTTGCTATGGTGGTGGGAGTTGTGGTAGGTACGTACTCCAGCTTTGGAATTGCGGCGCCAATTGTGGTGCTGTGGAACAAGTACCGAGGACAAGGAACTGCCGTTCGCGCCGGATCCGCGGCCGATAAGCGCATAGCGGCAGCTGCTAGGAGGTAGCTATGTTTGACGATCTGGTGGTCTCCAGCGTGAATCCGCAGAAAACGAATAAGCCCTGGACGGTGGCGCTTTCGTTTCTGTTGCAGTTCGCGATCGTGTTTGTGATGATTCTGATTCCGCTGATCTACACGTAAGCGCTGCCCAAACAGATGCTTACTACTTTCCTTGTCGCGCCTCCACCACCTCCGCCGCCTCCGCCTCCTGCTGCTGCGGTTCAGCGGATCGTAAAACCCGTCGCGCGTCTAATTCATAACGGCCAGATGACGGCTCCCACCGTGATTCCGAAAAAAGTCTCGATGATTAAGGAAGAGGAGTTGCCACCCGATGTTGGCGCGGTCGGCGTAACCGGTGGTGTCCCTGGTGGAGTACCAGGCGGGCAGGCCGGCGGAGTTCTCGGTGGAATTATTGGAGGTACGGGCGCGGGACTTCCGCCGCCGCCCAAAGCTCCAACTCCGAAGTCCATTCGCGTGGGCGGCAATGTTGCGGCAGCGAATCTAATTCATCAAGTGACACCGCAATATCCGGCGATTGCGAAAACTGCGCACATTTCCGGCACCGTGCTGCTGCATGCGGTTATCGGGAAGGATGGAACGGTTCAGGACCTCCAATATGTTTCCGGTCCTCCTTTGCTGATGAGAAGCGCCATGGATGCGGTTCGTCAATGGCGCTATAAACCGACGCTGCTGAACGGCGAGCCGGTGGACGTAGATACCACAATTTCTGTTGTGTTTACTTTGGGTGGTTAGGAAGGACACGGTTCGGGCGTCCTCTGGGGGTCTGGGCTGATTTGAAGTTAATTGCGACCGGCAAAATATCGCTGCCGTGATCGTTTTGGACGAATGGAGGAGCAAACTCTATGTTTTTGAATTTACTCTTGGCGAGTGTGATGTTGCAGCAGCAGGAAGTGGGCTGGGATTTGCTCACGATGTGGCACAACATGGGCTACCCGGCAAAAACGGTCGTCTTCATCCTCTTCATCATGTCTGCTTGGTCCGTGGGCATTATGATTGACCGGGCGCTGATGTATAGCGCAGCGCGGAAGCAATCCCGCGTGTTCGTGCAACAGGTAGCTGGTGCGTTGAAGGACAACAAGCTCGACGAAGCAATTTCGATCGCCGAGCGAAATAAGAAGAGCCACATCGCCAAGGTAGTGGCGACGGGCCTTTCGGAATTCCAAGCTGCCTCGGCTCAGGTCGGCGACGAAGAAGTAATCGAAGCGGCCAAGCGCGGACTCGAGCGCTCAGTAGCCATCGTCCACGCGGAAATGAAGCGCGGCCTTTCGGGCCTTGCCACCATCGGCTCCACGGCACCGTTCGTCGGATTGTTCGGCACCGTCATGGGCATCATCAACGCGTTCAAGGGTATTTCGGCATCCAAGGCCACCGGACTTTCCGCCGTCGCTGGCGGTATCGCGGAAGCCTTGGTGACTACGGCGCTTGGTCTCCTCGTCGCAGTCCCGGCCGTTTGGACTTTCAACTACTTCACAAACAAAGTGGAAGCTTTCGACGTCGAGATGGACAACTCCTCGATGGAGTTGATCAACTACTTCATCACTCGCCGAGGCGGAAAGAAGTAAGTCATGGGATACAAACCCAAAGCACCGCCAGTGATGGCTGCGCCAAACGTTATTCCTATGGCCGACATCATGCTCGTCTTGTTGATTATTTTCATGGTCGTGACGCCGATGTTGCAGAAAGGTGTGTCGGTGGATATGGCCAAGGTAAATAACGCTCAAGACATGCAGGATGCGGACAAGGACGACGCCATCATTGTGGCAGTCACTCGAGATGGACATTTGTACCTGGGAAGTACGCAGGTGGGCCTGAGCGATATAACGACCAAAGTGAAAGACCTCCTGGCCAACCGCCTGGACAAAACCGTGTTCGTGCGTTCTGACCAACGCGCGAAGTACGGCGACGTGGTCAAGGCGGTAGACGAGGTGAGGTCAGCAGGCGTTGACAAAATCGGGTTGCTCACCGAAAGGAACCGAGCGAAGACAGGCGCTCCTGCGCCTCCGTCACCACCCGCTTCAGGCGCCAGCGGCGACTAGAGATCGTCACAAGAATTAAAGGAGTTTTTCCATGGGAATGGCAGTTGGAGGAAATAAAGGTTCGATGTCGGAACCTAACATCGTTCCGCTTATCGATGTGCTGCTCGTCCTTATCATCATCTTTATGGTCATCACGCCTACGGTTCCGCAAGGGCTGGACACACTAGTTCCACAGCCATCACCGCCCAACGTGAAGGAAAATCCAGACGTACTGGCGAAGACGATCGTGGTTCAGGTTTTGGCCAATGGAAAGGTGATGATCAATCAAGACGAAACTAGCTGGGACGATCTAGGTCCCCGCTTGGACGATATTTTCAAGTTGCGTGCAGAAAAGGTGGCGTTCGTTAAAGGTGATGACGCTGTTGATTTTGGCCAAGTCGCCCGAGCTATTGACATCATGCGGGGAGCCGGAATCGATAGCGTGGGATTGATTACCGCAAAAGTCGAAGCGGGCCAGTAACAGCGTCCACTATAAGATCTGCCGGCCTCGCCGTCCCGGGCGAAGGGGAGATGGCCAGGCGGCCTTCATCAAGGAGAGTACGGGATGCAGCGTAAGCCCCACACGTTTTTTCTTTTAGCAATCGTAGTTGTGTCGGCTGCGGCCGGAGCCGGATGCGATAAGCTTCGCGCACGCGATAAGCTCAACAAAGGTGTACAAGCGTACAAAGCGAACCAGACGGATCTGGCAATTGAAGATTTTAAACAAGCCAAGGCATTCGATCCCTCTTTGACCAACGCGCAACTCTATCTGGCCACCGCCTATGCCAGCCAATACATCCCGGGGGCGCCGTCCGACGATAACGTCCGCATGGGCAACCAGGCCATGCAGGAATGGCAAGAAGTCTTAAGCAAGGATCCAAGTAATCTCAATGCTATTGATGGGATCGGCTCGATTCTTTACAACATGGCCAGCACTCCCTTCGACCCCAAAAAAATGGAGGAATCGAAGTCCTATCACGAAAAACACATTCAGATTAAGCCGACGGATCCGGAACCTTATTATTGGATCGGCGTGATCGATTGGTCCATCGCGTTCCGTGGAAATAAGGACATGCGCGAGGAATACAATAGAACCGCGAAAAGGACGATAAAGGACACGGATCCGATGCCCCCCGCGCTGGCTGCTCAATTTAAGGAGAAATATGGCGGCATCGTGGACGAGGGAATTATGGACCTTCAGAAGGCTATGGAACTACGTCCGGATTATGATGACGCCATGGCGTACCTAAATCTCCTTCTTCGTCAAAAAGCCGACATGGAGAGCACTCCCGAAGCGCGCGAAGCTGACATTAAGCAAGCGGATGACCTGGTGGACAAGGTCAAAGCTATCAAACAGAAAAAGATGGAGAATCCGGAGCCGTCTTCTTAGTCTGCTGATTATTTTGAGACGGCGAGCCGCGGTCGGCTCGCCGTTTTTTTTTGACCTCTAAGTTGTGAGCTCGGTCGGCCGGTTATTCGTGTTCAGATTGCTGGCCGCGCGATTGCAAAGCCATACCCAATAATCCGCCTATTAGCACAGCTGGATAGAGTTGACCGATTAAAGCTTCCGATACAGCCAGCATGCGGGATAGCGAATGAGCTGGCAAAACATCTCCATAGCCTATGGTGGTCAGGGTGGTAAAGCTGAAGTAAACGTAGCGAGCCATGGGGGCTTCGCCATCTGCGAAAGAACCGACGAATCGCAAGGAGCCCGGAATTTTAAGGTCCGTTAATCGATAGGCATAGCTCCACATCAAGCCGATCAGGAGATACGCGGCGATGGCTCCGAGAACACGTTGCAAGTTTATTGGCCCGGGGCGAAACAATTGCAGCAGGGTAATCACTACAAATGCGAGCAGGCAGAACAATAGCAGTAGCGCGTCGAGTTCGGGGTGCCTCTGAGAAAGAACGTACACGTTGGTCCAATGAAAAATTAAGCCGCCGATCGTCAATGAACCGACGAATATTTTCAGAGCCGGGCTTCGCCGCGTTGCGATCACGCCGGCGATCATCAGCATGGTAAGAACAATATCCACCACGAACTTGCCGAGCATCCCTAACCCGGCCAATGGCAAAATGACGAAAATAATAAGAATAAGACACGCCAGAAAAAATGTGAGCCTTTGGTCCACGGACCAAAATTTGGAGCCCGAGGCGGACGATTCAGTCATCGATTATTTTCGGCTTGCCGATAGCCGCCTTCATCAACCTATAAGACCGAGCCACCGTACTTCAGTGGTTCAACGGGTGTCAACAACACAGTCGCCGAGAACTCGCGCTGAAGTACTCTAAGAGCTAGAATAATCGTTCCATGGAACCAGCCGGAAAACCCGCTATTACGCAGGCGGCCAGACGCGCCGTCGATCTACGCTTTGTCGAGCTGATGGACAAGCTGCGCCGCAATCGTCCCGGCGATGACCTGGAACTTTTGCGGCGGGCCTACGATTTTGCGGCCGAGCAGCACAAGACGCAGACGCGTCTTTCAGGCGAGCCGTTTCTTTCCCATCCCCTCGAAGTAGCTCACATCCTCGCAGGAATGAAGCTCGATGTTACGTCCTTGTGCGCCGCTCTTCTTCATGACGTTGTCGAGGACACTAAGATTCCCCTGGATCAGATATCCAGCCATTTTGGACCCGACGTAGCGCAACTCGTGGAAGGCGCCACGAAAATCAGCCGCCTCGATTTGCTCGCTCCGGAAGCCCGTCAGGCAGAGAACGTTCGGAAGATGCTTCTGGCTATGGTGAACGACGTGCGCGTGGTCGTTATAAAGCTAGCCGATCGTTTGCACAACATGCGCACGCTCGAATACCTCGATTCGGAACGCCAGCAGCGCATCGCTCGCGAAACTTTGGATATCTACGCGCCGGTTGCCAACCGGCTTGGTATGGGGTTGATTCGTGGAGAGCTCGAAGACCTAGCGTTCCGCTATTTGGAGCCGGAAGCCTTTTTCGAGTTGCAGAAAAAGTTAGCTTCAAAGCAGAAAGTTTTCGATAAGTTTCTGCAGGAAGTGCAGAGTTCGATTCGCGACCGGCTCGTCGAGAACGGAATTCCCGCCGAAGTTCAGGCGCGCGTGAAACGGTTTTATTCGTTAAATCTGAAAATCCAAAAGCAACAACGGACCTTGGATCAAGTTTTCGACCTCTTGGCCGTGCGCGTGATTACCGACACGGTAAAAAATTGTTACGCCGCGCTCGGCGTGATTCATCAGATATGGCCGCCCGTCCCTGGCCGGTTCAAGGATTACATTGCTATGCCGCGGCCAAACCTTTATCAATCCCTGCACACCACGGTAATCCACGGCGGCCAGCCTTTTGAGGTTCAGCTCCGCACCCAGGACATGCACCGCATCGCCGAACAAGGCGTGGCGGCCCATTGGAAATACAAAGATGGCCGGGAAGTTTCGCAGTCCGACGACCAGCGTATCGTGTGGATGCGGCAATTGATCGAGTGGGTGCAGGAAATGCAGGAGCCCAGCGAGTTTCTTTCAACGCTGCGCGTGGACCTTTACCCCGAAGAGGTTTACACGTTTTCTCCAAAGGGCCGTGTGGTAGTGCTTCCGCGTGGAGCCACTCCCATAGATTTCGCTTACGCTATTCATACGGAAGTGGGACATCAATGCGTCGGCGCCAGAGTAAATGGCGCGATTGTTCCGCTCCGCCACGCGCTCGCCAATGGTGACGTGGTTGAGATCGTTACCCAGAAGGGTCATGAACCGTCTCGCGATTGGCTTTCGTCAATCCAAACATCGCGAGCGCGCAGCAAGATTCGCCAGTGGATCAATCTTCACGAACGCGAAGAAGCTACTGACGTTGGCCGCCGCTTGCTGGAGAAAGAAGCGCGCCAAGCTGGAATTACTCTGAAGAAAATTTCAGACGAGGATTGGCTGCGGGTCGCGTCCGATTATGGCTGCGGTCGCATTGAGGATCTTTACGCCGAGCTCGGCTACGGAAAGTGGTCGGCGCGGCAAGTGCTTGCCAAAGCGACCGGACAACCCCTGGCTGAACCCGGAGAAGAAAAGCAGCCGAAGATCGTATCGACAGTTAAACGTATGCTCGGGATGGACGATTCGGCCATTCTAGTCCGTGGAAACGACGGGCTTATGGTCTTTCGTTCGAAGTGCTGCAATCCGATTCCTGGCGATGACATTGTTGGATACGTTACTCGCGGACGGGGCATCGCGGTGCACAGTAAGAATTGCCCAAACGTTCAGAATCTTCTTTATGAGGCGGAGCGACGCATTCCGGTCGAATGGGCCGGGGAAACTAAGGCTACTTTCCCGGTACGGTTGCGTATTTTCTCCGAAGACCGTCCGGGAATATTAGCGGGCATCACTGCAGTGATTAGCGATACGGGCGCCAATATTCGCACTTTCGAAAGTGGGGGACAGGATCTTCGCGCTCGAATTGAGGTGGCGCTTGACGTTCACGATCGCAAGCAACTCGAGCGCATCCTTAGCGGCGTAAAACGAATTCCCGGAGTGTTTGACATCGAGCGCGTTTACAACGTCTGAAGACCTTCCTGCCTCACCTAATCTAGGCGATAGTTCTGCGTAAAACCGTTAATCAGTGCGTGACAACTTCCTAGGCTTCGCCGCGTGTGTCTGGTGACTCTCTGTAGAATTAGACTAATGTCAAACGCTGACATACGTTCACTTGTCTGGCCGCTTTCAGGTCGTCGGCTGGATGCGCTTTTTCGTCAGTCCCTCATTTTCTTCTTATCCTTGGTTCTTTTGGCCGTCGGCTGTCAGCGCATGATGCCGCTCGATACCAAACCTCTCGATAACGCGGGGATGAATTACACCGCCATCAAACAATTAGTAGCCCTGGATATCAGCGGGACAGAACTCGATGAGGTTGCCAAGGCTCGTAATGCAGGTTTTTCGGACGACAACTGCATCGAGATAGTTCAGTTGTATCACGAGCGTAACCTGCCTTTTAACGCTGGTGACACTGTGGCCGGCCTTCTTCGCGCTGGTTTGAGTCAGGGCGCCATTCTAGAATTGGCCAAGCTCAACGCGTTCGGTGTAAATGTTGGTGAACTGCAGTTGATACGCCTCGCCGGTTTCTCGGACGCGGTCGTGCTTGAAGTAGCCCGCCAAGATGCGGCAGGCAAGCGCGTTTTATCCGGGGCTTCACTCTCCACCATGAAAAACGCGGGTATGCACGAATCCGTACTGCTGGAGCTTGTTCGACGCGGGGTTCCTGATTCCGAGGCTCCCGCCATCATCGCGCTGCATCGACACGGTGCGAAAGACTCCGATCTTCTTCGCCGGTACCCAGCCGCGTAGCCGCCCCACAAGTTCGCAGGTATTCAGCCAATTAAACTATTTCTGCCTTTTCCCCCCTGAGATTGCTCGGTAGAATCTTCCCACCTTGAATCGACCGATTTTTCCAGCGAAACACGCCACTCCGCATTCGTTGCTGAATCTTTTATTCGTGATTTTCGTGGTTTTCTGCTCATCCAGTTGCGTCGTTTCGTTAACACCTGCATATCGAATTAACAAAGAATCCAATAAGATCGAGTTCCTCCCGGGTCAAATACCCGGCCTTCAATTAACCGCCAGCTACACCCTCGAGAATTACGGCACCAATCTCTTGCCGTCTATAGACGTAGTGCTGCCGAATGCCACGCGTTACGGAGTAAAAAATCTCCTTATTAAAGTAGATGGACACGGGGTTAATGCCGCACCGGTTTCAGGAGGATCTCAAGAAGGGCAGACGACAAAATTCCGCATTCCATTCGACCCGGGCTGGAATCCGAAACAACGCCGCGACCTTGTCATCGAATATACCTTTCGCGAGCCAGAAGGAGCGGAGACTCGCGTCGGAGTTGCTGCGGCCTCCTTTTATCTGATTTCGCCTGGCTGGCTTCCCACGCTTCAACCGCCTAATTATGCGTTGTCTTCGTTTCCCGCAGCTCCGGATCGCACAACCTATTCGGTTCAAGTTCCAGGAGATTTTCTCCTGCTGTCATCGGGAAAGCCGCAAGGGCGAAAGAAAACTCGGGGAATGGTTGAATATCGCTTTGAACTGCGGAAAGGCGAGCTGGAACCCTACATATTGGCCGGGCGATATGTGACGGCATCTTCGAAACAGCGAAGCGGTGGCGCCATATTCTGGACTTTCGAACCGCTTAAAGAAGATCCGGCTAAGGCCGATCAGCAAATCGCTTCAGTAGTGAATATTCTTCAAAAGAATTTCGGCCCCCTCAGGAAAAATAGTCTGGGCGTGCACAGTGTCGAATCAGCGGGTCTGCATGCCGCGGGTTCAGACGAACCTCTAGCTACTCCCTTTCCCGCCGGCGTTCTGGTCAATTCCCAGGCCATCGCGCTCGGTATTGACAGCGCAAATTTCTCTAGACTGATCGCAAGTGGATTGGCGCGCAGTTGGTTCGGCGATATATACCCGGATTCTCCTATCGGTATCAGCAAAGGCCTGCCGGAGTATGCCGACATTGTAGTTGGCGAAGCCCTCGACGGCCAAGCTAAGCGGCGCCAGCTCATACTGAAGTTTCTCAGCGAATACAGGGAGGCGTGCAAAGAAGCGGTCGAAAGGCCTCTCATTTCGACCACGGCACAAGATCCCATCGAACAGCGTCGAATCGCGCTGGCGAAGGCGCCCTTGTTTTTCATTGCGCTCGAAGATGCTTATGGTGAAGAGTCAGTTCGTCGAGCCTTAACGCAAATCAGAATCCTGCTGCGCGGTCAACGGGTCAGTTACCCAGACATCCGGGCGGCACTCGAGAACGTAACCAATAAAGATCTTGCGCCCATGTTCCGCGCGTGGATTTACAAAGCAGGGATTCCGCCGGAATTTATGGAAAAGTATGAAAACGCAGCAGACGGGAAAAATTAGAAAAGCCATCGCGTGAGGAGGTCGGATGCGGGAAGTCGTTTACACCGAAAAAGGGCCTAAGGCGATCGGTCCGTATTCGCAAGCAATCAAAGCGAACGGATTCATATTTATCTCCGGCCAAACGGCCTTCGACCCCGCTACCAGCAAAGCAATAGAAGGCGACACGGCACATCAAACGCAGCACACGCTCGAGAATCTGAAGGCAATCCTGGAAGCCGCGGGATCTTCCCTCGATCGTGTCGTCAAAGTGAGCGTATTCCTGAAAGACATGAACGATTTTTCAGCGATGAACGAGGTGTATGCGCGCTACTTCCCGTCTAATCCCCCTGCGCGCTCTACGGTGGAAGTCGCTAGGCTCCCGCGGGATTTCTGCGTTGAAATAGACTTGATCGCATTGGCGTAACGGGCGCGGTCGGCTGGTTTTTCTCGCCCTCGCCGCCCACTACACGAAGTAAGATCTCGAGCCATCCATTCGGCCCTTCCCAAGGGCTTCGGCAACTGTCCGTTAACCCATCCGCGATCAAATTCCTGTCAGATGGCATCCCTTCAGTTTTTTCAGTATGCTTAAACATTCACATTCTAGAAAGAGGACTGCGTTACACTTGCGGCGTTTTGTATCCGTCTTAACTATTATGAATCGATGACGCTCGCCGCGAATGATTGAAACAAAATTCATCAGGCGGTTCCATGGCTAACTCGCACTTTGACCTGGTCGTAATCGGAAGCGGTCCGGCGGGGCAAAAGGGCGCTATCTGCGCGGCAAAAATGCGCAGGCGTGTCGCGGTGATCGATCGCACGCTGATGATAGGCGGCGTCTGCGTTCATACCGGCACAATTCCAAGCAAGAGCGTGCGCGAGGCCATTTTTCAACTTACTGGAAATGCTGTGCGTGCATTTTACGGTGAGAGCTATCGAGGGAAAAACGATATTACGGTTCAAGATCTTTCTTTTCGCGTGAAGGCGATCGTGGCCCGAGAGACAGAAGTGATTCGCGCGCAGCTCAAACGCAATGGCGTGACGGTGTTTCAGGGCACCGCGCAGTTCGCCGATCCAAATACCATCGAGGTTCAAGGAGATTCCGAGAAAATTACTGTCCGTGGAGATCATATTCTGATTGCATGCGGAACACGGCCGGCACGAAACTCACAAATTCCGTTTGACGATAAGCGCATTCTCGATACCGACAACCTTTCGTCTATGGAAGGTTTGCCCAGAGAAATCATCGTGGTGGGCGCAGGAGTCGTAGGGCTTGAATATGCCTCCTTCCTCGCCGCTTTAGGAACAGAAGTCACGTTGATAGATCAGCGCCCGACTCTCCTGGACTTTGTGGACCGTGAAATTATTGAGGCCCTCGCCTATCACCTCCGCCAAATGGGAACAACCTTTCGCCTGGGCGAAAAAGTGACGCGAGTTGGAATCGATCCCCAGCGCGACCGGGTATTTGCCGAACTCGAAAGCGGGAAGAAGGTGCAAGGTGATGCGCTGATTTATGCGGTCGGCCGTCAAGCAAATGGCGATCGCCTAAACCTGACAGCAGCCGGTTTAGAACCCGAAGCCCGCGGCAAAATCAAGGTGAACGAACACTATCAGACCGATGTTCCGCATATCTACGCGGCCGGCGATATTATTGGATTTCCCGCTCTGGCCAGCACGTCGATGGAACAAGGCCGGCTCGCGAGCTGCCACATGTTCGGAGCGCCTTCGGAACACATTACCGAATTGTTTCCGTACGGCATTTACACCATCCCCGAAATTTCCGTGGTGGGTCAAAACGAGGAACAACTCACAGCCGCGAAAGTTCCTTACGAAGTGGGTATCGCCAAGTACGCCGAATTAGCGAAGAGCATGATGTTGGGCGACGAAACGGGAATGCTTAAAGTTCTTTTCGATCGCAACACACTAAAGCTTCTGGGCGTGCACGTGATAGGCCAGCGCGCTACGGAAATTATTCACATCGGCCAGGCGGTTTTGTATTACGGCGGCAAAGTGGACTATTTCCGCGACACAGTCTTTAACTACCCCACGCTCGCCGAAGCCTACAAAGTAGCGGCGCTAGACGGCCTAAACAAGCTTTAGTGAAAACTCCGCGAAGCGAATGCATATTGAACGATTTTGAATCGCGCGCACTTCGCCTATACGGCTCCTCGCTCGGCCATGTTAGAATTATCAAATCTAAAGCGGGCGAAATACATGCCGTGGGCCTGTAGCTCAGGTGGCTAGAGCGCGCCCCTGATAAGGGCGAGGTCGGTAGTTCAAGTCTACCCAGGCCCACCATTCCTCGCTGCGAAGATTCCCTTAATGGCTGAAACTTACATTCAGTCCTGTCGATAGGATTACGTCGTTGGTTTTTGTGCCCACGATCGGCGGGTCCGAGACGTAACGGTCGCTGAAGCTCAACTGCCAGCCCAGCCATTTGTTAATCTTCGTGACGGAGCCTGCATCGGCGGAAAAACGATATTGGCTGATATCGTTCAAGTTCGGATAGAAGTAGAAATCCTGAGTGACCACGGTTGAAGCTCCGAACTTATGCATCAAAATTTCTCCAGCGGTAATACCCGGCAAATTGCGATTCACGCTCATTGCGGGGGCAGTTGAGGTTGCTCCGCTGCTGTAAGTTTCGCGCGTGTAATTAATGCCTCCTAGCAAGTCGAGTGTGGTATTCGGATTGCTGATCCAGTGCCAACCTAGCCCGCCGCTGTAAATCGACCGGAGATTCAGCCCCTGCAATTCATCATGGGTGAAGTCCCCGCTGACAAACCCGAAAAGTCTCTTTGTGAAATTTCGATCGTATTTTATTCCACCGATGATCTCATTAGCTGTCACGCCGCTATTTACTCCGCCGTTGCTGGAATAAATTGACGACTCATAAATGGTCAGCTCATCCGTCAGCGTTTTGCGATCCGCGGTGAATCCTGTGCTTAAATTCGTGGTATCGCTGTTTCCACGTGCGAGCGCGAATCCTATATTCACTCCGCCTTTCCATCCTTCTATCAGGCTCGGATGCAAACTTTTTTCGTAAGCCGTTTGTTGATCCGCGGAACGCACAATCGTAACTTGCGCCAGCGGCACTCGTACTTCACCCAAGCCGGAGGTATGTACAATCAGGTTCGTGCCATCCGAAGTGATCGTGCCATTTACGGTTTTTTTCTCGGATGTAACAACGTAAAGTGCTTTGTCTGAAGATACTTCTTTCACCGCGTCCCATTTTATTTTTATCTCGCCCGCGAAATCTGTCTTCAGAGTGAGATCTTTGCCGTCGGAGGTGACGATGATCCCAGTCAAGTGATCGCCATTGCGCAGCGTCACGGAGTCTGCGCTAGCTATCGCCACTACGGCCAAACAAGCAGCCAGTATTGTGAGAATGCGCGCGATCTTCATAAATGCTCCTATTCAGAAAATAGTGGATTTTAATAAACGTCGCAGAGAACGGCCGGAGCGTCAATTGTAGGGCCAACAATTTGTAAAACCTAATTCCATTTCACAAAGGCTCGACGAGCATCGGTCGAGCGCGACTTTGACTCTAATATACCACTCTGAAATAAATTCCCTGAGAGCGCGTATCAACCCGTGAAGGTGGGCCTGCTATATTTATATCGATGTCCGGATTAGCGACAGAGTATCCCATAATCGGGCAGGAGCTCGGCGGCATGCTTAATGTCGAAGGACTAAGAGCTTTAGCGGCATAGTCTTGGAGATTGATGCCAAGGTACGGTGTTTGCTCTGCATTTGAAGCGCAAATCTGCGAATTTGTCGGTTAGATTCTTTGTAAGGCGTCTGACACTCGGTATGGCAGATCATTGCCGTAATATCCGAAAAGTGGAAAAAAAGGAGCGGTATGAAGAAAATTGGTTTCACAGTGCTGTTGTTCCAGTTAGCTTTCCTTGCTCCAGCCACCTTCGGGCAACGGATTCCAGACCTTGCAGCGCCCGATCACTACCAGTTGACGATCACCCCGGATTTTGCCGATGAGAACTTCGCAGGCGACGAAACAATTCAGATCCGGCTCCTGAAACCATCCTCTTCGATCACTTTAAACGCAGCCGAGATTAAATTCGCGGAAGTAACGATTGCCTCCGGCGGTAAAACTCAGACCGCTCAAGTAACCACCGACGAAAAAAACGAAATGGCCGCCTTCACCGTGCCGGAGCCGCTCGCAGCCGGGCCGGCCGAAATACATATTCGCTATACCGGCATTCTGAACGGCCAGCTTCGCGGCCTCTATTTGAGCAAAGCCAACAATCGCAAGTATGCAATCACGCAGCTCGAAAATACCGACGCGCGAAGAATGTATCCTTCGTTTGACGAGCCTTCCTACAAAGCCACCTTTGACATCACCGCGATCATCGACAAAGGCGATACCGCCATTTCGAATGGCAAAATTGTGTCAGACACACCCGGACCGGGCGATGGCAAACATACTTTGAAATTTTCCACCACTCCCAAGATGTCGTCCTATCTTGTCGCGCTTGCCATCGGTGATTGGGAATGCCTGGAAGGCAGCGCCGACGACATTCCCATACGCGTCTGCGGTGTTCCCGGCAAGAAGCAATACTCAGGCTTTGCCCTCGAAGCTGCCGAATTCAGCATGCAGTTTTATAACAAGTATTTCGGAATCAAATATCCCTACGGCAAGCTTGATATTTTGGGTGTCGCGGATTTTTCCGCGGGTGCCATGGAGAATACAGCCTGCATCATTTCTCGCGACTTGATTTTTGTGGATCCCAAACAATCCTCTTATTTTCTCAAAAAGATAGTGGCTCAGGACCTCGTCGCGCATGAAATGGCGCACCAGTGGTTTGGCGATTTGGTCACCATGAAGTGGTGGGACGATGTTTGGCTTAACGAAGGTTTTGCGACCTGGATGTCATTCAAGCCTGTGGAAGCGTGGAAACCCGAGTGGAATTTTCAAACGGATGCGGTGAGCTCCAGCACAGGCGCTATGGATACAGACTCACTGAGTTCCACTCGCGCGATTGAAGCTCACGCCGAGACCCCCGCTCAAATACAGGAATTATTCGATAGCATCACCTACAACAAAGCGGCTGCAGTTCTCTCCATGGTGGAAGGCGACGTCGGCGAAGACGTCTTTCGCAAAGGCGTGAATTCTTACCTTGCAAAGTATTCCTACGCCAACGCTACTTCGGAAGACTTCTGGAATGAGATTACCCAAGTGTCCCATCAGCCTGTGGATCGCATCATGGAAAGCTTTGTGAAACAGCCAGGCGTCCCGCTGGTGACATTGAAGACTGTGTGCAGCGATGGCAGGACAAAGATCGCGCTATCGCAACAGCGTTATTTTTCCGATCGTGCCATATTCGAAGAGGGTTCTAAAGAACAGTGGCAGATTCCTGTTTGCTTGAAGATTGGAAAAGACGAGAAGTGCCAACTCTTGGCTGCAAAAGAGCAGGAGGTTGTGCTTCCGGGGTGTGGAACTGCAGTCTTCGGTAACTCAGGCGCTCGCGGCTATTACCGCTCAGGGTACGACTCGGAAAACTTGAAACTTATTTCCTCTTCCGCTGAACGCACGCTTTCCCCCGGCGAACGCTATCTGCTTCTGAACGACGTCATCGCGCAGGTTAGTTTGAATCGCTTGACCGTTGGAGACGTTTTGGCGCTCGCTCAAGACATGAAGGACGATAACTCCGCCGCAGTGATGAACTACGTCTCGAATCAACTCACGTTTGCGGCCGATTACCTGATCACCGATGCGGATCGCGCTCAGTACCAGGCTTGGGTTCGCAATACCTATGGTCCAGTCGCCGAGAAACTCGGATTGGTTTCGGCTCCCAGTGATTCAGACGAAACGCGTTCCCTACGGGCGAGTCTGCTAACCGTACTCGGTGCCCTGGGTCGCGACCCCCAGGTTATACAAATGTCGCGAGATCTATTCGATAAGGCGCTCAATGGCCAACCGGTTGATCAAACCTTGCTTTTTGCGGCCGTTGGTATAGCTGTTCGAGAGGGCGATGCTACGCTGTATAACCGTATCCTGGCTCATTTCGCGCAAATCAAGACTCAGGAGGAGTTCATCGTTTTTGGGCAGGCGCTTTGCCTGTTCAGCGATCCAGCCCTGCTCACTCGCACACTGAATTTCGCTATATCGCCGGCCATGCGTGCGCAAGACGCACCGCAGGTGATTCGCGCAGTCATGGCAAATCCCGCTGGACGACAGTTGACTTGGGAATTCATGCGGCAACATTGGTCCGAGATTGAAACGAAACTCAGTAATTATTCCGAATCAACGCTGGTACAGGCTGCCGATGTCTTTTGCGATACGAATAAGCGCAACGAAGTGCAGCAGTTCTTTTCCGAGCACAAGATTCCTGCCGCCGAGCACGAACTGAAATTGACGCTCGAGCAAATCAATAGCTGTATCGATGTTCGCGCGCACCAGCAGCCTCTTCTGCAATCCTGGCTGCAACAACACGAGCCCTCCGTGGCGGCAAATGAAGCAAAGAGGAACTGAGCGGCGCGTTGCCGGGTCGGAAATCGAGGTGCGGTTCAAACACATCTCTTCGAGACGAAGGAGGGCGTATGGCAAAACTGGAGCGCATTAGGGAATCGCTGGAAGGCAGTCTGGACCCCCAACACTTGAAGCAGCGTCAACAGGCCGGCTGGCGCATGGTCGGCATCGAATGGGAACGGGAAAAGGAAGTCGAAACCGAAGGCCCGGGCATCACAGTCGAAGACGCTCCTTTCGGCACACGCGTCTCCGGAGATTGCGAACATCTCGAGGAAAATCCAAAGGAAATGCAATTTCTTCTGTCGATGATGGAATTAATCATTCAGGATATTTCCTTGACCAAGGTAGCAGAAGAACTCAACAAGAAGGGATTCCGCACTCGGAAAGGGACGGAGTGGGGACCGGTAGCCGTGTTCAATATGCTCCCGCGGCTCATCGAACTTACTCCTAGAATTTTCGCGACTCAGGAATGGGTCGAGCGCAGGAAACAGCTCACCTTGGTTTACTGATCGTCTGCATCCTCTCACTTGACAGGAAGGCGTTTCCCTTAATACAGTTACGCCCGCAAGGAAATTTTACCCTGAATACAGTTCTCCTGGGTTAAGACGCCTTGTTAAAACTGACTTTGGAGGAGGTAGAAATGCGTAAGTTCGGTTACGTTTTCCCAACTGTTTTTATTTTTGCAGCCGTTCTAGCGAGTCTGTTTCCAACTCAAGCACAGGATAAAGCGTCATCCTCCAATGTTCAAGTAACAACCGTGGTAACCACGCTAGGGCCCAAATACACGGCTCCGCCTGCTCTTGGAAAGCAAGATGTAAACGTCACCGAAGGAAAGCAAAAGCGAGAGGTTACGAACTTTATTCCGGCACAGGGAGACAAAGCCGCGCTTCAGCTCGCCATCGTTATTGATGACGCCGACAGCACCGACCTTGCCGTCCAGCTTGGAGATTTGAGAAACTTCATCAGTTCCCAACCCGCTAGCGCCGCCGTTGGAGTGTTCTATGCAAGTAACGGCGCGGTTCAGCCGGCGTCCCAATTCAGTACCGACCACGACGCCGTTGCGAAGTCTGTCCGCATACCTCTCGGATACACCGGCGCGTATTCAAGCATCTATCTCTCGGTCATGAGCCTGATGAAGGGCTGGCCCGTTACCGGAGGGGCTCGCCGTGAGATTCTACTCATTGCCGATGGCATCGATCGGTTTCGTGGAGACTTTCCCACCAGTCCGGATGTCGATTCCACGATCATCAACGCCCAAAAAGCAGGCGTCATGATTCATACACTTTTTGCCACCGGAGTGGGACGTGTCACGCGAAACTCGTGGCACCTGAATCTAGGTCAGAGCAACCTTGCCAAAATAGCTGATGCCACAGGCGGAGAAGCTTTCTTTCAGGGCTTCTTCACACCGGTGTCCTACGCTCCATTTCTTCAACAGCTGGATATGGTCTTGAAGAATCAATATTGGCTGAGCTGGGCCACCGAGCGTACGAAAAAGCCTAAAGGCGAGCTCCGAGGGTTTAAGGTCCGAACAGAGCAGCGTGGCGTGGATATTTCGGCGGCTGATAAGATCTTCGTTCCAGGCCCATAAAAAATATTTCTTGACGTGCACAGCGTCACCTTTGCAGCAAGTATGAAGCGCATAAGCCGGCTGCTAGTCTTTTTGTGTGTCGCGTGCGGAGCTTTTTTTGCGGGACAAAACCCAGTCGAGCCTGCGACTGTTCCGACCCAACGTCTAGGAGCCGATGCGGTCTGGAATCCTTCTCCGCAAGTTCTCTCGGCGATCCATGAGGAATGCGCTAAAGCTAATCCCGCCGATTTGAATGATTGTTTTCTCGCCGAGATGCGGGCTGACGGCGCCTCCTCTCAAGCTGTAGCTTTTGTAAAATCGACTTCCAACAAAGGACTCATCTTCGTCCGCGCCTTTCGCAAAGTTGGCCTGGTGGATATTGCCTACATCGAGTACCCGTTCCGCGCCAACGAATTGGATGGAGTCCTTCTTGTGAACGGCGACCCTGCAACCGTAGATGTCGATGGCCAGAAATTCGTAGCGCTAGAAAACTTTTCCAAGAATCCGACGTATGCCGCGCTGGCGAAGAAGTATCCAAACATCAGCATATGGCCGGGCGACCGCTTCCACATCGACAAACCCTTGGTGGAGCATTCAGAATCAGGCCAACAATTATTTGTAGTGGACTACATTCTCCGAGACGGTTGTCATGCTTGTGCGCAGATCGGAACCACAAGCTTGATCTTCACGTTCGACAAAGATGGCAAATTCAACGGCGTTCAGGAGGGGCAATCCATCAAGCAGACGGAGTAAAGGCTTCGGACCTCCTAGTCGGGTTACGACGTGTTCTCGCCGGCTGAAGTGACGCTGGCATGTCGCCAAGATCGCAATGCAAAGACCTTTCTACTGGGGAAGGGAGTGTGAACGCAACTGGACCCGTAGCTTAATCGTCCCGATGTTCTGGCCCTTTGACTCTCCGGTCACGGACACCTCGTTGGTGTCTTTCGATGTGGTTTCAGACGCTGGAAGTTGCGGCACAGCGATTTCAATTGTCGCAGCATCGTCTTTACCGGGGCGCACTGAATAGAGATCCGCCCCATTGTTTACAGTCCAACCGTCCGGTACCGTGACATTGAGCTTGATTTCTTGGACGGCGTTCGTTGGATTCTGTAGCCATACCGGAATTTCGAGCGTGCCGCCGGCGGCGATTGCAATTTCAGGAATATCTAGCTTAGGCAATTGCTCCAATCCATGAGCCAAGCGGAAATCGCGGTAGAAACTCCACGGACCGCCCAGTTCGATCGATACCTGCATGGGCACAGACGCTGACGGCAACACCCGGGGGGCTGGAACTGCTGGAGAAGCGGAAATGTTCTCGAATATATCTCCTGTGACGCTTCCTCCCACCAATGATTTTCCCAAAACAAATGTTTGCTCCGAACCCCACGCGTCGGTAGCTTGCTTCTCGAGATCTTGCTCGCTCATGGTTCCGAGAGAATCAATATATTTTTTCTCCTGGGTCTCGTGCGCCTTGAACGATTCGAGGGCGACACGCCAATAAGGGATATGGCGCGACTTCGAAATTTCCGTAACTGCGTAGGAGGGCCCGGAATCTTTGAATTTTTCAGTCCCAGTTTCGAAGTAATAAATCTTCTTGGGCTGCCAGGGCCGCAGATTTTCGAGATAGGGTTCCAAGCGCCGCGTTGGGCCGGCCACTTGGGAGGCGAATACTGCTGCGTCGCCGGCCAAATCGAAGGCTTCCGTCGCGAGCACGCCGGAGGCTTGATGGTCGCCATGATTTTCACCGATGAATACGCCCGGGAAAAATGTGAGCATAACCTCGGGGCGCGTTAGCCGCACGAGCCGCACCATCTCTTCGAGCGTCGCTCCATGTCCCCAGGTTGCCAGAGACTGCAAGACGTTTTGACTGGCGGTGTCCCTGCCGCCCAAAAACCAAACGTTCGTAATTCCAAGCGTCGCGCAAGCTTTGCGCGCTTCAATCTCTCGAATGTCCGCCAGAGCAGCGGCGTGCTCCGCTCCCGCTTGGTTTGCTCCGCTCCCCCCGCGCGTGCCATAAATCACAGCGACGCGCTTGCCTTCGTCGATGGCTCTCGCTAGGTATGGCGTCACCGCGGCTTCGTCATCAGGATGGGCAACCACGACCAAGATGTCTGCTTTGTAGCGTTCATCGGCGTCTAGGAAAGTTCGTGGCGCCTGCAGATTTTGCGCCGAAGAAGCTGGAGCGACGTTTTCGGCGTGGAGCGTCGAACTTCTCGCCGCGAGCGATGTTCCAAGCACAAGCAGAGCAACGACAATGAACATCACCAACGATCGAGAATACTTCATCCTAGACCTCACCGGGAATGAACCGATTCTGCAAACGCATAGCTTCTACGATTTCTGGTTCAGCGGTCATGAAGGGTTGAAAAATTCCTTGACCGGGGATGCGGTTTTCAGATGCGGAAAGATGAAGGCGGATGCAAACAAAAAGCCCCGGCTCAAAGAGAAATTGAACCGGGGCTTGCCCGCCGAGGCAGGCGTGCGTTTGTCTGCAAACTCTTTGATATCGGATGAGACTTACCAGAACCCGTCCGGCCCATTGAGTGCTTCTCCGCTCGACAAGTCGAGGAGAGAAGCGGACCGAGCTCCCGAGATCCTAAGATCCGGGATGAAGAGTCGTGCCTGCTACCGAAGCAGGTCGTACTCCCTTTTCTTTTAGAAAGGAGGTGATCCAGCCGCAGGTTCTCCTACGGCTACCTTGTTACGACTTCACCCCAATCATGAGTCATACCTTGAGCGCCTGCC
>JBAVQB010000032.1:0-6171 GCA_049693615.1 Candidatus Acidiferrales bacterium | reverse complement strand
CGCAATCGGAGATGCTTTCTGCGGTGGACACCCCGGCGGCGGAGTCCTGCTGACAGAGGATTCCGTAAGCGCGAGCCACGATGAAAGGAGAACCCAGCGCAGTGCCTTTGGCTATGGCTCGCTTCGCCGCAGCCTGGGCCGCAGGGAGATCTTGCGTGTTCAGTGAGGCCGCCTCTAGAAGATCGATCCTTGGGTCGTCGCTAGCCGGAGCGGGAAGCCGACGAAGTGCTTTCAAGGTGAGCAGTGCGTCAGCGGGCTTGACGTGATACTGCGCAGCGGCCAGATGGAGCCCGTATCCCAGGCTGTCCGGATGAAGTTGAAACAGGGTTCGATACACTTCCGCGGCTCGAGGCCAGTCCTGCATCGTACCGCGATAGGAACCCTCGATAAGCAAGCGCTCTTCTTGGGGAAGCGCCGCAGAAAGTTCAAGCGCGCGCATGGTTTCGGCTTTGGCTTTCTCTCCATAACCCAGATGCCACCACGTGTCGGACAAGGCGGAATGCGCTAGGGAGAAATTTGGATCCGAAGCCACTGCTCTTAACAGCAGATCTCGCGCCCCAACGAAATCGAAGTCCCAAAGCTTCGCTTTGCCTTCCGAATAGAACCGTATCGCCGCTTGATTCGAAGGAAGCGACGCGCGGACGCCCTGGGCGGTCTCTAGCGCGAGCGCAGGCATTCCGAGACTGTTCCGCAGTTGCGCCCCAGCGCGAGTCGCCAGTTCAAATAGATCGTCTTTGCTCCCGGTTACCGCATCTTCCGCGATCGTCTCCCCATTGACAGTGTCCTGCAGCCGGATATCCAGGCGGATCCGCTCCCCGCTCTTTGCTGGCATGATCGTGTACGATCCGATCACGACCACATCTGCGCCAGGATTTTTCCGTAATTGTTCCAGGCTGTGTTTTCCCAATGTTTCCCCATTTTCCAGGGGCAGTTCGCGTTTGGCGCGTGCCACGTCCTCATCGGAGACAACGCGCAGGCCCTCTCCCGCTGCCAATTCCGTGCTGACCATTTCTGAAAAAGCTTGCGACAACCAATCATCGTCCTTGCGGCCGGGCAGGTTGCGAAAACCCAGAACAGCGACGGACCGGCGAACTTGGGGACGAGAAGGCGAAGTCCGCGCCTCTGTCGTAGAGGGGTAGTGCCTCCGAACGGTTCGGAGCGTAAGCGCACCAGCGAGAAGCAACAGCACGGAACCCAAGAGAATCGCCAGGATGGTAACCCATCGACTGGTTGAGGAGCGCGCGCCCGGAGCGGATCCCCGTTCCGACTGGAGCGCGTCCGGAATCTTGGATTGTTCGGTCACGTCCGCGACGCGCTTCACTGAGCCTAAGAAGCGATATCCACGCTTGGGGATAGTTTCGACAAAGCGAGGGCTTTCCGCGTCGTCTCCCAAGGATTCACGCACTTTTCTCACGGCGACCCCCAGGCTGTTGTCGAAGTCGCCAAAAGTATTCTCTGGCCAGAGCCGCTGCCGCACTTCTTCGCGGGTAACGATTTCCCCGGGTCTCTCGACCAGCATCAGCAAAAGACGGAAGGGCAAGTCTTGCAGTTTGACGCGAGAGCCGTCGCGAGAAAGGTGCCCTTCGACAGGGTCCAGTTCGAAGGGACCGAAACGGTAGGTCGCAATTTTCGGTTCGAATGTACCCATAATTCAAGACGGCAATTGTGCCGAGTCTATCACGATGAAGGCAAACCGCGGTTAATATCCCTTCTAACTGCCAGCAAACACAGAAGTTTTCAGTTAAGGCAGGCTTAACGCGCTGTTTTATTGACGCGGCGGTTCGTTTCTCGCACATTCGCCGCACGTGAGCGCGGCCCGAATCGAATTGGCGGCATCTGGTCCGCCTCAGCTACGTCACTTGCAAAATGAGGAGTATCTCGTCATGGGCGCGCAAATTTCAAGAATGCTCCATCTGCATTCCGACTTGGACCAACCCAAAATCGCTCCTCGTCCCGCGGAGAGAAAAGCAGACAAAGCGATTTGTCCCGTCTATAGCGGCCACCGCGGCCCCTCTGTGATGAACACGCTAAAGCACGCGGCCGTCGTTCTCGGGATGGTGATGACTCTGCTGGCGGCGTTAGCACTTTTCACGGGAATCTTCGTGGTGGCTCTGAAATACGCTGCCAACGAGGCAAACCAGACATTTTACGAGATGAAGTACCGCCCTGGGCAGCCAGCCGAGAGGTAAAAGCCAGTGAGAATGTCATGAACAAACTAATGGAACGCTTGATTGCTGGATTCTATTTGATCGCGTTGAGTCTTGCCTCCGTAAGCGCGGCCCAGTCGGCGCTTCCAGAATCCAAGGGCAAAGTCCACACCTACTTCATCGCAGCCGATGAAGTGGATTGGGATTACGCGCCGGACGGCGTCGACAAAATGATGGGGATGCAGTTCGCAGGCTACTCTGCAACGTTTATGCAACGCGGCCCGCACAGCATCGGCAAAGTTTACCGGAAGGCGATATACCGCGAGTACACCGACGCGACCTTCAAGACTCTCAAGCCCCGGCCTCCGGAATGGCAGCACTTGGGAATTCTCGGCCCGGTCCTCCGCGCCGAGGTCGGTGAGACCATCCGCGTGATCTTCCGGAACAACGCCACCAAGCCTTACAGCATGCATCCGCATGGCGTGTTTTATAACAAAGACTCGGAGGGCGCCGTTTACGACGACGGCTCGTCCGCTGCCGACAAGGCCAATTCTGTCGTTCCCCCCGGCGAGACGCACACCTACACCTGGGAAGTTCCGGAGCGCGCGGGGCCCGGACCAGCCGATGGCAGTTCCATCATCTGGCTCTACCACTCCCACGCCAACGAGGCGCGTGACGTTAACAGCGGTCTGATCGGTCCCATCATTATTACCGCGCGGGGGATGGCCGGGCCCGACGGGCGGCCCAAGGATGTTGACCGTGAATTCGTCAACCTCTTCATGATCTTCGACGAGAACATCAGCTGGTATCTCGATCACAACATTCAGACCTACGCCACCGATCCCAAAGGCGTGAACAAGTATGAACACAAGCCCTTCGACGCCGACGGACTTTTATCCTTGTTGGGTTCGGGATTCTCTTCCGAAAACTTCCGCTCCTCGATCAACGGGTACATGTACGGGAACGGACCGATGATGACCATGAAAAAGGGCGAGCGGGTGCGCTGGTACCTGACCAACCTCGGGGGTGTCATCCAGGGGCACACCCCGCACTGGCATGGCAATGTTGTGGTCGCGAAAGGACACCGCACGGACGTGCTTTCCCTGGCGCAAGCGGAAATGGTCACAGCCGACATGGTCCCGGACAACCCCGGCATCTGGATGTACCACTGCCACGTCGACGAGCACATGACCACCGGCATGGTCACGCTTTATAAGGTCGAGCCGTAGCGAGATCGGATGGGTCGGAACGAGGGAACGCAAGCAGACAGTAATCATAGGGGCGACGACAGTGGAACTGCAAATGACATCCGCGGATCTGGTCGCAACGGGAGGCGGAGCCCGTTGCAGCCCGGAATTCGCTCGCGCTCAGCGCGTTGTCCTGCCGTGTGGCGAAGACGTTCTTGTGATGCTCGAGTTCGGGTGCTGTGAGTGCGGCGAGCACGCCTCGGTTCGCGTGACAGGAATTGTCAGAGTCTGCAGGGTAGTTCCGGCGGCCGAATCGGAAGCGAGAATCGAGTGAACCCGCGAACGCATCTCCTGATCCCTCCGTCCTACTTGGATTCCATTCGAAAGAGACCTGAAGGAAGACTGGCATGTTCTGGCCCGCGGGAGTTAGCCGCGGGAGACCCCACAGAGAACATGCGCAAGTTGCGGAGCGATCGCGGCGACTGTGCGAGAGCCGCGAATCGGCGATCCGTGAAGCGGAAGCAGCAGCAATGAAGAGTAAAGTTCAGGTCGCCAGCTTGCGCAGCACATTGAAGTTTCCCACGAACGCCCCGAGCCGCCTCGCTAGCCGGTTCTATCTCTGGTTTCCCGTTTGCGCTTTCCTGATTGTTTTTGCGGGATTCGCTCGCACGTACTACTTAAGGCCGATATTCGAGGTCCGCCGACTGCCGGTTTTGCTTCATCTGCACGGATTCCTTTTTACGTCGTGGTTCGTTCTGTTTTTTGTGCAAGCGCTGCTTGTAGCCAAGGATCGAGTCGATCTACATCGGCGGCTGGGTATTTTAGGCGCGATTCTCGCGCCGCTGTGCACGGGCGTAGCTTGGACCGTTGCGATTCACGCGGTAAGAAGAAGTTATGTGGCGCATCCGGCCTCGTTCACACACTTAGGCGTTCGTCCATTGGCCATGGACTTCGGAACGAGCCTCATGTTCCTGGTGCTTGTTGCGATTGCGCTCTATCTGAGGAGGCGCCCAGATTTTCATAAACGAGTGATGGTTTTAGCCTGTTGCAGCATCCTTCTGCCTGCCATCGGACGCATTCCCTACGTGTGGGACACAGTTGGATTTTGGGGATTGGTCGCGGTTACGGAAATCCCACCGCTCGCCTGCATCCCGTACGACACGATCAAGCACAGACGTTTGCATCCTGCTTTTGGCTGGGGAGGAGCTGCCGTCTTGGCGTCTTTTCCGGCATTCATGTTGATCGGTGTTACTGATTCTTGGCTCAGATTCGTAACTTGGTTGGTGCGCCTGTGAGGGTATTTTCCATGGCGTCGAAATGGAAAGTAATCCTCATTGTTTGCCTCGCTGCCGGGGCGGTTGCGAGTCTTGTGTGCGGACAAGAGTCTATTCCTGATCTGATTTTGTTTAACGGGAAAATCTTTACCAGCGATGTCGCGCATCCCTACGTGCAAGCGCTTGCCATTCGCGGTGAACGCATTGTTGCCACCGGCGATACGGACAAGATCAGGGCTCTCGCTGGTCCACAGACGAAACAAATCGATCTCGCTGGGCGCACTGTAATTCCCGGCATCAACGACGCGCACTACCATTTGTGGGTCACACCGAAAGACGAGCTCGACCTGGACCTTAAGACCGCGAACCCTTCCCTCGACGAGATCAGGGCCGCAATTGCTTCGGCAATACCCAAGGCACAAGCGGGAACAGTCATTGTCGGGGGAATCGGCGAATCTACTTATTTCGACACAGCTCTGAATCGAACTCTTCTCGACAAGTGGTCGCCACATTCTCCGGTTGTGCTCTTCACGGTCTCGGCGCACGCCGCCATCCTCAACAGCGCCGCCCTCACCAGGTTCAATATCCATGATGGCGATGCCGATCCCATGGGCGGCAGATACGAGCGATCTTCGGACGGCAGACTTACCGGTGTCTTACGCGAGTACGCTGCGCTGAGTGTTGAACACGACATCGGTGGAGGGGGTGACGGTTTCGTTCTTAAGGAACTCGGAAGCATCCTCTCCCAGGCAGCGAAATCGGGCGTCACCACGATTCAGGACATGTCGGGAGACTTGACACCCGAACATTGCTTGGCTTTGCTGTCTCAAATACCGAGTCCGATTCGCATTCGCATCATTCGCATGCCGGCATCTACTTCCCGCGGCCGCAATGTGGAGGAAGGCGTTTCGGTTCTCCACATTCATTCAGGGCTGGTTTCCGTTAGCGGCACGAAATGGATGCTGGACGGCACGCCGCTGGAAGGAACGTTTGCCTCAAGGCCAGCCCAAGCCAAGCTGTTTGCGGAGATCAACCACCCGGAAACCTCGGTCGATGCGATGTCGCCGTTGGAGGGTTTCCTGGCTACCCAGCAATTGACATTTCCGCGTGAACAAATGACCGCGATGCTCGACGAATCCTTAAAGGGAGAGGATCAACTTCTGGTTCATGTCAACGGTTATCCGGCCGCCAAGAGCATGCTCGACGCGATGGAGGCCGACGGTGGCATCGAGGTCTGGCGCGGACGCCGGGTGCGGTTTGAGCATGGTCACGGCTTGTTCGCAGATCTCACTCCACGGGTAAAACGGTTAGGTGTAATCGTTGTCCAGAATCCGCGACAACTCGCTTGGCAGAAGCACTTTACGCATGACTTGGGATTCGTCCAAGCGCAGCCGCTAAAGACACTTTTGGCTGCGGGCATTCCAGTTGCTCTTGGCTCCGACCTTGCCGGCGACGTGAATCCCTTCCTGGACATAATGCTCGCAACGACTCATCCAGATAGCCCCACAGAAGCCATAACACGGGAGCAGGCCGTGATTGCCTACACCCTGACTTCTGCCTACG